>CAMDKD010000011.1 GCA_945901125.1 Bordetella parapertussis
GCCAGCAGAGTCATACAGTTTCTAAGAACAAGACTGCAAAGCGTCAAAGATCGATTGGTGATCTTGGTTTTGAGGGTTGGTAACCGCAAAGAAATTTACAGACGTTGAGACTGGTTTTGATTCCAAATCACCTCCTCAAATCCCCCACCACAGTCTCGCTATAATTTGCGGCTCGGCGCTTTAGCTCAGTCGGTTAGAGCGATGGAATCATAATCCACAGGTCCGCGGTTCGAATCCGTGAAGCGCCACCAATAATACCTATTGAAATCAAGCACTTGGAAGGAATTTCAAGTGCTTTTTTTATTCATTCTTCAAGCCGCTTACATGCTCAGCCTGCTTCAATACAACGACAGTCACAGCTTAGAGTTAATGCATTCGCGCAATTCGCGCACGAGTTCACTTGGCATCACCCCTATGGGCCCTGTACCTTTTGCAACCAGTCTGTCCGCCGCCACCGCGTGCAATTGAACGGCCAGACAACTTGCCTGCCACAAATCCAATCCATGACGCACCCCTTGCGCAGCGATGGCCGCCATACAACCTGTCAACACATCGCCTGTACCGCCGACCGCCAAAGCCGGGTTGCCTTGCATGCATTGAACAGCGTCATGTGCCGGCGAAGCAATCAATGTATGTTGGCCTTTGAGCACTACCACGGCCTGCGTCAACTGCACCAAAGCGGCTATTGACTGCGCGCGATCGGCTTGCACATCCGCGCTCGTGCAAACCAATAACCGCGCTGCCTCGCCCGGGTGCGGCGTCATTGTCGAAGGGTAACTGCGTATTTGCAGGACCTTTAACAACTCTGGGTTTGCTGACAACAGATTGATGGAGTCAGCATCTATCACCAGTGGCACCGGCCATGAAAGTGCAGCCTGTAGCCATTGAGCGGCCAACGGGCTTTGACCCATCCCAGGCCCGATGGCAATCACATCCGGCTGTATGCGTTCCAAGGCTTGTTGCGGCTGCATGCTTTGTGCATCGTGAACCATCAACTCGGGTTGCTCAGGCACCAGATGCGCACTGCTTGCGTCCAGCATCATCAACACCACCCAACCTGCGCCGCTGTACAAAGCCGCTTGTCCGGCCAACACCAACGCGCCTGACATGGTGGCGGCTCCGCCTATCAACAGAACTTTGCCTGCGTCGCCCTTGTGTGCATCCGGCTTTCTTTTCAAGCGCTGCACCAGCGACATAGCATCCAAAGCGGCAGGCGTGGGCAGATTCACGGGCGCGGCTGTCTTAAAGGTTTGAGCAAATCACCCAGGCCGTTGTGGTCTATCTCTTGCATCAAAGCCAGCAACCTGCCTATCTCACCCTTTGGAAAACCTTCGCGCGCAAACCAGTTCAAATAATTACCCGGCAGATCGGCCAACAGCTTGCCTTGGTGTTTGCCGAAAGGCATGGTCATGGTCACGAGTTTTTGCAGGTCATCGGGGTTCATGCTGTCAGCTTAACGCAATCTTTTATTACCCCAAGCTTGCACAAGACATACCTGTACCTAAGCGGCTGGCAACGGCCTCAAAACACAGAGTGATCCCCGAGTTGCACATCCGCCTTGCCCGCCACAAGTTGTTCGTAATGTTCAAACAATGTTTGCGTGCCGAAGGACGGCGTTGCTTCCGCGTCATAGGCTTGCGTTTGCGTGTTCCACACCAGCATAGACTCGGTAGCGTAATAGCGGCCTATGCGGGCAAGTTCAGCCTTATCAGCCAGCGGCGGTATCAATTTTCCTAGGGTCTTCAACACATTGATGATGACATCAAGCAAACCGACGGGCACGTGTTTGTACTTCGGGGTTTTGCTAAGTAGTTTGAACAGGTACTCGCCTTGCTGCAAAGGCGTGATTGCCTCGCCCGGCCCGCCTATGGGCAGTATCCGGTTGTGTTTGTCAGCATCACTCAAACACGCGGCGATGAAATGCCCGAGGTCGTGATCGCTGATGGGCTTGCAAGCAGTCAAACGCCCGTCGCCGAACAGCAAAAAAGGCTTACTTTGCTTTAAGCGTTGAATCTGCCCGGACAAGGATTTGAAAAACGCCGTTGGCCTGACGATGGAATAAATCAAACCGGATTCGATGAGTTCTTTTTCAAAAGCAAGTTTGGCTTGCTGAAAACCGAGCAATGGCTTTTGCACGCAAATCGCAGACAGCAACACAAATTGCTTTATGCCTGCGGCTTGTACAAGTTTCAATAACTGCGAATGGGCTTGGTAATCTACGGCCCATGCATCACGCGGGTTGCCGGTGCGCGAGGCCAGGCAAGACACCACAGCATCGAAATGTTCGCCTTGCAAACCGTGTATTTGCACAGATTCAGCCGATTGCACATCGCCAAAACGCACTTGGGTTCCCGCCAGCCGTTCGCGCGTTTTTTCAGCAGTCCAACTTCCCTTGACCCCGGCTTTATCCCGTACCAGACACACCACCTCGTGGCCGCTGCTGAGCAATGCCCTGGCCGTGGCCAGTCCTATGGTGCCGGTGGCACCGAGCAATAACACGCGCATGAAGCAGGCTCCAATTGAAAAAACCGACTGTAGAGCATCTGCCAATATCGTCTACTTGTCACTTAGGTGGCACTGCGGCCAATTATTGACAGCCGGATGTAACAGATAGACGTACTTAAACCGACCCTGTCAGGGCTTAGCCTCTTGCTTTTTCGGCTGACCTATTCTCAGAATCCCCCAGCTTTCTGATCACTGTTTTCAAAGGAACCCGCCGTGCCTATTTCTTTCAAACGTCAAACCCTGCATTCGCTGTTAGCCGGCCTGCTGCTCGGCAGCGGTCTGCTTGGAACTACAGCCCTGATGGCCCAGGTCAAACCGGTGCGCATAGGCGTGCCCACCTCGGTGCAACTGCAAGTCGGCAGAGACACGCTGACCGCGGTCAAGATGGCGGTCGACGAAATCAATAAAAAAGGCGGGGTGCTGGGACGCAAGTTTGAATTCGTGTCGGCCGACGAAACCGAAAACCCCGAGACCGGCATCAGCGCCATCAAAAAGCTGACTGCCGATGAAAAAGTAGATTTGCTGATCGGCGGCTATACCAGCGGTGTGACACTGGCTCAGTTGCCGCACATCTCGGCGGCCAAAACCATTTACCTGGGCGTGGGCGCAGCCTCGCCGTCTATCACCAACAAAGTGAAGCAGGATTACGACAACTACAAATACATTTTCCGCGTCGGCCCGGTCAATGCAGCGCACCAGGCACGTGCTCTGGTTGACTTCATTTCAAAATTTGTCATTGGTGAGCTGGGCTTCAAAAACATTGCCATCGTCGGCGAAAACGCCAAATGGGTGCAAGACCTGGTGCCTATTTTGACCAAAGGTGCCAAGGAAGTCGGCGCCGATGTGCGTATGACCGAATTGTTTGACACCCAGACTTCTGACTTTTCACCCTTGCTGGCCAAAGTCAAGTCCAGCGGCGCGCAGTACATGATTGTGGTGCTGTCACACGCGTCAAGCGACGTGTTTGCCAAGCAATGGCACGATGCCCAAGTGCCGGTGCCCTACGGCGGCATTGATGTGAAAAGCATGGACGGCGATTTCTTTACCCGCATCGGCGGCAAATCCATTTCCGAGATCGCCGCCAACTTTGCGGTGCGCGCACCCATCACCAAGAAAACCGTGCCCTTCTTTGATGAGTTCAAAAGGAACTCTTCCAACTTCCCCGTGTATTCAGCTTTCTTTGCTTATGACGCGGTATTTATTTACGCCGATGCTGTGAAACGCGCCGGCAGTTTTGACACCGAGAAGGTCATCAAAGAGCTGGAAAAAACCAAACACGAAGGCGTGGCCGGTGAAATCACTTTTGATGAACAGCATGATGTGCAAACCGGCCCCGGCAAAGTCAACTTCATGTTTGTGCAATGGCAGGAAAAAGGCGAACGCGCTGTGATTTATCCCAAGGAATTGCGCACCGGCAAATTCATCATGCCGCCTTGGATGAAGAAATAAACAGTGGAAATCCTTATCTACGGCGCAGTCACCAGCGCCATTTACGCGATGCTGGCGGTCGGCTTCACGCTGATCTTCGGTGTAGCTCGCATTCTCAACCTGGCGCACGGTTCGTTTTATGCGCTGGGCGCTTACTCTGCGTATGTGCTAACAACGCTGGCCGGCTTGCCGCTGTGGCTGGCAGCACTGTTGTCGATTGCCATCGTCGCAATCTTCGGCGTTCTGGTGGAAAAAATCCTGATCCGCCCGCTGCGTTCTTCACAATTGGGCGTGTTGATGATTTCTCTGGCCACGGCATTGGTGGTTGAGCAAGCCTTGTTCCTCATCTTCGGTTCTGAATACCGCAACGTACCGGCCTTCATAGACACCAAGTTCAATCTCTTCGGTGTGGATGTCGCCGGTCAACGACTGCTGACACTGGCGGTTGCCACTGTGGCCATCGGCGGTTTGTATGCCTTCATTCAGTTCACCCGATTGGGCAGCGCCATTCTTGCTATTTCGCAAGACCCGCTGGCCGCCAAGTACATGGGCATACCAAGCGACCGCATTTTTTCATTGGTGATGGCCATCTCGGCCGGGCTGGCGGCGCTGGCCGGTGTCATGGCCGGACCGTTTTTGTCGGTGCAACCGTCCATGCATTTGCTACCCATCGTCAAAGCGTTTGCCATTGTGGTGGTCGGTGGCCTGGGCTCTATCCCCGGCAGCATTGCCGCAGCCTTCATGCTCGGCTATGCAGAAACCATCGTTGCTTATATGGTGTCCAGCAGTTGGACAGAAATTGTGTCTGTCTTGGCCACCTTGCTGATGCTGGTGTTCCGTCCGGCCGGCCTGTTCGGCAAACGCGCCGCATTCTGACAGGCAGACGCAACATGAAAGCATTCAAAGGACTCGATACCCTCAGCAGCTTTGGCGGACTGTTAGCACTGCTGTTGCTGGGCCTGCTGCCCACTTTGTTCACCGGTACATACTTGGTCGGCGTACTGACGGTAGCAGCTATTTACGGCATCTGGGCGGTCAGCTGGGATTTCATGTCCGGTCTGACCGGCCGCGAAAACTTCGGCCATTCGCTGTTCATAGGCGTCGGTGCTTATGCCGCTGGTTTTCTCAACGTGCACTTCGGCGTCGGCCCCTGGTGGAGTCTGCCCATGTCCATGTTGGTGGCTATGGCGTTCGCCGTCGTGCTGGGTTTTCCCACACTGCGCTTGAAAGGCCCGTATTTCGCGCTCGCCATGTTGTCATCGGCGGTCATCATGCAACGCCTGATGTTGATTTTTTGGGAATACACCGGCGGCGAAGAAGGCATACAAGACATCACACCGCTTATCGTCAACCCTTTGCACTACTACTGGTTTGTGCTGGCGGTGTTGGGCGGTATCACCCTGTTGCTGTCGTGGATGGCGCGCTCACGCTGGGGTTTGATACTGCGCGCCATACGCGGCGACGAAGCCACGTGTCTGGCCGCCGGTCTGCCCATCACCACCTACAAAATTGTGTCGCTGGTCATCAGTGCGGCCTTCGCCGGTTTAGGCGGCGCACTGTATGCACATTACCAATTACAGGTCAGCCCGCAATTGTTTGCCGTGGTCACCTCTATCACCATCATCACCATGGTGTATGTGGGCGGCATGGGCACCATCTTCGGACCGGTCGGCGGTGCTTTGTTGCTGACCGTCATGACCGAAGGTCTGCGCAATTTCGGTGAATGGCGTTTGATGGTTTACAGCTTGCTGTTGATCTTCATTTTGTTTTTCCTGCCCAATGGCATCATCGCCCCCATCTGGCAGAAGATGCGCAATCTGGGGCGTCCATCATGAGCGCGCTGCTGCAAGTCAATCAACTGGACAAGCACTTTGGTGGCTTGCATGTGTTGAAAAAATTCAACATGGAATTACACAAAGGCGAGATCGTTGGCATTCTTGGGCCCAACGGCGCGGGCAAGACCACGTTGTTCAATCTGCTCACCGGTTTTATTCCCGCCGACTCGGGCGAGGTGTTGCTGCGCAGCCAGCCTATACGTCAGTTGAAAGCCAACACCATCGTCGGCTTGGGCATGGCGCGCACTTTTCAGCTGTGCCGTCCGTTTGTCGGCTTGACCGTGCTGGAAAACGTGCTGGTCGGCAGCTTGGGCCCGCGCGTCAAAACGCATGACTTGGGCGAACGCGCCATGCATTTGCTGGCGCAAGTCGGCCTGGCAGACAAAGCGCAGCAAGCGTCCGAGCTGCTGTCCTACGGCGATTTGCGCAGGCTGGAAATTGCACGCGCACTCGCCACCGAGCCCGAATTGCTGCTGCTGGATGAACCGTTTGCCGGCCTGGGTTCATCCGAAATTGAAGCGCTGTCGGTGCTGATACGCAAACTGCACAGCGAACAACATCTCACCATTTTGTTGATTGAACACAAGCTGCGCGAGTTCATGCAACTGGTGTCGCGCGTGGTGGCCATAGATTTCGGCGAAATCATCGCCGAGGGCTCGCCCGCCGACATTGTGAAAGACCCGCGCGTCATCGAAGCCTATATCGGTAAACAAAACCCGTTGAACCTGGACAACCATGCTTGAACTGGACCAACTCAGCGCCTCTTACGGCAAAGCCATGGCCTTGGAGAGCATCAGCTTGCGCGTGATGCCGGGCGAACTCGTGGCCGTGCTCGGGCCCAACGGCGCGGGCAAATCCACGCTGCTCAAAGCCATCTCGCGTGCCATAGACGCGCAAGGCGGGCTGACATTTGAAGGCCAATCGCTGCACAACGTGGCCACTGAAAAAGTCGTGGGTTTAGGGATTTGCCATTGCCCCGAAGGACGCCGGCTGTTCCCCGAACTCAGTGTATTGAAAAACCTTCAACTCGGCGCCTACCTGCGTAACGACAAAGCCGCCGTCGCCGCCGACCTGAACAAGGTCTACCAGTTGTTCCCCATTCTGCAAGAGCGCGGCAGCCAAATGGTCAGTACCTTGTCCGGTGGTCAACAGCAAATGGTCGCCATCGGCCGCGCGCTCATGGGCGCGCCCAAACTGCTGCTGCTGGACGAACCCTCTGTCGGCATTGCACACCGCTTGAAGATGGAAATTTTCAACGCCATCCGACATATCCGAAACAGCGGCGTCGCCATTTTGATGGCCGAGCAGGATGCGCAATCCGCGCTGCAAATCGCCGATCGCGCCTACATCTTGGAGCACGGCCATGTGGCGCAAGAAGGACTGGCGGCGGATCTGGCCAAAGATGACCATGTGAGGCAGATTTATTTGGGTTTGGCTTGAGAATTGGGTTGATTTGTATTTAATACAAGTGCCAACGTTAATACGCTAAAGCTTCAGCGATAACATGCACCATGACAAACAGCGCACTTGAAACACATATTGACCACTTGGTGGTCGCAGCACGTAGCTTGGAAGAGGGAGTCGCCTGGTGCGAAGCCACACTGGGCATTACCCCGAATGCAGGCGGTGAGCATGAAAAATACGGCACGCACAATCGTTTGTTCAAAATTGCCACGCCGCGTTACCCCATGGCTTATTTTGAAATCATCGCCATCAACCCCGCCGCCTCTGCACAAAAACGCAATGCAAACAAACGCTGGTTTGACCTGGACGATCCTGCTTTACAAGCATCGATTGCTAAACAACCCGCATTGATTCATTTTGTGGTGAACACCACGGATATTCAACTCGCCAGAAACACCTGGAAAGCGCAAAACCTGGACACCGGACCCGCGGTGCACGCGCATCGCCGCACCGGCAAAGGCATGCTGAACTGGCAAATCACGGTGCGCGACGACGGCCAACGCTTGTTCGACGGCACGCTGCCGACCTTGATTCAATGGGGCAAGCCGGATGCGGCAGAGCCCATGCGGCTGCACCCGCGCAACAGCCTGCCCCGATCGGGCGTGAGCTTGCAAAACATCACGGTCTCGCACCCTTCTTCAGAGAAATTGACCAGCGCTTTTGAAGCGGTGCATTTGAAGGATATCGAAGTAAGCAACGGCGAAGCGAATATTTCCGCCCATTTGCAAACGCCTAAAGGGCTGGTGGTGTTGCAGAGTCGCGGGTTTTGACTTAACGCCGCTGGTATTGAAAAAACATGTTCAAGCCACGTATAATGCACACATACATGTGTGTACAAAGGAATTGCAATGTCTTCAGTCATCAGTCGCGTCTTTATGAACGGCAACAGCCAGGCAGTGCGGATTCCTCAAGAATTCAGGCTGGATGCCAGTCGGGTCGAGATTTTCCGTAACGCAGAAGGTGATCTGGTGTTGCACCCGATCGCCACAGACCGGGGCGCAGCACTGCTACAAGCCTTGCAAGCCTTTGATCAGGATTTCGTTGACCTGCTGGCCGCCGATAAAAAAGATTCACTCCCAATGCAAGACAGGGAATCTCTGTGAGGTACATGCTTGACACCAATATTTTGATCTACCTCATCAAGAACAAACCGCCAGGGATTGCTGAGCGCATCAACGAACTGGACCCCAGCGACGAGCTATGCATGTCATTTGTCACCTTTGCAGAATTACTTAAAGGCGCGGAAGGCAGCACTCGCAAATCTGAAGTACTCAAACGCCTGACAGATCTCACACGTTCAGTGCCAGTGCGATATCAGATCAGCGAACTCTTGTGTGAAAACTATGCCACCCATTTCACACGCTTGCGCAATGCAGGCACACCGATTGGTGCCAACGATTTATGGATAGCCTGCCATGCATTGGCATATGACTGCACATTGGTGACTAACAACTTGAAAGAGTTTCGAAGAGTCAAAGGGCTCAGGCTGGAGAATTGGGTGAAATAATTGTGTTCTCAAGAATTACTTCAAGACCTAATAACCCCTCCAACTCCCCCCTCGTCAACCCGTCCACCAAATCAATCAACACCAGTCCATTCGGTGTGCATTCCAGCGTCGCCATGTCGGTGTAAATGCGTTTGACACATGCAATGCCGGTCAACGGGTAAGTACATTGCGGCACCACTTTGCTTACGCCTTGTTTGGTCAGCAAGTCCATCATCACCCAGGTTTGTTTCGCGCCTATGGCCAAGTCCATGGCACCGCCAACAGCGGGAATGGCGCCAGGTTCACCGGTGCTCCAGTTGGCCAGGTCACCCCTGACCGACACCTGAAAGCCGCCGAGCACGCAAATGTCTAAGTGACCGGCGCGCATCATGGCAAAGCTGTCGGCGTGGTGAAAATATGCACCGCCGGGCAGCAATGTCACCGCTTGTTTACCGGCGTTAATCAAGTCATAGTCCTCTTCGCCCTTGGCAGGTGCAGGTCCCATACCGAGGATGCCGTTTTCGCTGTGCAAGACGATTTCTATACCGGGGGGTAAATGGTTGGCGACCAGCGTCGGCATGCCAATCCCTAAGTTCACATAAGCGCCGTCGAACATGTCTTGCGCCACGCGTTTGGCCAACTCGTCTTTGCTGCGTTTGTGTATCGCCATGGTGTTTCTCCTGTATGACTCAAGCCACGGCTTTGAAGCCACCGCCTTGTGTCGCGCGTCTTTCAATTTGCACAATGGCGCTGACGAAAATGCCCGGTGTGACGATGTGTTCCGGGTCGAGTTGTCCCAGACCCGCCACTTCATGCACCGAGGCCACGCTGCGTTTGGCGGCCATGGCCATGATGGGGCCGAAATTGCGTGCGGCTTTTCTGAACATCAAATTGCCCCAGCGGTCGCCGCACTCTGCTTTCACCAAAGCCAAATCAGCATGCAAGGGGTACTCCAGTACATAGTGTTTGCCGTTGATCAGCCGAGTTTCTTTGGGTGTGCCATCTGCGTTTTTCGCCAATTCGGTGCCGTAGCCAGTGGGCGTGAAAAAAGCACCAATACCCGCGCCTGCTGCGCGTATGCGCTCGGCCAGATTGCCTTGCGGCACAAGTTCAAGCTCCAACTCGCCACTGCGGTACAGCGCATCAAACACGTGGCTGTCGGTCTGGCGAGGAAAACTGCAGATGATTTTTTTGACACGCTGTGCTTTTAACAAGGCCGCAATACCGAACTCAGCATTGCCTGCATTGTTATTGATCAGGGTCAGGTCTTTCGCACCTTGCTCAATCAATCCGTCAATCAATTCATCCGGTATGCCTGCGGTGCCAAAGCCGCCGACCATGACGATGGAGCCGTCTGCCACATGGCCGATGCCGGCTGCCACGCTGTTTGCAATCTTGTTGATCATTTGCCCTCCTTCAACCGGGAATTTCAAAATCCACTTGGGCGCGCTCGGTGCGAATCTCGCGCATCAAAAGTTTGATGTCTTCATGCACCGGATGGTCGTTGTACGCCTTCAAATCTGCCCAGGAGGCAAACCGCATGCTGATGGCAAAGTCGAATGCGCCGTCAACTTGAACCACATTGGCATCTGCAAACACCTCTAACAAACCGGGCAGGTGTGGCTGCATGCCCAGAAATGCTGTTTTCAAAGTCGATGCATGCGCGGCTTTTTCTGCGGGTGTGTCGCCTTTGAGTTTCCACATCACCAAATGCAATACCTGGCTCATGCAACACCTTCTACAGCTAGCACAAAGTCATAGTTCAAGGTGTAAAACGGTGTTGATAAATGCTGTCCGTCTGGTGCGTCACCCGCCTCATGGCGTATGTATTTACCCAGCAGCGATGAACGTACACCGAACACCACATCGCTTTGCAAATAGCCATCGTCATCACGGAACACATGGGTGATCAAACTTTGGTAACCCGGTGCATCAATTTTGAAATGCACATGGGCGGGTCGCCAGGGGTGTCTGCCGGTGGCCAGCAGCATTTGTCCCACCGGTCCGTCCACTGGCACCGGGTATGACACGGGCAACACGGTTTGAAACGCCATCCGTCCTTGCGCATCGGTATGCAAAATGCCGCGTGCTTGGTTGGCTTGCAACTCAGGCCGCTGCACGTCATACAAACCGTCTGCATCGGCCTGCCATATGTTGACGCGAGCACCCGCGACGGCTTTGCCTTCGGTATTCAAGACGCGTGCACTGACAAACAAGGGTTCACCACTCGCGCCATTTGAAATGTCTTCGCCTTCTTGGTACTCAGGTGCTTGGTCAATGTGAAACGGGCCGAACACGGTTGCTTCAGTGGCACCGGGGGGTTTTGCGTTTTGCATGGCCACAGTCAACATGGACAAGCCCAGGGTGTCAGACAACAAAATGAACTCCTGTCGCTTGTCATCGCATTTGTGGCCTGTGGCGGTCAGAAACTGTATACCGGTCATCCATTCATCTTCGCTCAATTGCACTTCGCGGGCGAAATCATGCAGATGCCGAATGAGTGAAGACATGATGGTTTTGAGTCGCGGGTTATCGCAGTTGTCCAATCTGTCAAGAACCGCTTGAGTGATGGAATGCTCGTTGATATTGACCATGTTGTTCCTTGAATGAATCAGATCGCTGAATACAGCGCAAACCGCAGTATCAGTCCAAGCGCCTTTGGGTAGGAAAAAGCGCCCAACCCCAGCGTTGTTGCGTATACCCCCACAAGCCTTGCTTGAAGTAAATGGTGACGATGATGGCCAATAAACCCAAGCCCATCAAATACCAACTGCCATAGTCACTGAAGAATTTATTCAGCACCCAAAAAATCAATGCGCCGACGATGGGGCCTTCTATGCGGCCGATGCCGCCAATCACCACCATGAAGATCGCAAACGCGGTCCAGTTCACGCTGAAGGCTGCATCCGGTGTGATGCGCAAATTGCTCAGGTAATACATGGCACCGGCCAAGCCTGCGCCCAAGCCCGCCACCACATACACCGCCAGTTTGGTGCGCTGCACCGCAATGCCTTGCGATTCAGCGGCCACCTCGTTGTCGCGGATCGCCATCAAGGCCAGGCCGCGTTTGCTGCGCAAAAACAAATACACCAACAGCACGGCTGCCACCATGCCGGCCAGCGCCATCCAGAAAGTGGTTTGTTCGCGAACGGCTTTGCTGATGCCACTGAAGGCCGTGAGGCTGGTGCCCGAACCGCCACCGACCATGGACATATTGGCAAAGCTCAATCTAAACACCTCGGCAATCACCCAGGTGCCGATGGCGAAATATCCGCCTTGCAATCGAAACGCGATGAACGAGACAGGCACTGCGATCAGTCCAGCACACAAGGCCGCCACAGGCACGGCGACAAAAGGATTGATGCCAGCGAAATTGCTCAACATCAACATGGCGTATCCGCCAAAACCAAAAAACGCCTGCTGGCCAATGCTGACCATGCCGCCGTAACCCGCCAGCAAATTCCACATCAATGCAAACACCAGGTAACAGGCGATTTCCACAAACTCGCGCATCCACGCCGAGCGGTTGTCCTCGGGAGCCCAGAAAGGAATGGTGGCCGCTGCAATCACCAACACAACAGCTACCCACATGGCCGAACGGCTGGAACGGTTGCTGCGAGTGACGGTAAATGCATTCATGCCATCAGCCTACAGTTTTGGGAAACAGCCCTTGCGGACGAACCAAGAGCAACAACAAAAAGACGATGTGCCCAAACCAGATGCCCCATCCCGGGTCAAACAAAAAACCCATCTGTTGAGTGACACCAAGCAGCAAAGCGCCGATCAAGGTGCCCTTGAACGAACCCATGCCGCCAATGATGACCGACTCGAACGCAAACAACAACAACATCGGCCCATCAGACGGCGACACCGTGGTGCGCATCGCCTGCAACACCCCGGCCACGGTGATCAACATGAAGGAGATGCCAGTGGCATAGGCATACACCCGTTTGGCATTCAAGCCCATCAACTGGGCGATTTCCAAATCGTCTGACACCGCGCGAAAACTGCGCCCCAAGGCGGTGTGATCAAACATCCACTGCAAACCATAAGTGGCGGCCAATGCCAAACCCAGTATCAACAATGGCAAGACACCGACAGCCCATCCACCGGGCAACTGAACACTGGCGATATTCAATCCGCCAGTTTCTATCGATCGTGGGTCAGCCGAGAACAATTCCAGCAACAGGTTTTGTATGACGATGGACAAACCGAAGGTCACCACCAACGACGGCAACGGGTCTTTGCCCAGCACCCGATTCAGCACTTGCCGCTGCAACACAAAACCGACTGCAAATGCCAGCAACAACAACGCAGGAGACAACAACAATGGCAGCCACGGTGAGTCAGGTGCCAGCCAATTCAATGCGGCGATACAAGCCACGGCACTGAATGAGCCGAGCAAAATAAAGTCGCCTTGTGCGGTGTTGGTCAGTCGCATCACGCCATACATCAGCGACAAACCCAGCGCGAACAAACAGTACAAGCCTCCAAGCAGCACGCCTTGCACCAAGGTTTGCATCAACGTGTCCATCATGGCTGTGCCGCCTCTTGCTTATCCGGCAAGCCGAAATAGGCCTGAGAAATCTGCTCTGTCGTCAAAGTTGAAGACACGCCTTGCAGCGACACCGTGCCTTCTTGAAAACAATACAAACGGCTGGAGACTTCGCGCGCTTTGCTGACATCTTGCTCGACCATGACCACGGTCATGCCTTCTGCACAAATGCGCGGCATGGCGCTGTAAATTTCTTTGATGACGATGGGTGCCAAACCCAAACTGAGCTCGTCGCACAGCAACAAAGCGGGGTTGCTCATCAAAGCCCGGCCAATCGCCACCATTTGCTGTTGACCGCCGGACAGCGATGTGGAGGCTTGCAAACGTTTTTCTTGGAGTATGGGGAAAAGCTGATACACGCGCGACAAATTCCAAACACCTGTGCGTTCAGAACACGCGCCCATCAACAGGTTTTCTTCCACGCTCAAACTGGGGAACAAGCGCCTGCCCTCGGGCACCAGCGCAATGCCGCGCTTGACAATCTCATAGGCCGGCAAACCGCCAATTGCTCGGCCTTGCCACAAAATGTGAGAAGGCTGCACTTTGACCAAACCGGTGACGGCTTTCATGAAGGTGCTTTTGCCAGCGCCATTCGCACCAATGATGGCGACCATTTCGCCTTGGTCCACTTGAAAGTCAATGCCAAACAATGCCTGCGCATCCCCATAAAAAGCGGTCAAGCCTTGGGTTTGCAGCAATGCAGTCATAGCTCGGCGACTTCCAGTCCCATATACACACGCTGCACCTCGGGGTTGTTCAACACTGCCTCGGGCGTGCCTTGCGCCAGCATGGTGCCGAAATTGATGACCAGCAAGCGGTCTGCAATAGACAGCAATGCATGCACCACATGTTCAATCCACACCATGGTGACGCCGCTGGCTTTGATGCGATGCAACTCTTCCAGCAGCTCGTGCGCTTCGTGTACGGTGAGGCCCCCGGCGATTTCATCGAGCAACAACAATTTGGGGCGGGTTGCCAAAGCACGTGCCAATTCCAAACGCTTTCGGTTCAGCAGTGTGAGCGAACCGGCGGCCTTATTGGCTTGGGCCAACAACCCGGTTTGGGTAAGCACTTCATGAGCCGTGTCCCAAGCATCGCGCTCGTCCTGACCGCCACCAAAGCAAGCCGCAGTGACCAGGTTTTCAAACACCGACATATTGCCAAAGGGCTGCGGCACTTGGTAAGAGCGACCGATACCGCTGCGGCAACGCTGGTGCGCTTTTTCAAGGGTGATGTCCCGGCCTGCATACAGCACACGCCCGCTGTCACAAGCCGCATCGCCCGAGATGAGGTTAAACAAAGTGGTCTTGCCCGCCCCGTTAGGCCCGAGGATCCCCAATGTCTGTCCTTCATCTACCAATAAAGAAACAGACTGGATCACCTGCAAGGCACCATAGGACTTGCTGACAGATTGCAACTCAAGCAAGGCCATGTGTCACACCCTTACATTGGCTTGAGGGTGCCTCCGGTGGGAATGTTTTTCGCGGTCTCGTTATTGACGATGACGAGGTCCACTTTGTGTTTGCTGCCCTTGACCCATTGACCCAATACCAGCGGTGTTTTGCTGACGTTTTTGAACGGGCCGGGACCGCCCCATTTCACATGGCCAACAATGGTTTTGAGATCGGTGGCTGCGATGGCATCGCGCAGATCGGCAGACTTGACCGACTTGGCTCGCTTGAGTGCATCTGCGGCAACTTCGAACAGCGCATGGGCGAAACCAAGCGGCTGCGTCCACTGTTTGTTACTGCTTTTCTCGTAAGTGGCAGCCAAGTCCTTGGCGCTTTGTTTAGTCAGTGATGAGCTGAACGGATGCGACGGGCTCCACCAGACTTCAGTCGTCAAGCCCAGGCCCAAATCGCCCAAGGCTTCAATGCCTACAGGGAACAACAAGGCTTTGCCCAATGTGATCACTTTGGGGTTGAAACCCTGTTGCTTGGCCTGGGTCAAAAAGGTTTTGGCATCCGGCGGAATCATCACACCGGTGACGATCTCGACACCGTCTTTTTTGAATGCTGCAATTTGCGCACTGAAGTCCTGAGTGCCGTTTTGGTAGCGGCCCGGGTCATTCAGTGTGAAGCCCATGTCAGCCAAAGGCTTGGGGAAACCGACCGCCTTGTCGCCCCAGGCATTGCCATCACCGTCGTTAGGGAACAGGCCGCCGACTTTTTTGTTGGTCTTGACACTTTTCCAGCCGTTGGTGAAATTGCCGATCACGTCTTCCAGTCCCCAGAAGAAATGGTGTGTCCACGCAAAGCCCTTGGCCGGATCGCCTTTGCGACCGAAGAACCACGGCTGCCAAGGACAAACAGAAGAAATGCAAGGTGTTTCATTCAATTCACACACATCGCTCACCGGGTTGGTGGTTTCAGGTGTGCTGCTGACCACCATCAATGTGATTTTGTCTTTCAAAATCAAGTCGCTGGCAACCTCGGCTGCGCGGTTCGGGTTGGACTGGCTGTCCTTGATCAGGATCTCGACGCTGTATTTCTTGCCGGCCACGCTGATGCCGTCCTTGAAGGCCTGCTTCATCTGCTCGACAGTCCATTTGTCGGCTTCACCAAACAATGCCAGCGGCCCGGTCAAGGGTGTGACAAAACCAATTTTGATGGTGTCAGCCGCCCAAAGTGTGGTGCTGGTGACTGCGGCAGCGGCTGCAGCCGTGCTTTGTATAAATGCTCTGCGATTCAATGACATGCTTATCTCCTGTTATGAATGTTGGTTGCCTGAAAACTGAACTGTTACCTGTCTGTCTCATATCCGGTCTTTGCCGAATTTCAATGTTGTAGCGACTGTAGACCCGTGGGATATCCAAGGGTAGTCATTAATTGAAAAGTAGATTGTTCGAAGAAGCCGAACAATGCCCGGGGTTTACCCGTAAACCGGTGGACTGCCATCAAATGCCCTTTGCAATAACCCCCTGATCTCATCACGCTGCGGCAGACCAAAAGGACGCGGGTTCCAATACGGTTGCTTGACCGCCAGATCCGCCGCTACATCCAGGTCTGCGGCTTTCATGCCTATGTCTTTCAATGCCACGGGTGCGCCGTTGTCTTTGGCCAATTGGTACACCCCCAACGGCCCGTTGTTGACTCCCAGTGCATGGGCCAGGTCTTGCATGGCCTCGGGTGCGGCACTGGCGTTAAAAGCCAAGGCATGCGGCAGCACCACGGTATGCACCTCGGCATGCGGCAAATTGAAACTGCCGCCCAGCGTGTGACACAGCTTGTGGTGCAAAGCCATGCCCACGCTACCCAACACGCTGCCGCACAACCAGGCACCGTACAAAGCCAATGCCCGGCCCTTCGGGTCATCCGCGTGTTGGCGGATCAAAGACAAGGCCTTGGCCAAAGACGCAATGCCTTCCATGGCCATCAAACGGGTCATCGGGTTTCGGTCTTGCGCGTACAAACCTTCGGCGGCATGCGCTATCGCATTCATGCCACTGGTGATGCTCAAGCCCAGGGAAAGGCTCATGCTGAGTTCAGGGTCGTAAATCACGCTGCGCGGCAACACTCTGGGGTCTTTGCCGGTTTTTTTGATGCCGCCGTCGGTGATGCCGTAAATGCTGGTCATCTCCGATCCGGCATACGTGGTGGGAATTGCCAAAATGGGTAAGCCAGTTTCCAGCGCAATCGCTTTGGCAAGTCCCGTGGTGGAGCCACCACCGAAAGCCACCAAGCCATCCGCATTCAGACCTTTGGCTTCGTCACACGCAGCGCGTGCGGTTTCCAACGGCACATGCATCACGGCCTTGGCGTAAATGCCCACCGCCTTGTTGCCCAGCAAACCGGCTACACGCTGTGCTTGCGCCAACTGCTCAGGCGTACACAACACCAGGGCGCGCTGCATGTGCAGCAGTTCTGCCTCTTGCGCAATCTGCGCCAGCGTGCCCGCACCGAAGATCACACGCGCTGCCTGTGCGTTGTAAACAAAGGCTTGCATCAGCGTGGGTAATGCGGTTTGATTTGCGCGTCGATATTGACCCAGACGCTTTTCACCTGGGTGTATTCGCGCATGGCATCAAATCCCATTTCGCGCCCGTAACCGCTTTGGCCTGTTCCGCCGAAAGGCGAACCCGGGTTGACGCGTTTATAGCTGTTGACCCAAACCATGCCTGAGCGGATTTCTCGCGCAAACAAATGCGCACGCTGCAAATTGCTTGTCCACAAGCCGCTGCCTAAACCGTATTCGGTGCCATTGGCAATCTCCAGCGCCTCGGCATCGGTTTTGAATGTCAGTACCGTCACAAACGGCCCGAACACTTCTTCCTGCGCCACCCGGTCTTTGTAATTGTTGACACGAACAATCGTCGGCCTCACATAACAGCCCTTGGCCAAATCGCCGCCGGGCGACTCACCGCCTGCCAGCACCTCGCCGCCTTCGGCTTTGGCCACTTCCACATAGCTCAACACCCGGTCACGGTGCAAGGCACTGGTCAAAGGGCCCATTTCGGTGTCGGGGTCTAAAGGGTTGCCGAGTTTGATGGAGTTAGCTAAGGCAATGAATTTTTCCAAAAACGCATCCGCAATGTTTTCATGCAACACCAAGCGAGAGCCTGCAATGCAAGCCTGACCTTGGTTGTGAAAAATCGCCCATGCAGCACCGTTGACAGCAGCGATCAGATTGGCATCTTCAAACACGATGTTGGCACCTTTGCCACCGAGTTCCAGTTGCACTTTTTTCAAGTTGCCCGCACTGGCTTGCACAATGCGTTTGCCTGTCGCTGTGCTGCCGGTGAAAGCAATTTTGGCGATATCCGGATGCTCGGCGATGTATTGACCGGCCACATGGCCTAAGCCCGGCAGTATGTTGACCACGCCGGCCGGCATGCCAGCTTCGCGCATCAGTTCGGCAATTTTCAACGTGGTCAGCGGTGTGATTTCCGCAGGTTTAAGCACAATGGTGTTGCCAGCGGCCAGCGCCGGTGCCATCTTCCAGCTGGTGAACATCAAAGGGAAATTCCAAGGCACCACTTGGCCCACCACGCCCAAAGGCTCGCGCAAGGTGTAGTTCAAAAAACCGGCATCGACCGGAATGGTTTCGCCTTGAAACTTATCGGCCATGCCGCCGAAATAACGAAAACAACCCGCTGTGCGCGGCACATCCAACATGCGGCAATCGCGAATCGGGTGGCCGGTGTCCAGCGATTCAAGCCTAGCGAGTTCTTCGCCATTGGCCTCAATCAAATCCGCCAGCTTCAACAAAATGCGTCCGCGATCCGCCGCCTGCATGCGGCTCCAAGCCGGAAACGCTTTTTGCGCGGCCACCACCGCACGGTCTACATCGGCGTGTCCGGCCATGGCCACTTGCGCAATCACCGAGTTGTCATGCGGGTTCAATGTGGCCAGTGTTTCACCAGATAACGCATCGACAAATTCACCGTCGATAAACAACTGGTGCCTGATGGGAGACTTCAAGCCCACCGCCTTTTGGATGTCAGACAAATCCATAACCGTCCTTGAGATTCAGCGCATAGCTAATGCAGCGCCGTGAAAAAGAAGGCCTACACCTTGCGGTCAGGCCTGAATCTGGTGCTTAAAACTGGACCGGTACTTCCGGTGCATCACCCTTTTGGATTTCATGCACCAGCGTGGGTGAGCCGTTCTCCCAGACCAGCAACATGGAACGCTTGGGGCTGTAACCCTGGTGTCTGCAATAGGCCGGCATGGCGGCCATGTCACCGGCTTTCATGATGACCCGCGCCAGCGGTTTGCCGGTGTTTTTGTCTGCGCAATCCCAGTGGATTTCATCGCACATCTGGAAAAACCATTCCACGCGGTCATTGCCATGAATGATGGGCAGGATGTGTTCTTCGGTGGTCGGGCACATGAAGCTGTACTTGACCACCGAGGTGAAGCTCGGGTTCCAAGTGACTTGGCTGCGCGACAAAAACGCAAACAAGTTGAAGGCATGGACTTCGTTTTCAAAACCGGGCTCGGGATGCAACTCAGGCATGTCCTGAGGCACATCGGCAAAGGCGCGGTTGATAGGTGCACCGCGTGCGTCTGTGCGCAAATCCAAGTCGCCCTTCAAGCCGACACAACGGGTGGCGAGTTCGCGCGCGCGGGTGATCTTGGCGTTGTTGTTGCCGTTTTTGCGGCCATACGGTGTGCCGGTTTCTTGCGGTGCGGAAAACGGATCAAAGGTTTCGTTGGTCCAGTCATCCAGCATTTGCTCGAAGGTGGCGCGGATCTGGTCGGTGGGAAAGTTTTCCAGCAAATCCACACCGGCGGCTTTCATGGTGCCGTTGTAACTTCCCGCATACATATCCACCGACTGGTAATGGTTCACCGTGCCAAACACATTGTCGAAATTGACCCAGCCGTAAAAAAACCCCCAGGCCACATCGCGCATCAAGGCGCGTAAAAAATTGCCAATGTCCATGGTGTGCGACAAAGGACGACCGTCGCGCGTGGTCCAGGTGATGTGGGCGAAATACTCGTCACGGCGGAAGTTAAAACTGCCCAGCGTGTAGGCGCGGTAACCCATGGTGGCATCCGGCGTTGAAGCCAAGACTTTGATGATGTCTGAAGGTGCGTTCATGTCTGTGTCTCCTTAAGCGGTTTGGCAGATGTCTGCCCATTTTTCAACCGACAAATCGCCTTTGCAGGTTTGCAATATCAATACTCCGGGCTGCGCACTTTTGAATTGGTAGGCGGTGTTTTTTGGCAGCAAGGCCTGATGACCGCGCTTGATCTTCATCCAGCCCATCTTGACGCCTTGGGGCTCGCCTTGCACCAGCACTGCGCCGTTTTTGTTTTCGTCTTTGACGGTTTGGGCAGCATCTAATTTGATGAGGTGAATTTCCACATCGCCGTCCATGCTGAGGGCGAATTCATCGTGCGCGCAGGTGTACCAAGGTGAAGTGCCTTCGGCCCGCAGTGTCTCCAGCACATAAATCTGGTTTTGCCCAAAGACGACCTTTTCATAAGGCTTGGAATTGCTGGCGATTTCAAAACAGTTTGAAAACGCGTAATGTTTCACATCGTCATCAATGGGTTGGACGCGGCCTTTTTCGTAGCTCTTGAGCGAGCCGAAGTTAGTGTGGTAATTCACGGTCATGGCAGTTTCTCCTCAGCAGTTCTGTCATCAAACGAATGGATGAAGCGACTGTAGGCTGAGCAGCAAGCAGGCGGTAGGCCTCAGTTAAAAAGTAGATTGTTCGCCATAACCGAACAATATATCGGGTTAACCCGCAATTCTCAGAATGAATTCAGGTCGCAATCAAGGTGTCGGGAATCAAACCTCGGGCAATCAAATCCGCGTCCCACGGCGGTTCGCGGGTGAATTTGTTGGCAATGTGCTCAATGAACAAATTCAATTTCACCGCATGGCGTGACGTGCCTGCATACACCGCACTCAATGAAAACGAGGACAGCAAATGCTCAGGCATGACCACTTGCAAATGGCCTTTCAAAATATCTTCGCCAGCCACCAAGGTGGGCAAACACACGATGCCCGCGTGGGCCAGTGCGTATTCGCGCAGCAAATGCACGCTGTTGGTCAACAAACTGGCAGACAAATACATGGTCAGCGATTCGCCCTGGTGATAAAAAGTCCATTGATCCCGCGTGGGATAGCCGGAATACAAACCCAGCTTATGTTTGTGCAAATCACGCGGCAACTGCGGTGCTTCGTGCGCTTGCAAATACTGAGGCGTGGCGCAAAACACCCGGCGAACCGGAAACAGTTTGCGGGAAATCAATTCGTCTGAGTTGGGCGGAAAGATTTGCAAGGCGCAATCCACACCCGCTTTGACCGGGTCCACCACCACATCGCTGACGATCAAATCCATGCGTATGTCAGGGTAAGCCGTTTGGAACTGGTGCAGCAAGGAAGCGAAATTGCCCAACACCAAACCTGTCAATGCGTGTACACGCAAGGTACCGGCGGGTTTGGTTTGCACATCCCGCATTTGGTCGACCACGCTATTGGCCTGTGACACCAACTCGGTGCAGTCGCGCAAAAAGGTTTGCCCGAGTTCACTCAAGCGCACCATCCGCGTGCTGCGGTGAAACAAAGCCGCGCCCAAATAGTCTTCGAGTTGCTTGACCCGCGTGGTCACCACAGATTTAGACACGCGCAACTGTCTGGCCGCCTCGGCGAAGCTTTGGGTTTGCGCAACCCGCACAAAGGTCTCTATGTTTTGCAGTCTGTCCATGGACTGAATATAAGTCCATTGCCCAGGCGGATGGCGTAGGCCGGGCAACGAGGTGAGAACGCAGACAAATGTGAACGCTTAACCACTCACACACCGCCACTGCCCATAAGCCGGCGCGTCCTTAGGCCATTGACTGGCGCTGTCAACGCTTTGTATACCTTGTGACAGCAGTTGCGCGGCGCGCGCCACGCCAGCGTGGGTGATCCACACTTGGTTTTTGTCAGGCTGTTGCTGCGCTGCATCCCACAGGTCTGCAACCCGGGCCAACACTTCATTGGCGCTTTCCACGCCGCCGAACCGGTGTGCGCCGAAATCATCGGTCCAGGCTTGCATGGCGGCCAGTGGAATCGCGTCCCAGGCCACGCCTTCCCAAGTACCGAAGTCCATTTCGCGCAAACGTGTGTCGGCTTGCATTTTCAGCTCCGGCCTTAGCTCAGACAAAGCACGGGCCAGCTGCATGCAACGCTGCAAAGGCGACACCGAGACTTTGCAATTCAGTGGCAGCGCTTGCGCCAGTGCACGGGCGGCTTGCAATGTGTGTGGTGCGTCTGCCGCCACATCGAGTGCGCCGTAACAAAGGCCGCCCTCAATCAGCGGCGTGGCGTGTCTGACTATCCACAGCTTCATGTTTTTATCAGCAAGACCGTTTAAAGGCCGCCGCCCAAGCCCAGCGCGCAGCCCAAGTAAAACGCGATTTCACACACCTGCTGCGTAGTACCTAAACAGTCGCCGGTAAAGCCTTGCAAGCGCCGCGCAAACAAACGCAGCAGATACACAAAAGCCAGTGCGCTGGCCAGGCCACCGCAGGCCAAGACTTTCAACACCGGCAGCAGTTGCGCCGTTGCCAGCAATTGCACATCGGTTCCTGACAACACTAAAGCTGCGACCCAAGCGCTCAAAGCCAGCGCGCCTGCACACCAGAGCAAAGCGACTGCCAAACTACCGATGCTGATTTGATCTGCCAAGGGTTTGGACTTGGAGCCTGCGTCGTCGCCCACATGCGGTAACCATCGAATGACGAGCAAAGGCCAGGTGCGCGACAGCACATGCGCCGCCATCAAAGCCAGACACATCCACAGCGCGCCAACCGCACCCAGCAAGGCCAGCAGCGCCACTTTACTAAGAATTGCCAGCGCAATCGCAATCGCGCCGAATGCACCTACACGCGAGTCTTTCATGATGATCAGCGCACGCTCTCTGTCATAGCTGCCGCCCAGACCATCGGCCATATCGGCCAGACCGTCTTCATGAAAAGCACCGGTCAGCCAGACGCTCCAAGCCGTGCCCAGCGCTGCCGCCACCAAGGGCGCATACGCGGCAGGCAAGTAGTGCATCAGCATCGCCGTCAACAACACGACCAAGCCACCGATGACCACGCCGACCGCCGGGAAGTAAGCCGCACTCGCACGCAACATGGCCGGGCTAAAGCCCACCCAATCGGCCAGCCGTCCAGTGACCGGAATGCGCGTGAAAAATTGCAACGCCAGCAAAAAATGGCGAAGCGCTGTCATGCAGTGACTGACGAAGATTTTTCAGACACACCAGCCGAGGCAAAGCTGGCCATCTCGCGCAGAATCGCGCAGGCCGACTGCAACAGCGGCCAGGCCAAGGCCGCACCCGAGCCTTCGCCCAAGCGCAAACCCAGGTCCAGCAAAGCGTGTACGCCCAAGTGCTGCAACATGAATTCATGGCCGCGCTCGCCCGAGCGGTGCGCGAACACGCAGCGCTGCAAGACCAGCGGTTGCAGTGCATGCGCCACCAACACCGCCGCGCTGGCAATGAATCCGTCCACCAGAATCACACGCCGCTGGGCGGCGGCTTGTAACACCGCGCCGGTCATGGTGGCTATCTCCAATCCGCCGAACGCGGCCAACGCGTCCAAGGGCTGCGTCGCATTCGCATGCAGCGCCAGCACCCGGCGCAAGACCTCGCATTTGCGCGCCACCGCCGCCGCGTCCAGGCCGGTGCCCGCGCCGGTACACAACTCAATATCCAGCCCGGCCAGACGCGCCAGCAGCAAAGACGCCGCCGAGGTATTGCCTATGCCCATCTCGCCCAGCAGCAAAGCGTTGCCGGGCAAATCGCGCACCAATGCCATGCCATTGCGCATGGCTTGTTCGCATTGCGCCTGAGACATGGCCACGCCTTGCGAAGAATCCGCCGTGCCGTGTTCTGCGCCCGCCACTTTGCGCACAACCAAGCCCGGGCGTTGCGTGCCCGCCGGCAGACCCGTCAGAAAATCGCGGTTCACGCCGCAATCGACCACGGTCAAAGCCAGACCGTGTTGACGCGCCAGCACGCTCACAGCTGCGCCACCGGCCAGAAAGTTTTCGACCATCTGCCAACTCACATCCGCAGGAAATGCTGATATGCCTTGCGCGGTCAGCCCGTGGTCGGCAGCAAACACCACCATTTGCGGATGTTCCAGCACCGGTTTGTCAGTGCCAAGTATTTCGCCGATCTGTACCGCCAATGCTTCGAGCCGGCCGAGTGAGCCCGGAGGTTTGGTTTTATTGTCTATGGCGGACTGCAATACGCTGAGCAGAGCCGGGTCTTGCAGGTCACTGAGAACGGGAAGCATTGCTTGCATGGGATATGAATTTTTCGTGAAAACATCTCAGCATAGCAATTCGCCCAGCACACCTGGCGCGAAGTGCTGAGCCACAAAATCTGCCAGACCGTCGAACACGCTGTCCAAGGTGGGCACCGGTTGCGCGCGGCCTGCGCCAAACAAGGCTTGCACGGCCGCAGCATCCTCAAACAAACCGTGCACATACACACCCAGCACATTGCCCTGCGCGTTGTGCCAACCCAAGCCATCGGGCAAGGCCGCCTGCGCCACCACACCGGTCTGCGCCATGCCCGCATGCTGCTGCGTCTGTCCGTGGTGGATTTCATAACCGGTCACGCTGACGCCTGCCAGCGGCGCAAACGGCGATGCTGTGCAAGAGGCTAGCGCCTGAGAAAAACAGGCCTGTGTATGGCGCACGGTTTTATCGGTTTCAAACACTGTGACCAAAGGCAGCAGCCCCAAGCCCGGCGCATTGCCGTCTATGCCGTGCGGGTCTATCAAAGCCTCGCCCAGCATTTGCAATCCGCCGCAAATCCCCAGCACTGTGCCGCCCTGCTGCGCGTGCTGCGCAATCGCTGCATCCAGGCCTTGCGCGCGCAGCCAGGCCAAATCGCCACTGGTGTGTTTAGAGCCAGGTAGGATGATCCAATCGCTTGGTTTTAAGCCTGCCAATTCCACCGGGCTGCGCACCCATTGCAAGCGCAAACCCGGAATATTTTTCAAGGGCTGGAACTCATCCAAATTACTGATGCGCGGATACGCGATGACAGCAATCGTTGTTTGCACTGCACCGCTGGCAATGCTGCTTTCGTCAAACACGCCGTCTTCTTCGGGCAAACCGTGCTGCCACCACATCGGCAAAGTCGCCACCACGGGCACGCCAGTCAAGTCTTGCAACATTTGCGGCGCGGGCGCCAGCAGTGCCGCGTCCCCGCGAAACTTGTTCAGCACAAAGCCGCGCAGCAGCGCGCGTTCGTGTGGCGGCAACAAAGCCCAGGTGCCGTACAAGTGCGCAAACGCGCCGCCTTTGTCGATGTCCGTCACCAGCAAACAAGCGGCCTTGGCATGCAAAGCAACGCGCATATTGACGATGTCGCTGGCAGACAAATTAATTTCCGCCGGCGAGCCCGCGCCTTCGATGACCACCACCTCGTTGTCGGCAATCAACTCGTCCAGCGCGGCGGCGATGCGCGGCCACACATGCAGGCTGCGCTCGCGCCAAGGCATGCGCGTCAGCCCCTCGTCCACATGGCCGAGCATGACCACCTGGCTGTGCGTGTCGCGCTCGGGCTTTAAGAGCAAGGGGTTCATGCGCACATCGGGCACCGCGCGCGCGGCCAGCGCCTGAAAGTATTGCGCGCTGCCGATCTCGCCCTGGCCGTTGCCGGATGCCACCACCCGTGCGTTGTTGCTCATGTTCTGCGCTTTGAAGGGCGCGACCTTCAAGCCCTGGCGCGCGTAATGGCGGCACAAGGCGGTGGTCAGCCAGCTTTTACCGGCGCCGCTGGTCGTGCCCAGCACCATGACGCAGCGCGCGCTCAATCCTCAATCCCACGCTGGGCGGGAATGCCGGCTTGAAATGCGTGTTTGACCATAGTCATTTCGGTCACGGTATCAGCCATATCGATAATTTCCTTCGGACAACGTCTGCCTGTCAGCACCACATGCACATGGACAGGACGGCTAAGCAAAGTATGCAGCACATCGTCTAACGGCAGCCAGCCATAAATCAACGGGTAACTGATTTCGTCCAGTGTGACCATGAAGTAGTCGCCGCTGAGAATCGCTGACTTGGCTTTTTGCCAACCGTCCCGCGCCAATTGCGCGCTGTGTTCCAGGTCGCGGCTTTTCCAGCTAAAGCCGTCACCCAAGCCTTCAATGGGAATGCCCAGTTTTTCAAACATGCGGTGTTCGCCAAAGCGCGCTGAAGGCACTTTCATGAACTGGAAAATCTTCACCGCTTTGCCGCGCCCGTGAGCTCGCAAGGCCAGTCCGAATGCCGCTGTGCTTTTGCCCTTGCCGTCGCCAGTATTGACGATGATGAGACCGCGGCGCTCGCCCTCGGATTTTTCATAAGGCTTTTCGGTAGGTGCTTGTTCGTGGATCATGCGCTGACTCCTTTGACTGTCAAAGCCTGACCGGCGACCATCCAAGTCAGTAGCTCACACGCTGCAGCCAATCGCTGATTGACCAGACCTTGCGTATCTACAAACGCCCGGACTTCTGCGCCCATGGGAATCACACCAGCGCCTATGTCATTGCTGATCAGCACCACCGGCCCGGGCGCAGACGCTATCGCCAGACACAGTATGTCGGTTTGCAACAGCACTTCATCTGGCGACATCACCGGTTGGCCTGTGTCTACAGGCATCATCAAATGGGTCAGCCACAAGGTGATGCAATCGATGACCAGCATGCGCTTGCTCAGGCTGTGTTCTGTCAGCATTTGTGCCAAGCGCCTTGGCTCTTCCAGCGTTTGCATGGCAGGCACGCGCTCTCGGCGTTGCTGCCGGTGACGTTCAATGCGCGCCTGCATTTCGCTGTCACCTGCCAGCGCCGTGGCGATCAGCATGGCTTCATTACCCGTCGATGCCGCCAGCCAAGCGGCAGCCAGTTGTTCCGCGCGTGCCGATTTACCGCTTTTCTGGCCGCCCAGTATCAGTTCACTTTTAGACCATGCCTCAGTCATGAGAGTCCTTATTTAGGTTGCCATTGCACGCCGACAAACACATTGCGCCCGGCTGTGTAGTAGGTGTTGGCCAGTTGGTAAGACTGGTCAAACGCATTGTTTAAACGCAGTAGCAGGCTGTAGTCTTTGTCTATCTGGCGCTGTCCCCACAGATTGAATAGCTGAAAAGCGGGTAACACGCTTGTGTTGTTGCTATCGTCGAAACGTTTGTCTATCCATCGCCATTCACTGCCCAGTGTCCAGGCTTGCCACTGTGTGTCTGCCGCCATATTGAGCGTGTTGTCAGCGCGGCGCCCCAGTGCCTTGCCGGTGTCGGTGTTTTTCGCGTCCAACCTGTCATAAGAACCGCTGAAGTTGAATGCACGGTAACGGGTGGCGGCTGACAGTGTCAAGCCTTGCAAACGGGCATGGCTGTTATTGACATAGCAGCCATAAGTAGATGAACAAGCGCCTTTACCGGAAACATAGTCAATCAGATTTTCGATAAGGTTTTGATAGACCACCACCGACAAACTGTGAACGCCTTGCTCGAACTTCAAACCAAGTTCTTTGTTTTGAGAGTTTTCCGGTTGCAAGGACGAGGAGCCATAAGCACTGAAGCGCTGATACAGCGTCGGTACTCTGAAAGCGCTGCCTGCCGATGCGCGCAGTTGCCATGCGTCGTTCAACTCGTAGGCATAAGCCGCCTGAGCTGTATGTTTGTCGCCGAAATCGCTGTCTGTATCGTGGCGTGTGTTCAATTGCAAGCTGTGCTGCTCTAGCACCAGACCATAGCCCAGCGCCAGCGAGTTTTGCGAGCGCTCGGTGCCGGCAGGTGTTGTCGATGTATTGTCAAGCGCATCCTCGCGGCGCTCCAGAGTTGCCTGAAAGCGGTGTATGTCCAGGCTGTAGTCGTTCTGAAACACATAGTTGCGCAACACCGTGTTTGTTGCGTACTTTGATCCGGGCTGGGTGATGTAGTCATAGCGGCTGCGCGTGAGCAACAGCTTGCTTTGATAGTCCGGTGTCCACTGCGCCGTCCAGTTCAAGCCTGTGGTTTGAATGGTTTCAATGCTGTGGTCGTCCTGCACAGTGCTGGCGTCGTACTGTGCGTCCATCCTGCTTTGCAACAGCGTAGCCTCTAGCTTGTGGTCTTTATTGATCTTCAAACCCAGTCGTGCGGTTTCGGCATGGTTGTCGAAGCCGTCAATGTCCGGATTGGAGTCTTGCTTCGCATTGAAACCCTTGCTTTTTTCCTTGGTCACGCCCAATGCATAGTCCCATGGACCATTGGCGCCACTGAAACCGCCATTGACTTGGTAGGTGTTGTAAGTACCTGCCCCGATACCTGCATAAGGCTGAAATGCGCCTTGACCTCGTCGCGTGAACACCTGCACCACGCCGCCTATGGCGTCCGAACCGTAAATGGCCGCCGCCGGGCCGCGCAGTATTTCTATGCGATCGATTTGCGCCAGCGGCAAAGTCTGCCAAGTGAAGCCTCCGCTGGCGGACTGAGATTCAATCCGCACACCGTCTACATACACAGCGGTGTGATTCGTGTTCGTACCCCGGATATACACACTGGTGGTGTTCCCCACTCCACCATTGCGTTGAAACTGCACGCCCGGGTAATGCGACAGCAAGTCAGCAACACCGGTCGCACCACTGCGCTCAATCGTTGCACGGTCAATCACGGTGACATCAGCCAGTACCTCACTCAAAGGCTGCTCAATGCGTGCCGCTGTCACCACCACTTCATTCAAGATTTGCGCAAAAGATGGCCATACGGTGGCGCAGCACACCGCAATCAAGCCCGGCCTGAGGGCTTTCAAACAAGCAAACATAAAAGTAGTCCAACAAAGATACTTGTTGTCGGCATCCCCGCCGGCGTCAAGCGATCGGCCAGACACGCGGTCTGACCCCCTGTTGGCCGGTATCCGGGCTGGCGGAACTGCTTGCGTCGCCTTCCCACCGGCTTATTCAAGGCCGACAGTGGCTGAGTGACGCAAGCTGAACTTAAAGAAGTTCGTCCGCTTGACCGTTGCGGGGGCAGCGCAGGCTGAGTGATTCAAAGGCTTATGAACCGCTCTCCTGCTTCCCGTTTAACTGCCGCATGTGAATCACGCGGCGGGCACCAACACACTAAATATAGTTCAATTTAAATATAAAGTAAAAATAAAAGTAATATTTTTATGAGCTCATTCAATTAAAACCTGCTGTTTTGTGCGGCGTATTCAATCGCAACATGCCACAACAAAAGCGTATGCTGAGCTTTTGACTGCCGGAGCAATGAATGGAAAATTTTTGGATATGGGCGCTGGTTTTTGTTGTCTTGAGCCCGTTGATACTGGGTTTGCTGTTGATCGGTTTGCAAAAAAAGGTGCGCATTATTCACAGCGTGTCGGGCATCGCCAAAAACGGCTACACCGGGTACAGCTGGACGTATTTGTTTTTCGGCTGGTTTGTGCCGGTGGTGCGCGGCGAACTCGGCGTCGGCGTGCTGCACCTGGTCATCACGCTGGTGTCATTCGGTTTGTCTCAATTGATTTTTCCGTTTTTGTACAACCGCCAATACATGAACCGCATGTTGACCAGCGGCTGGGTGCTGGACATGGCAGACCCGAATTACGAGACAGCCAGACAAAAACTCAATATCGTCAACTAAGGCGAGCCGGCGTGCGTGAATGCCAGTCGGTGACGCGCTGAAACGCGCTGCCTGCGCGCACCAGCGTGGCTTCATCCAGATGTGCTGACACCAGTTGAATAGCCACAGGGGTTTGTTTAACGGTGAAGCCGGCCGGCAAAGTGATGGTCGGGTTGCCGCTCATGTCAAAAGGTGCAGTGAACTTGATGAGCCGTGCCAACTCGGAAGGCACAGTGCCTATCACCGACATTTGTTCATGGGTGGGGGAAGCCATGGGTTGTGCGGGTATCAACAGCAAATCGCAGTTCTGGAAAAAACCACGCACAGCACCCGTGAAAGCGCGGCGGCGTAACCAGATTTTTTGCATCTCGACAGCTGAAATGGAACGCCCGAATTCAATCAAACCACCCAAACCCGGACCGTACAAAGCTTTGTTTTTCGGGTGCCAGGGCTCGTGCGCGACAGCGGTTTCTGCGGCACATGCAGTGCCCCAATCAGCGACCATGTCTGTCACATCAGGAAAGCGCACATGGCGCATGTCTGCGCCCAAAGATTGCAATACATCGAAAGCCGATTGAACGGCTTTTTGCATGTCCGCGTCCAAACCGGCACAGTAGTCCGGATCAAAACCTATGCGCAATCCGCTCAACTGCGTGATGTCGCCGCATACATAGTCAGGCACAGGCGCGTGCAGTGCAACGCTGTCATCCGGGTCTGCGCCTGCAATCAAGCCGAGCATGTGACCGCAGTCCATGGCGGTGCGCGCCATGGGTCCGATATGGTCAAGCGATGCAGCCAACTCAAACGCACCATGCACAGGCACACGCGCCCAGGTGGGTTTCAGGCCGGTCACGCCATTGGCGGCTGAGGGAAAACGGATAGACCCGCCGGTGTCTGTGCCAATGGCTGCAAAACACAAACCCGCCGCGACAGCGACACCGGAGCCGCTGGAGGATGCGCCCGACCAATGGTCGTCATGCCAGGGGTTGACGGGCGGCGGCACATCCGGGTGGTGATCGGCAAATGCAGCCTCGGTCATGGTGAGTTTGCCCAGCAACACCGTGCCGGCTTGGCGCAAACGTTTCACCACGGTACCGTCGTAAGAGGGTTTGAAGTTGCGCATCATCGGCATGCCGGCAGCGGTGACGATATCTTTGGTATAGCAAAGGTCTTTGAGCGCGATAGGTACGCCGTGCAAAGGACTGAGAATCTGGCGGCGCATGATCATTGCGTCTGCCTCACGCGCTTGCTTTAAAGCTGTGTCCTGCGTGATGGTGGCGTAGGACAACAAGCGTTTGTCAACGCGTTCTATGCGGTTAAGCATCATTTGCGTGAGTTCCACGCACGACAGTTTTTTGCTGTGCAGCAAACCTGCCAGTGAATAAGCGTCCAGAAAAGCCAGTTGGTCGTCGGTCACTGTGTGCTTTCTGTGGTGTCTGCTCAGGCGGTTTGCGGTGAGCGCAAACCGAGCTCATTCACCATGTTTTGGCGCATTTGGAATTTTTGCGGTTTGCCGGTGGCCGTGAGCGGAAACTCATGCACAACACGCACATAGCGCGGTGTTTTGTAATGCGCCATGCGCGAGCGGCAATACTCTATGAACTCGTCCGCTTCAGCGGTTTGTCCGGGTTGCAAAATCACCCAGGCAGCGATTTCCTCACCGTATTTGGTATCCGGTACGCCAAACACTTGTACGTCAAGCACCTTGGGATGTTGGATCAGCAGATTTTCAATCTCGCGCGGAAACACGTTTTCGCCGCCGCGTATCAACATGTCTTTGACACGCCCGACGATATTGCAATAGCCTTGTGCATCGATGGTGGCCAAGTCGCCAGTGTGCATCCAACCTGCATCGTCAATCGCTTCGGTGGTTTGCTGCGCGTCTTCCCAGTAGGAGCGCATCACCAGGTAGCCGCGCACACACAACTCACCCGGCACGCCCACGGGCACCATGCGGCCGTGCTCGTCAATCACCTTGGCTTGCACATGCGGTTGTATACGGCCCACCGTCGACACGCGTCGCTCCACCGGATCAGACACATGCGACTGGAACGACAGCGGCGAGGTTTCGGTCATGCCGTAACCAATGGTGATTTGCTTCATATTGAGTGTGCGCATCACGGCTTGCATGGTCTCAATAGGACAAGGTGCACCGGCCATGATGCCGGTACGCAAGAGGCTGAAATCCATGTTCGAAACGCCAGGCTCGGCCAGCATGGATACAAACATGGTGGGTACGCCGTGCAATCCAGTGCAACGTTGTTTGACCACCGCTTTGAGCGTGGCGGCAGCATCAAAACCTTCGCCCGGGAACACCATGGCCGCACCTGCTGCTGTGCATGTCAACACGCCCAGCACCATGCCAAAACAATGGTAGAGCGGCACCGGTATGCACATGCGGTCTTCGTGCGTCAGCGCCATGGACTTGGCAGCAAAGCGCGCGTTGTTGACGATATTGAAATGCGACAGCGTGGCACCTTTTGGCTTGCCGGTGGTGCCGCTGGTGAATTGGATATTGATTGCATCATCCGGGTCGAGCGCGGCAGACAAATCTTTTAAGCGCGCATGTTGCGCCGGTCCGGCTTGCTGTAAAAAATCTTTGAAACGCATGGCGCGCGCGGGCAACGCTTGCTTGGCGGCTTCATGGACAGGCAATGAAAGTTCATCCAGCACAATGACATGCTTTAAATGTTCCAGGCGCAATGAAGTCAAGTCTCCGGCCTGTCCGGGTCTGTCGATTTCAGGTGCGAGTTGACGCAAAGTTTCCAGGTAGTTATTGGTCTTGTAACCACGCGCCATGACCAGCATGCGGCAACGCACTTTGTTCAACGCGTATTCGAGTTCACTGCTTTTGTAGGCCGGGTTGATGTTGACCAGCACAGCACCGATACGGGCCGTGGCGAACTGGGTGAGCAACCATTCCAAACGGTTCGGTGACCAGATGCCGACCCGGTTACCACGGCGTATGCCCATGGCCAACAACGCAGCCGCCATGTTGTCCGCCTGTTGTTGCAAGTCGTACCAACTCAAGCGCTGGTTTTGTGCGACAAACACGGCAGCATCGCGCGAACCGTGGCGCAACACAGCGCGGTCAAGCAACTGGGGGATGGTCATGAAATGCAATGACGCATCGGTGGGTCCGGCCACAAACGACATGGTTCCCGGCGGACTCAGTTTGTGGTCTGCGCCGCCTTTGACCCAATCTGACAAAAATGGATTGTGGGACACCTTGTCTGTTACCTGCTGTCTGTAGCTTTGTGAGGCTTAGAAATTGCGCCAGTCGCCGGCTTGCTCGAACGCATGCGCGGCACGGTAAATAGTGGACTCGTCCCAGTGCTTGGCGACCAGTTGCAAACCTATAGGCAAACCATTGGACATACCGCAAGGCACGCTCATGGCCGGGTGACCGGTGACATCCAAGGGACAGGTATTGCCAAGCATTTCCAATGCACGTTGAACGTAGAGTTTGAGCGACGCATTGGCGGGCGGCAAAGGTGTGGCCTTCATAGGCACGGTAGGCAACAACAGCAAGTCATAACGCGACAAAGCGTCGTCATAGGCTTTAGCAAGTACGCGGCTCAAGTTTTGCGCTTTGGCGTAAAAATGGCCGCGGTAATTTTTGATGAAATACTCGCCCGCCATCATCGACACTTTGAGAGATGGCGACAATTCATCTGCACGAGAACGCCATGCAGAATGCGCGTCCAGCAAACTGGTGGTGTACAAACCTTTCCAGTTAAAGCCCATGCCGTTGCCGTTCATCATTTGAGCTTGCAAACCTTCTACGGCAATCGCAGTCCAAATGGCCGGGCCATCCATGTGCATAGGCACAGACACATCTTCCACAATCGCACCCATGGAACGCAAACGGTCAGCGGCCTGGCGCACTTTGTGATCGACGTCTGATTCGCTGTCGGCGCGGTTAAAACCTTCTAGCAATACACCGATACGCAAACCGGAAACGCCGCGTCCCAAGGCTGCGGTGTAACGGTCAACGCGCGGGCTGTACTGGCGCGGATCCAAGCCGTCGGCACCTGCAATCACCTCTAACAACAAGGCGTTGTCTGCCACGGTCGCAGTCATGGGGCCAGCATGGTCAATCGTCGCTTCGATAGGCATGACGCCGGTGTAAGGCACCAAACCATGCGTTGGTTTCATACCGTAAATACCGCACCATGAAGCAGGCATGCGGATGGAACCACCCTGGTCACCGCCTATGGCCAAATCAAGTTCACCCGCCCCCACCAAAGCAGCAGAACCTGATGAAGAACCACCCGCTGAATACCCATAGCGGTAGGGGTTGTGCACCGGACCGGCGGCGTTGGTATGGCTGCCACCGGACAAGCAGAAATATTCGCAATGCGCTTTGCCTGCGATGGTGCCACCGGCGTCCAAAATTCGCGTGACCAAAGTGGCGTCGACATCCGGCACATAGCCTTCAAGCGAAGATGCACCATTCATCATGGGCACGCCTGCCAAACACACGTTGTCTTTGAGCACCACGCGTTTGCCGCTTAAGGGGCCGTGTGCGGCACCGCGCACTTCGCTCTTAACCGCCCAGGCATTCAACGGGTTGTCTGCCGGACTGGGTTTGATACCAGGTGTGCGCGGGTAGCGCACAGGCGGCAGGTTGTCGGGCAGCTGAGTCAAGCGGTCGTAAGACTGAAAAGTGCCTTCCATGATTTCAAGGTACTCGGCCACTTCACGAGTAGACATGTTCATGTGCAGCGACTCGACGATGGCGTGCATCTGATCGACAGTAGGACGTTTGACAGTAGACATGATTCCCCCGGGGCCGGTGGCCATTGAATCGATGGCGGTTGAATGCGACCGCTTGTTGGTTGATGTGGATTTGGCAGACTGGCGGCTTGCAGGAGCTTGTTGTCCCGCATCGTCAGTGGAATAGGAAGAAGTGTTTGCTGTGTGCGCTTGACGTTCATGCACAGGCGGCAGCGCAGTTGCGGATTTACCCGGCGCGGATTGCGGACTGTGCGTCATGCGCGCCGAGCCCATGCCGAGCAATTCACTCAAACCGCCGCCGCGCAATTGACTGGCATGCAATTCTTTGATGATGGTGCCGCGCTCGAACACCGCCACACGGTGCGCGACATCAAGCACTAGATCCAGATTTTGTTCAACAATGATCAAAGCTAAGCCGAATTCGTCGCGCAATCTGGCCAATGTGGCACCAATCTCTTGCACGATAGAGGGCTGTATGCCTTCGCTGGGTTCGTCCAGCAACAACAACCAGGGCTTGGGCACGAGTGCACGCGCCAGCGCCAAAATCTGTTGTTCGCCGCCCGACAAAGAGCCGCCTTTGCGATCCAGCAACACACGCAAACGCGGGAACTGATCGACCACGCGTTCCACCGATTGTTCTTCGGTTTCGCCTATGTCTTCGCGCCAAGCCATGCGCAGGTTTTCAAGCGCGGTAAGGCCGGGCAGAATGCCGCGACCTTGGGGCACATAGCCTATGCCCATTTGCGAACGCTGGTGCGCGGGTGAGCCGGTGGCTTCGCTGCCGTCAAGAACAATACGCCCGCCGCTGCTAGGCATAAGGCCCATGATGACTTTGAGCAGCGTGGTTTTGCCCATGCCGTTATGGCCGACGATGCCGACCGCTTCGCCTTCATGGATTTGTAGATTGACGCCATGCAGCACCGGGACACGACCGTAGCCTGCGCGCAAATCGGCGACTTCGAGCACCACATCGGCGCGCTCAAAATGGTCTGCGTTGGAGTTGTGTGAGTCAGCCATGCTTATTTCGCCCGGTTGCCAATGTAAACCTCGCGCACTTTGGCGTTGTTCAAAACCGCATCGGTAGAACCTTCCATCAACACGGCACCTTGATGCAAAACAGTGACCGTGCCGCCCAGCATGCGAACAAAGTTCATGTCATGGTCGACCACGACAACCGCGGCTTGCTGGTTGATGCCGTGAATGAGTTCGACCAGACGATCGGCTTCAGCGCCGGTGATACCGGCTGCAGGTTCGTCCAGCAACACCAGCTTAGGCCGCTGGCACAGCACCAAGCCGATCTCCACAATCTGGCGCTGACCATGCGCGAGCTCACCGACACTGCGACGCAAATGGGTTTGCAAACCAAGTTCGGTAACCACGCGGTCAACCTCGGGAGAAGCGCCGTTTTTGCCGTGAATACGACGCGCCGACAACCACAGGTTTTCCCAGACCGTCAAGCCGTTCATCACCGAGGGCACCTGGGTTTTGATGCCTACGCCGAGTTGCACAATTTCGTGAGGTCGCCAGCCGGTCACATCCTGTCCTCGAATGAACACGCGGCCATTGCTGTGGTTGATCAAATGCTGACCGGTCAAACACTTGAATAAGGTGCTTTTACCTGCGCCGTTGGGGCCGATCAGGCAACGCAGTTCGCGTTCGCGCAAACTGAAATTGACGTTATTGACGGCCAACACACCGCCAAAGCGCATAGACAAATCGCGGGTCTCGACAATCATTTCACTCATGAACCATGCCCCGTTTTGTCCTGTGCGGCGGCGGGCCGCTGCTGGCGTCTTTCACCGCCGCGTCGGCGCAAACTGTTAGAGCGCGCCCGGCTGACGCTGCGCTGATCCTGTTGGCGACGCCAGCCCAGAATCGAGGGCAGCAAACCGCGAGGCAGCAGCAGCACCACCAACACCAAAATGGCACCTATGACCAGCGAGTTGTCAATAAAGGTTTGACCGCCGAGCAACAACTTCATGGTGCCCAGCAGAACGGCGCCAATGACCGGACCCATCAAAGTACCTAAACCACCGGCAATCACCCAGATGATGACTTCGACCGATTGACCTAAGCCAAACAAAGCCGGTGTGACGATTTCAGCCCAACTCGCAAACAAACACCCGGCCATGCCGGCCATGGCTGCAGACAGTGAAAAAATGGCGGTTTTGTAAGCCGGTGCGTTGTAGCCCAACAGTTCGATACGCGCTTCGTTTTCACGTATACCCAACAAAATGCGGCCGAAAGCGCTGGACAAGACCCAGCGCGAAATGAGGTAGCAAAAGACCAGGCAGCACAGCACCAGGTAATACAGCGGTACCCCGAAAATTGGCGTTGACGGATCACCCGGCACATTCAGAATGGGAAAAGCCGGAATCCCGTTGAAACCACCTAAGCGTGCATTGCCTATGCTGTAGGCGTCGCCTGCGGTAGCGCCCATGAACTTGGCCATGATGAGCGAGAACACCAAAGTAATGACACCCATGTATACATCGCTGATGCGACCGTAAAACATCATCGCGCCTATGAGTGCGGCGACAAAGGCAGGCAACAGAATGGCCAACATCCAAGCCGCCGTGCTTTCACCCAGATTCATGGACGTGATGGCGTAGGTATAAGCGCCGAGGCCGAAATACGCCGCATGCCCGAAGCTGAGAATACCGGCGTAGCCCCACATCAAACCCAGCGACAAGGCAAACAAAGCCCAGATACCCAGCAGCGTAGGCGTGTTGGTATCAAAGACTGCCGGCAGCAGCAACAGCAAAATAAAAACAGTCATGATCCAGCCCCATTGGGTGCGGCCTGCGCTGGAAAAATTTGAAGCGTCGCCTATCATGGTGCGTTACGGAAAAAGCGGCCGGTGATGCCTTGCGGCATGAGGCGCAACAGCACCACGGCGAAGGCCAGCATGGCGATTTCCCCGATCACAGGCGTGGAGCCGAAAGACACCACCTGATTGATGGTGCCGAAAATAATGGAGCTTGACAGGGTGCCGGTGATGACAGCTGCGCCGCCGGTGATGACGGTGATGAAGGCCTTGGCAATATATGCACCGCCGGAGGAAGGCAGCAAACCGGTCAAAGGCGCAAGCACACCACCGGCCAGACCCGACAAAGCAGCACCGACAGTGAATGTCCACATGTAAACACGCTTGGGGTCATAACCGAGCGAAGACGCCACATCGGCGCTTTGCATGGCACCACGCGCTATCAACCCCAGACGGGTAAAGCGCATAACCAGCCACATACATAAAATCAACAAAGTGGCGATACCGATGATGAACAGGTTATAGCCACCCATTTGGAAATCACCGAGTTCGTAACCCGGAATGGGAGCCGGCACACTGACCGCCGTGTTGCCGAAAATGAAAGTGACGATACCGACGATCAACAAAGACAAGCCCCAGGTCGCCAGCATGGTGTCTATCATGCGCCCGTAAAGTTGACGCACTACCAATCGCTCGACCAGCAGGCCCAAAATGCCGACCACCAGCGGTGAAATAACCAGCATGGCGAAATAAATATTGATATCGGCCTTGGCGCAGGCAATCGTGGTGTAGCCGCCGACCATGACGAACTCACCATGCGCCAGGTTAATCACCCGCATCATGCCGAAAACAACCGCCAGCCCGGCGCTGGTCAGCACCAGAAAGGCAATCATGTAAATGATTTCAAGAAGTACAACTGCCGCGTAATCCATGTTCGCTCTCTGAGACTTGAGCGTCCCGGCTCGCAGGAACCGGGACGCGATCCGACAAGGTTTAAATCTTCACTTCGTACTGTTTGTTGTCTTTAGGATTTTTCTGCAAGTCACAGAATTGCAGCGTGTCTGAAGGCTGACGCGCTTTGAACTGCTGCTTGATGGTCAGCTTCTGGTTTTTCACTTCCATCACGTTGATGTCCAGAATGGCGTGGTGGGTTTTCGGGTCCAACGTGACCGTGCCGCCCGGGCCTTGGATGCTGACACCGGATTCGATAGCGGCCAGCATTTTTTCGCGGTCCAGTGAACCGGCTTTCTTGACGCAAGCCGCCCACAACATGATGCCCTGGTACTGCGACACAGCAATTTCGTGAACCAGTTTGGTGTCGCCGAAACGCTTAGCCCATTTGGCCAGAAACTCTTTGTTCGAAGGATTGGCATTTTCCTGGCTGTAGTTACCTGCGATCAAAATGCCGTCGCCTTCTGCGGCGGACAAAGCCAGATGCTCGTTGCCCACACCGAAGGTGGTGGAACACAAAGGAATCTTTTTATTCATGCCTGACGCCGCCCATTGGCGGAAGAAAGACATGTGAGCGCCACCAACCAGGGCTGCCACGACAAACTTGGGCTTTTCCTGTTGAATCTTGGCAATGGTCGAACCGAAGTCAGCCACGTCAAGCGGGAAGAAGTTGGTTTGCAGCACTTTGCCGCCGCCCTTGGTGATGTAGTGTGTCAACCATTTGGCAGTGATCTGACCGTAGTTGTAGTCAGCAGCCAGCACATAGGCGGTGTTACCCCATTGCTTGAGCGCTACTTCAACAATCGGCTCAACCGCTTGCGCAGGCGTGGTGCCGGTACAAACGATGTTGCGGTCACACACGCCGCCTTCGTACAACACGTTATAGAAATACAGTGAATTGGCGCGATGGAATGTCTGGCGAATGGCTTCGCGTGAAGCAGAGGTAATGCCGCCGTGGGTGACATCAACCTTGTCGTCACGTGTCAACTGTTGTGCGTATTTGGTGTAGAGCGCAATGTCTGATTGCGAGTCATATTGCACCACCTGGATTTTGCGACCCAGCAGTCCGCCGGCAGCGTTGATTTCCTCTGCCGCCAGAGTGGTGGCCATCACCATGGGCTTGCCATAGGCGTCCAGATTGCCCGAGTTGTCCAGAATAGAACCGAGTTTGATCGGTGCGCCCTCAGCCAGAACCAGCTCAAAAGGGATAGTGGCGCCCAGTGCGGTCAGACCGGCTGTACCAGTTCCTGCCAAAAATTGGCGGCGTGAAAAGCTCATGGTGATACTCCTGAAAATTGAGCAGATTGCTCTTGGGTTGGGGAAGCGAAAACGGGTGAATGAATCAAGTGATGCGGCATCAGACCTTCTTGTCGCCACCGGGCGCAGGCTTGCCGGCAGCAGCATCTATGGAACCGGAGAGATCAACGCCGATCTGGTCACCGATGCTTTTGAGCGCTGGCAATTGCAAAGCCATGCCCAAAATACTGTCCATCACCTGGGTCACAGGTGGCTTGCCTGCGCCGCCATCGGAAGCGCCGTCGGCACCTGAGCCGCCTGCGCCATTGGTGGCACCAAAACCGCTGACATGGTTGATACGGATGCTGTCGATTTTTTCGATAGGTTTCATCATGTGCGACATGATTTCCGGCAAACGATCCAGACGGTATTGCTCGAGCTTCATGTGCAACACCGGGGTACTGAGCGCGTTCTCAGCCTCAATCAACGCACGCGAACCTTCAGACTCGGCGAGCATGCGGGCTTTTTCGGCAGTTGCGCGGGTGTGCGTGGCTTCGGCTTCGGCTTTGGCGCGCTTGAGTAAAACCGTGACTTCGGTCGCCGCATTGGCTTCAGCCACTTCACCGGATTCTTTGACGCGTTTGATGGCCATCTCTAATGAGCGATCCGCCACGGCGCGCTCGCGGTCGGTCTGCACTTTTTCCTGCGCCAGAATGACCTCGATACGGGCGAGTTCTGCGGCTGCCTGGGCATGCGCTTCTTCCGCCTGCTTGGCCGACAAAGTGATGGAGCTTTCCAGCTTGCGCACTTCTGAATTCAACTGGGCTTCGATTTCAGATTTGCGCAATTCACGCTGCTTTTCTATCTCGCGCATGCGGGTTTCCTGCTCACGACCGATTCGTGCAGCCTCTGAGGCCGCCTGAGATTCTTCCCGTGAACGCGCGGTTTCAGCGTCGCTTTGCGACTTGATTTTTTCGATCTCAAGGCGCTGGCTGATCTGTGCCTCTTCTTCTTGCTGGTTCAGCAGCAAGCGCTGTTTGGTGGCATCTAACTGTGTTTGACGAACAGAGATATCCGCCTCGGCTTCGATTTGCACCCGCTTTTTGCGGTTGACCGCAATGATTTCAGCCAGGCGGCGCATACCGACTGAGTTGAAAGCATTGTTTTCGTCAAGCGCAGAAAAAGAAGTCTGGTCTAAACGGGTCAAGGACACAGAGTCCAGCACCACACCGTTTTCAGCCAGATTGCCCTTGAGCAAAGCGGAAATATCGGCGACAAATTGCGAGCGCTTTTCGTGGATCTGATCCATGGTGCGGCTCGCGGCAATGGCTTGCACCGCGTCAATGAAACGGCCTTCGAGCAGGTTACGCATACCTTCGGGGTTGAAGGCTTTAGAGCCTAAAGACTGAGCCGCAGTGGCCACGCCTTCAATGGTGGGTTGCACCCGAACATAAAACTCGAGCTCGGCATCGACCCGCATGCGGTCCTCGGTAATCAAGGATTTTTCAGCCACCCTGCGCACTTCAACGCGTATGGTTCGCAAATTGATCTCGTCAATCTTGTGCAGAAAAGGCAGGGACAGGCAACCGCCTGAAATAAGCGTCTTTTGTCCGCCGAAACCGGTGCGGATGATGGCAACGTCACGACTGGACTTGCGGTAGAAATGATTCAAAAAAGTGACCAGCGCAGCTATCACGACAACCAGAACCACCACCCCAAACAGCCAGGCCAGCACAATCATGAAAAATCTCCCGGGATGATAAGTAACCCAAAAAAATTCATTCTAGGTTTATTCTGGCGGCGCTGTCTACGTAATACCCCTGTTAATTCAATAGGTAGCATTTCTTGAGTTTTTTAACGGGCTTAGCGGATAAACGCACAGAGATGGTGTTTTTTACCATCTTCATGACGCAATAAGTCGCGAGCGAATTTCTCATATTGAGACATTGCTTTGAAACACCGGACAGTTATCGGCTCGATCGCAGTCTGGTGAACAGAGGCCTTACATTCAAGGACAAGCTTTCTGTCGACAGTAGGCTCAAACGAAAGTGCAAGAACGCATTGCCTATCAATCATTCAACAAAAACGGGAGAACACCATGGACAGCCATTCTTTTGAAAAGGGCTTGAAAACCCGCCGCGAAGTGCTTGGCGCAGAGTATGTCGACACCTCATTGAAAAACGCCGACGACTTCAATATGCCTATGCAGGAACTGGTCACCCAATATTGCTGGGACGAAATCTGGAACCGCCCGGGGCTGGACCGCCGCACCCGCAGCATCATCAACCTGGCCATGTTGACCGCCTTGAACCGCCCGCATGAACTCAAGCTGCATGTGCGCGGCGCGGTCAACAACGGACTGAGCAAAGAAGAAATCTCAGAAATCTTTCTGCAAACCGCCATTTATTGCGGTGTACCGGCTGCCATCGACAGTTTCCGGGGCGCCAAGGAAGTGTTCAAAGAGATGGGGATTTGAGCTTGAGCGCACCTGTCATTGCCTTTATAGGCCTGGGTCAAATGGGACTGCCCATGGTTGGCAATCTGCTGCGCGCTGGACATAAGGTGCAGGCTTTTGACCTGAACCCGCATGCCGCCGATACTTTGCAAAGCGACCCTTTATTCAGCCGGGCCGACTCGGCGGCCGCCACGCTGTCGCAAGCGGATATCGTCATTTTGATGCTGCCCGACAGCAAAGTTGTCGACGGTTTGCTGTGGAACGGCGCGCCTTCGCTGGCTGATGTGTTGACGCCTTCGCAGATTCTGATCGACATGGGTTCGTCGGATCCGGTCAGGTCGCGGGAAAACTTCGACAAACTGGCGGCCAAAGGAATTGCCTTTGTCGATGCGCCTGTATCGGGCGGTGTGAAACGCGCGGTTGACGGCAGTTTGTCCATCATGATCGGCGGCGAAACATCGGCGGTTGACACAGTACGCACTGTGCTTCAAGCCATGGGCAAAAACCTGGTGCATCTGGGTGCTGCCGGTGCCGGTCACGCGGTCAAGGCTTTGAACAACTATGTCTCAGCCTCAGGCTTACTGGCCGTCAGCGAAGCCTTGGCTGCGGCAGAACAGTTCGGCATAGACCCGCATCTGGTGAATCAAGTTTTCAATACGTCCACCGGGCGCAACAACACCACCGATGTGAAAGTGGAGAACTTCATGTTGTCCGGCAGTTTCAACTCCGGATTCGCGCTGGCCTTGATGCGCAAGGATTTGCAGACTGCGCTGGGCTTTATTGAACGCATGGGCACACCTGACCACCAGGTCGCCGCTTGTACCCGCACCTGGGTAGACGCTGAAAGCGCGTTGAAACCCGGGGCAGATCACACCGAGATGTACAAATTCATACGCCACGCCTCTTAATGCTTTGACGCAAACGCATTCCTTGAACATGTCAATGCTTGACGCCATCCGCCAATGGGCACGCCGCATCAAACAAGATGCGGTGATGCTGTGGTTTGCCTGCCGCGATCCGCGAACCCCGTGGCTACCGAAAATCATTTGCATGCTTGCGGTCGCCTATGCCTTAAGTCCTGTCGATCTGATCCCCGACTTTATTCCGGTGCTGGGTTACCTGGACGACGCCATTCTTTTACCCGCCATGATCTGGCTGGCGGTGAAATTGCTGCCAGCCGAAGTGGTCAGCGACTGCCGCGCTCAGGCTGCCGAATGGATGCAACACAATGAACGCAAGCCGGTCAGTCGCTGGGGCCTGGTGTTTGTGCTGTCGGTCTGGGTTCTGGCACTGCTGATGTTGGCCTGGTGGTGGTTGTAATGGCTTGTCGTCATCAAATCCAAAGCCGACCTTGAAACTGCTGCAATGCAAAGCCATACAATTTCCCCTCAGGTTGCCTGTAGCGAATAGAAAGTTATTTTGGAATCTTTGCTTGTATCCACCGGGGTGGTGGCACTTGCCGAAATCGGCGATAAAACCCAATTGCTGGCCTTTATTCTGGCGGCGCGTTTTAAAAAACCTCTTCCCATCATTGCAGGCATTCTGGTGGCCACCTTGTTCAACCATGGGCTTGCAGGTGCATTGGGCGCTTGGATCACCGCCATGGTCGACCCCTCGATTCTGCGTTGGGTGCTGGGTGTGTCATTCATTGCCATGGCGGTATGGACGCTGATCCCCGACAAAATCGAAGAGGAAGAAACCGAAGTCGCACTCAAACTAGGCGTGTTCGGCGCCACATTGGTCACCTTCTTTCTGGCCGAGATGGGCGACAAAACACAAATTGCCACGGTGGCTTTGGCGGCGCATTACCCTTCCCCGCTGATGGTGGTGGCAGGCACCACGCTGGGCATGTTGATTGCCGATGTACCTGCGGTATTCATTGGTGACAAACTGGCCGATCGCATTCCTATGAAACTGGTGCACCGTATTGCTGCCGCCATTTTTGCGGGCTTGGGCGTAGCGACTTTGCTGGGTGCAGGTCAAAACTTGATGGCTTATTGATCCGGGTGCCGGGTACAACTTCTAAACACTTCAGAGTACATGCGCAAGCGTTCACGGCTGGGCATTTGCGTGTCTGAAATCAAATCGGCGATATCGCCTGTGAGCTGCAAAAACTCCGGGTTGCAATGGTGTTTGATGCTGTTGGTGTAAATGGTTTTAGGCTGCCACTGGTTTTCGCGCATTAGGAAAGCGTAGTGCACCAACTCGTGCCCCAGCGCCCAGTTCACCATAGAGCGGCTCCAGGCTTGCAAGGTGCGCGGCGATACATTGATTTGCAACGTATTGCCGGGCTGGTCTTCAGAAGGGAATTCAAACACCATGCGCGCACTGGTGGGTAAGGACGGCTGAATCACCAAGCGCGGCAAAGGCGCATCCGCTGGTGCGCCGATTTTGGATTTGACGAAATTCCAGATCAAAGTCAAGGCTTGACTGTCAAAGGTCTTGTCTGCCGACGGTGCTGCCGCCAAAGTGATGTTTGCTGCATTGGAATAGTCGGCTTCAAGTTGTCTGGCCTGTACCTCGGCGAACCTGAAGTTCAACATGCAAACTTCCAGATCCAGGCTCAGCGGCGGCACCATGACGTTGTTATGCGTCGCCAGATTGGCCTGCATTTGCTGACTGAAGTCGCGGCTGAATACAGCCTGGCGCTGAACCGCTTCGAGTTCTGTGACGCCGCTTTTGATGCTCAAAAAATAACCGATACGGGCATACATATCGCTGTGCGATAAATACGCGTTGGCGCTGCGACGCTGCTCATCGTGTACCGGGTTGGCGGCGAAAAAATTGCCTATGGTCTCGAACATGGTGGCGCAGCGGCTGGCCACATAGGCGAGTTCGGCTTTTTCCTCTTTCCAGTTTGGATGCTCTAGCGTCCAGCTGTGCAGCCTGGGCAGGTCTTGGGCCTGCGATGTTGTACACAGGCAGAACAATGAAATGAGAAATACCCGCAGCCACATGCACGTCACCCTGATTCGTTAATGGCATATTAATCCAGCCCGGGGCTGTGCGCCTGTGCTGCGTCAATGCACCCGTGGCTCAGGGGTATTCAATTCAGCGCTCGTCGTAACTCAAAGTGACTGCATCACTGGTGGGCCGCGACTGGCAGGACAGCACAAAGCCTTGCCTGGTTTCCCAGTCTTCCAGCGTGAAGTTTTTTTCCATGGCCACACTGCCTTGCATCACTTTGGCGCGGCAGGTACAGCACACACCACCACGGCACGAATAGGGCAGATCCAAACCGGCAGCCAAGCCGACATCAAGAATTTTTTGCTCAGGCGTCATGCGCAATTTGTGTTGCTTGCCGTCCAGAATCAAGGTCAGAGCCACAGTGGCAGCTGCGTCATGCTGTGCTTCAGTGGAACCCGCAGGCGACGCTGAGCGCTCTGGTTGATCAGCCGAAGCAAAGCGCTCACTGTGTATTCGTTCTGCCGCTACACCGGCTTGCAACAATGCGCGGCAAGTGTCATCCATCATGCCCACCGGGCCGCAGACAAACACTTCCTCCAGACTGTGCGGCGGCAATACCGTTTGCAGCAAAGCCGTGACTTTGGCAGTGTCCAAACGCCCTTGCAGCAAATCTATTTCCTGCGCCTGACGCGACAAGACATGCACCAAGGTGACGCGACCGGTATAGCGGTCTTTCAAATCTTGCAAGGCTTCGTTGAACATGACCGAGGCCATGTTGCGGTTGCCGTAGACCAGCGTGAAATGCGAATCCGCTTGTTGCTCCAGGCTGCTGCTCATGATGGACAACAAGGGCGTGATGCCCGAGCCGCAGGCAAAGCCAACACGGTGTCTGGCCGCGGGTTGTTGCATCACAAAATTGCCAAGCGGCGGCATCACAGACAGCATGTCACCTTCATTCAAATGCTTGACCGCATGATTGGAAAAAATACCGCCTTCAACAGCACGTATGCCTATTTCTATTTCCTTGTGCAAGTCCAGGCGACTGCGACTGCTGCAAATGGAATAACTGCGGCGCAATTCTTTGCCGTCAACGAAAGCTTTCAAGCTCAGGTACTGACCGGGTTGAAATGCGAACAAGGATTGCAACGCAGTTGGAACCACCAAAGTGACAGCCACCGAACCACCGGCCTCAGGCCGCAGGCGCGCAATGCGCAACTCATGGAAACTTAATCGGTCAGACATCAGGCGGCTTTATCAATAAGGTTTGAAATAGTCGAACGGCTCCATGCATGCCAGACATTTGTACATGGCCTTGCAAGCAGTAGAGCCGAAATGCGATGTTTCTGTGGTCTCGACTGAACCGCATTGAGGACAGGCGACTTGCACAGGCAAGCGTTTTTGCACCAGACGGATGCGGCTTTGCCCGTCGTCTGCCGGTTTACTGTGCGGCGGCGCAATGCCATAGGCCAGCAACTTGGCTTTGGCTTCACCGGTGATCCAGTCGCTGGACCAGGCCGGTGACAAACGCGTGATCACACTGGCCTGAAGCCCGGCCTGTTGCAAACAATGAAGCACATCGTCTTGCATGTGTTCCATGGCCGGGCAACCGTTGTAGGTTGGCGTGATGACGATTTGCAAGCCTTGCGGCTGGCGTTTCACCGCACGCAATACGCCGATTTCGCGCAGCGACAACACCGGTATCTCCGGGTCGCAGACAGACTCCAGCAATTGCCAGACAGCGAAATCTGCATGCGCTGGCATTGGCAAATCCAAAGGCCCGTCAGGCAAAGCCTCGAGAAATGATGCCTCTGGCACTGCGAGGCTCACCACGTGGCACCCGGATGTTGTCTGGCCAGGCTTTGCATCTCGGCCAGCAAATACGACATGTGTTCAGAATGAATGCCGGCCCGGCCCTGTGTGACATAGCCGCCGCCTGGCGGCAGTTGCAACCCGGCTTGTGTCAGCACTTCATGGACCGTGGTTTGCCAAGCAGAATGCAAAGCTGCTGTATCGCCGAAAACGGCTTGAGTCGCCGGCCATTCGCTCCAGAATTCTTGTGTGTAAGGCATTAAAAAATCAATCGCTGCCTGGGCTCTGCGGTGCGATTCTTCGGTGCCGTCACCAAAGCGCACCAGCCAGTCGGCGGCGTGTTGCAAGTGGTAGCGGACTTCTTTCAATGACTTGGCGGCAATAGCAGCGAGTTGTGCATCAGCATGGCTTTTCAATTGCTCCCATACCGGCAACATATAGGCGCTGAACAAAAAATTGCGGGCAATGGTGACTGCGTAGTCGCGTTCTGCGCGTGCAGACGGCGCCAGCGCCGTGGTGTGAGGCAATTCAAGCAAGGTGAAATTGAGAAAGTCCTGCTGATCGCGGAAATAAGCCAGCGAATCTTCGGTGCTGCCGTCACTACGCAACTGAGCCACGTGCTGGTAAAGCAATCTGGCCTGCCCGATCAAATCGAGCGAGTTATTGGCTAAGGCCAGGTCTTCTTCCAATATCGGCCCGTGGCCGCACCATTCGGCGTTGCGCTGTCCCAGTATCAGCGCGTTGTCGGCCAGATGCAGCACAAACTCAGACAAGCTGTTCACATGTGCCCCACTTCATCGGGGATGACAAAAAACGTGGGATGGCGGTAGACCTTGTCTTTGGCGGGTTCGAACATCGTTTCCTTGTCGCTGGGATCGCTGGCAGTGATGGCCGCAGACGGTATGACCCAGATGCTCACGCCCTCCTGTCGGCGGGTGTACACATCGCGCGCCATGTGCAATGCCTGCTGCGCGTCGGCGGCATGCAAACTGCCGCAGTGCTTGTGCTCAATGCCTTGTTTGCTGCGCACAAACACTTCCCACAAAGGCCATTCCTTGGCTATGGATGCAGAAGTGCTCATGCGGCCTCCTGTTGTTGTTGGCGCTTGCTTTGTTTGCTGGCGTAGACCATGGCTGCGTCGCGCACCCACTGGCCGTCTTCATGCGCTTTGACGCGTGTGGCCAAGCGTTCTTTGTTGCACGGGCCGTTGCCGTTGACCGTGGCCCAGAATTCGTCCCAGTCTATCTGGCCGTAATCATGGTGACCGCGCACCTCGTTCCACTTTAAATCCGGGTCCGGCAAGGTGACGCCCAGCACCGCCGCTTGTGGGACGGTGGCGTCGACAAACTTTTGTCGCAAATCGTCATTGCTGACGCGCTTGATGCCCCAGCGCATGCCTTGGTTGCTGTTGGTGCTGTCAGCGTCAGGCGGGCCGAACATGGCCAGGCATTTCCACCACCAGCGGTTAACCGCGTCCTGCACCATGGCTTTCTGTTCGTCGTTGCCTTTCATCATCACCATCAAAGACTCAAAGCCCTGGCGCTGGTGAAAGGATTCTTCTTTGCAAATACGAACCATGGCGCGGGCGTAAGGGCCGTAACTGCAACGGCACAAAGGTATCTGGTTCATGATGGCTGCACCATCCACCAGCCAGCCGATGACGCCGACATCGGCCCAGGTGAGTGTGGGGTAGTTAAAGATAGAACTGTATTTGGCACGGCCGGTGTGCAGCGCATCCAACATCTGGTCACGGCTGGTGCCCAGGGTTTCTGCGGCACTGTACAAATACAAACCGTGACCACCTTCGTCCTGCACCTTGGCAATAAGGATGGCTTTGCGCTTCAAGCTGGGCGCGCGGCTGATCCAGTTGCCTTCGGGGAGCATGCCGACAATTTCGCTGTGTGCATGCTGGCTGATCTGGCGCACCAGGGTTTTGCGGTAAGCCTCGGGCATCCAGTCTTTGGGTTCAATCTTGCCGTCGGCATCAATCACCTCGTCAAAACGCATTTGCGCTTTGACCAGCACCTGCTGCTCATGGGCTGACAACACCGGTTTGATATCGCGGCTGGCGGCCGGTGCCACCGGGCCATCGGGCACATTGAATGACTGTGTGTACATGCTTCACCTCGTGGTAGGTGGGCGCATCATAACTGATACATAAAAACAGTCAAATTTCATTTATTTTGTATCATTTCATGAGAACATGCCGCTTACCTCCCGCGGCTTTCACCCCTATGACCCATGACAGAGTTAACCGATAAACGATTACAGCGCTTTTGCCGCCAGGACCGCATGCAAGCCGGTTCGCTCATCATTTCCATGTTCGGCGACGCCATTTATCCGCGCGGCGGCGTCATTTGGCTGGGTTGTCTGATCCGCTTGCTGGCTCCTCTGCAAGTCAACGAGCGATTGATACGCACCGCCATTTACCGCCTGGTCAAAGAAGACTGGCTGGTCACACAAACCCAGGGCAGACGCACCGACTACGCATTGAGTACCAGCGGCATCAAGCGCATTGAAGAGGCCTCCAAAGCCATTTACGCCAGCCAGTCCCCGCTCTGGGATGAGCGCTGGCGTTTGTTGCTGGCGGCAAACACCATGGCCAAAAAGGACAAGGAGCGATTGCGCAAAGCCTTGGTCTGGCAGGGCTTCGGTATGTGGCAAAACCAGGTGTTTGTCCACCCGGGTGCAGATTTGCAAGTGGCCTTGTCCTTGCTGCAAGGCGAAGGTCTGGGGCATTTGCAAAAACATATCTGGCCGCTGGCGGGCGACAGTCTGTTGAACGGCGCTGGCTTCAGCGATCAACAGGTGGCTACGCTGTCATGGGACTTGGCGCAACTGGCCCACAGCTACCGTCAGTTTGTCAAAACCTACCAACCTTTGGTGGATGAATGGCCCGTTAAAAAAACATGCAAAGACCATATTCAAAACGAAAAAGCTTTTTTGCTGCGTCTGTTACTTATTCATGACTACCGACGCCTGCTGCTGCGCGACCCCGCCTTGCCGCAAAAGCTGTTGCCCGCCGACTGGCCCGGGCAGGCTGCACGAACCGTTTGCACAAAAATGTATGCCGCACTGTCTGTCCCCAGCGAGACACACTTGCAAGAGCATATGCAACTCGCTGATGGTCGATTGACCGGTAGCCTCAGTTTGTTTCAAAATCGCTTCCGAATATGTTGATAATCAGAGGATCAAAAAATCCTTTCACCGACAAGAAGCCGAGACTGCTTGTTGCATAAAAAAGAAAGTCAGCGATGTCGTTCAATGTTGTAGGTCTGGCGCTTAAGCGCCCGTATACGTTTGTCGTGATGGCCTTGCTGCTGTTGATCATGGGCCCGCTGGCAGCCCTCAGAACACCTACAGACATTTTTCCTGAAATCCGCATCCCCGTGATCGCCGTGGCCTGGGCCTATACAGGTTTGCCGCCAGACCAAATGGCCGGTCGCATGAGCACTTTGTATCAACGCGTGCTGACCACCACGGTCAATGACATTGAACACCTGGAGGCGAATTCTTATAACGGCCTAGGTATTGTCAAAATTTTCTTTCACCCCGGTGTGAACATAGCAACCGCCAATGCCCAGGTGACGGCCATTTCTCAGACCATGCTCAGGCAAATGCCACCGGGCGCACTGCCGCCGCTGATCGTCAACTACAACGCCTCAACGGTGCCGATTCTGCAATTGGCCTTGGCTGGCAAAGGTTTGTCAGAACAGAATCTGGCCGACTACGGCTTGAACCTGGTGCGCACACCGTTAGTCACAGTCCCGGGAGCCGCCATTCCTTTTCCCTACGGCGGCAAGATGCGTCTGGTACAGGTTGACCTGAAACTGCCCGAATTGCAATCGCTGGGTTTGAGTGCACAGGATGTGGCGAATGCACTGGCAACACAAAACATCATCATTCCAGTCGGCACGCAAAAAATCGACTCGCTGGAATACTCCATCAACCTGAACAACGCGGTTGTCAATATCAAGGACATGGCCGACCTGCCGGTCAAATCAGTCAACGGTTCAATGGTCTATGTGCGCGATGTTGCTAATGTGCATGACGGCAATTCACCGCAGACCAATATTGTTCACGTCAACGGCAATCGGTCGGTGCTGATGTCCGTGCTGAAGAACGGATCCACTTCTACCCTGTCGATTGTTGACGGCATACGTGAAAAACTAGATGGAATGAAGGCCACCCTGCCGCCTAACCTGACAGTGCAACCTATCAACGACCAGTCACTGTTTGTTCGGGCCGCCATCAAGGGTGTTGCAGTCGAAGCCATGATTGCTGCAGCGCTCACCAGCATCATGATTTTTCTGTTCCTAGGCAGTTGGCGCTCGACCTTGATTGTGGCTGTGTCTATCCCTTTATCCATCATGGGTGCCATCCTCGGTTTGTATGCACTGGGAGAAACCCTCAACATCATGACGCTGGGCGGCCTGGCACTGGCCGTCGGTATTCTGGTTGACGATGCGACCGTCACCATTGAAAGTATCAATTGGCACCTTGAGCAAGGCAAAGACGTGGAAACCGCCATTCTTGACGGTGCCGCCCAGATCATCGCCCCCGCTTTTGTGTCCTTGCTCTGTATTTGTATTGTGTTTGTACCCATGTTCTTTTTGGAAGGCGTGTCGCGTTTTCTGTTTGTGCCATTGGCACTGGCCGTCATGCTGGCCATGGCCTGGTCGTTCTTTCTGTCGCGCACCCTGGTGCCGACCATGGCCAATTACCTGCTCAAACCCCATGCTGCCCACACCGACATGCACGGCAGTTTCGGCCAACCGCGCACCCGCAATCCAATTGTCAAGTTTCAACGCTGGTTTGAAGCCCGTTTTGAAAGCATTCGGGACAGCTATAAAAATCTGTTGGGGGTTTGCCTGCAAACCCGCTGGCCTATCGTCATTGGTTTCATGAGCTTTGTTGTGGCATCCTTTGCGCTGGTGCCTTACCTGGGCAGCAACTTCTTTCCGGACGTTGATGGCGGGCAAATCCTCTTACACGTGCGCGTGCCGATAGGCACCCGGGTGGAGGAAACGGCTGCACGTTTTGCTCACATTGAAAAAGCCATACAAAAAGTCATTCCATCGGAAGAGATCGTCACGCTGGTTGACAACATCGGCCTGCCGCCAAGTTGGATCAATACGATTTACAACAATACCGGCGTGATCGGCACCATGGACGGCGATATACAAATTGCCCTTCGCAAGGGGCATGCGCCCACCGCCGACTATGTACGAGAATTACGTAAAACACTCCCGGAGGCCTTTCCCGACACGACTTTTTACTTCCCGCCGGCCGATATCGTCAGCCAGATTCTGAATTTCGGCGCACCTGCACCCATTGACATTCAAATTCGCGGTGCCAACCTGAGCGCTAACTTTGATTACGCCAACACTTTGCTGAAGAAGATCCGGCAGATTCCCGGCATCGCCGATGTGCGCATACAGCAATCCGCCAGAAGTCCGGTGTTTGAAGTCAACATGGATCGCTCACAAGCCCTGGACATGGGCATCACCCCCAGGGATGTGACCAATAACCTGGTGGTCAATCTGGCAGGCAGCAGCCAGGTGGCTCCCACTTACTGGCTCAATCCCGCCAATGGTGTCTCTTACAGCGTTGTCATGCAAACCCCGCAGTACAACCTAGACTCGCTGGATGAGCTGGCCAACCTGCCCATTATTTCAGGCAGCGGTCAGCAGGTACTGGGTTCTGTAGCCGAATTCAAACGCACCACTAAAAACAATTTGGTCAGCCAATATGATATTCAATCGATGGTGCAAATACACGCCACATCTCAGGACACCGACCTGGCCAGCGTGGCATCTGAAGTCCGCAAAGCCATTGCTGACACCGAAGCGGCTTTGCCCAAGGGCAGCAAAGTCGTACTGCTGGGCCAGGTCCGCACCATGGAAAAAGCTTTTTCCGGTTTGCTGTGGGGACTGGTCGGCGCGATTGCGCTGATTTACTTTTTGATTGTGGTCAATTTCCAATCCTGGCGAGACCCCTTCGTCATCATCAGTGCGCTACCTGCGGCCATCGCCGGCATCGTCTGGATGTTGTTCACCACCCGCACCACCTTGTCTGTGCCCGCACTCACCGGCGCCATCATGTGCATGGGTGTGGCCACAGCCAACAGCGTGCTCGTCATCAGTTTTGCGCGTGAGCGGCTGGATGAACTCGGCGACCCTGTGGCCGCCGCGCTGGACGCCGGTTTTGTGCGTTTCAGGCCGGTGTTGATGACCGCACTGGCCATGATCATCGGCATGATTCCCATGTCCCTGGGCTTGGGCGAGGGCGGCGAGCAAAATGCCCCGCTGGGCCGCGCAGTCATCGGCGGCCTGTCCTTTGCCACAGTGGCCACCCTTATTCTGGTTCCTCTGTTATTCAGTATGGTGCATTCGCGTCACCGTCCTTCCAAAATTGCACCGCTTTCCCCTGGAGTTCGTCATGTCTGATTTTTCTACCCATCGTATTTCCCGTGGTTATGCTTGGACCGCTGCCGTTGTTTTCGCCCTGGTAACCGCTGGCATTGTGATCAATGGACTGCATGTACGTTCCACTGACGCCGCCCAATTGAAAGCCAATACCGAAAAGCAGGCCCTGACAGTGGTGAGCGTGATTTCACCGATACCTGCCACTGAAGCCGGCTTGTTGTCTTTGCCCGGTCGCTTCGAAGCTCCGCGCGCACCAATTTACGCACGAGTCAGCGGCTACTTGAAAAGCTGGAAAACTGAAATAGGCACGCCGGTCAAAGCCGGTCAGTTGTTGGCCGAAATAGACACGCCGGATCTGGATCAGCAAATCCTGCAAGCCAAAGCCGAATTGGCCACCACTCAGGCCAATGCGGCTTTATCTGAGAACACCGCCAAGCGCTGGAAATCTCTGGAGGCTGCCAATTTCGTCTCGTCCCAGGCGGTTGAAGAAAAAGTCGGCGATTACAACGCCAAATTGGCAGCGGTGAATGCTTCACAAGCCAATGTCAATCGCTTACTGTCGATGAAAAACTTTGCCCGCATCGTGTCCCCGTTCGATGGCGTAGTTACTGCGCGCAATACTGAAGTCGGTGCCTTGATAAACACCGTGAGTGACCCCGGCAGAGAGCTATTTGTCGTCACGAATACCAAACGCCTGCGTTTGTATGTCAGCATTCCGCAAAATCAGGTGTCATCCATTCGCCAGGGCAGCAAGGCCAAGTTCACGCTGCCTAGTCAACCCGGCAAGGTGTTCACTGCCTCGGTAGTCAATATGTCGCAGGCTATCAATACCAGTTCCGGCAGCATGCTGGTGCAATTAGCCGCAGAAAACTCCAAGAATGATTTCCTGTCGGGCGGCTTTGCCAGCGTCAGCTTTGACATAGACCCCGCAGCCGATCGCTTCACGCTGCCACCGAGTGCATTGATCTTCTCCAAAGCAGGCATCACTGTAGCTATCGTCAACGCTCAAAACAAAGTTGAACTCAAACCCATAGTCATTGCGCGCGACCACGGCAACAAGGTTGAAATCCTGTCCGGCATACAGGCAAGCGACAAAGTCATTGAAAATCCTCCCGATGGTGTGGCACAAGGTGATGTTGTGCAAATCAGCACAGTTGAAGCAAAACATTAAGTTCGCCAGCAAAGTGCTATTGAATGGTTGTTGAATAACGTTTGATGTCGTTGATTTACAAATTCTCGAAAAAGTGAAATTTAGTAAATTAATCATTTCTTGACTCAATATGACAAAAAGTTAATAATTCTTCAACCCTTTGCCACGCTAGATGACACACCTACGTTTTTTTGCGGCGCATGACAAGCTACACGATTTACCCCTGATGGAGTATGTGCGTGTTGTTTGACCACTGCGCCGAATGCCAACGATGTTGCAACGTCGAGTCGGGTTACCCGCCTCTGGACATTACGCTGACCAGCAACGAAGAGAAAAAATTAGGCTCGGTTTGCATAGAGACGCGCTGCGATCACTTAGGCCCCCAAGGCTGCACCATGGGCATAGAGAAGCCATTCGGTTGCAGTCTTTACCCTCTCAGTTACAACCCCATTAACAAAAGTTTTTATTTCGACACCGACTGTCCGCTGATGGACGATTACATGATCGGTTTGAAAGACGCAAACAGCGATGCCTCAGAGCATTTGTCACGCATGCACCAGACTATTTTGCAACTGGAGCAAACCGATCCTAAGTTCTTGAAAAAGAACCACGCGGTTGACGTCACTTATTTCGATCTGAAAAAGATTCCTGCGTTACATTCGACAACAAAACAATTCAAAAAAAAATCCAATATATAAAGGCAACAACATGAATGGCATGCTTTACCAATTCAAACCTGCGCAACAGTTTCCCGCCGCCCCCAAGGTTCACGAAGTCGGAAACCAGAGCTGGACTGAAGACAACCTGCTGGTTGAAAGTGAGCACAACGACATTCTTTACTACACCACTCGCTGGGACGCTCTGTGCCCCTATATCAATGTGACCCTGGAAATGCTGGACGCTGCTCCGCGACCTTTTGTGGTTTACGCGTTGCCACCGGACAGTCCCTTTGGCGTACCTATCAATGACAAATACGGCCTGGTCAACACCATGGACGAAGACTTTTGGATTGAACCGCGTCGCGAACGCAAATTTCGTGAATACGACAAGCAATACAAAAATTTTGTCTACTCCGAAGAAGTCATACCGGGCTCACACCTGACTGTGGAAGACATGTTTGAGATGGGCGGAGAACATTTCGCCAACTACTATATCGATGACCGCGAAGTCGAAGGTTTTGTCGACTACGTGCGCAATTTAGACGTGCTGGTATTGCGCGTACACAGCCCCGAGGGTGAACTGGTGCTGACCGATGTGTCTATTTTGCTGCCTCAGTACAACCAGTTGTACGGCAGCTTTTGCCAATGGAACCGGGATTATAAAAATCGCTCACCCGGCATCTACGCCTGTTTGCAGGCTTGCCGCTGGGCACAAAAAAACGGTTTGCGTTATTACAACTTAGGCCCGGTGGACGACTACGGCTACAAAGCCTTGTTCGTCACCGACTTTGAGCCTATTTATGCGCTGGCCCTGATTGACCCGGACCATCCGCTGGCCACTGACCCGACGTCACCGCTGATCACCGATTTCAAACCGCATGAATTGAACCAGGTCTATCGCCACCAGCCGGTGGATCACCTGAGCGTCAACGAGCACAGTGCCCTGGCAATGGCCGGTTGATCAGAAATAATGCTTTTCGCCGAAGCTGATGTCGTAATCGATAAACAGTTCGTCACCTTCGGCAATATGAGATAGGCTTTCCAGCGCACCGTTTTTCTTGAAGCGCAAATTGGGTTGCTTGGAATGGTTGAGGTATACCGCCAGGTCAAATGAATTCAAGCCAATGCTCGGGATGCTGACGGATTTTCTATCGTAAAAGCAAAACATATCTATCTGACTGCGCACACCCTTGGGCAGGTTTTTAATGTCTTTTTTATCGATGTCAATTTCCTTGAACCGCAAATAACTTTTTAAAGGGTTAATGCCTTTGGGAATAGGCCGCACCGCAAACACCCCTATGCCATGTATCGGCGACACACCGAGCTTGCAAAATATTTCTGATTCCAGATGCTGGAGGATTTTCTTCTTGGACATAGGCATGGAAGCACTTTCTCGGTTAAGGGCGACTATAACCAATGCAGACTTACGGTTATGGCCTCTGCTTACAATCTTGTTGATGTTCCAGCCTATACCTGCACCGGACAAGCCCCGTCTGACTCTTCTTCTTATTTTTTCCGTTACTTTGATGCTCGGCGGTTTGGTATTGTTCCTCTCGCCCATGAATCTGCAAGCCATGCTGTGGCTGAACCATCTGACACCCGGCTTGGATGACTTTTGGTCATTCATCACCCAATTCGGCGATGGAGGTGCGGCCCTGCTGCTGTTGCTTGTGATCACCCGTTTCAGCCAGAACGGCAATGCGCTCAGTCTGAAAATCTTTTTGCTCGGCTCCCTCCTGTCGCCGTTGCTCAAATCCTGGGTGTCCTCGCCGCGCCCGCTGGGTGTGATGCAGGCTGATCTGCTGAACAGCATAGGCCAACCCCCGAGCGGGGCTAACTCCATGCCCTCTGGCCACAGCCTCACGGCTTTTGCTGCCATAGGCGTGATTTTTCTATGCTTCTCCTTTAAAGCCCGCCACTTGCCGTTGGCCGTACTGCTGGTGTTGCTGGCGGTGCTGGTTGCGCTATCGCGCGTCATGGTCGGTGCGCACTGGCCGGCCGATGTGCTGGCCGGTGCCGGTTTGGGTCTGGGGGTGGCCTTGCTGGCCCAGCGCTGGGAAGCCTTGCAAGCCTGGCAACCGTATTTACAAAGAAGACCGGCACAGTGGAGCCTGCTGTTGACCGAATGCGTGCTGGCCGGCTATTTGCTGACAGCGACTACCGCCACCGCAGCCGAGCGCCTGGCGTTTGACCTGATCGCCACGGTGGGCATAGCAGGTGCCATGTCCAGGCTGTCGTTCATTCGCCGCCAGCCATCATGAAAGCACGCCATCGCCGTTTAATGCCGGCCTGGCTGCTGTTGCTTGCCTGTGTGCTGCTTTTTCTGGTCTGGCCCGAACTCGATCTGATCGTCACCCGGTCTTTTTTTGATCCGGTGAATCAGGAATTCCCTGCCAATGCAGTACCTTGGGTCAAATGGGTTTACGACGATACACCTGCGATCAATCAGTCACTGGGGCTACTGATGTTATTGGCCTTGTTGCTGCAATGGATACGTCCGGGCTGGCCCGGGCTGCGTACGCGCAGAAGCATGTGCGCCTGGCTGTTGGTGGTCTGCATAGGCCTAGGCTTCATGGTTGATTGGGTGCTGAAGGATCATTTCGGTCGACCGCATCCTTATCAAACGCATGTCTTCACCGGCGAACAGGATTTTGTGCCGGCCTTTCATTACCGCCCGCTGTGCGAACTTAATTGCTCGTTTGTCAGCGGCCACGCAGCTGGCGGCTTTGTCTGGATGGCTTGGGGCATGTGGGGTTGGCGCAGACGGCGTCAAGCTTGGTTGCTGGCGGGCGTGGCGGCCGGCAGCTTCTTTGGTGCAGCGCGCATCATGCAAGGCGGCCATTTTTTGAGCGACGTGGTGTTCTCCGGTTGGGTGATCTGGCTCAGCATGCAAGCCATACGTGCTGTATGGCTGCGCCTGCGACGGCGTCGATTGCAGCAACATGCCAACAGCAACCCATCAACTCTGTAAAAATCAAGTCGCAACATAATGGGCTACATTGGCTCTTTTTGAATTTTAAATAAGACACAACATGGAACTACTTACAGACCCGCACATGTGGATGGCCTTGGCCACCTTGACCTTGCTTGAACTGGTGTTGGGCATAGACAATATTATTTTCATTTCCATTCTGGTCAGCAAGCTGCCTCGCGACAAACAGGAAACCGCCAGGCGCATCGGTTTGTTCATGGCCATGTTTTTGCGCATTGCGTTGCTGCTGCTGCTGTCTTACATCATCGGCTTGGTTGAACCGTTATTCAGCGTGATGGATCAGGCTTTTTCAGGTCGAGACCTGATATTGCTGGCTGGCGGTCTGTTTTTGATCTGGAAAAGCACCGCAGAAATTCACCAATCGCTGGAAGGCGAGGACGAAGACCACGCCGCCAACGTCAAGCCCAAGGTCAATCTGGCCGCCACCATCGTCCAGATCATCATCATTGATTTGGTGTTCTCGCTAGACTCGATCATCACCGCTGTCGGCATGGTCGACGACGTGCGCATCATGATCGCCGCCGTGGTCATTTCTCTGGGTTTGATGATGTTGTTTGCCCGCTCTATAGGTGAATTCGTCGAGGCTCACCCGTCCATCAAAATGCTAGCGCTGAGTTTTCTGGTGGTGGTCGGCGTGGCGCTGGTTGCCGAAGGTTTCGGACACCATGTACCCAAGGGCTATATTTACTTTGCGATGGCCTTCTCTTTTGGTGTCGAGTTGCTCAATATCCGCTTTCGCAAATCAAAAGCCAAACCGGTCAAGCTGCGCGAAGCGGCCATGCCCGGTGAAGACGATCAGTAAAACATCAACACCCGCTGTCATTCACCGCGCCGTCTGGCATGACGGTTTTGCAGAATTTGGCATCATCGAGTTTGGCGCCGTCCATCTTTGCGCCTTTCAAATTAGCGCCTGCCAGCACGGCGCCTTTCATGTTTGCATTCAGCAGCACTGCATCGCCGAGGTCGGCACCGGTTAAGTTGGCTTCACGCAAATAAGAGTTGGTGAAGTTGGCAAGGTGCAGGTTGGCACCGCTTAAATCGGTGCGGCGCAGATTCGCGTCTTCGAAATTGGTGACCAGCGTGCGTTTTTCCATCGGGCGCTCGCCCAGATTGGCCTTGGCCAGCACCGCGCCAGACAAATTGGCGTTTTGAAAATCTGCACCGCGCATATCGCGACCGCCCAACGGTGCATCTGTCAGGTCGCAGTATTTGCAGACATTGGTGGTTTTAAAGTCTTCCATCTTGCCTGCGTCAAAAGCTGCTACGGCCCAAGGCCAGACAGCAGATGCCGCCACCAGTGCCAGCGGTAACAGTTGATAAGTTTTTTGAATAACAGCCACGGCAAGCCCCTTTGAAATCAATGAAATACGGATAACTAATAATAACCAACAGCCCGAGCCTGACTTGGCCGTCAACAAGTACCCTTGCCGGGCCATCATGCGATGATCAGGCTATTGAAAGGCAGTTATGCAATTGTTGTTCTCCATAGCGTCACCAGTGCGGCCATTTATCCGTCACGCGTTTCAGTGTTTGGCTGTTTTTTTATTGTTAAGCCAATCAGCACTTGCCTACACATTGACATGCGATTTGCAAGGCTCATTTCCTGAGATGGACAAAATCACGGTCGAGCCGGTCCAGGTCAAGGTAGACATCACCTCCATCGGCGACCATTTGTACATTCGCATAGACGGTCCCAAGCTTTACAATTTTTTTGTCAACACCCTCAGAACCCCTGAGTTTGAAGGCACGGACTTGACCTCCAAAACCAGCATGTGGGTCAAACGAAAAAACCTGCAAACCATGGAAGAATCAGAAATCAAAATCAACCGTGAGCCGGTGAATATCAAAGCCATCAAAGATGTTCAAAGGTATGGCAAGAAATTGAAGTTTTTTGTCACCGGCCCATGTCAACTCCCGCCCGGATGAACACCATGAGTCAACTCGCTATCCGCCAATTGTTGATTGACCTGACCCAGCCTTTTCCGCTTCGATGGAATGGCGATGCGTTCACATCCGCATTTATGAATGCTTTGTCGTTGAGCTTTCCCGCAGGCGAACAATTTTTCCTAGACAGCGTGCGTGACGGACTCAAGCAACTGCCTGCTGATCAACAAGCCTTGTTCAAGGAAGAGGTCAAGGGTTTTATCGGCCAGGAAGCCACGCACCGGCGTCTGCACGCTTTGTACAACCGACATTTGACCGACCAAGGCATGGTCAATCATTGGGAGCAGCGCGCGCTAAAGCGGATTGCCATCCTTCAAGAAATGGATATCCGTCACTCGGTTGCTGCAACTGCGGCAAACGAACATTACACCGCGGTTTTTGCGGATTGGTTGCTGTCCAATGAATGGTTTTTCAATAACGCTGAGCCCCGACTCAAAACCCTTTGGTTATGGCATGCGAGCGAAGAGTCTGAACACCGCTGTACCGCGTTTGATATGTACCAAGCTATGGGGGGTAACGAAGAATGGCGGCTGCGCTGGATGCGCCGCGTCACCTGGTTTTTCCTGACTGACTTGCTGCGCCAGACCATCAACAACCTGTGGCACGACGGCAGCTTGTTTAAGCTCTCCACCTGGTCCAGCGCATGGCGGCATTTGTTCGCCAAAGGTGGCTTGTTCCGGGAAAGTTTCGGCCTGTGGTGCGATTACTTCAAACCCGGCTTTCACCCCTCTCAACACCCGGACCAGTTGTCACAACAATGGCTGCAACAACACGCCGATGCCTACACACCGGTAGCACAAGCTGCTTGATTTTTTTGATACCCCAACGGACCACACCATGCTAGACCCGCAAGCCAAAATACTGCTGCAACTGATGGTTGAACGCGGCATTCCAGCCTTTAATGCACAAACACCGGTGGAAGCACGCCAAGCTTATTTGATGCGCAAAGGCTTTACTCAGCCGGACCCACCCGCTGTTTCGCATTGCCTCGATCATGTGGTGCTTTTGAACGGCGTCAATCTCAAAATCCGCGAGTTACGCCCCGATGGTGTGAGTGGCTCCGCTGTGCTTCCTGCACTGGTCTACTACCACGGCGGCGGCTGGGTCATAGGCGATGTAGACACCCACGACGTGCTGTGCCGCCAGTTGTGCCAGGCCAGTGGTTGCGCCGTGTTCTCGGTGGATTACCGTCTTGCGCCTGAACATGTGTTCCCGGCGGCTTACGACGATGCACAAGCGGCTTTCCAGTGGGTGGCGGCAAATGCGCTTAGCTTGCATGTGGATGCCAAACGCATCGCGGTAGGCGGCGACAGCGCCGGCGGCAACCTGGCTGCCACCGTGTGTCTGGGAGCCCGCGGCGGCAAGCACCAGCCTGCGTTTCAATTGCTGATTTACCCGGCCACGCTGATGTACCCGGACACGCAAAGCTACCGGGACAACGGTGAAGGCTATGCCCTCACCGCAGAGGTGATGGATTGGTTTATGGACCATTACCTGCCGTCGCGAGACCTCGCGCACGACTGGCGCGCGTCGCCGCTGAAAGCCGATTCGCATGCGGACCTGCCGCCCGCTCTTGTGCTGACCGCAGGCTTTGATCCTTTGCGCGACGAAGGCCGCTTGTACGCAGATGCTTTGTCTGCGGCCGGCGGCAGCGCTGAATACATTTGCTTTGAACGTCAGATACACGGCTTCATCACCATGGGTCGTGTCATGCGCGAAGCACATACCGGCGTGGCGGTTTGCGCCGATGCCCTCAAGCGTTATCTCTTTTAAGAAAGCCAAACGATGAAACTCAATGTCAATGGTCAAAACCACACTTTGGATGTAGAACCTGAAATGCCACTGCTGTGGGCTTTGCGGGATGAACTCGACATCAAAGGTCCAAAATACGGCTGCGGCATCGCCCAATGTGGCTCTTGCACCGTGCTGCTCAACGGCGAACCGGTGCGCTCTTGCAGCTACCCGGTGTCCTCTGCCGACGGCCAACAGGTGATCAGTATTGAAGGCCTGGCCGACAAAGGAAAACTGCACGCGGTGCAACAAGCCTGGATTGACCACCAAGTGCCGCAATGTGGCTATTGCCAGGGCGGCCAGATACTGGCGGCCGTGGCTTTACTGAAGAAAAAACCCCAACCCAGCGACCAGGACATAGACGCGGCCATGACCAACATCTGCCGCTGCGGCACCTATGCACGCATGCGCACCGCCATTCACGCCGCAGCGCGTCAAGCCGGAGGTAAATCATGAACACCACTGCACTCAACCGCCGCCGGTTTTTACAAGTCAGCAGCGCTACTGCCGCGCTCAGTCTGGGCTTTGTCTGGCCGGATGCCGCCATGGCCGCCGATCAAACAGAAGTCAACGCTTGGATAGAGATACACAGCGACGAGTCCATCGTCATACGCTATGCGCGCACCGAAATGGGCCAAGGCAGCCGCACCTCGGCACCCATGTTGATCGCCGAAGAACTGGAAGCCGATTGGCAAAAAGTGCGTGTGGTCGATGTGCCTGCGCATGAAAATCTGAGCCGCAAGCGCGCCTACGGCGACATGGCCAGTGTCGGCAGTCGCACCATACGCATGTCGCAAGACTATTTGCGCAAAGCCGGTGCCGCCGCCCGCATCATGCTGATTGAGGCCGCCGCGCAACGCTGGAGCGTGCCGGTAGGCGAATGCAAGGCCGTTCTAGGACATGTGTTGCACAACCCTAGCCACAAAAAACTCAGTTACGGCCAATTGGCAGCCGAGGCAGCCAAGCTGACACCACCCAAAGACATTCCGCTCAAAGACCCGAAAACCTGGACGCTGGCAGGCAAGCCGCTGCCGCGCGTAGACATCACCGACATCGTCACCGGCAAGATCCGCTTCGGTGTGGATGTGCAATTGCCTGGCATGTTGCATGCGGCCATCGCTCAGTCGCCGGTGTTCGGCGGCACCGCCAAATCGGTAGACAGCAGCAAAGTGGACAACCGGCGCGGCATCGTCAAAGTCATCAACCTGGGCGAATTTGTGGCCGTGGTGGCCGACAACTGGTGGCGTGCCAAGGAAGCTTTGCGCGATGTCGCGATTGATTGGGACAACGGCAAGAACGGCGGCGTCAACAGCGCCGGTCTGATGCAGTATTACCGTGACGGTCTGACACAAACAGAGGTTGCGACTTCCCGCAACGACGGCGACACCCTCGCCGCCTTGCAAGCAGCATCCAAAGTGATAGAGGCAGATTACTACACACCTTATCTGGCGCACGCCACCATGGAGCCCATGGTTTGCACGGCTTTGCTGATCGACGACAAACTCGACATCTGGGCGTCTACGCAAAACCCGGAATCCACACTCACATCGGCTGCTGCGACCGCCGAGGTGCCGCAGGAAAATGTGCGTGTTTTCGCCATGCAAATGGGCGGCGGACTGGGCCGCAAAGGTACGCAGGATTTCACCCGCCAGGCGGTGGCTATCGCCATGCGACTGCCGGGCAAACCAGTCAAGCTGATGTGGAGCCGGGAAGAAGACATGCAGCACGACTTGTACCGCCCGGCCAGCCTGGTGCGCATGCGTGCGGCGTTGGACGCGTCCGGCAAACCGCAGGCCTTGCATGTGCGCGTCAGCGCCCCGTCGATTTTTTCCCAGTTGCTGCGCATGCCGCTGCAAAACGGTATTGACAACCAGGCCGTGGCTTGTTTTCCGGACCACCCGTATGCCATACCGAACACGCTGGTCGACTTTGCCATGCGCAGCACGCATGTGCCGGTAGGCTTTTGGCGCACGGTCGGGCATTCGCAAAACCCGTTTGTGCGTGAATGTTTTCTGGATGAACTCGCGCACGCGAGCAGCCAAGACCCACTGGCCTACCGCTTGTCCTTGCTACCTAACAACGAAAAAGCCAACCGGGATCGCAGCATCTTGATGGCCGTGGCCAAAGCCGCCGACTGGGACAAACCACTGCCCGCCGGTGTGCACCGCGGCATTGCCGGCGTCGACGGTTACGGTAGTTGGACGGCGTGCGTGTGTGAAGTCTCGGTCAGCGCGCGTGGCGAGGTGAAAATCCACCGCGTTGTGATCGGCATAGACCCGGGTTATGCGGTCAATCCCGACAACATACAAGCGCAATTGCAAGGCAGCGTGGTGCATGGTTTATCGGCCATCTTCTGGGGCGAGTTGACGGTTAAAGACGGTCGTCTCGAGCAATCCAATTTCCATGACTACCGCATGATGCGCATGAACGAAATGCCCAAGGTGGAAACCGTGATCGCGCCCACCGGCGGCTTTTGGGGCGGTGTCGGGGAGCCGGCCCAGGCGCCGCTGGCGCCTGCGCTGGTCAATGCCTTGTTTGCCGCCACCGGCAAACGCATTCGCTCACTGCCCTTGAAAAACCATGGCTTGAGTCTGGTGAAAGCATGAAACACGGGTTTGTTTGCGTGGCTCTGTTGGCTACGCTCAGCGCATGGGCGGCGGATGTCAGCATGCCGCCAACCAAGTCGGCGGCCACCGCCAATGTCGAGCGCGGGCGCAAACTCTTGATCAGTCGCCAGGAAACCGGTTGCGTGCTGTGTCACCGTATCCCCGGCATGAAAGAAGGCGGCGAAATGGGACCGGGTTTGAGCGGCTTGAGCCAGCGCATGTCGGCAGATCAAATCCGCCAGCGCATCGCCGACTGGCGCGCAGTCAACCCTCAGACCTTCATGCCGGCCTACTTCAGCAGCAAAGGTCTTCATAATGTCGCCAAGCCACTGGTTGGCAAAACCGTACTCACCGAGCAAGGCCTGGAAGACATCGTGGCCTATTTGCTTGACGCTACCAAAGGACCTTGATGTATTTGTTGTCTCGCCGTGATTGGCTTCGCCGCTTCAGCCTGAGCACTGCCGGGCTGTGGTCAGGTTCAAGCGGCTTGTCCATGGCCCAAGACATGTCGGTGTTGGGCCGGGTGCAAGACCTGAGCGACGCGCGTTTGCGCACTTTCGATGAAATGGTGTCGCCTTATGTGGTGCGCCAGCAATTGAAAAACGAAGGCATGGGTTTGACCATGCCTTTGCTGGCTGACAACGGTCACCTGGTACCGCTGAGCTTGAAGATCGACAGCCCGATGACCGAAGAATCGCATGTCACCCACGTCTACGTGTTGTCGCAACTCAATCCGGCACCGCTGATTGCCATGTTTGTGCTCGGTCCGTGGAACGGCAAAGCTGAACTCAGCATGCGCGTGCGTCTTTCCGGCACGCAAATGGTGGTGGCGCTGGCGCGCATGTCTGACGGCAACTTCCGCTTCGCGTCGAGCCAGGTGTCTGTCACTGAAGCCGCTTGCGTGGACAACGGATAAAGCATGACCGCCGCCCGTTTACAAGTTCCCCCGCGCATCGTCGAAGGCGATGTGTTCAAACTGCGTCTGCTGGTCCAGCATCCCATGGACAGCGGTTTTTTGCGCAACCTCGAAGGCGTGCTGGTCAAGCGCAATGTGATCCGCCATTTGCAATGTATCCATCACAACAAGGAAGTATTCCGGGTCGAGCCCACCACCGGCACCGCGGCCAACCCCTTGTTCGAGTTTTATTTGCGCGCCACAACCTCGGGCGAGCTGTATTTCCGCTGGGTCGACGACAAGGGCTACATCGGCGAGTTACGCCACAACCTGGTGGTCATTCCCGCCAATCAATCTACAGCACCCAAACCCTGATGCCACGTCTTTGTTCTTTGTTTTCGCTGCCATTTGCCATGCAGCTGAGCAGCGTCTTGCGCAAGCGCTTGCTGGCTGCCACGCTGCTGTTGCTGAGTCTGGGCCATGTCTCAGTCATGGCGCAACAGCGTTTGCTGCCGCTGGACAAGGTGCAATCCGGCCTGGCGTTTACCGGCCCTGAAATTCTGGAATTGCAAGCCGATGACTTTGCCAACCCGGCCCTGCCCTATTTGGACAAAGGCGCCAAGTTGTGGAGCCAGGGTGCCGGCAAGGCCGACAAAAGCTGTGAAAGTTGTCACGGCGACATCAACAGCAGCATGAAAGGCGTGGCCACGCGATACCCGGCGATAGATAAAGCCAGCAAGAAACTCTTTAACCTGGAAGACCGCATACGCAAATGCCGAACAAAACAACAAAAAGCCTCAGACTGGGCGTTGGAATCCGATGAGTTGTTGGCGGTCAGCTTGTATGTGACATCGGCTTCCAACGGCATGCCGGTGCAAGCCACGATTGACGGTGCGGCGAAACCGCATTTTGAAAACGGTCAGAAAATATTCATGACCCGCCAGGGGCAGATGAACATGGCCTGTACCCAATGCCATGATCAGCGCTACGGCATCAAGCTCTATACCGACAAACTCAGCCAGGGCCAGCCCAATGCCTACCCGGCCTACCGTATCGAGTGGCAGCGACTGGCTTCGCTGGAACGCCGGTTGCGGTTTTGTTACAACGGCGTGCGCGCCGAAGTACCTGCCTGGGGCCATGGCGTGATGCGCGATATCAGCCTGTACCTGATGTGGCGTGCGCAAGGCCTCAACATAGAAGTGCCTTCAGTTCGCAAATAAGCGTCAGAAAGTCGCCAATACTTTTTTCCACAACTCGGGCGTTACCACAGGCATGACCCCGAACCAGGCGGCAAAGCCCGGACGCGCCTGGTGCAGCAACATGCCCAGACCGTTGACCACAGGATGGCCGCGCGCCTGAGCGCGCAACAGCAAATCGGTTTGCAAGGGCGTATACACAATGTCCGATACAAGCGCGTGCAAAGGCAGCGCGGACAAATCAATGTCCAGCGCGGGCTGGCCTTGCATGCCTTGCGTTGTGGTGTTGACCAACAGACCGGCATCGGCCAGCGCAGCATGACGTTGTGACCAGTCCAGCGCCTGCACCGGCGCACCGAAATCAGCCGCCATGGCCTGCGCCTTGTCCAGGCTGCGGTTGAGCAAACGTATGTCTTTCACCCCGGCGTCGGCCAAGGCCCAAACCACCGCCCGGGCCGCGCCACCTGCCCCCAGCACAACCGCCGCGCCTTGGTCTGCACGCCAGCCGGGCTGAGCTTCGCGCAAACTGTGTATGTAGCCGAAAGCATCGGTGTTGGTGCCGCGCAAACTGCCGTCGGCATTCACCACCACGGTGTTGACTGCGCCGATTTGCCGCGCCACATTGTCGAGTTGTTGGATACAGGCCAGCGCATCTATTTTGTGCGGCAGGGTCAGGTTGCAACCGGCAAAGCCCAACGCGGACAAGCCGCTGAGCGCCTGCGGCAAATGCAAAGGGTTTACGGCCAGCGGCACATAGGCGCCGCGCAAGCCGTGTTGCGCCAGCCAGTGGCCGTGTATCAGCGGCGAACGCGAGTGCGAAATCGGCCAGCCCATGACCCCGGCAAGCTTGAAATCGGTAGAGGATTGACTGCTCATGGTGCGACAAGCATAGCGGTTTGCAGAGTTCCCCCGCCGTTCACCGTTTGCAGCCTTTGCCTACCGGCGACTGTGGAACAATTGACGCTTATCCAACAATGCTCTCTGATGTACGAAGCAAACAACGCCAGCAGTCACAGACTGCACCAGTTTCTGGCCGATATGACCAGGCTGGTTGATACCGCACCCCCAGAAGCTGAAACACTGGCTCAAGGCCGCCGCCTGTTGCAAAACCTGTTGCAACAGGACGATTGGCTGCACCCTGAACTGGCGCAAGCCCATCCCGCCCATTACCAGCAGTACCTGATTTATGCCGATCCGCAAGACCGGTTCTCGGTGGTCAGCTTTGTCTGGGGACCGGGCCAGTCCACGCCCATCCATGATCACACCGTTTGGGGTTTGATAGGCATGCTGCGCGGCAGCGAATCCTGTCAGCCTTACAGCCGCATGTCGGATGGCCGCTGGGTGCCGGCCGGTTTTCAAATTGACATGCTGCCCGGCGACATCGAAGCCGTCTCGCCGCGCATAGGCGATGTGCACAAAGTATGGAATGCCTTGCCCGGCCAGGTGTCCATCAGTATCCATGTCTATGGCGGCAACATCGGCAAGATAGAGCGCCACAGTTACCGAGAAGACGGCACGCGCAGCAACTTCGTGTCCGGTTATTCGAATCTGCTGCCAGTGGCCGCTGCTGCATCAACCACAACCGCACCAGTGGCCATCGCTTCGCACACGCCTTTAGCAGCCGCACCTCGCGCACCGCAGCTCACACCCGCCGCGCCTGTGGTTTACTCCGCTGAGTCTTCATCAGCGGCTGACGTACCACTCCATCAACTGCCGGACGACACGCCGGATACAGCCACTTCTGCTTATGCAGTCACCACCTTCCAAGATGTGCGCCAGGCGCTGTTGGACAAACAGGAAATCGCTCTGGTCGATGTGCGCGAAGAAGACGTGTACGCGCAAAGCCATCCGCTGTTTGCCGTCAACCTTTCTTATGGCCGCATCGAATGCGATGCCCGCTTGCGCATACCGCGCCTGGACACACCGGTGGTGTTGCTGGACAACGGCGAGGGTTTGACGCTGAGTGCGGCACAGGTGCTGGCGCGCATGGGCTACACGCAAATAAGTATTCTTCAAAACGGATTGAGCGGCTGGGCCGCCGCCGGTGGCGAATTGTTCCGCGACGTCAATGTGCCCGGCAAAGCCTTCGGCGAACTGGTCGAATCCAAACGCAAGACACCGTCTATGTCGGCCACCGAGGTCAAGGCTTTGATCGACAGCGACGCTGACATGGTGGTGCTGGACGCCAGGCGTTTTGACGAATACCAGACCATGAGCATCCCGGGCGCCATCAGCGTGCCCGGCGCGGAACTGGTGCTGCGTGCGCGCAGTCTCGCGCCCAGTGCGACAACTCGCATCGTGGTGAACTGCGCCGGTCGCACGCGCAGCATCATCGGCACCCAGTCGCTGGTAAACGCAGGCATCCCTAACCCTGTGTGCGCCTTGCGCAACGGCACCATAGGCTGGACCCTGGCTGGCTTGGAACTCGAACACAAAGCAGACAAGCGCTTTGCAGAGGTCAGCGACGCCGATCGCAAAAAAGCCGCAGCTTCTGCACTTGCGCTGCTGTTTCGCGCCGGTGTGCAACGCATAGACAAACAGGACTTGCAAGCCTTGCTGGCCGACGCTACACGCAACACCTATGTGTTTGACGTGCGCACTCCCGAAGAGTTCGCGTTCGGTCATCTGCCTGGCGCGCGCAGCGCACCGGGCGGGCAACTGGTGCAGGAAACCGACCACCATGTAGGTGTGCGAGGTGCGCGCATTGTGCTGTACGACGACGACGGCGTGCGCGCTTCCATGACGGCCTCATGGCTTGCGCAAATGGGCTGGGACACGTATGTACTGAAAGACCTTCAGCCTGAGGATTTGCGCGACACCGCTGTGGTGGCCGACGCGTTGCCGGACACGCTCTCACCGGTGGCAGAAGTCGATCCGGCCACCCTCAAAGAGTGGCTGGCCAACCGCAGCAACCTGAGCATGGTGATCGACGTGGGCGACAGCGCCACCTATGTCAAACGGCACATACCGGGCGCCTGGTGGCTGCTCAGATCACAACTGGCCCAGGACTTCAGCCGGGTGCACAAAGCCAACCGTTATGTGCTGACCTGTGCCGACGGACGAGCCTCGCGTTACGCGGTGGCTGAATTGCAACCGTTGGTGCGCGCAGGTGTGCAAGTGCTGTGGCTGAGCGGCGGCAATGCCGCCTGGACGGCGCAAGGCTTTAGCACCCAGCAAGGCGAGTCCTACCTGGCGAGTCCGCGGATTGACCGTTACCGCCGACCCTATGAAGGCACCGACAACCCGGCAAAGGCCATGCAAGCCTATCTGGACTGGGAATACGGACTGGTAGAACAGCTGCGCAAAGACGGCAGCCACCATTTCAAAGTGATTTAGCCAAAGCTTGCACCCAAGCCAGTTGGCGCGGCAAACACACGGTTTGCAAGTCATAGCGTTCGATGGCACGCGCCCGCGCCGCCTCACCCAGGCGCTGGCGTTCAGCGGGTTCATTCATCAAGCGGTTGATGCCTTGCACCCAGGCCGTCACATCAAAAAACGGCAGCAAGCGGCCGGTGACGCCGTGTTGAATCGCTTCGTGCACAGGTCCGGTGTCGCTGGCCAGAATGGCGCAACCGCTGCTCATGGCTTCTATCAAACTCCAGCTCAATACAAACGGGTAGGTAAGGTAAACATGTACCCGGCTGATTTGCAACATGGTGAGGAACTGCGGGTAACTCAGCCTGCCCAGAAAATGCACGCGCTGCCAATCGCTGTCCGGAATTTGAGCGCGCACTTCGTCGATGAAGATTTGCTTCCAGGTTTTTCCCTCAGGCGCCTTGGCTCCATAACTCACGCTGTCGCCGCCGACGATCAATACCTGCGCCTGCGGGCGCAGCCGCAGCACCCCGGGCAGGGCACGCATAAAGATGTGGTATCCACGGTAGGGCTCGAGGTTGCGGCTGACAAAAGTCAGCACTTCGTCGTCCCGCGACCAACTGCGTCCATCCTCTAAGCTCAATCTGGTAGCCGGGTCAGGCCGAATGGCGACGGTATCAATGCCGTCGTGCACCACCGTGATTTTTTCGCGCATGGACGGGTCATAGGTTTGCGCCTGCCAGTGGGTGGGCGAGACGGCTGCTTCCACGCTCTGATGCTGCAAAACGGCAACCGCATTTTTCAACAGCAAACGGCTGTCGGCACTGATTTCGGGTTTGGAGAATTCTGGATCGAAATGCACGTCCTGGCCTTCGGACTGGTAAAACATTTCGTAAAACAAACCCAGGCGGGTGTCGGGCCAAACCTGTTTGATGAACAGGCTTTCGCCCCAGGACGGATGCGCAATCACCACATCCGGATAAAACCCTTGTTGCTTGAATTGCATGGCCCAATGCAATACCGCTTCGCCGCGAATGACCTTGGCTTCCACGTCGATGATCCACGGGTGTATCCCGGGCGTGCTGCTGCGTTTAGGGAAATAGGTATGCACTTGCACGCCTTGCCACAACATGCCGGGTTTATTGGCCAATAGCAGCGCATGCACTTCATGGCCGGCAGCAGCCAGCGCCGGTGCCAGGTGCTTGAACTGACCGGGAAAATTCTGATGAAGAAAAAGAAGCTTCAATTGTCAGCAGCTCGGCCCCAGCTCATGCGTTGCAGCAAACCATCGCGCTTGACCAGCACGTGCCAGACCACGGCTGCCAGATGCAAGGCGATCAAAGCCATGAACAGGAAAGCAAACAGTTCATGAACCTCGCTCAACAAAGCTTTCATGTCCGGCTGCGGTTCAAACAAACGCGGCAATGTGTTGCCGAAGAACTTAATGGGGTATTGAGAAAAATTGGAACCAATGAAACCGGACAAGGGCATGGCCACCATACACACGTACATCAAACCGTGGTTCAACTTTGAGACGATGTGTTGCCAGGTGCCGGGCGCGGTGACTGCCGCAGGTGCCGGGTGGCTGATGCGCCAGCCCATTCGCCAAACAATAAACACGGCGATCACCAGGCCTATGGATTTGTGAATATTGAACCAGCCGCCACGGTAACCCGGTGGCTCTTTGGGCAGGTCGACCATCCACAGGCCCAGCACCAATTGACCGATCAATGCCAGAGCCAGCAACCAGTGCAACAGCACCAGAATCCGGTCATAACGCGGTGTGACAGCCTCATGCGCGCCGGCGTCTGCATCAGAAATCAAGTTGTCGTTAGCCATGTCAGCGTCCGTTCAAAAATTGAGTGTGAAGTGTGCCACGACTCTGGCGGGCCGCTCAATACAGTCATTCCCCCGGAAGTCGGCAGTACAGGCGGCTAAGTTATTATCCGGCCCACTCTTTAGCCGTCGCGGCTGTTGTTGCCAGATTAAGTCGCAGGCAGTTGTCGTTTTTTTGATTGGTGGTTAGTTTTGAAGTCTTTTTTGAAGCGGCTTAAGACAGCCCATCCCAAGTGGGACGTAGAACCTTTGTGGTTTGAATGGCTGGTCTTGCTGGGTTTGTTTATTTTTTCCACCTGGTTGCTGGGCATCAAAGGCGTGTGGCAGTTGCTGATCAGCTCTGACCCGACCGGCATTACCTTGGTCATCATCGTGGTGTTCGCGGTATCCACCCTGTGGTGCGGTGTTCGCTCGCGCGAACTCACGCGTCAACGTGCAGCGATGGACAAAGCAGCCGCACACGGCCTTGCCGGTCTGCTCAAAGCCGATTGCTGGGCCGGAGAATACTGGGCCGCACTGGCCGGCAATCCGAAAGACAGCGGCGCTCCGTTGGATTTGCTGATGGAGAAAACCCATGGCCCGCATTCGACAGCCTGGTGGGTCAACGGCGTGCAACTCAAATTGGGATTGCTGGGCAAAGTCATCGGGTTTTCTGTGCTGGCCATGCAAATCGGACAAATACAAAACTTCGACCCCAGCCAGGCGCAGGAGTTGTTGCGCAATCTGACCTCAGGCCTGGGCGTGGCCTTGCTCACCACCATGGTCGGTTTGATCGGCAATATTTTGCTGGGCTTGCAACTCACACGCATGGACCGCTTCGCCGACCAATTGCTGGGTCAGGCACAACGCCACGGATTGATCATCAATCGCTGACGCGATTGACACGCCATGCGCAAAAACCGTTTTTCCCGCGAGCCTGAAGTCGATCCTTTTTACGACATGTTGTTCAACATGTTGATCGCCTTCGTCTTTTGTTTCATCATTGCGCTGCTGGCCATGAACCCCAAGGCCACCAAAAGCGGGGATATTCCTGCCAAAGCCGAATTCATCATCACCTTGTCCTGGCCAGACATGGACCCGAATGACTTAGACCTGTGGTTGCAAGGCCCCTCCGGCGAAAGTGTCTGGTTTCGCAACCGCGAAGCCGATTTGATGCACCTGGACCGCGACGACCGTGGCAACTCCAACAACACCATCATGGTCAACGGCAATAAAGTGGTCAACCCCTTGCGCCAGGAAGTGGTGACGATACGCAGCATCGTGCCGGGTGAATACGTGGTCAACGCGCACTATTACGAAACCAAAGACATAGATGCCAGTGACCCCAAAGCAGGCCAACCGGTGCTGGCCACGCTGTCCGTCATCAAGGTCAATCCCAAGGCCGAAGTGGTGTTTTACGGCCAGTCCACGCTGCAAGCACGCGGCAAGGAAGTCACCATGGCCAGATTCACAGTTACCCCCGAAGGTGGTGTAGACAATGTCAACACCATCCCCAAAAACTTAATCAAGTCTTTCTGATATGACGCTGACCTTCATCATTGTTTTTGCGCTCATCGCTGTGTTGTTGGCGTTGGCGCTGGTGTATTCCAACTGGCCGAGCTGGCTCAAAGGTTTGCTGGCTCTGGCTGTCAGCTGTTTTTATTTCTTCGGCTTCAGTGCTGTGCATTCGCTACTGGGTATTCCCAGCACCGATGCGCTGCCGGATCGTTTCGTCATGCTGGCCGCCATGATTGACGAGCCGCGCGGCAAATTCCCCGGCGCCTTGTATGTCTGGATCACACCGATTGAAGAAGGCAAAAACTTTTTGCAGCCGCGTGCTTACAGACTGCCCTATACCCGTAGTTTGCACGAACAGATTTCTGATGGCATGCGCAAGGGCCGCGAAGGCGTGCCGCAAATGGGCACGGCCGAAGTCAAACAAGGCAACGGCAAGGGCGCCAGCTGGCTCAACCCCGGCAGCGATGAACAGGAAGTCAAGATCATGGACTTGCCCACGCCTCAGGTGCCGGAAAAATGAAGACGCGCATTTCTCTGCTTGCCTTGAGTGCCGGGCTTTTGCTCAGCGCCTGCGATCAACCGGTCAAAGAAAATCCCTTGTTTCCGCTGGCCGCCGGCAAAAGCTGGACTTACCAAGTTGAAACCGTGTATGACGAACCTGACGGCAAAACCTTGCGTTACACACTGGAAATGCGCAACCTGGGCAGCGCAGCATTGGCCGACGGCAGCACCGCCTGGCTGCGCCGCAGCAGCAACGGTCATGAATACTGGCTGACCACTGACGATAAAGTCATCAGCCGCGTGGCCATGAAAATACCGACCAGAGACCAGGCTGAAATGGACCCCGAGCCCCGCACCGTCTTGCCACAAGCGCTGGCTGTCGGCAGCAGCTGGACCACGACCACCGTGCCGTATTTTTTACGCCGTCGCAACGAACAACCCGCTGAATTCAGGTACCTGGATAAATTCAAAAACATTCCCATGGTTTTCACCGTGGCCGACATGGACGTCAAGATCAGCACACCGGCCGGGCAGTTTGAACACTGCGTGCGGGTCGACGGCAAAATGGCCATGATGCTGTGGAACGACCAGGCCAACGCCTACAAACCCACGGACTTGACCTCGCGCGAGTGGTACTGTCCGGATGTCGGTCTGGTGCAAGTGGAACGCGATGAGCCGACCACTGCCAAATTTTTTCAAGGTGGCAGCATGCGTATGAAGTTGCTTCACTTCGAGTGATCGACCTTCAAGCTGTCGCTAGTCTTACGAGCGAAAAACACCATTGCTTCGCGCATTAAATGTTTTTCAATCATTCCTACATCAAACTGACACTTAAGTCTGTCTCGTTTTGAGAAATTCAACAGTTTGAATAACCCAACTAGGGTTTGCACTAGGTTGGGTCTTATATAAGTCCAGGAAAATTACACCTGTTAGTCGTGTTCCCCTAGTTAAAACCCTGAAGGATTTTTTTATGAAACTGTTAATTAAGTCAGTCGCATTGGCTGCTACTTTGGGCGCTGCCTCTTTGGCCAGCGCACAAAGCTGGCCAATATACGGCGGCGACGCTGGCAACCAGCGTTACAGCCAAGCCGGTCAAATCACCCCGGCCAACGTCAACAAATTGAACGTTAAATGGGCGCTGCAACTCGGCTCCAACCGTTCACAAGAATCCACACCTATTTTGGTGGGCGACACCTTGTTTGTGACTTCTTCTTTCGGCCCGAAAAACGTTTTTGCCGTGAACGCAAAAACCGGCGAAGTCCGTTGGAAATACTCTCCTGAAATGCCTAAAGGCGTTGACCAATACGCTTGCTGCGACGTGAACAGCCGTGGCGTGTCTTACAACGACGGCAAGATTTTCTTCGGCCGCCTGGACGCACAAGTCACTGCACTCGATGCCAAAACCGGCAAGGAAATCTGGACCACTAAAGTGGTGGATTACACCCAAGGTTCAGTCATCACTTCTCCTCCCACCTTGGTTAAGAACATGGTCATCACCGGTTTCGGCGGTGGTGAATACGGTGTTCGCGGCGCCATCGTCGCTTTGGATCAAGCCACCGGCAAGGAAATCTGGCGCACTCACACAGTTCCGCTCGGCAACGAAAAAAATGCTGACACTTGGAAAGGTGACTCAGGCAAAACCGGCGGCGGCGCTGCATGGTTCATCGGCTCTTACGATCCCAAGTTGAACCTGGTTTACTACGGCACAAGCAATCCTGCGCCTTGGTCTGCCATTGTTCGCGGCAATGACTCTTCTGACGTCGGCAAATTCACCAACCTCTACACAGCTTCTGTGGTGGCTATGAATCCTGACACAGGCAACATCGTGTGGCACTACCAGTTCACACCGCATGATGCATGGGACTATGACGGCGTGAACGAATTGGTGCTGGCTGACCTGCCTATCGACGGCAAGACAGTTCCAGTCCTGATGCAGGCTAACCGTAACGGCTTCTTCTACGTGATTGACCGCGCTAACGGCAAACTTCTGTCTGCCAAACAGTTCGTTGACGGCGTCAACTGGGCCACCGGCATCGACATGAAAACCGGCGCTCCTATCGAAACCGCTAACAACGAAAAGCGTCCTCGCCTGAAAAAATGGGCCAAAGACATTTGCCCCAACCTGATTGGCGGCAAAAACTGGATGCCTATGTCCTACAACCCTAAAACAGGCCTGGTCTACATTCCGACCATGAACCTGTGTATGGACCTCGAAGGCATTCAAGAAGAGTACAAGCGCGGCCAGTTCTTCCTGGGCGTGAACTTTGACTTGAGCAAAGTCGGCCCCGGCGGCCACGGCGGCGGTTTGAAAGCATGGGACCCCGTCAAGCAAAAACAAGTGTGGTTCAACAAAGACGAACTGCCTTTCAACGGCGGCACCATGACCACTTCTACCGGTCTGGTTTTCGCAGGTGACATCAAAGGCATGTTCCGCGCCTTGGATGCAAAAACCGGCAAAGAGCTGTGGAAGTTCAATTCAGGTTCAGGCATCACTGCTGCGCCTATGACTTACACGCTCGACGGCAAGCAATACCTCGCAGTCGTGTCAGGCCGCACACAATCTATCCCTGCGTTCTTCGGAACTCTGGGCGAGAGAATGGTTGCAGCCAGCCCTGAAGGCGGCACACTGTTTGTGTTCGCTTTGGACTGATCTGACGTAAGTTGAAAAACGCCGCCTTCGGGCGGTGTTTTTTTATCTGCGCAATAAGAAAATACCAAAGCTAAGTTTCAAAACATTCTGCTCAAGCGTCAAAGAATGCTCAACAGCATTAAAGTTTCATTCAGCCGAGTTTTTTGAAAGTTTGCTCACCATGCGGATTGCTGTTTCACATTTTGACCCGCTGAATTCCAGCTTATTCCATTCAACTTCAGGAGTTTTTAAATGAATAAATTCATATTCCGATTCGTCAAAACTGCACTGACCGCGACTGCACTGATGGCCGCGACCGTCAGCTCATCCATGGCCGCAGACGCCCTCAGAGTGTGCTCTGACCCGGACAACCTGCCCTTCAGTAAATCAGAAGGTGTCGACAAAGGTTTGTACATAGAACTCGCCGACATGGTCGGTCAGCGTATGGGCGCAAAAGTTGAATATGTATGGTGGCTGTCGTTCAACCAGCGTAAAGCGCTGCGCAACACCATGGAAGGTTGCGATGCTTATTTCGCCCTGCCGGCAGATGCTGAATACAAAGTCAAGGGTTTGGCGAAAACCAATGCTTTTCTGAATGTCAGTTACGCCATCGTCGCACCGCAAGGTTTGACAGTCACCACACTGTCAGACTTGAAACCCAAAAAGATCGGCGTGCTGCATGCTTCTCCCCCGCAAATTCTGCTGGCTTCAAAAGGCAGCTACACAACCAGCATTTTCCGCTCGCAAGAAGAAGTGTTTGAAGCCTTGAACAAAAATGAAATTGACGCGGCTTTGCTCTGGGGTCCAAGTGCAGGCTTTGACAATAAAAAGCTGTTTGATAACCGCTGGCAAGTCATTCCCATCAACGGCGAAGGCCTGGGCGGCCAAGTTGCAGTGGCAGTCTCCAAGGACAACCCTGAGCTGAAAGAACGCATCAACAAAGCGCTGGAAGAACTCAAACCTGAAATTCAGCAATTGACCGTGAAATACGGTTTTCCTTTGCAAGTGCCTCTGATTGTCAACGTCCGCAAAACCGACAAGCATTACGCGCAGTCGACAGTGACACCGCCAAAGACCGGCTTCATGAAAGTCAGCGACAAGTCAAAGCAACGCGAATGGCTGGTGGCTGAAAGCGGCGACACGATTGCCGAAGCCAAATCCAACTTCAACAACAAATGCTCTCACTGCCACGGCAGCAACGGTGCCAGCCCCGTCTCAGAGCGCGATCTTCGCAAGCTCAAGCTTCGTTATAAAGATGAGTGGAAGGAAGTGGCTTACACCACGATCACCAAGGGTCGCTCAGACTATGGCATGCCAATATGGGGAGGCATATTGCCTGACGAAGAAATCAAAGCCATCATCGAGTTCTTGGTCACCGTGCAAAAGAACTGATAGCTGGGTCTTTACATGGCCTAGCCCGTTAATATGGGCAGACCTTGAACCCGAGAAAAATCTCTGTCGTGGGTCACCAGGGCTGCTGCGCCTAGGTCTAAGGCAGAGGCCAGTTGCACCGCATCCGGTAATTTCAAACGGTATTGCACCCGAAGCTGCGCCGCCAAGGCAGCCACCTGCGCTGACACGGGCATCACTTGGTAACGGTTCAATGCTTTTTCATAACGCTTGGCCAATGCGGTTTGCTTTGCCTTAAACGGGCCAGCCAAGACCTCAGCCACAGTGACCGTGGTCAAGGCCAGTTGTAAACGACCTTGCTCAGCGGCTTCAAACAAACCGGTAAAGCGTGGCGCAAAAACCGGGTGGTCTTCCAACACATATATCCACGGCGCGGTGTCCACCAGCACCGTGACACCATCGCTCAAGCTTCCCCACCCTGCGAAGTAAAAAGGCACAGTCTCGGTCATTCGTCAGTCCTGCCACTCTTTGCGCAATTGCGCGACGGCGCTGGCTGCGCCACGCGGCCACAAACCGGCGCCGGTGCCGCGCAAAGACAGAATGCCGCCCATTGCCACCTGCTTGCCCTGCGCCGCTTGCCAGTCTTGCACCGGCACCACCATGGCCACGGGTTTGCCGTGGCGTGTGATTTCGCTGCTGTAACCGGCCTCTGCCTCAGAAGCGATCAAGGGCAGTTGCGCCCTGGCCTGCTCTAAGCCGTATGTTTTCTTGTCGCTCATGACACCCTCCTTTTATTCCGTACAGACTGTACAGAATCAAGGGCGTTTGTCAAGCTGGAATGGCTTTTCAGGTCATCCAGTCTTCAAGTTTCAAGCCCGTCACCCGCTTGAAGTGCCGCGTGTTGTGGGTCACCAAGGGCAGGCCCAGCGCCAATGCATGCGCGGCGATTTGGGTGTCCATGTCGCCAATAGGCTGCCCGGTTTGCTGTAGGTGGGCGGCAATTTCTCCATACCGGTCTGCGGCCTCCAGCGTCCATGGCAAAACGGGCAATTCATTGAGTAGCAAATCAATGGTGCGGCGGCGTTTGTCTTCTGCTTGCAGCAGCGCTTGCCCAAACCGTGTTTCGGCGCGGGTGATGGCAGAGATGGCGACCTCCTGCTTTTTGAGCGCCGCCAACATGCGCTTTTGCAGCGCGGCTGAGCTGTTGCGTGCAAAGTAGCCCAAGATGTTGGTGTCGACCAAGTACTTGATCATTTGCGGCCCTTGAGTTTGGCTGTGCGCTTAGCCGTTACTTTTGCGGAGGTTTTGGCGGCTGATGCATCTTCCCAGTTAGTAAACGGATTTTGGGGTGGATTGTTTAGCCGGCTGGCATCCGACAAAAAATCGTCGGGCAATGGGTTTTCGGCAATGGTGGCCATCAGCGCATCGAGCCGACGCTTGCGCAATGTCTCCGTGTCCTTGGGCTTGAGCGTGATCTCGCCGGTTACCTCATTGCGAGCAATCCACATTTCATCGACATCCACGCGAAAGGCCTTGGGCAAACGAATCGCCTGGCTGTTGCCGTTGGTAAAAACTTTGGCGGTAGCGAGCATGTCGGCCTTCTTGAAATGTACCTATGAAAACGTACCTACTTTATCACCGAATATGACCTTCAGTCAAAGTCAAAATGCCCCCAAGCCAAGTAGAAGTGGCTCGGCAAAACTGAACAGGCCAGATAAGTGCATTATTGGGGTTTTTCGCTACGGCAAAGGTGCCGGGGCAGGAGGACATCATGAGCAAATCATCTGGGCGGCGAACCCGCCGCGTGTTTAATGCCGAGTTCAAGGCCAAAG
>CAMDKD010000012.1 GCA_945901125.1 Bordetella parapertussis
CGGTATTGGATTTATCCATGCCCGGTGTCAGTGGTTTGAGTTTGTTGCAGAAGCTACTGATGCGTGACCCCAATGCAAAAGTACTGATCTGCACCATGTACGACTCCCACACCATCAGGCAAAAAGCCTTGCAAGCAGGTGCGAAATCGTTTGTGTCTAAGAATGTTGCACCCGAAAAATTGCTACTTTCCATTCATGCCGCCTATGTAGGCGAAGAATTTGTTGATGCAGACTCTCATTCATCGCCAAATCCAAGAGAAGCAGATGAAGAATTTGTCCGAGTCGATTCTCTTACTTTGCGAGAGCTAGAGTTGTTCCGATTGCTTGCGCAAGGAATGACAATCAGCTACTGCGCCAAGGTCATGAATTTAAATGAAAAGACTGTTTACAACCGGCAAACCAAGATCAGAGACAAACTCAAAGTTGATACTTTGGCAGGTTTGGTTCATTTAGCTCAACGTCACAACATCATTGAGCCTAACTTTATTGCCTAGTCGTTGATGAAGCATTTGCGAGTATTCAAAATGCCCTCAGGGAATTATTCACAACATTAAATCTCTAGGTAGTTCTACTAGGTAGTTATTCAAAACACAAAGTTAAAAATTCATTTGGAATTCAATTTATGACAGTCAATTTTTTTTTGATTACTCGAGTGAATTGGAGTTCGGGAGTTTGAACAAACCCTCAGTCGCTCTTAGTTTTTTTAAGAGTTAGCTTTGCACAACATGGAGAAAGAATGAAATTTTCAACACAAATGAAATCAGGAATGATCGCAGCGGGCGTTGCTGCATCGGCACTGATGGGCGCACAGTCTGCATCGGCAGTCAGTGTCAAGGTAGACCAATTTGTCGAAGCCAAAGACCCATGGGGCATGGCTGCAATGAAAGACGGCACCTTTTTCTTCACTGAAAAATGCGCTGGATTGTCTGTTCGCACCCCTTCAGGAAGCATCAACAAATTGTTGGGTATCGGCGGTTCGACTGGCTTTTCAGCTGTCAAAAATGACCTGTTTTGCGACGGCCAAGCCGGCGTATTAGGTGTCGCTGTTGACCCTGAGTTTGAAAAAAATCGCTACGTCTATTTGCGCTCTACCTCCAAAGGTGACAACCGTGCGTTTGGTGGCTATGCCAACATTTTGATGCGCATGAAAGTCAGCGCCGACATGAAGGGCGTTTCCGACATCACTGAAATCATCAACGACATGGGTTACAAGCCCAAGAAATCTAACCACCCGTTTGGCGGCCCTGGCGCGCACAACGGTGGCGCTTTGGGTTTCGGTCCTGATGGCTTCTTGTATGTGACGATTGGTGACAACCACAGCGGCCCTGGCCCACAAGACGGCACCAAGCTGATTGGCAAAGTGTTGCGTGTTGACCGTGACGGCAAAGGTGCTGCAGGCAACAATCCACCTGCCGGCTTTGACAAGCGTATCTTTACCTACGGCCACCGCAATCCTCAAGGCATTACTTTCCGTGGTAACGATGTTTACATTTCGGAAAATGGACCTTGGCATAGCGATGAAGTCACCAAGCTCGTCAATGGCGGCAATGGCGGCTGGGATCCCCGTGGTGAAGTAAACGGTCGTCCTGCATGTCCAGATGGCTATTGCGGTTACTCTCCCAACCAAATGGGTGCTATGCCCCAAAAAGAGCGTGCTGCATTCATGTCTATGACCGACCTGAAAGCCTATCCCAATGCACTGAAGCCAGCGTTCAACAACGGTGGCTTGTCACAAGGTATGTGCGGTAGCGCATGGCTGGTTGGCAAACAGTGGAAAGAATGGGAAGGTCGCTTGGCCGTTGGCTATGCAGGTATTGGTATCCACGGCACCCCCGTTGGCAACCGTATCGACATTCTTGACGTGAGCAAAGACGGTATGTCTGCCAAGAAAGTTGAATTGTCATACCCTGACTACGCTGGCCGCGTGCGCCACTTGCATTCAGGTCCTGACGGTGCCTTGTACGTTGGTGATGAGACACGTAACTTGATCTCTCGCATAACTCCTGAGTAATGTCATTGGCTTAATGCCTCTTGAACGCGCTGCATTCGTGCAGCGCGTTTTTTCTTTTACAACGGTTTCTCGTGTGTCCTTGTTGTTTGACTTGTCAGCACTTGGTTTTTTAAAATTGTGATCATGAACAACTTATTAACTTCCCCTCATTCTTCTTTTGTTCTGCGTTTTTTCGGTATGTCGGTGTTTGCCGGCTTGTTGTTTTCTGCCAAACCTGTTTACGCAGAAAATGAACAACTGACCAAACTCATGCAAATCAACAACTGTTTGGCTTGCCACCAAATAGACAAGCGCAAATACGGCCCGCAGTTTTACGAGGTCGCTGAAAAATACGCAGGTGACAAAGCGATGACGGCCAAACTGGCCGCCAAAATCAAGGCCGGCGGCTCAGGCGTCTGGGGTGAAGACATGATGCCGCCTCAACCCCAAGTGTCAGACGCAAATGCCTTAGCCATGGCAGAGTTGATATTGGGACTCACACCAAAGAAGTGAGGAGACACCAGGTATTTTTCTGAATGACCGCCGCGTGCGTGGCGGTCTGTTTTAATCGTCTTTGCCGCCGGGGCAGAGCAAGTCCACCGTCTGTTGGCCTAACGGTGTGTCAGGCAGTGCCTGCCATGCGTTGGCATTGGAAGAAGAAATTGAGACAAGCACTTTGTCGCCTGCCCCCCAAGCTTGGCTAAACCCGGCTACTTGCAACACCCGAAGTTTGGCGTTCATGCAATCGTACTCATGCAGTGAAATGGTGGACTCAAACGAATGCTGCTTCAAAGCAGCTCCTTGGCTGAGCACCTGAACTTGGCGGTAAATCGACATGGGGCCAGTCTGCTTGACCGACTGATGGTCTATGTAGTGTTGAATGTCTTGCGGATTTTCTTGGGCTAACTGTAGCCATTCAGCCTGCGCGGCAGGACAGGCTGACAACATGGCCAATGACAACAAGCATTGATGCGCCAGCTGCTTCATAGGACTTGAGCAATGGCTTTACCCACATCCGTGGTTTTGGCCGTGCCGCCTATGTCCGGGGTTTTAGGCGCGCCGCTCTTAGGGTCCAGCACCTTTTCAATCGCCGCTAGCACCGCATCATGCGCGTCTTTGTGGCCTAAAAACTCCAGCATCATGGCGCCTGACCAGATTTGGCCGATGGGGTTGGCGATGCCTTTGCCCGCGATGTCCGGCGCCGAGCCGTGCACCGGCTCGAACAGCGACGGGAACAGTCGGTCCGGGTTGAGGTTGGCGCTGGGCGCAATGCCAATCGTGCCGGTGCAGGCCGGGCCTAAGTCGCTCAAGATATCGCCGAACAAATTGCTGGCCACCACCACGTCGAAGAAGTCCGGGCGCTGCACAAAATGCGCGGTAAGTATGTCTATATGGAATTTGTCTAAGCGAATGTCCGGATAGGTCTTGGCCATCTCGGCCACGCGCTCGTCCCAATACGGCATGGTGATGGCAATGCCGTTGGATTTGGTGGCGCTGGTCAAATGCTTTTTCGGGCGCGTCTGGGCCAGCTCGAAAGCAAACTTCAGCACCCGGTCCACGCCTATGCGGGTCATCACGCTTTCTTGCATGACGATTTCTCGCTGCGTGCCCTGGAACATGCGCCCGCCAATGCTGGAGTATTCGCCTTCTGTGTTTTCGCGCACGATGTACATGTCGATCTCGCCGGGTTGGCGCGCTGTGCCGTCACGCCGCACCACCGGCGCGATGATGCCGGGCATGAGCCGCGCCGGGCGCAAATTGATGTACTGGTCGAACTCGCGCCTAAACAACAGAAGTGAGCCCCACAGCGAAATATGGTCGGGGATTTTGTCAGGCATGCCGACCGCACCGAAGAATATGGCGTCGTGGCCGCCGATCTGGCCTTTCCAATCGTCGGGCAGCATTTGGCCGTGCTTTTCAAAATAGTTCCAGCTGGAAAAATCGAACTGGTCAAACTGCAAATCGATGCCGAATTTGCGCGCCGCTGCGTCTAAAACCAACAAGCCTTCGGGCATGACTTCTGTGCCTATGCCGTCTCCGGCGATGACGGCGATGCGGTGTTTGCGGGCCATGTCTGTTCCTTGATGCGTTGTGAAACCCGGCGTCTGTCAACGCCGGGCAGTTAGGTGTTTCGCATCTTCCCAGAAATTTAAGCCCTGGTCTGCCGCTGTGTCTTCATGGTTGCAGCGCCATTCTGAAATGCATGGCCTGCATCACGTGCGCCAATTCAATTTCCTCGGCCTGCGCCAAATCAGCAATGGTTTGCGCCACGCGCAACACCCGGTGCACGGCGCGCGCCGACCAGCCATGGCGCGCCGCTTGCTGCTGCACATGTTGCTGCGCCTGCGCTTGTATTTTCAGCGCCTGCAAATGCGCCGCACTCAAAGCGTGGTTGTTGACGCCGCGCAAGCTCAAGGCACGGTTGTGCGCTTGTTGACAGCGCGCTTGCACGCTGGCACTGCTTTCCCCTTGCGGTGACTGCATCAGCATGTCCGCCGGCAAAGCGGGTACATGCACTTGCATGTCGATGCGGTCCAACAAAGGGCCACTCAATCTGGCTTGATAGCGCTGGATTTGCTCTGCCGCACAACGACAAGCCGGTTGCTTTGAACCCAGGTAACCGCAGGGACAGGGGTTCATGGCAGCGATCAATTGGAATTGCGCCGGAAACTCGGCCTGGTGCCTGGCACGCGACAAACTGATGCGGCCGTTTTCTAAAGGCTCGCGCAATGCTTCTAAAGCCAACCGCGAATATTCAGGCAGTTCATCCAGAAACAGCAGGCCGTGGTGCGCCAGCGAAATTTCACCCGGGCGGGGTGGCGATCCGCCGCCGACCAGCGCCGCCATGGTGGCGCTGTGGTGCGGGTGCCGGTAAGCGCGGCGCGCCCAGCGTGCGGGATGAAACTGTCCGGCCAGGCTCAACATGGCGGCGGACTCCAGCGCTTGTTGCCGACTCAAAGCAGGCAGCAAACCGGCCAGCCGTTGCGCCAGCATGGATTTACCGCTACCGGGCGGGCCGATCAGCAATACGCTGTGACCACCGGCAGCCGCGATTTCCAGCGCCCGCTTGGGCGCGGCTTGGCCACGCACTTGCTGTAAATCGAGTTGATCGTCAGGACTGTTTTGCGCCGGTTTGTCACCCGGCAACACGCGCGACCAGCCGCTGTCTCCTTCTGGCGTCAGCTGGCCGGGCAATGCAAAGGCTTGCACCACGTCGCGCAAATGCTGTGCGCGGTAGACGCGCGCATCCGGCAACAAGGCGGCTTCTTCGGCGCTGCCCGGCGGCAAAACCCAGGCCAAGTCAGTTTTGTTGGCTTGCAAACCCAAGGCCATGGCCAAGGCGCCACGCACTGGTTTTAATTCACCCGACAAGGACAATTCACCCGCGAACACATGCTGCTGCACCGCTTGTCCATCCAGCTGCTCACTGGCCGCCAGAATGCCCACGGCGATAGGCAAATCGAAACGGCCGGACTCCTTGGGCAAGTCGGCCGGGGCCAGGTTGACGATGATGCGTTTGTTGCTGGGAAACTCCAGGCCGCTATTTAAGATGGCGGATCGCACCCGCTCGCGAGCCTCACGCACCTCTGTGTCTGCCAGCCCGACCAGGGCAAAGTTCGGCAAACCATTGGCCAGATGCACTTCAACGGTGACAGCCGGTGCTTTTAAGCCCAAAACCGTGCAAGTGTGAATTTGTGCGTACCCCATTATTTGTTCTCTTTTTGCATAGGTTAAACCTCTTTTTGCATAAGCTCACTTATTTGGTGCGTTTTTCGGCGCAGTTACGCCTTTATTTGGTGCACTTTCTGGTCTTTTCCATTGAACAAGCCCTCGCTTCGTGCGCTTTGTCAGTGAATTCTGCTTGGCACAGAGACTGCTAAGGAATACCCGCACTGCGTTTTTTTGAACGTCTTGCTTTCAATGAACGCAGACCCTTGACTCTAGGAGAACCTATGAAACTGATCACGGCCATCATCAAACCCTTCAAGCTGGACGAGGTGCGCGAAGCCTTGTCGGCGATCGGGGTACAAGGCATTACCGTCACTGAAGTCAAAGGCTTCGGTCGGCAAAAAGGACACACCGAGCTGTACCGGGGTGCGGAATATGTGGTGGATTTTTTACCCAAGGTCAAGATCGAAGCAGCCGTGGCTGCCGATCTGGTTGATCAGGTGATTGAAGCCATCGAAAACTCGGCTCGCACCGGCAAGATTGGTGACGGCAAGATTTTTGTGACCATCCTAGAACAGGTTGTGCGCATCCGCACCGGCGAGACCGGCACTGCGGCTATTTGATTCACGAATAAGGACACACACCATGAAAAAACTCCTAGCCACGCTGGCCTTGGGCCTAAGTCTGGTATTCGCCTGCGGCGTTGCCATGGCTGAAGATGCGCCCGCCACACCTGCGGCAACAGCAGCAGCTGCGGCCGAAGCACCTGCGGCAGCGCCAGCCGCCGCACCCGCGCCGGTTCCCAACAAAGGCGATACCGCTTGGATGACCGTCGCCACCATACTCGTGATTCTGATGACCATCCCCGGACTGGCCTTGTTCTACGGCGGCCTGGTTCGCTCGAAAAACATGCTGTCTGTGCTGATGCAGGTGTTCGTCGTGTCGTCACTGATCTATGTGCTGTGGGTGTTGTATGGCTACTCTGTGGCATTTACCTCCAGCAATCCGTTCTTTGGGACCTTCGACAAAATCATGCTCAAAGGCGTGACAGTTGAATCTGTGGCCGCCACCTTCAGCAAAGGCGTGGTCATTCCCGAGTTGACGTTTGTGGCTTTCCAAGCCACCTTCGCGGCCATCACTTGTGCTTTGATCGTTGGTGCATTTGCCGAACGCATGAAGTTCTCTGCGGTGTTGTTGTTCTGCGCACTGTGGTTCACCTTCAGCTACTTGCCGGTTGCTCACATGGTTTGGTATTGGGACGGTCCTGACGCCATCACTGACGCTGCTTCACTGGAAAAAGTCACTGCTGCTGCCGGCTGGTTGTGGGCCAAAGGCGCACTCGACTTCGCAGGCGGCACGGTGGTTCACATCAATGCAGCGGTCGCTGGTTTGGTCGGTGCCTACATGGTCGGCAAACGAGTTGGCTACGGCAAAGAATCCATGGCGCCTCACAGCCTGACATTGACCATGGTCGGTGCGGCCTTGTTGTGGGTGGGCTGGTTCGGTTTCAACGCCGGCTCCAACTTGGAAGCCAACGGTTTGACGGCACTTGCATTCGTCAACACACTGGTGGCGACAGCTGCTGCCACTTTGGCTTGGATCGCCGGTGAAGCGCTGAGCAAAGGCAAAGCCTCGATGCTGGGTGCAGCTTCCGGTGCAGTTGCCGGTCTGGTGGCCATCACGCCCGCTTGCGGCTTCGTCGGCCCTGGCGGCGCGATCATCATCGGTTTGATTGCTGGCTTGCTCTGCTTGTGGGGTGTGAATGGCCTGAAACGCATGCTCGGCGCTGACGACAGCTTGGATGTGTTCGGCGTGCACGGTGTCGGCGGTATCGTCGGCGCTTTGTTGACCGGCGTGTTCGCCGCACCTTCACTGGGTGGCACCGGCGTCTATGACTATGTGGCCAATGCGGTCAACCCCGATTACTCCATCGGCGGCCAGGTCTGGATCCAAGCGCAAGCGGTCGGCACCACCATCGTCTGGTCTGCTGTGGTGTCCTTGATTGCCTACAAACTGATTGACCTCGTCATCGGTCTGCGTGTGAGCGAAGAAGAAGAGCGCGAAGGTTTGGACATCAGCAGCCACGGCGAAACGGCTTATCACAGATAACTATTCCTAGATCACAACTAACGCCACTGACAACCACCCGGTGCAAGCCGGGTGGTTTTTTTACGTCTGTACGGGATGTATGTGTGCTCCCATGAAATCTAATTGTATAGTTATCATTTTTCTCTGCATTCGAGATTAATTTGTAGCTATAGTGCAAACAATTTAAGTGCTCGCGCAGTTGATACAGCAGACGGGTGCAAAACAAAACAGTCGGAGTGTTTCGTGGCCAATTTCTATCTTCATGTTTGTCAAGCACATGCGTGTGCGAGCTGGTCTGCAAGTGGTTTGCGGGCGTGTGTAGCGGGTAGGTTTGGTTTTGTTGAGTGGGTTTGTGGGAAAAATTAAGTTAGGACTCGCATGCACAATTCTTCACTTGGTTCAATCCTGTTCTTAATCTGCCTCGCAACTACGTCTATCGCCGTTCTGGCAACGGAGAAGTCCAAGGGTTGGCAATTCATTGGTCGCTTCGAATCCGGAGATACCCAATACATCGATATGAGTGCCTTGAAGATGGAACGCGGCTATGTGAGAGTGCGGACAATGGTTCATTACACAAAACCGATCTGGTCAGTAACCTCAAAGAAGATACTCAGCGAGACTGGAACTGATTACATCAACTGCAAAAAACGAAGGTTCCTGATGCTGGAAGCCGCCACATACGAATGCCGAATGGCAAAGTGCCTAGCAAAGGAAGATGCGAAGTATCCATTCGATGGATCCGAATTCAAGCCGATTTCAACAACGAGCTCTCAGGTCGGGAACGTATTCCAGTTGGTTTGCCAATGAATACAACAACCGCACCAGTGTGGACTAACCCCTCGATCAACCCTAGGAGAAATCATGTTCGGTTTTGGCAAGAAGCCTGATCATTTTGTGGACTTGATGGAACATCTGGTCGACAGGACCGGGATGAAAACTCGATTTGCCTCGGCGTTTTTGTCAGCGTACAAAGATGATTTCTCAAAACGATTTGAAGAAGGCACGAAGCGCGCCGAACAGATACTTGCTGCTGCATCAATAGCTCAGCAAATCATGTTTAATCCTACGGAGGTCTACGACTTTGCAATCGTCGCGCAAGCTTATTTTGGATATCTTCAGGATTTGAGACATGGTCGGTACGTCGGCACAGAGGTTGAACTCACAATTTGGGCCCTTCTCATAAATCATTCGGACTTGTTGAAACAAACTGATAAAGCGTTGGCAACGTATATGGAGCGGGAACATGAGAAATTGTTCCCGAATCTACTTGAAACTGTGTATTCATAAGCCTGCCTGCGCACAGACGCCTAACCCTGGCGCCAACTCTAGGCCACCAGGCCCGATCTGGTGGTTCGCGGCACATCTTCGCCAGTCCGGTCTTGACGTCCAGCTGTTATCGCCCGCATACCTCAACCGCTAATCATCACAAATTGCAGTCTGCTGACTTAAACCATACGGAATTCCAATGCAGTATTTAAAGAATCTCACTATCACAATCGCTGCACTTCCGGTCTTCGCTGCAAGTGTGCTGGCACAAGGAAACTGGATAGTTGACAGTAGAGGTGCAGCTGGCCCAATCGCTCAGGTTGCTCTTGAAAATTCAAGTACCAAGCGCAGAACATCTTTCATTGCATTTGAATACGCGAGAAAGTGTGATCCAGTTTTTTCATTTGCAGAAATCACCGGTCAGCGTCTTGGTAGTCCTATCGGGCAGTCGGTCCTAATTGGAACGAAGATTGGTGTTGTAGTAAATGGTAAGTTTCATACTTGGCATGCAGCAACAACAAAATACGACAACGGATATGAAGCGGGCTTTGGCGTAACCAACGAATTGTTTAATAGCCTCACAGGCAAAGTTTCTTCCCTCTCCTATGTCACTCCCGACGGCGAACGAATTGCAATGCCAACAAGCGGATTTACGCAAGCTGTTCAATCTGCATTTGAAATTTGCGCTAAACGGTTCAAATAGTAATCACCAACAGCAACCGTCCAGTTAGCTCAAATGTTAGGCCTCCAATGTCGTCACTTCTTTATCGCGCGCTGACCCAAGTACGCTATCAGGCACCGATAGCGCTGACAGCTAGCGGTGGAATTACTTGGGTAGCGTTACACCACGCCTCGGTAAGTGCAGGCATTGATGCCATTGATCGAGGTTCATTCCTGAGCTACTTGGGGGTCATTACAACAATTTTGACTCTTTTGTGTTCGGTCTCCTTAACCTTTGTTCTGTTCGTCTCGCAACAGAACAAAAGTGAACGTCTCTCGACTTATGACTTGTTTAAAGCTAGGCTTTCTCAGGCGCAAACAATGGTTGCTGAGTCTTCCGGTTTCGGACGATCGTGAACTTTGCTTGGCCTTTATCTATGAGCTTGATAAGCACAAAATGTCTAACCTGCCACAGACTGAATTGAGCGAAACGTATGAAGCTTATACGACCGCACTTTCAGAAGCACTTGACGGCAAGGACTATGATCGCCGTCACTTCTTTCAACTGTCTGTCCACCACTTCGCCTACATCGAATATCTTCTCAGCCGAATTGGACTAATCGCAATTCGCCAAATCATTACGAAAATTTTCATCGATACGCTCGGCAAAGGGATTACGTTGATTACTGTCTCGGTCCTAACTTTAGTTGCAGCTTCATACTGGTTCTCTCCCGAAAATCGCGCATGGCTATTGGCAACCGCTACTTTTTTTAATCGGTACAGCATTCCTTCTCGGGGAGGTCTATCTGGACATCACGCGGCACTATCGCGAGGAACTGGACTTTGTGGAAAAGTCTCCTACGACCGAACCGACTCTCAATTAGCGCAGGCAATTACCTTTTAACTGGTCTTGAGCTTCATTGTCCATACAAGTTCATCAACCCGGCACACTATCCCTGCTGTCATAGAGCGCACCAAAATCGTTTTCGTCAAAAACGTGTTCAACCACCGAGTACGGTGGGCCATTCCAGTTGCGCGGATCGCCGTCCAGCTTGATTGCGCATATGGTGCGCGTACCAACATCGGTGCAGCGCCAGCATCCGGTTTCTGTCCAAAATTCCCGGCCTATGGTGAAGTCAGCGTGTTCGAGCATGGCTACCTAAGCATGGGCAGTATCGTCAGCTTCAACCAGTTCTCGCGGCACGATGCGGCCCAATACGCCAGCCATGGCAACGCGTGCTTGTTCCGTGTCGTAGTGGGTTTGCAAATTGACCCAGCTTTGCGCATCCGTGCCAAAGAACACGCTCAGGCGCAAGGCGGTGTCCACGGTGATGCCGCGCAAACCTTTGACAATTTCATTGATGCGCCGGGGTGGCACATCAATGGCTTTGGCAAGCGCGTACTGGCTGATCCCCATGGGTTTGAGCCAGTCTTCCAGCAAGATCGTGCCGGGGTGAATCAGGGGAACTTCGCGGGGCATATCTGTTCCTTTAGTGGTAATCGACAATCTCAACTCGGTCGGCGTGACCGCCTTCTAGCCACACAAAACACACACGCCACTGACTGTTGATGCGTATGCTGTACTGGCCCCGGCGGTTGCCTTTCAAAGCTTCCAACATATTGCCTGGCGGCACGCGCAAGAAATCTAACGCAGTTGCGGCATTCAACTGCTGCAACTTGCGTAGCGCCACAGCTTCAAAGTTAACAAACCGAGCAATGCGCTTGCCTGCGAACAAAGCCGCCGTGTCGCTGCATTGAAAACTTTGAATCATATACAAATAATAACGACGCTCGTTATTAAAGTCAACCCTCGTTGTCATCAAACTATGTGCGCGGAGGATGTAGCGCCCACGCCGTGTTGGTATTTATGCCTAACATTTTTGCTCGTAATCTCGCTTAGAGTAAGACTTTCTCGGTTTGAAGTTCACCGGGCCCTTTCTTATGGACCGCCATGTCAAATACGCAATCTGACATTGAACAAGAATTGAACTCACTCTGGGTCCATGCGCAGTTTGGTGATGCTCTGTGCTACAGGCAATTGCTGTGCGAATTGGCCACTTTGTTGCGCGCGTATTTACTTCACCTCATGCCGGATCATTCGGATGAAGTCGAAGATGTGTTGCAGGCTTGTCTATTGGCTACACATATGAAACGGCATACCTACCAAGGCACAGGTTGGATCACTGACTGGCTTTACGACATCTGTATTTTCAAATGGCAACAACACCAGCAGCAGCGCGGCCGCTCGACCCGGTCTGTGTTTTCATTCGATGATTGGGAAGACATCACTTTGCACCAACAAGCGCATGCCAAACATGCGTCCAAACTCGATCTGGGAAAATTGTCCAGGCTTTTTGAGCCTCATCAACGCACCGCATTAGAGCTGGCTAGGCTGGGTGATTCATCGGTTTTGAGCAACGAATCGGCGCAGAAAAGTCACGATCTGCACCTGCATGCTGCGCTGCTTGCTTTGTACAACCACTGGCTCAACTGATGCTGACCAAAGACTTCATCGAGATCATTTGCAATGACCGCTTGTCCGCGCGATCTGGCAGCTTGCGTTTATCGTCTCTGATCGCTATCGGCAGTTTATTTGTGGTCAGTTTGTACATGCTCAATGCCTTGGATCTCGAGCGATTACGCGGCTTGATAAATCAACCCTATTTTCAGTATGTACTGAGTTGTCTGCTGTTGCTCTACATCAGCTGCGCCAATATTCTGTCGTCACTCAGCAATCCGGGGCGGTACAGTGCAGAGGCTTTGGTTTGGGTTCTTTTGAGTGTGTCGCTGCTGTGGGTTCCGTTTCTTCTGGATTCTGTATTGCCAAAATTCGGCATGCCTGTTCCCGCTTTATCGTTGTCTTTCGGGATGTCTAGTACTTTCATGCTCGTATTGCTGGCGCTGCCTTGGCTGGCCTTGTTGTTCAACCATTTGCGCTCCATGGCACCCACCCGTTTGGTATTGACCGGCGCATTCGCCGGCATACTGTCTTGCGCGTTGGCCGCCATGCTTTTATTGGTCAGTGACCTCAAGTCTATGGCAAATTTTCATATTTACAGCGCCAGCTCAGCCATGGTTGTGCTCAGTCTGATTGGATCGCTGATCGGTCCACGCTTGTTGCGTTGGTGACCAGACAAAACCCTTGACGTTTCAGTCTGCTGTTTGTGCAACCCACTACAAATTGGGCGCGAGCAACCTGAGCAAATCTTTTTCCGCCACGCCTTGGCGCTGTGCCAAGTCTTGCACCTGATCGTCTCCGATGCGCCCGACATTGAAATATTGCGATTGCGGGTGGCCGATGTAAAAACCGCTGACGCTGGCCGCCGGTGTCATCGCCAAACTGTCGGTCAACATCATGCCTATGTCCTGGCATTGCAATAACTCAAACATCGCGCGTTTCACGCTGTGGTCCGGGCACGCCGGGTAGCCCGGTGCCGGGCGTATGCCCTGGTATTTTTCTTTGACCAGTTCTTCTGTGCTGAGTTGCTCACCGGCGGCATAGCCCCACAGGTCACGCCGCACACGCGCATGCATGCATTCGGCAAACGCCTCGGCCAAGCGGTCTGCCAAGGCCTTGAGCATGATGGCGCTGTAGTCGTCATGGTCGTCCATGAAATATTTTTCCTTGGCTTCAACACCCAAACCTGAAGTGACCGCAAACACGCCGACATAGTCTTTGAAGCCGGTGGGTTGGCCATTCGCATCCGTGAAGGGAGCGACAAAATCGGACAAACACCGGTTAGGGTTTTGCACGCCGTCATGCACCGGCTTTTCGGTTTGCTGGCGCAAGCCGTGCCAGGTCAACGCGCGCTGCGTGCGGGTTTCATCGGTCCACAACACGATGTCGTCGCCTAGGCTGTTGGCCGGGTACAAGCCCACCACGCCATGCGCGTTCAACCAGCGGCCTTCGACCAAACGCTTCAACATGCGTTTGCCATCACTGAACACGCGTTGCGCTTCTGTGCCGACCACCTCGTCTTTCAATATCGCAGGAAACGGTCCGGCCAAATCCCAAGTCTGGAAAAACGGACCCCAATCGATATAGGTTTCCAGCTCTGCCAGATCAAAGTTTTTGAACAAGCGTTTGCCAATGAAACGCGGTGTGGCTGCGGTGTAAGACGCCCAATCGAGCACAGGCGCATTCGCTCTCGCTTTGGCAAGCGGCAGCAACGGGGTTTGTTTTTTGTTCGCGTGTTGTGTGCGCACTTTGTCGTAGTCGGCGTTCAAGTCTGCAATGAATTGCGTGGCCTGATCGCTGAGCAAGCCTTGCGCCACACCGACGCTGCGCGACGCGTCCGGCACATACACCACCGGGCCTTCGTAATGCGGCGCAATCTTCACCGCGGTGTGCACACGGCTGCATGTTGCGCCGCCAATGAGCAACGGGATTTTGCGCATGCGGAAGTAATCGTCCTTTTGCATTTCGCTGGCGACATACTGCATTTCTTCCAGCGACGGTGTGATGAGGCCTGACAAGCCGATGATGTCTGCGCCTTCTACTTTGGCGCGCGCGAGGATGTCGTGGCAGGCCACCATCACGCCCATGTTGACCACGTCAAAGTTATTGCACTGAAGCACCACCGTGACGATGTTTTTGCCTATGTCATGCACATCGCCTTTGACCGTGGCAATCACGATCTTGCCTTTGGTTTTCACCTCTTCACCGGCGGCTTCCTGCTGGCGTTTTTCTTCTTCAATATAAGGAATCAATTGCGCCACCGCTTGCTTCATGACGCGCGCGCTTTTCACCACCTGCGGCAAAAACATCTTGCCCTGGCCGAACAAATCGCCCACGACGTTCATGCCGTCCATCAACGGGCCTTCGATCACATGCAAGGGTCTGCCGCCCGTGGCCAGCAATTCGCGGTAAGCCTCTTCGGTATCTACGGTGATGAAGTCGGTGATGCCGTGCACCAGTGCGTGCGAAAGGCGCTGCGCCACCGCCACCGGTGTTTCGGGCGTGCCGCGCCAGGCGAGTTTGGTGCTATCGTCTCTGGCAGCGCCTTTGGCGTTTTCGGCGATCTCAATCAAGCGCTCGCCAGGTGTCAAGTGCGGCTCGCCCGGCTTGTAGACGGGCGTTCTGTTCAACACCACGTCTTCGACACGCTCGCGCAACACAGATTCCAGGTCGTCGTACACACCGACCATGCCTGCGTTCACAATGCCCATGTCCATACCGGCTTGAATGGCGTGGTACAAAAACACGGTGTGTATGGCTTCGCGCACCGGGTCGTTGCCGCGAAAGCTGAAGGACACATTCGACACGCCGCCTGATACTTTCGCGCCGGGCAAATGCTGTTTGATCCAGCGCGTGGCTTCGATGAAGTCCACTGCGTAGTTGTCGTGTTCTTCGATGCCTGTTGCGATGGCAAAAATATTCGGATCAAAAATAATATCTTCAGGCGAAAACCCGACTTCGTCCACCAACACGCGGTAAGCGCGTTCGCAAATCTCTACTTTGCGTTTGTAGGTGTCGGCTTGACCTTGCTCATCGAAGGCCATCACCACCGCTGCTGCGCCATAGCGCTTGATCAATTTGGCCTGGCGTTTGAATTCATCCAAGCCTTCTTTCATGCTGATGGAATTCACAATGCCCTTGCCTTGTATGCAGCGCAAACCAGCTTCTATGACCGACCACTTAGAGCTATCGATCATGATGGGCACGCGCGCAATATCGGGTTCAGACGCGATCAAATTCAAAAACCGCACCATGGCCGCCTGGCTGTCGAGCATGGCCTCGTCCATGTTGATGTCGATGATTTGCGCACCGTTTTCTACTTGCTGCCGCGCCACCGCCAAGGCCTGCTCGTACTCGCCGTTCAAAATCATGCGGGCAAAGGCTTTGGAGCCGGTGACGTTGGTGCGCTCGCCGATGTTCACGAACGTAGCTTGCGGCTTTGCACTTAATTCGTCTTCGTTATCTTCTTGAGAGCTCTGTGATTGGCTGGAAGCGATGAACACAGGCTCCAAGCCTGAGAGCTTCATGGGCGGGACGGTGCGGGATGCGGTATTCATAGACTCACCTGGTGGATGCGAAACAGGTGAGCGTCGTTGCGAAGAAATGTCCCAAGCCTGGCTTTGTGGAAAGCTGCAACGCTCCTTGAGATTTGCCTTATTCTAGGGTCTGCGCCGCCGCCCCAGGTCGGCACAGTTTGACATTGCACAACCATGACACATTTCATCCGCCCGGAACACCGCCTGGCCTGGCAACAACTGCACGCAATGGCTCAAGCAGGTCAAGCGCCGTTGCGTGAGTTGCTGAAAGATAAGCAACGACATGCCGAGTTGCAGTTCAACGCTGCCGGATTGATGTTGGACGCCTCGCACCAGCGCGTCAACGCTGAGGTGATGCATGCTTTACAGGCGCTGGCCGAAGAGTCCGACGTAATGACGCAAGCCCAAGCCATGTTCCGTGGTGACGCCATCAATTCGACCGAACAACGCGCGGTGCTGCACGTGGCTTTGCGCGGCAGTGAACAAGCCGATCCGCCTTGGGGCAAAGAAATTTCAACTGCTGTCAGCGTCGAGCTGAACAGGTATTGCCGTTTTGCCGAGCAACTTCGGGCAGGTGATTGCAAAGGCTTTGGCGGCGAGCGCATCACCGACGTGGTGAATCTAGGCATTGGCGGCTCAGACCTAGGGCCGCGCATGGCTACTGAGGCTTTGTCACATCTAGACGCTGTATGGACTCAGCCACTGGTGCGCTTGCATTACGTGTCGAATGTGGACGCTTGGAGCCTGGCCACCACACTTGCTCCGTTGAAAGCTGCTTGCACGTTGTTTGTGGTGCAAAGCAAATCATTCACCACACAAGAAACCATGACCTTGTTTGCGTCCGCGCAGCGTTGGCTGCTAGACGCTGGTTGCCCGCAGGCTGATCTGCATTTGCATCTGGCGGCGGTGACCGCCAAGCCCGCATTGGCGCAGTCACAAGGCATAAGCGACGAGCGCTGTTTCAGTGTCTGGGATTGGGTAGGCGGTCGTTATTCGCTGTGGTCGGCCATCGGCTTGCCGTTAGCGGCGGCCATAGGCTGCGAGGCTTATCTGCAAATGCTGCAAGGTGCGCACGCCATGGACAGCCATTTTCTGCACACGCCTGCCGCAGAAAACATGCCGCTGACCCTGGCCTTGCTAGGCATATGGAACCGCAATTTTCTGGGTGCCTCCACCCACCATGTGGCGGCTTACCACTCGGCGCTGGGCAAGCTGGTGGCTTTTTTGCAGCAGCAAGACATGGAGTCCAACGGCAAACGTGTGCATATCGACGGCAGCGATTGCACGGTAGCGACCACGCCGGTGCTATGGGGCGGCTTGGGCAACGACGGCCAGCACGCGTATTTCCAGCTGTTACACCAAGGCAGCCAAACGGTGCCCGTCGATTTCATCGGCGTTCGCCACGGCCATGCCGGTTTACCACTGGCGAAAGAGCACCAGCGTGTGGTGCTACTCAATATGCAAGCCCAGGCCAAGGCACTGGCCGTAGGCCGCACGCCGCAAGAAACGCGGGCAGCGCTGCTGGCAGAAGGGCTGTCTTCGCCGGATGCTGAACGCCTGGCTCCGCACCGCAGCTTCTCCGGCAATATCCCCAGCAGCACCTTGTGGATGGACAGCCTGACCCCATACAACCTGGGCGCGCTGATCGCGCTGTATGAGCACAAGGTGTTTTGTCAGGCCGCCATCTGGGGCATCAATGCGTTTGACCAATGGGGCGTGGAGTTGGGCAAATCCATGGCGCTGGCGATAGAGGCCGGCGCTGACTCAGGTTGATCATCAGCCAGTTGCATATGGCTCACCCGGGGCTCAACTGAGAAGCTGCCGGGGCACTTACGCCAATTACCCGCTTCAAGCCGACTGTTTATAAGCGCCGCCCGGGTGTACGCCACGCGGTTTCAAGGGCGTGACCGCATCGCTGATGGCGCGTATGTGCTCGGGCGTGGTGCCGCAGCAGCCGCCGACGATGTTCACCAGTCCCTCGGCGGCAAACTCATGCAGCAAACGGCTGGTGACGTCCGGTGTTTCATCGAAACCGGTTTCGCTCATGGGGTTGGGCAAACCGGCGTTCGGGTAACAGCTGATGAAGGTGTCGCCGGCTAGCTTGGCCAGCTCTTGTATGTAAGGGCGCATCAAGGCCGCGCCCAAGGCGCAATTCAGGCCTATGGCCAGCGGCTTGGCGTGGCGCACGCTGTGCCAGAAGGCGGTGACGGTTTGTCCGCTCAAAATCCGCCCTGACGCGTCTGTCACGGTACCGCTGATGATCAAAGGCAGACGCTCGCCGCTTTCCTCGAAAAATTCATCGATGGCGAACAAGGCCGCCTTGGCGTTCAAGGTGTCGAAAATGGTTTCCACCAACAAGACGTCCACCCCGCCTTCAACCAGCGCCCGCACCTGCTCCAGATAAGCGACGCGCAACTCCTCAAAATGTATGTTGCGCGCGCCGGGGTCGTTCACATCCGGGCTGATGCTCGCGGTTTTAGGCGTGGGGCCCAGCGCGCCGACGGCAAAACGCGGTTTATCCGGGGTAGAGAATTTGTCACAGGCGGCGCGGGCAATTCGCGCGGAAGCCAGGTTCATGTCGACGGCCAGAGCGGCCATGTCGTAATCCGCCTGCGCCACCGTGGTAGCCCCAAAGGTATTGGTCTCGATCAAGTCGGCACCGGCGGCGAGGTAGCCTTCGTGTATGTCGCGGATGATGTCCGGGCGGGTCAGGCTGAGCAATTCGTTGTTGCCTTTGACGTCGCGGGGAAAGTCTTTGAAGCGCTCATGCTGAGAGCCGGGGCCGTCATAGCCCATGCCCCGGTATTGGGCTTCATTCAGTTTGAAACGCTGAATCATGGTGCCCATGGCGCCGTCCAGCATGGCGATGCGTTGCTGCAATATGCCGGGCAATGCCCGGGCACGGGTGTAAGCGGGATGTTGAAAATCTGTCATGTTGGTCTTTGAAAATGGCCGGTTCAGCAAACAAACCGGCGGGTCTGTTGCGCTATTTTCGCCGACAGTTTGCGGTCAGCTACTGTGTTTTAGAATAGCATTCTGTTTCCGTTCAAAGGTAATGCCATGTCTGACCATTCTCAAGACACAGATTCCACCGATGTGGTCGAATCCATTGTTCCCCTGATGCCTATCGTGTTGCCTGTCGGCGGCGCGGTGCTGATTTTCTTGCTGGCATTCATCGCTATTTTCATGGCCTGAGCTTGTTGCAGACGTCTAGTTATCTGACGTCGGCCCGGTACTAAAAACGCCTGCGGGCGTTTTTTTATATCTTTTGTCTGCTTTTGTTTGGCTGAATCAGCACCATTTTGTCAGCTGTTCAAGCCTCAGACATTCATAGAATGATCGACCCGCTCACACCACGAGCCAAAGGATTGCGGTCAGCGCCTCACAGACGGGCGCTGACCTTAATTTTTTGATCGAGGAGTGTTTGATGAACCCACCTGCATATGTGAAGCACGCCAGGCTCAAAGCCTGGGTAGACGACATGGTCGCCTTGTGCAAACCGGATCAGGTTTACTGGTGCGACGGAAGTGAAGATGAATATCAGCGTCTTTGCCAGCAACTGGTCGACGCCGGTACGTTTAAAAAACTCAATCCTGCCAAACGCCCGAATTCATTCCTGGCCTGCTCCGACCCCAGCGACGTGGCCCGGGTCGAAGACCGTACTTACATTTGCTCCGAGAAAAAAGAAGAAGCCGGCCCTACCAACAACTGGATGGACCCGGGCGAAATGCGCAGCACCTTGCAACCCTTGTTTGACGGCTGTATGAAAGGCCGCACCATGTACGTGGTGCCTTTCAGCATGGGCCCGCTGGGCTCGCCGATCGCACACATCGGCATTGAATTGAGCGACAGCGCTTATGTGGCGGTGAATCAGCGCATCATGACCCGCATGGGCCGCGCCGTGTTTGATGTGCTCGGTGCAGATGGCGATTTCGTCCCCTGTGTACACACCGTCGGCGCGCCTTTGAGCGCCGACCAAAAAGACGTGTCATGGCCTTGTAACAGCACCAAATACATCGTGCATTACCCCCGGACCCGGGAAATCTGGTCTTACGGATCAGGCTACGGCGGCAACGCTTTGCTGGGCAAAAAGTGTTTTGCGCTGCGCATCGCCTCCAACATGGGCCGCGACCAAGGCTGGCTGGCCGAGCACATGTTGATCCTCGGACTGACCAACCCGCAAGGCAAAAAATACCATGTCGCAGCGGCTTTTCCCAGTGCTTGCGGCAAAACCAATTTCTCCATGCTGGTGCCGCCTGCCGGTTTTGACGGCTGGAAAGTCACCACCATCGGCGACGACATCGCCTGGATCAAACCAAGTCCCAACGGCGATTTGCGCGCCATCAACCCGGAAGCAGGTTACTTCGGTGTCGCCCCCGGCACCAATTTCCACACCAACCCGAATTGCATGGCGAGCCTTGACAAAAACGTCATCTTCACCAATGTGGGTTTGACCGACGACGGCGATGTCTGGTGGGAAGGCATGGAAAAAGACAGCGGCCAATTGCCTGATCACCTGATCGACTGGCAAGGCAAAGACTGGACCCCCGCGATTGCCAAAGAAACCGGCGCCAAGGCGGCGCATCCTAACGCACGCTTTACCGTGGCCGCCACCAACAACCCGGCGCTGGACAGCGCCTGGGATGACGCCGCCGGTGTGAAGATTGATGCCTTTATTTTCGGCGGACGCCGCTCGACCACCGTGCCGCTGGTGACACAAGCACGCAACTGGACTGAGGGCGTTTACATGGCGGCCACCATGGGCTCGGAAACCACGGCCGCTGCCGCCGGCCAGCAAGGCGTGGTTCGCCGCGATCCGTTCGCCATGCTGCCGTTCATGGGCTACAACATGAGCGACTATTTCCAGCATTGGCTGAACATGGGCGACACTTTGAAAAGCACAGGCGCGCGTTTGCCGGCCATCTTCTGCGTCAACTGGTTCCGCAAAGGCGATGACGGCAAGTTCGTCTGGCCTGGTTACGGCGAAAACATGCGCGTGCTCAAGTGGATGATTGACCGCATCGAAGGCCAGGCCAAAGGCCGTGAAAACGTCTTCGGCATCAGCCCGACGTACGAGGAAATCACCTGGACCGGCTTGGACTTCACGCAGTCACAGTTCCAAACCGTGACACATATCGACAAAGCGGCTTGGGTCGAAGAGCTGAAATTGCACGAAGTGCTGTTCACACAACTGGCTTACCACTTGCCGGCTGAACTGACCGCGACCAAAACAGCGATTGCTTTGCGCCTGGATGCTTGACATACGACTGTCTTATTGACAGTTTCTGGCATCATCCGGTTTTATTTTTTTGATGCAAGGGTGAAGCATGGGCGCGTTTGAGGTGAGTTGGCCGCAGCAGCAACTGGAACAACATTTTCAACCTGTGCGTGCTTTGCGCTGTTTTACCGGCAGGCCGCAAAGCCTTCATGCTTTGCTGGAAAACGCTGTTGCCGTCAATCCGCACGGCACCGCCCTGGTCTGTGACAACACACGGCTCAGCTATTCAGAGTTAAACCGGCGTGTTGCTCAATTGGCGGCCGCTTGGCAACTACTGGGTATACAGCCGGGCGACCGCATTGCTTTGCTGCTGGGCAACCGCATCGAGTTTGTGCTGTGCCTGTTGGCCGCCACCCGCTTAGGGGCCATCACGGTGCCGATCAGCATCCGTGAACAAACCCCGGGCCTGCATTACATGCTGGAGCACTGCGCTGCCGTGATGCTGGTGCACGAGTCCACTCTTGCCGATGTGGTGCCGTCATCCAGCAGTCTGCCAAGCCTGCGCTGGCGCGTGAGTTTTGACGGCTGCACCGGGGCGCTGGACTTTGATTCTCTGTTGTCCTCAGAACAACTGGACAAGCCGGCCCCGGTTCAAGAAGAAGATCCTGCTGTCATTTTGTACACCTCAGGCACCACCGGAAGGCCTAAAGGCGCCATGTTGAGTCACCTGGGAATCGTCCATTCAAGCATGCATTACCAAGCCGGTATGGCTTTGGGCATGAACGATGTGGGTCTGGCAGCCGTGCCCTTAAGCCATGTCACAGGACTGGTTGCTTTGGTCACCACCATGCTGCGTGTGGCTGGCACCATGGTCATATTGCCGAGCTTCAAAGCTGCGGCGTTTTTGCAGCTCGCTCAGCAGGAAAAAATGACTTACACCATCATGGTGCCTGCCATGTACAACCTGTGTTTGTTACAGCCTGATTTCGGCCACATGGATTTGCGCCATTGGCGGGTCGGTGCCTATGGCGGTGCGCCCATGCCGGTGGCCAGCATTGAAGCCATGGCCCGTACCTTGCCTGCTTTGGTACTGATGAATTGCTATGGCGCCACCGAAACCACTTCCCCTGCCACCATGATGCCGCCGGGTATGACGCCTTTGCACAATGACACGGTCGGTCAACCGCTGGTTTGCTCAGACATCAAAGTGGTCGACGATGACGGCCTGTCACTGCCCGCCGGTGACATGGGCGAGATCTGGATCAAAGGCCCTATGGTGGTTGCCGGCTATTGGAACAACCCTGAAGCCACCGCCAAAGAATTTGTCGACGGCTACTGGAAGTCGGGCGACATGGGCAGCCTGGATGCACAAGGCTATGTCCGTATCCTGGACCGCAAAAAAGACATGCTTAACCGGGGTGGTTACAAGATTTACTGCATCGAGGTTGAAAACACCTTGTACCAGCACCCGGCGGTTGCTGAATGCGCGATTGTGGCCAAGCCTTGTCCCGTTCTGGGAGAGCGTGTACACGCGTTCATTTCATTGCGCGATGCTGTCAGTGCTGAAGAATTAACCGTTTTTTGCAGCACGCGACTGTCACGCGAAAAAGTGCCTGAAAGCTTCACACTCAGCAACCAGCCCTTGCCACGCAACGCCAACGGTAAATTGATGAAACGCGATATGCGCGAGACACTATTAAAAACACTGAGCGCTTAAGCCTGTAATGACAAAGTCTGTGCCAGCGCCAGGTATTGCTGTACCGGCACTTCCTCGGCACGCCGCTGCACATCAAAGTCGCCGCTGAAACCACGCTGCGTCAGCCATCGTCCCAGGGTATGGCGCAGCAATTTGCGCCTTTGGCTGAACGCCACCTGAACCAGTTCGCTCAACAGCTTTGCATCGACCGCCGCTCCATTGGCATGCGGCAGCATTCGCACCACCGCGCTGTCTACCCGCGGTGGCGGATCAAACGCCTGGGGACCGACCAGCAATACCATTTCCATGTCGTAACGCCATTGCAGCATCACACTCAAGCGGCCGTAATGCGCGGTAGACGGCACCGCCACCATGCGCTCGACCACTTCTTTTTGCAGCATGAAATGCTGATCCTTGACGACTGCGACATGCTCAAGCAAATGAAAAAGTATGGGTGTAGAAATGTTGTAGGGAAGGTTACCGACGACCCGCAATTGACCGGTCTGCATGCTGACGGCCAGTTCTGTGAAATCCACCTTCAACACATCGGCTTGGGTGACATCCAGTTGAGCGTGTTCGCGCAACCGGTGCGCCAGATCCCGGTCTAACTCGATCACATGCATTCGCCCGAGCCGCTCTACCAGCGGCTGGGTCATGGCAGCCAGGCCAGGCCCGATTTCCACCATGGCGTCCCCCGGAAGCGGCTCTATAGCTTGAACTATTTGATCAATCACTGCACCGTCGGTCAGAAAATGCTGTCCGAAACGTTTGCGCGCCTGGTGTTGCGCCATCAGCGGCGTAAAGATTTATTGAGGTGGATCACGGTATTCCACATAAGCACGACCGCGCACTTCACGCTCCCAGTTCTTCAGCGTTTCTTCAAACTTGCGTTCCCGCAGGATATTGCGTACCAATTCCTGTTTATCGCGCAGGCTCAATGGTGCATCGCGCCGCTCCGTCACCTGAATCAAATGCACGCCGAAGCGAGATATCACAGGGTCAGCGATTTCACCTGGTTGCAACGCATCCATGACCTTTTCAAATTCCGGCACCATCATGCCGGGATTGGCCCAGCCCAGGTCTCCGCCCTGTGTCGAGCTGGCATCTTGTGAGAATTGCGTGGCCAATTCTTCGAAAGTAGCCTTGCCGGTCTCGATTTGGATTTTGTAACCGGCCAGTTGTGCGCGCGCCGAGTCCTGGCTCAATTGACCGCCGGGTCTGAGCAGAATATGCCGAGCCCGGGTTTGATTGATGCTCGTGGGCAGGGCATTCGGCGACTTACGTTCCAGCAGCTTCAAAATATGAAAGCCCGCGCCTGAGCGCAGCGGTCCGGTGACACCGGCAACCGGCAACGACTGAACAGCATCCACAAACAATGAGGGATATTTGTCTGGATTGCGCATGCCGAGTTGGCCGCCATTGGCGCGGTCTGGGGCGCTCGAATTCTGTGCTGCGAGTTTGCTGAAGTCTTCCCCTGCGTTGATTTTTTTTAATAACTCTTCGGCTTTGTTAAAAATACGCGTTACCTCATCGGCATCGGCTTTTTCAGGCACCGCCAATAAAATATGGGCAATGTGTATATCGTCATTTTTGCTCGGCTGAGTCTTGCTGTTTTCCAGCAAAAAGCTCTCGATTTCATGGTCTTGAATTTTGATGCGGTTGATGACCTCACGTTCACGAACCCTTTGCAAAAGCATTTGCCGTTTGATTTGTGCGCGGTATCTTTCCCAGCCCATGCCTTGGGCAAGTAATCGCTGCTTTAACTCTTCGATACTTAATTTATTGCGCTTTGCGGTCTGATCTATGGCTTGCTGTATTTCCTCCGTTGACACCTGAACATTCAATTGCCTGGCAACTTGTAATTGTGCTGATTCACTGATGAGATTTTCTAGTGCGTTCTGTAAAAGTACACTTTTACCTAGTTTGGCCGCAGCCGGGTCTGCCATAGCCGCCAGAATATTCACTTCGATATTAGTGATAGGCTCGTTATCCACCACGGCGACGATGAAGTCCAGAGCTTGGAATTGATCGGATTTCTCAATATCTGCAACCGCGGCCGCATTGCGCAAACTCAGACCTGCGGCAGGCTGATTACCGGCCCCGGGTTTAAGAGACTGCGCATACAGGCCATGAGCATGCAAGCCGATGAATGCCAAAAAGCTAAGTTTGAGAGCAAATGTGATCTTCAAAGGCATGTCTTCATTCATATTGTGTGAAAGGGCTGGGGGCAAATTTGAAAGGTTCACGCAGATTTTGATATCGCGAAATATTGTCTTTGACCGAGCCCATAGAACCCAAACCCAGCCGGGAAAAATCATTGAACTCCAATTGGAACATCAAACTTGAAGTAGCAGTTGTCAAAGTTAATTGTGTGCGTTGAGCGGCTACCCGGGCCAGCCAACACCCGCCGTCATATTCAAAGCCCACCAAGGAATCTACCAGCCGCTCGTCAAGCTTGCTGTAGTTCAATCGGCCTACCGAGTACCAGCGGCCGGCACCCATTCCCTGACCTTGTCTTTGGTCAATGCCTATGTCACGCCACAAATCATTCAAAGGCCACTGCCAGCTGACATCTATGACTTCAGATGCCTCGTATTGAAAGCGGTAAGCAATGTTGACGACACGATAACCGCTGGGGTTGTAGCGAAAACCATAAGATTTTCGTTCAGAACGGCTTTCTTCATAGTTGTATTGCACTAAACTGTCAAACGTCAGTTTGGGTGTCAAATACAGGCTTGCGCCGCCTAGAATGTCGCTGTACCCTGAATTGACAGCAGTTGCGTCCGGCGTCAGCAATACATTCTGCGCAGCAAAACGATAGCGCTGTGCCAAACCAAAACGCGCTCCTTCTGCCCCAGTTTCAGGATTGATCATTCGCGATGTCCCCCCCAGAGTCAAGGTATGCGAATCGGAAATTCGATCCTGACCTGAAAAAGAGTTTTCGGTGAAGACGGTTGCAAAGTTAAAGTCATTGCTTCCGGTATCGTAATTCGGTAAATCACTTTGGTAACGATAAGGTGTGTACACATAAAAACCCCTTGGCTCTAATGTCTGGGTCCAATTGGTATCGAAGAGTTGTAAGGACCGCTCCATGACGGCACCGGTGTCCAAGCTGAATGTAGGGACAACCACGCCGTCACTGTTGGAAGCAGTGCTTTTGCCATATGTGCCGTTGTATGCTTTTTCGTATTGGTACTGGCGTGCGCTTAACGATAATTTGGGCGAGATGTAGCCGTAACTTGTGAGAAATGGCCTGCTCACATAATTATTAGCAACCATTCGCAAAGCATTTTTCTGATTACAGTAGGCGCTCCACAAGTTTGCGGCAAAAGCGCAATAAAAAGTACGGTTTACGCTGAAATGGGTCAGGTCGGTATTGACAGTCCAGTCAAAGCCTTCTATGTCGGCGCGCATGTAATTGACTGTCAGTTGCGGCAATTTATCAAAAGGCGCGGCAATGGCTGAACTTGAATCTGTTCCTTGCTGCGTTTGCCATTGCGTGACATTCACACCTGCTGCAAGCGTTCCCCAGCCTTTTCTCAGATTTATGGTTGTGGGTAAAACGCGCTGAATCAATTTACTGTTGGCGCCTACATTAAGGTTGGTGAAATCGCTCCAATAGTTGTTATCGCTGACTTGATTGATGTCAAAAGAAAATTCCAGCCCCTGCTTTTCATCCGCCCAGCCCTTATGTTGAAAACTCAAGCCCCAGCGCTCGCTTGCCCGCAATTCATCTGCCGGCATGTATTCAAACAAGGCTGTACCTTCGAACGGTTGTTGGGGCGCTTTTCTCTCAAGATACCGAAACTCATTACTGAACAATACACCTCTTTGGCTCATAGGCGTCGTGGTGATTGTGTAGTCCCGGTTCGGCGCTAAGTTAACGTAATAGGGAAGGCTCATTTCAACGCCACCTAAATTGTCAATAAAAAAGGTCGGTGCCAGAAAACCGGATTTTCTTTCGCTGCTTAGCGGAAAACTCAATACCGGCGAGGCCAATATTGGAACGCCGTAAAAAAGCAGTTGTGCATTTTTAGCCACCGCTTCATTGTGATCCTGATCAAAGCTGATTTGATCTGCTTTCATGAACCAGTCCGGCATCCAATCCGGACCTGGTTTACGTTTACAACTGGTGTATCTAACCTTTTCCGCCACGGTTTTTTTATCATCAATGAATTGCATTTTTTCTGCTGATCCCTGACCGTTTCCTTTGTTAAAAAAGAACACCGGGTCTTGCATATAACCGTCCATTGCGTCCAATTTCAAGTCAAGCTGCGTACCAGTGAAGATGTTTCCACCACGGTTCATGTAAACACTGCCATTGGCTATGGCCTGGTCGGCTGGCTGAAAATACTCTATTCTTTCAGCCCTTATAAGCGTTTCTCCCCGTCTTAGTTTTACGCTTCCATCCAATGTCACTTCGAGATCGGTTCGCCCTTTCAAGTTATCTGTATCTATATAAACCGGCTGTAGCTGGTTTTCTGTGCTGCCGCGTTTGGGATTCAGTCCTAGACTAGGCTTAAGTTTAAGACCGCTACCTGACCAGGCTTCGCTATGGGGATCAATTTCACAGGATAATTGGTTTTCTTTGTTTGACAACTCTTCACTGCTTTGCAGTGCGGGCTGCTGTTTTTGTGCATATGCTGTCCCGCTCCACAGAACGCAGCATAAAACACTCACAAAGAGTCTTGGCATGACAAAAAGCAGTCGCATATTTAAAATAGGCGCGCAGATCCGCGCTGTTTGTAGAATTGTGATTATCCATGAGCAGAACTTACCCCGAGATCACCCCTGATTTGACCGTCGTTCAAGCTATCATTGATTTAGGCTGGGAGGACTCACATCGTGCCCTTCAATTTACTGACTGGCTATCTTCACTCGCCCATCTTCACGGTCTTTTGATAGATACGGTGAAAAGCGCTTCTGCCGATGCGAGTTTCAGACGCTATTTCAGAATCCATTCTGAATCCCAAACTTTTATTCTGATGGATGCGCCACCAGACAAGGAAAATTGTCAGCCTTTTGCAGACATTGCACAACTTATGTTGAGTGCCGGCCTTCGCGTGCCGCGTGTCTTGGACTGGCACGTCAGCCATGGTTTTATGCTGCTTGACGACATGGGCAATCAAACCATGATGCAGTATTTTGCAGACGCCGGCACGGCGCAACGTTTTACTTTGTTTGAGCAAGCGACCGATGCGCTGATCTCATGGCAACAATCATCGGTGGCCGGGATACTTCCTGCATACGATGAAATATTGCTGCGCCGCGAGCTCTCACTTTTCGAGCAGTGGTACATCAACGGCCACCGCCAATTGAGCTTGAATCCGCAACAACAAACAGATTTATATAAGGTCTATGACCGGTTGGTTGAAACCAATCTGCATGCACCCCATGTTTTTGTACACAGAGATTTCATGCCTCGCAATCTCATGCTGTCTGACGATGCTACTGACAAACGCTTAGGTGTTCTTGATTTTCAAGACGCTGTTTACGGACCCATTACCTATGACATCGCCAGCTTAATGCGTGACGCTTTCATGAGTTGGGATGAGGAATTCTGCCTTGACATCACGGTTCGTTATTGGCATAAAGCTCGTGCTGCAGGTCTGATGAATTTTGAAGATTGGGGCACTGACTTCGCTGCCTTTTACCGTGCTGTTGAATGGATGGGTTTACAACGCCACTTGAAAGTTGCCGGTATTTTTGCGCGCTTGAGCCTGCGTGACAACAAGCCTAAATACCTGGCTGATACACCCAGGTTTATCGGCTACATACGCTCTACCGCCAGCAGATACCGCGAGCTTTTTCCTTTGCTGCGTTTGATTGACCATATCGAAGGCAGCAGTCCCGCTGTTTCTTATGCATTCGGTAGTGTGTAATGTCACGCCACCGGATTTTCTATGGTGAGGTTTTGCAAGCCGGGCTTTCATTTCGTCTGAGCGACTCTGCAGCCAGACATGTGCAGGTTTTGCGTTTGCAACCGGGCTCGCTCATAGAGTTGTTCAATGGAAGTGGTGAGGCCTTTACTGCCCAAATTGAACTCATGGGTAAACACAGTGTCGATGTCACTGTGGTTCAAAAACTGAGCTTTGTAGCTAAGCCAAGCAATTACACACATATTGTGGTCGGCATGCCGGCCAATGAGCGCATGGACTGGCTGGTTGAAAAAGCGACTGAGCTTGGTGTCAGCCGCATCACGCCGGTCATGTCACAACGCACAGTGCTGCGCTTAAGCGGTGATCGCGCTACCAAGCGTGTCGATCACTGGCAGGGAATCGCTCAATCTGCATGCAGTCAATCCGGACGCAATTTCCTGCCTCAAATTGATGTTCCTTTGTTATTAAATGAATTCCTGATGAGCATTCAAGTTAGTGATAAGAGTTTGAACATTCTTTTGTCTTTACAAGCTAACGCGCCTGGGTGGCGTGAGCTGTGGATGTCCAAACCGGCTCACGTGACTGTGTTAAGCGGTCCTGAAGGCGGTTTTACGCAGGAAGAAGAGTCCGCTGCCTTGCAACATGGCTTTCTTTCAGCAAGCTTAGGCCCTTTTGTTTTACGCGCTGAAACTGCGGCCTTGACCGTACTTGCTCAATTACTATGAGGGGTCTTATTGGAGTCCTTGGGTATTTTCAACCGTAGCGCAAATCCAACCATTCAATCAATTTTGAAAAAACTATTGTTTTTTCCGGGTCATTGAATATCTCGTGGTACATCACATTAAAGCAGTGTGTTTGAAGATAATCTTTAGGTGCCGATTGTGCAAATTTAGCACTGCCCTTGGGATTGACCAGCCTGTCTTGTCCCGCATACAACAATAAAGCAGGTTTGTGCCAAGCAGCAGCTTCTTTCAAGGCAAGTTTTCCCTGGTCAATGATCCATGCGGCCAAGCCTGAAGATATTTTTCTGTGCACGCGCTTGTCTTGTCTGTATTCACGCACCACTTGCGCATCTCTGGACAACCAGTTCAGTTCAAGTTTGTTATCTACCCTGACATGTGCAAACCAATGTGGCAAGACACTAAGCAATAATTTGTCTGATATGGTGGTGTAGGCAGCAAGCGCGGGTGAACTCATGACCACAGCATCGGCTATATCCTGGTGCTGTGCCGCAGCTCTTGCCACGACCAGACCTCCCATGCTATGCCCCAGCAGCACCAGTTTTGACTCGGTGTTATGCATGTATGCGATGACTGTTTTCAAATCCTCGGTGAGTCTGTTTGACTGATCTATATCGCCGGTCACACCGGACGACAAACCGTGGCCCATATGGTCATAAGCCATGACCTCATAACCCGCTTGATGCAACACATAGGCCAGATGGTTGTACCTGCCCATATGCTCACCCAAACCATGTACCAACATGACCGAGGCCTTGATGTGTTTATCCGGACGCGGCCAGCGGTACAAAGCCAGTGTATGTGTGCCCAGCTCTAAATTTTCTATAACGGGCTTGAAGGTGTGTTGCACTGCTATGGTGCTCATGCTGTCAGTTGACTTTCGCTTGTTAATTGAAAAACCGCAGTCGCGGCCAGTGCATTCGGCCAGAAGCGCACAATTTTTTCGCCCTCTAAACCAAACGCATCTTTGATGTGCAAATGGTTTTTTAAAGCCAATGCCTGAAAGTCTGCAAATGTACCCACTCTGATATTCGGTGTGTCATACCACTCATAGGGTAATTGTGGCGTCACAGGCATACGCCCGCGCAACACGCTCCAGCGGTTAAACCAATGACCGAAGTTTGGAAACGTAATGATTCCCATGCGCGCCACTCTCAGCGTTTCCTGCAACATGGTTTCTGCGTTCCTCAAATGCTGCAATGTGTCTATTTGCAAGACAACGTCGAATGACTGATCTTCAAATAAACGCAACCCTTGTTCCAAGTTAAGTTGTATCACTTGAACTCCGCGCTTGACACAAGCTGCCACATTCGCATCATCAATTTCCACACCATAACCGCAACACCCATGCTCTGACTGCAAAAAACTCAACAAAGCACCATCTCCGCAACCCAGATCAAGCACCCGGCTGCCGTACGGCACCAATTCGGCAATGGTTTGCGCTAAAAACTTTACCGACATTCTTCATCACCTGCTGTGAAGATACGTTCAAAGTACGCTCTCACCACATTCATATACCTGGGGTCATCCAGTAAAAATGCATCATGCCCATGCGGCGCATCAATTTCTGCATAACTTAACTTTCGTTTATTAGCCACAAGTGCCTCTACCATTTCTCTGCTTCTGGCAGGTGCAAAGCGCCAATCGGTGGTGAAGCTCACCACTAGGAATTGCGCTGTCGCTCTGGCCATGGCTTGAACCAGGCTGCCATTGAATGCCTTGGCCGGGTCGAAATAATCCAAGGCACGTGTAATCAATAAGTACGTGTTCGCATCAAAATACTTACTAAACTTATCACCCTGGTATCTCAAATAACTTTCAATTTGAAATTCAATAGCCTGGGTGCTGTATTGGTAATCATTGCCTTGATGAAGCTTTCTTCCGAATTTGCTGTTCATCACATCATCACTCAAATAGGTAATGTGTCCGAGCATTCGGGCGATGCGCAAGCCACGCTCGGGCACCACCGAGTGCTCATAAAAGTGACCGCCATGAAAATCCGGGTCTGTCACGATGGCACGTCTGGCGACTTCATTGAATGCAATGTTTTCAGCCGTCAAATTGGGCGCACTGGCAATCACCACGGCATGTTTGACTCTGTGCGGGTATTGCAGACTCCAGCTCAAAGCCTGCATACCACCCAGGCTGCCACCCATGACGGCTGCCAGCGTATCTATCCCTAATTCATCCAGTAATCTGGCTTGTGCATTTACCCAGTCTTCTACTGTGACCACCGGAAAATCCGCGCCGTAAGTCCGGCCTGTCTGAGGATTTTTGTGCATAGGCCCAGTGGAACCGAAACAAGACCCCAGATTGTTCACACCGATGACAAAAAACCGCTTGGTGTCCACCGGCTTGCCCGGCCCGATCATGTTGTCCCACCAGCCTTCACTTTTTTCCTGCCCCTCATATACACCTGCAACATGGTGAGAGGCGTTCAACGCATGGCAAATCAACACGGCATTGCTTTTATCCTGGTTCAATTGTCCATAGGTTTCAAAGCTTAGGTGGTAATCGATCAATGCACCGCCTGCGCTCAGCGCCAATGGCTCATGAAACTGCATAGACGATGGTGAAGCAATGAATGACATATTTTTCCGGCAGCGCCAAAAACGAGACCGGAAAGGCACGACGTCTTTAGCTGAACTTGTTAAAGCGCCCGCAAGCTGTGGCAAATCGGCGCTGTTGTGATAATTATAGCCATGTGCACTGCTACTTATTGAACTGTACTGAACGAACAGTACCCTCTGCATCCATTCAAATTCCAATGGTCACCTCAGCGGTGCGTTTTTTGCTTTTATTTGGTGCGAGTGGTGTATTCCTTAATTTTTTGCACCATATTAAATCATTTGTCACCAGGAGCTCACATGGATGCACTCAAACAGGGCGCTGATGCCTTGTTCATTTTGTTAGGCGCCATCATGGTTTTGGCCATGCATGCAGGTTTTGCCTTTTTGGAATTAGGCACAGTCAGACAAAAAAACCAGGTCAACGCCCTGGTGAAAATTCTGGTTGATTTCAGCATTTCTACGGTTGTGTATTTTGCAGTTGGCTACAGTGTTGCATACGGTACGCATTTTTTTGTCGGCGCTGATGTGCTTGCTGCGCGCAACGGCTATGACCTGGTCAAGTTTTTCTTTTTGCTGACTTTTGCTGCAGCTATTCCGGCAATTGTTTCAGGCGGCATTGCTGAGAGAGCTCGTTTTTATCCTCAACTTCTAGCAACTGCTGTTATTGTCGGATTTATTTATCCTTTTTTCGAGGGCATTGTATGGAACCAGCATTTCGGGTTCCAGGCTTGGCTGCTTGCGACGACTGGCGCTGAGTTCCATGATTTTGCGGGTTCCGTGGTGGTTCATGCGGTCGGCGGCTGGATTGCATTGCCCGCTGTTATTTTTCTTGGCGCACGCAGCAACCGCTATCGCAAAGACGGAGCAATTTCTGCTCATCCCCCATCAAGCATTCCTTTTTTAGCACTTGGCGCATGGGTCTTGTGTGTTGGCTGGTTCGGCTTTAACGTCATGAGCGCACAAACACTGGACAAAATCTCCGGCCTGGTCGCGGTCAATAGTCTGATGGCCATGGTCGGCGGCACACTTGCAGCTTTATTTGTCGGGAAAAATGACCCGGGTTTTGTTCATAACGGCCCTCTTGCGGGCTTGGTCGCAATTTGTGCCGGCTCTGACTTGATGCACCCTTTGGGGGCATTGCTTGTCGGGTGCGTAGCCGGCGCCTTGTTTGTCTATATGTTCACGCTGACTCAAAACAAGTGGAAAATTGATGATGTACTTGGTGTTTGGCCTTTGCACGGCTTATGCGGAACCTGGGGCGGTTTGGCTGCGGGTATTTTCGGCAGTACAGCACTCGGCGGGCTGGGTGGAGTTAGCTTTACAGCCCAATTGATCGGCACATTAACCGGTGTTTTTTGGGCCCTGGTCTCTTCTGTTGTCTTATACGGCTTGATCAAAGTATTTTTCGGCTTGCGCCTAACACAGGAAGAAGAGTTTGAAGGCGCAGACATGAGTATCCACAAAGTCAGCGCTACGCCAGACCGCGAGTCCAGTTGGTGATATTTGTCGTTTTTTAGGGTTTTCATTCATAAATCAGGTAGAAATACTTGATTGACAGACCCTAATCTGTTTCATAATGGTTGCGACTGTCTTATCCACGGGGTGGGTAAACAGTGCGTCGGTGATCGGTTAGTTTCGCTTCTTGGCTTTCGTGGACAGGTGCAATCGGGACTCCATCGCTTTTTTATTCGTTTTTATGGAGTCCCTGAATGGGCAACAAACTGTACGTCGGCAATCTGCCATATTCCGTTCGCGATGGCGATCTGGAACAATCCTTTGGTCAATTCGGCACCGTCACAAGCGCCAAAGTCATGATGGAGCGTGATACCGGTCGCTCTAAAGGCTTCGGTTTTGTTGAAATGGCATCTGATGCTGAAGCACAAGCCGCCATCAGTGGCATGAACGGTCAAGCATTAGGCGGTCGCAGCCTTGTTGTTAACGAAGCTCGTCCGATGGAACCCCGTCCTCCCCGCAGCGGGGGGGGTGGTGGTGGTGGTGGTTATGGCGGTGGCGGTGGCGGCGGTGGTGGTGGTTACGGCGGTGGCGGTGGCGGTGGTGGTTACGGCGGCGGCGGTCGTCGTGAAGGCGGTGGCGGTTACGGCGGTGGCGGTGGTCGTCGCGAAGGCGGCGGTGGACGCAACGAATACTGATTCTTAAAGAACTGTGAAAAAAGGCCTGTTATGCAGGCCTTTTTTTATGGCCTTTCCGGCTCTGGTACCAAAGTGGCGTGAACACGCCCTTTCAGCTGGTACACCTGATTCACGTTATCGGCGTCCAGATGATCTGCTTTGAATCGATTTTTACCACGGACAATATTGACCGGCAAATGCGATACCAAGGTGTCAGTATTGACAAAAAAATGTAAAAACTCTCCACTGATTTGCATATCGTCTTCTTCAGGATGTTCGTCAACTCTTTTCAATAATGTCTGTCCCATGAGCTGCACCTGTGAGCCGTCTTCGTTCACAAGTGCTTTTTTTCCTCTTACTGAGATAACCTTATCTTTTGAGTAAATCAAGACAAACGGCTGCTTGATTTCTGTGTCCATCGTGTCTTGAAAATGCTGGGCAAACGCGCCATGAATGGTTGATTTCAGTTTTCCATTCATTTCATAAGATTTCAGTGTGAAATTCTGAAAATCATAATCTGCCGTATGCGAAGGTGGTGCTGAGGGCTGTGAGCTCTCCTGCCTAGGAACGCTTCTTACCAACCAGACTGAAAACAAAAACAACACGGCCAGCATAATCATAGGCAAATACGCCATAACCGCCTCGCGCAAGCTATGAACGCGTTGTAGAACGCCGGGTTGCGGTCTTCCGAGTGGACTAAATATTTTATTCATGACAATACTTCGCCCAAAGCAACTTCGTAGTGGCCATTGGCTATCAACAATAAATCACAGGCCTCACGCACTGCGCCGCCACCGGCCGGCGCCGAGCACACATGGTCAACACGCGACAACAACTCTGCGTGCGCTTGGGCGGGTGCAAAAGCAAATCCGCTGCGCATTAAAACTGGTAAATCCGGCCAATCGTCGCCCATGGCCGCAGCATGAGACCAGTCCATCCCAAAACTTTGCAAACAGTTCTCAGCAATTAAAAGCTTGTTGTCAACGCCATAGTGCGCGTGTTCTAGCGACAACTCGGCGATACGCCGACGCAAAGCCTGACTGTCACGCCCGGTGATAACTACCGGTACGATACCCGAGCGCATCAACAGTTTGAGTCCGTGGCCGTCCAGTGAGTTGAATTTTTTAACCGACTCGCCTTCAGACGTGAAATACAAATCGCCGTCTGTCATGACACCGTCCACATCCAGAAAAAAAATTCGTACGCCACGTGCTTTGTCCAGCAATGGCTTTGGAAAAAGCAATGCATTTTTTGTCATGATCAAATTACTTTGGCGCGCATCAAATCGTTGGAATTCACCACCCCGCACAAGATGTTGTTTGCATCTACGACCAGCACACTGGTGATGCGCTTGAGTTCCATCAATTCGGCGGCTTCAACTGCCAACGCATTGTCGCGCAAGGTGGTCGGGTTCGGGTGCATGACATCTGCTGCTTGCATAGATCGAAGATCCAGTCCTTTTTCAATCAATCGACGCAAATCGCCGTCTGTGAATATGCCCAAGACCCTGCGGTTCTCATCAATAACGGCACTGGCACCCAGCCCTTTTTGCGACATTTCCCGCATTAACTCAGACAAACTGACATCCAATGAAACCGCGGGGATTTGATCGCCGCTTCTCATGATGTCTGACAGCAAGGTGAGTAAGCGCCGGCCCAGACTGCCGCCCGGATGTGATCTTGCAAAATCATCCTGTTTAAAGCCTCTGGCGTCGAGCACAGCTACTGCCAGTGCGTCACCCAATGCCAATTGGGCTGTGGTACTGGCGGTAGGTGCCAGATTCATAGGGCATGCTTCTTTCTCCACACTGCTATCGAGCACCCAAGTCGCGTATTGGGCCAAGGTGGACTGCGTCTGACCGGTGATCGCCAGCAACATCACGCCTTGGCGCTTGATTTGCGGCAGTATGGCTGAGAGCTCTTCGCTTTCGCCGCTGTTGGACAAGGCAATCACCAAATCATCCCGGGTGACCATGCCCAAATCCCCGTGGCTTGCTTCTGCGGGATGGACAAAAAAAGCAGGTGTGCCAGTGGACGCGAGAGTGGCTGCAATTTTGCGTCCTATGTGCCCGCTTTTGCCCATTCCCATGACCACCACGCGACCCTTAACCGCCAATACAGCTTGTACGGCTTGCACAAAATGTTCTCCCAGGTGTTTTTTCACACCGAGAATCGCTTGCGCTTCTATGTCCAGCGTTTGGCGGGCTAAGTCCAGTATGTGCGTATGTTGTTCTGACTTGCTTGAAATCATGGTTTGTCTATTATGCTTTCTGCCAAATGGGATAAAGACAAGCTATTTCCCTATGCAAAAACGACTGAATATTTCACCCAGCAAGTCATCGGCTGAAAAATTTCCCGTCAGTAATGACAAGTGGTTTTGTGCCAGTCGACACTCTTCAGCCATCAAGTCCAGCGGCTTCATGTCAAATTGCATGAATTTCGTCGCCTGCTGAACATGGCTTAACACCGCTTGAAGCGCGTCTAAATGCCGGGTTCTTGCTGTAAACACGCCTTCATTAAGCCCGGCTTGCCAACCGGCCATGTCCAATATTCGAGCTTTGAGCTGGTCCAAGCCGTCGCCGGTTTTGGCTGAAATATTCAAGGCCTGCGTATTCAAAGTTTGATGCGGTGCCGTGGCATCCATTTTGTTGTTGACGATAAGCAATTTGGTATGCGGTGCCAGGGCTTGTTGAATGTCTTGCATCAAACGATTTTGTGCGCTCGCATAATCCAATTGGCTCTCGCGACTCAAGTCATTGAGCAACAAAACAATATCTGCGTAGCCGATCTGATCCCAGGCGCGGGCCATGCCTATTTGCTCGACTTCATCTGCCAATGCGGAATCTCTCAAGCCGGCGGTATCCAGCACATGCACGGGCACGCCTTGTATTTGTATGGTTTGCGTCAACACATCTCGCGTGGTGCCGGCAATGGCTGTCACTATGGCCACATCTGCGCCTGACAAAGCATTCAACAAAGAGCTCTTGCCCGCATTCGGCTGTCCTGCAATCACCAGTTTCAAACCGTCGCGCAGCAATCGACCATGCTGTGCCTGCGTCAGTAATTCATTGGTTTTTTGTTCAAGCGCCAGCAACTGTTCCTGAACATGCATTTGCTTTATGAAATCAATGTCTTCTTCCGGAAAATCCAGACAGGCTTCAATTTGCATGCGCAAATGAACCAACAAATCTTTAAGCGCATACACCTGTTTTGAAAACACACCCTCTAACGAACGCCCCGCGCTGCGCACTGCTGCTTCGGTGTTCGCGTCTATCAAATCAGCCACTGCCTCGGCCTGCGCCAAATCAAGCTTGTGATTCAGGTAAGCGCGCGCTGTGAATTCGCCCGGCTGCGCAAGGCGTAAATGGGGTAACAGAGCTAAGTCGTTTGGATTTTTTTGAAGCCCGCGTTGCAAACAGTTTTGCAACAACATCTGTAACACCACCGGTCCACCATGGCCTTGTAATTCGAGCACGTCTTCACCGGTGTAACTGTGCGGGGCGGGAAAAAAAATCGCCAGGACTTGGTCAATGCTGTCGCCATGCTGATCTTTGATGGTTACCAGTTGTGCGACTCTTGGCGTGAGTTGCCGTTGCGTGAGTTCTTGCGCATAGTTCAATAAGTGTTTGCCGCTGAGGCGCACTACGCCAACTGCACCACGCCCCGGTGGCGTGGCCAGGGCAATGATGGGATCATTGCGCTGCGACAACATCATGTTCGACAGCGTTTATCAGCGCTGCGCTTATTTGATGATGCCAAGCTGTTTGTTGATCATCCATTGTTGAGCGATCGACAAAATATTATTGGATAGCCAATAAAGCACCAGACCGGCTGGGAAGAAAAAGAACATGACGCTGAAAGCCAGCGGCATGAACCACATTAATTTGGCTTGTATCGGGTCTGGAGGCGTTGGATTCAACCAAGTCTGGAACACGGATGTAACGGTCATCAACAATGGCAGAATAAACCAGGGATCAGGTGCCGCCAAATCATGTACCCAGCCGATCCAGGGGGCGTTGCGCATTTCTACGGATGAAAGCAGCACCCAATAAAGTGCAATGAAAAAAGGAATTTGCACCGCGATAGGCAAGCAACCGCCCAGGGGATTGACTTTTTCTTCGCGGTAAATTTTCATCATCTCCATTTGCATTTGTTGCGGGTTATCTTTCAGACGCTCACGCATTTCCATGATCTTGGGGTTGATGGCCTTCATCTTGCCCATGCTCTTATACGCCTGGGAATTCAACCAATAAAAAGCAATTTTCAATACCACCACCAAAGCCACAATAGACCAGCCCCAGTTACCAATGATTCGGTAGAGTTCGTAAAGCAACCAGTACAACGGCTTTGACAAAATGGTCAACCATCCGTAGTCCTTGACTAATTCAAGACCCGGGTAAATAGATTCGAGTATTTTTTCCTCTTGCGGGCCGACAAATAATCGAGCCGTTTGCGATAACAGTCCACCAGGCGCTATTGAAGGTAAGGGTGCGACCATGCCGACAGCGTACAAATTATTGTCCAGTTTGCGTGCAAACAAATCGCGTTGCTGTGTATCGTCTAGCAACCAGGCGGAGGCAAAATAATGTTGAACCATGGCCACATAGCCTTGACTGCTTTGTTTCTCAAAGTCGGCTTTGTTTTTTTCTATGTCGCTGAACTCTATCTTCTGGTATTTTTTCTGCGTCGTGAAAACCGCCGGGCCGGTGAAAGTCGAGTAAAAAGATGATTCGCCTTCGGGCTTATTTCCGTCACGAACCAATTGCACATACAACTGAGGACTGACTGCGGCAGACGAAGCATTAACGATGTCATGTTTGACTTCTAAGGCGTAACTGCTACGTTTCAAAATATACGTTTTGACGAGTTTCACATCACCGACAGGCACAGACTCAAACCGCAATTGCAGCTCGTTTTCTGTCTCCTTGAGGATTTTTGATCCGCTGAAAACCATAGGTGTTTTATGCGTGGGCCAGCCTGCCGCAGACGCGCCGCCAATCAATCCACTTTGTGCCAGGTAAACACGTTCTTTGCTGTCGTCCATGAGCAGCACATTACTGCCAGCGTGGTGTATGTCTTTGTGCTTGAGTAGCTCTGCGCGAATCAAACTTCCACCTTCGCTACTGAATTGCAACTTCAACACGTCGGTTTCAACATCGATACGCTGGGCTGCAGGTACTGCCTGCAAAACGTCGCCTGCATTATTTTGCGGCAAGCCGGTGGAAGCTACGCTGTTCGTTGTTGGTGTAGGCAAGGACTGCGTGTTGCTTGTCTGTATGGCGCTTGTCGGTACAGTCGACGGGAAAAACGTCGGTTTTTTGCCGTTATGAATTTGCCACTGGTCCCACAACATCACCAGAGAGAAACCGAAAACAACCCAAAGAATGGTGCGGCGAATATCGTTCATGGAAATTTTGACTCGGTGGAAGAAGTTGAAGTGCGGCCACTAAATGGCCATAGAGAATATGCTTGGTGTTTATCCGGCACCGGATCCTGGCCGCCATGGCACCAGGGGTGACATCGAGACAATCGTTTGAGTGTCAGGTAACTGCCCGCGCCGGCACCATGTGATTCAAGCGCTTGTAATGCATAGGCCGAACAAGTTGGCGTGAATCGACATGATGAGCCAAGCCATGGGCTAAGAAGCAGCCGGTAGGCTTTGATACATGCGATCAACAGTTGCTGCATCATGGTTTTTGGAATGCCTTATCAAACAATTGCCGGAGTTCGGTGCGTACCGTTTGCTTCAACGCCAAAGACGCAGCACTGATGAATTCTGTACGCTGGAATGTTTTTCTCAGTCGCACAACCATGTCTGACGGCTCCGTATGGAATTGACTTTGCGCAACAAGCGCATAAATCTGACGTTTGATGGCATTTCTTGTCACTGCATTTTTAGCCCATCGCTTAGGAACCACGGCGCCAATGCGATTTCGCAGCGCCGGGCGCTGAATGTGCAACGCAAAATGGGGGGTGCTTGCGCTTACCCCTGCGGCCATGACTGCATCAAAATCTGTACGCTGCGTGATTTTTACCACGCCCGTTTTTGCCTCATGCGCATCTGCGTGCGCAGTAAGGCTCAGACCGCCAGCCGTTTACGGCCTTTGGCGCGACGGGCATTGATGACTGCACGCCCGCCTTTGGTTTTCATGCGGACCAAAAAGCCATGGGTACGCGCACGGCGGGTTTTAGAGGGCTGGTAGGTACGTTTCATGTTGAGAATCTCTGGTACAAAGCTAAACCGTGCATTATCTCTGTTTTTCAGCCTTTTTTAAAAAATATCTCTTATCCGTGACAACTTGTGAAGTATTTTGTGGGTGAAAGTCGAAATTCTTCTGTTTCTGTGGATAATTTTTTGATAAAGTACTCTTAATGCGCCTTATCCAGCTTTCTATCCACAGTTTGATCTACCGGTCTTCGGCAGCATGAGTTCTTCCATGCTACCGTCTGAAAATAACGATGCCGGCCAAGCGTTATGGCAGTCCTGTATCGATCTTCTCGCACAGGAATTGCCTGAGCAACAGTTCAATACCTGGATCAAGCCGCTGCAAGCGGCTGTGTCTGACGATTTTTCCAAACTCACCATTGTTGTCATCAACCGCTTCAAGCTTGACTGGATACGTGCACAGTATGCCGGACGCATCAGTGCACTGCTAAACCAGTTATACGGCCAGCCTGTGCATATCGAGTTCTCGCTGGCCCCGAAAGAGGCCCCGGTCAGAGAACCGGTTTTACGTACAAGCCATGAAAACGACGAGTTTTCCAGCGCAACGAGCTCGGCTACATCTGACGCAGCGCTGAATGTGTTCAAAAACCGGCTCAACAGCAGCCTGTGCTTTGACACCTTGGTTGAGGGCACGGCCAACCGCATGGCACGCGCGGCAGCCATGCACATCGCCAATGTGCCCGGACAACTCTACAACCCATTGTTTATTTACGGCGGGGTGGGTTTAGGCAAAACGCATTTGATGCATGCCGTTGGCAACCAATTGCTGCAAAACCGCCCGGACGCCAAGGTGCTTTACATACATGCGGAGCAATTTGTGTCTGATGTGGTGAAAGCCTACCAGCGCAAAACCTTTGACGAGTTCAAGCACCATTACCACTCGCTGGATCTGTTACTGATCGACGATGTACAGTTTTTTGCCAACAAAGACCGGACCCAGGAAGAGTTTTTCAATGCGTTCGAAGCGTTGCTTGCGAAAAAATCACATATTGTGATGACCAGCGACACTTATCCTAAGGGACTGGCAGATATACACGAGCGCTTAGTCTCACGCTTTGATTCCGGACTGACTGTCGCCATTGAGCCGCCTGAACTTGAAATGCGGGTTGCTATTTTGATCAACAAGTCCCGCGCAGAAGGCTCTGAAATGCCCGAAGAAGTGGCGTTTTTTGTAGCCAAAAATGTTCGCTCCAACGTCCGGGAACTGGAAGGCGCATTGCGTAAAATTCTGGCATATTCAAGGTTCAATCAAAAGGAAGTGTCGATACAGCTGGCGCGTGATGCCTTGCGCGACCTTCTTTCTATCCAAAATCGCCAGATTTCTGTGGAAAATATTCAAAAAACTGTGGCCGACTATTACAAAATCAAAGTCGCTGACATGTATTCCAAAAAACGTCCTGCATCGATTGCCAGGCCGCGGCAGATTGCCATGTACCTGGCCAAAGAACTGACGCAAAAAAGTCTTCCTGAAATCGGTGAATTGTTCGGCGGGCGTGACCACACCACCGTTTTACACGCAGTGCGAAAAATTTCAGGTGAACGTCAAACACTGAACGAATTGAACCAGCAATTGCATGTGCTTGAACAAACACTTAAAGGATAAAGAATGAATTCTTCTATGCCTAACCCTGTGGATAGAATCAGCATAACTACAGGCTTATCCACAGAGGATGTGATTCCGGGAAAGTTATTCATTGTCAGCAGCAGCATAAAAAGCCACTTGCAAACAGTGTTTGCTGGTAGCCAAGTGCTTGATATCAAAGTGGAAAACCGGCTTGTCCACACAAACAGGCCTTGCTTATCTACTACTGCTATTGATTTATAAAGAATTTAAGAAGAGGATGACATGATTGTCTTGAAAGCCACCCAAGAGCAAATTCTTGCTTCCCTGCAATCGGTTGCAGGCATTGTCGAGCGCCGTCACACCTTGCCCATTCTGGCCAATGTGATGCTTCGTAAAACCGGTGATGACGTGCAACTCACTACCAGCGATCTTGAAATTCAAATCCGTACCCAGGCATCGTTGGGTGGAGATAGCGGTAATTTCAGCACCACGGTTGGGGCACGCAAATTGATGGATATTTTGCGTTCCATGCCATCAGATCAAACTGTGACGTTGGAATCGAACCAAAACAAATTGCTTTTGAAGAGCGGCAAGAGTCGTTTTTCTTTGCAAACATTGCCGGCTGAAGATTTTCCGCTGGTGCAGGAATCTACCAATTTCGGTCCTGCTTTCAGCGTGCCGCAAAAAACGCTCAAAGCATTGCTACAGCAAGTTTCTTTTTCAATGGCTGTGCACGATATCCGTTACTACTTGAACGGTATTTTGTTTGTTGCCGAAGGCATACAACTAAGCTTGGTAGCGACTGACGGTCACCGTTTGGCCTACACATCGGCGACGTTGGAATCCGAAGTTCCCAAGCAGGAAGTGATATTGCCGCGTAAAACTGTGCTTGAGCTGTTGCGTTTGCTCAGTGATAAAGAGGGTGATATTCACATGCAGTTTGCCAGCAACCAGGCCAGATTTTCTTTCGACGGCAAGGAATTTGTCACCAAGCTCGTCGAGGGCAAATTCCCTGATTACAACCGCGTGATTCCCAAGAGCCACAAAAACAGCATCACTTTGGGAAAAAGTGCCTTGCTGGTTTGTTTACAGCGTATCGCTATTTTGACAACCGATAAATTCAAAGGTGTTCGCATCAATCTGGAACCTGGTGTACTTCGTGTGGCAGCTAGCAATGCCGAACAAGAAGAAGCGATTGATGAAATCGAAGTCGATTATGCCGGCGACTCTATCGAGATAGGTTTCAATGTGACTTACCTCATCGATGTTCTGGTCAATATGAACGAAGATATGGTGCGCATGGACCTTGCTGACTCCAACAGTTCTGTGCTTGTGACCATTCCTGAAAATGCCTTTTTCAAATATGTCGTCATGCCCATGCGTATTTGAGCCGATTTGTAACTAGGTTTTTTCTGTTTCCTGTTCGCGCCATACAGCGCTAGATGAATTGACATATGACGACAAGCAATACAGACACTGGCGCAGATGGCCAACCCAATGTTCCCGCCGCTGACCAGGCGTATGGCGAAAGCTCGATTCAAATTCTTGAAGGTTTGGAAGCGGTACGTAAGCGGCCAGGCATGTACATTGGCGATACATCTGATGGAACCGGTTTGCATCATCTGGTTTTTGAGGTAGTCGACAACTCTATTGACGAAGCACTTGCCGGCCACTGTGACGACATAGTTGTCACCATTCATTCAGACAATTCCATCAGCGTGACTGACAACGGCAGGGGTATACCTACCGGCGTCAAAATGGATGACAAACACGAACCCAAGCGCAGCGCGTCTGAAATTGCGTTGACTGAATTGCACGCAGGCGGTAAGTTCAATCAAAACAGTTACAAGGTCTCAGGCGGCTTGCACGGTGTCGGTGTTTCTTGCGTGAATGCCTTGTCAAGATGGTTGCGACTTGTGGTCAGGCGCGATGGCCAGGTTTTTACTTTGGAGTTCGCCAAGGGCTTTGTGCAAAACCGTTTGCTTGAAATGGTTGACGGCGTCGAAGTCTCGCCTATGCGGGTGACAGGTGTGACGGACAAGCGCGGGACTGAAGTACATTTTTTGCCCGACACCGATATATTCACGCAAAACCATGATTTTCATTACGAAATTCTGAGCAAGCGGTTGCGTGAACTCAGTTACTTAAACAACGGCGTGCGCATCCGTTTGATTGACGAACGCACCGGCAAGTCCGATGATTATTCTGGTGCCGGCGGCGTCAAAGGCTTTGTTGAATTCATCAACTCTGGCAAAAAAATCCTGCACCCAAATGCTTTTTATGCCGAAGGCGAGAGGCCTGCGGAAAGCTATGGCGGAATTCCCGGCACACACATAGGTGTTGAAGTCGCCATGCAGTGGAACGACGGTTACAACGAGAGCGTGCTGTGTTTCACCAACAATATTCCGCAACGTGACGGCGGCACGCATTTGACTGGCTTGCGAGCGGCCATGACGCGAGTGATCAATAAATACATAGAAGAGCACGACTTTGCCAAAAAGGCCAAGGTCGAAGTCACTGGTGACGATATGCGCGAAGGTTTGTGCTGTGTTTTGTCGGTGAAAGTACCTGAGCCGAAATTCAGCAGCCAGACCAAGGACAAACTGGTGTCCAGCGAAGTCCGCGCCCCGGTGGAAGATATCGTGGGCAAAGTGCTGGGCGACTATTTGCAAGAACGTCCCAACGACGCCAAAATCATTTGCGGCAAGATCGTAGACGCGGCCAGAGCCCGTGAAGCCGCACGCAAGGCGCGTGAAATGACGCGACGCAAAGGCGTTCTTGACGGCATGGGCTTGCCTGGCAAGCTCGCTGACTGCCAGGAAAAAGACCCGGCGCTATGTGAAATTTACATCGTCGAGGGCGACTCGGCCGGCGGCTCTGCCAAGCAGGGCAGAGACCGTAAATTTCAAGCCATATTGCCTTTGCGCGGCAAAATTTTGAATGTCGAAAAAGCGCGTTACGACAAGTTGCTGACCAGCAATGAAATTTTGACGCTGATTACCGCGCTCGGTACCGGCATAGGCAAAGTCAGCGCTGAATCCGGCAAATCAGGCACAGATGACTTCAACATCGACAAATTGCGTTACCACCGCATCATCATCATGACCGATGCTGACGTCGACGGCGCCCACATACGCACCTTGTTGCTCACCTTTTTTTACCGGCAAATGCCTGAGCTGGTTGAGCGCGGGCATATTTACATTGCGCAACCGCCTTTGTACAAAGTCAAGGTCGGCAAGGAAGAGCAATACCTCAAAGACCAACCCGCGCTTGATATGTTTTTGATGCGCATCGCCTTGAAAGATGCGGCCTTGTTTACTGGTGGCGCCAACCCGCGCAGTTTAAGTGGTGAGACACTGGCAGAACTTGCCAGAAAGCACCAACTGGCTGAGGCGGTGATTTCTCGTCTGAGCAACATCATGGATGCCGAAGCTTTGCGCGCCATGGCCGACGGCGTGTCTTTGGATCTCGACAACCTGGAAGTCGCTCAGCTTTCTGCGATCAGCTTGCAAGATAAATTGCGCGAGCTTGGCAGTGGTTCTGAAGTTGCAGCCGAATTTGACGTGCGTACAGACAAACCAGTGCTGCGCATCAGCCGCCACCACCATGGCAACGTCAAAAGCAGCGTCATCACGCAAGACTTCGTGCACGGTGCGGATTACGCAGCTTTGGCCCTAGCCGCGTCTACCTTCCGCGAATTGCTGGGCGAAGGCGCGCGCGTAGAGCGCGGCGAGGGCGAGCGGCGCAAAGAAGAAAAGGTTTCTGATTTCCGTCAGGCCATGCGCTGGTTGATTGTCCAGGCTGAGCAAGCCACGGCCCGTCAGCGCTACAAGGGCTTGGGCGAGATGAACCCTGAGCAGCTTTGGGAAACCACCATGGATCCCGCGGTACGCCGCTTATTGCGCGTGCAAATTGACGATGCGATTGAAGCGGACCGTGTGTTCACCATGTTGATGGGTGATGAAGTAGAGCCGCGCCGTCTATTCATTGAAGGCAACGCTTTGCGGGCTGCGAATATTGATATTTAAGTAGTGCTCACATTGGTATTAGACGCAGCCCTCATCTCTGGGCGGCGGCTTAAAATGCTCTTTTGAATGAGGCGCAAGCATGCAATTTCCAGCGCACTTTGATGTGATTGTTGTCGGTGGCGGCCACGCCGGGACAGAGGCCGCACTGGCCAGTGCGCGCATGGGTTGTCGTACCTTGTTATTAACGCACAACATTGAAACCTTGGGTCAAATGAGTTGCAACCCTTCCATTGGCGGGATTGGAAAAGGTCATCTGGTCAAAGAGGTAGATGCGCTAGGTGGTGTCATGGCGCTGGCGACCGACCTGGCCGGTATCCAGTTCCGCATACTCAACCGCTCCAAAGGCCCGGCCGTGCGCGCCACACGTGCGCAGGCTGACCGCATGCTTTATAAAGCCGCGGTTCGTCACCGGCTTGAAAACCAACCAAACCTGTGGTTGTTTCAGCAAGCGGTAGAAGATTTGATGATAGAAGGCTCAAGACTCGTCGGCGCAATCACGCAAGTAGGCGTTCGCTTTACTGCCCGGACTGTGGTTTTGACCGCGGGCACTTTTCTGGATGGAAAAATCCATGTGGGTTTAGAAAACCATTCAGCCGGACGCGCTGGAGATCCTCCGTCCTTGCGTTTATCGGCACGATTGAAAGAATTGAAGTTACCGCAAGGCCGCTTGAAAACCGGCACGCCTCCGCGCATCGACGGTCGCAGCATAGATTTCACCCGCTGTACCGAACAAGCGGGCGACGGCATGCCGGGTGGAGAGTCTTTAGAGCTGCCGGTTTTCAGTTACATGGGTCGGCGCGACATGCATCCGTCTCAGGTCGCTTGCTGGATCACGCATACCAACGAGAAAACCCATGACATTATCCGCAGCGGGTTCGACCGCAGCCCCATGTTCACCGGAAAAATTGAAGGTGTCGGCCCGCGCTATTGTCCAAGCGTGGAAGATAAAGTAAATCGCTTCGCTGACAAGAGCAGCCACCAGATTTTTCTGGAACCCGAGGGGCTGACAACCCACGAGTATTACCCTAACGGGATTTCTACGAGCCTGCCTTTTGATATCCAATACCAGCTAGTCAGATCCATGGCCGGTTTGGAAAATGCACATATTTTGCGCCCGGGGTATGCGATTGAATACGATTACTTTGACCCGCGAGAATTGCGCAGAAGCTTTGAAACCAAGTCTATCCAGGGTTTGTTTTTTGCCGGACAAATCAATGGCACCACTGGTTATGAAGAGGCCGCCGCCCAGGGTTTGTATGCCGGCATCAACGCGGCTTTGCTATGCCAGGACAAAGAGGCCTGGACTCCCGGGCGTGATCAGGCTTATCTCGGTGTGCTGGTTGATGACTTGATCAATCAAGGTGTGGTTGAGCCGTACCGAATGTTCACCAGTCGCGCGGAGTTCCGCCTTCAGTTACGTGAAGACAATGCCGACGCGCGCTTGACTGACAAAGGCCGAGAGCTGGGATTGATTGACGACGCGCGCTGGGATTCTTTTTGCCGTAAACGCGACGCTGTTTCACGTGAAACACAGCGCCTGGCTTCTATCTGGGTCAACCCGGGCAACCTGTCTCCCGCCGAGTCCGGGCGGGTTTTGGGCAAACCCATAGCCCATGAACACAGCCTGGCAGACTTGTTGCGTCGCCCTGATGTCAGCTACGAGCTGCTCATGAGTCTTGATGGTGGGCGTTTTGCAAGCGCCGACCTTGCTGCGCTTGACGATGTTTCACGTGAAACAGTGGTCGAACAACTCGATATCGCGGCCAAATACTCGGGCTACATAGACCGGCAGCAGGAAGAGGTGAGGCGCGCGGCGAGTTATGAACATTTGGCGCTGCCTGTGGAGCTTGACTACATGACCATTCCGGCACTGAGTATGGAGGTGCGGCAGAAGCTGCAAAAACACCGGCCCGAAACCCTCGGCCAGGCGTCGCGCATTTCTGGCGTCACGCCTGCGGCCATCTCATTGTTGCTGGTTCACCTCAGAAGAGCGCGCTTTGGCGGCGAAGCGGAAAAAGCCGGAGCCATGGGTTGAAGACGTCGTTGGCCTTGGCGTTGGCCGAGGGTTTGCAGTCTTTGTCGTTGGAGTTAAAACAGGCTCAGCAACAGGCCTTGCTGGATTACATTGCATTGCTTGGCAAGTGGAACAAGGTCTATAACTTGACCGCCGTGCGCGAACCCGAGCAGATGCTTAGCCAACATGTGCTCGACTGTTTGGCCGTGCTGCCGCCATTGAAACAAGTTTTCCCCGAAGCCCTTGACTTGATTGATGTCGGGGCAGGCGGCGGCTTGCCATCTGTGGTTTTTGCCATTGCCTGTCCGCACTGGCAGATTACCGCAGTGGATACAGTGGCGAAAAAAGCGGCGTTTATTCAAACCACGGCGCACAGTCTTAGGTTGGTTAACCTGAAGGCTGTTCATTCTCGGGTTGAGGCGTTGACCGGAGGCTTTGATGTGGTGACCTGTCGCGCCTATGCCTCGCTGCATGATTTTTGCGATTCGTCACGCCATTTGTTGAAGCCGAACGGCGTGTGGATGGCCATGAAGGCAAAACTGTCGGCTGAAGAATTGACGGATTTGCCCGCTACCGTTCGCGTCGATAAAGTTGAAACGCTGGCGGTTCCTGGCCTGGAAGCAGACCGGTGTCTGGTCTGGATGCGTCCGGTTTGACCTGTTACAGGGGCTGCTTGTGTTGTCCTGATTCGGGTTTTCAGCTGGTGCGAACGCCCGGACAAGCGGCATTTTGATGGCAATGGTCATGTTTCACGTGAAACAATGCGCTAACCTTGGCTGACTGGCAGTTACACTGTCAGACCCGCACAGGCTATCAGTCTCAAGGTTCTTCCATGGTTGGTATCTCAGATTACCCGGCGTTTGCCGGTGCCGTCATCGTATTTCTGGCCATTCCAGGCCCGGGTAATTTGGCCTTGCTGACGGCGACCGCGACAGGAGGACGCAAGGGCGGCATCAGTGCAACCGCCGGCGTCATCGCCGGTGACCAGGTGTTGATGTGGGCGGCGGTTGCCGGGTTGGCGGCCTTATTGACTGCTTCACCCATTTGGTTTGCTGCTGTGCAATGGTTAGGTGCCTTGTATCTGGCTTATCTGGGGATACAGATGTGGAGGAAAACCCCGGCAGATACCCCGATTCTTGACATGTCGTCAGGTCACTTTTTCCGTCAGACGTTTTTCATCACCTTGCTCAACCCCAAGGCTATTGTGTTTTACATGGCATTTTTTCCGCTGTTCGTCGATGTACAGCAACAACCCGGTGTGCTGAGCTTTGCGGTCATGGCTGCCACGGTTGCAGTGTTGACGTTCTTGTACGGTTTAGGCTTGACGCTTTTGTCTTACCACCTGGCCGGACGCATGCGACAACACCCGTTGCTGGGACAGTGCTTGCAAAAGGCTGCCGGCGTGGTGCTGCTTGGTTTCGGTTTGCGTTTGGTTTTACAGAAATAATCAACATGGCTCATATTTTTTGCATTGCCAATCAAAAAGGCGGGGTTGGTAAGACCACTACCACCATCAATCTGGCCGCCGCATTGGCTGCCATTAACCAGCGGGTCTTGATGATCGATCTTGACCCCCAGGGGAATGCCACCATGGGCTCGGGCGTTGACAAACGCCAGCTGAAGTTTTCGGTGTATGACGTGTTGCTGGGCGAAAACTCCATAGCACAGGCGCGTACGCGCAGCCGCTGGGGCGAAGCCGCGGCCCGCCAGGACATGCCGACCTATGACGTGCTGGGCGCCAACCGGGATTTGGCCGGTGCCGAGGTGGAGTTGGTCAACCTGGAGCATCGCGAAAACCGCTTGAAAAACGCCATTGCCGAAGCCATTCACGAGTACGACATCGTGCTGATCGATTGCCCGCCGTCTTTGTCTTTGCTGACCCTCAATGGCTTGTGCTCAGCGCACGGTGTCATCGTGCCCATGCAGTGCGAGTACTTTGCGCTGGAAGGGCTGACCGACCTGGTCAACACCATCAAACAGGTGCACGCCAACTTGAACAAAGACTTGAAAATCATAGGCCTGCTGCGCGTCATGTTTGACCCGCGCATCACTTTGCAGCAACAAGTCAGTGATCAACTCAAAGCTCATTTTGGCGACAAGGTATTCAATACCTTGATACCGCGCAACGTGCGTTTGGCAGAAGCGCCCAGCTACGGCCTGCCCGGGGTGGTGTTTGACCCGTCAGCCAAAGGCAGTCTGGCCTTTATAGATTTCGCCAAGGAATTGGTGCATAGATTCCAAACCAGTTAAATAACCGCAACCTCAAAGAGAAGAGCCATGGCAACAAAGAAAATCAAGGGATTGGGGCGTGGCCTAGAGGCTTTATTGGGCCCAACCGCCAGCGAGTCCATTCAAATGGCAGCAGCAGAGGGTGCGCCAACGGTATTGAAGTTGGATCAGCTGATCGCCGGTGTTTACCAGCCGCGCAAGCGCATGGACGAAGGCGCTTTGTATGAGCTGGCTGAAAGCATCAAATCACAAGGCATCATGCAGCCCATATTGGTGCGCAAAATCGATGGTGGCGGCTATGAAATCATCGCCGGAGAGCGGCGTTTTCGCGCGGCAAAGCTGGCCGGTTTGACCGAAGTGCCGGTGCTGGTGCGCGATGTCAGCGACCAAAATGCTGCGGCCATGGCCTTGATAGAAAACATGCAGCGCGAGGATTTGAACCCGCTGGAAGAAGCCCAGGGCTTGCAGCGACTGATACGCGAATTCGGTTTGACCCACGAAGCCGCCGCGCAAGCGGTGGGCCGCTCGCGCAGTGCCGCCAGCAACTTGTTGCGCTTGCTGAACCTGGCCGAACCAGTGCAAACCATGTTGATTGCCGGAGACATTGACATGGGTCACGCACGCGCTTTGCTGTCGCTGGACAAGGCGGCGCAAATCACGGCAGCCAATCAAATCAGCGCCAAAAAAATGTCAGTGCGTGAGGCTGAAACGCTGGTGAAAAAAATCGGTGCCGACTTCTCGCTGGTGACACAAAAACCGGCCAAGGAAAAGTCCCGAGACATCAAAAGACTCGAGGAAGAATTATCTGATTTGTTGACGGCACAGGTTGAAATCCGGGTGAAAAAACAAAGCAAGCGTTTTGGCAAAATTGATCAATCCGGCGAAATTTCCATCGCCTTTGGATCGCTAGACGCATTGAACGGCTTGATTGAAAAATTACAATCTTCCTAGGGCATACACAATGGCGCTAACTGCATCAAGAGGTTATGCTCTAGGGTTGTGTAAGTTGCTGTTTGCTTAAGTCTTTTTTATATCTGTTCTGGAGTTCCACATGTCTTTCAACCAAACCCGCTTACTTCGCCTGTGCGCCGCGGCTGCCGTCAGCCTGTGTGCCATGACTGCCATGGCGCAAGAGACTTTCAAAATCGGCATCGTCAGTTTTCTCTCCGGTCAAGCGGCGGAAAGCTTTGGCATACCGGCTGTCAATGGCGCCAAGGTATTGATAGATGCGTTCAACAAGGGACAAGCGCCAGCGCCCTACAACAAAGTTGGCATCGGCGGTTTGCAAATAGAAGTTATTTATGTGGACGAGGCCGGCGGCGCCACCAAACAGGTTCAAGAATTGCGTAACCTTTATGAGCGCGACAAGGTCGATGTGGTCGTGGGTTATGTAGGCTCAGGCGATTGCCTAGCGGTCGCGCCTGTGGCCGAGGAGTTGAAGAAATTCCTGATTCTTTACGATTGCGGAACTCCGCGTATTTTTGAAGAAAACAATTTCAAATACGTGTTTCGCACGGCGTCCCATGCGGCCATGGACAACGTCTCCATGGTGCGTTATTTGAAGTCTCGCAAAATCGCAGTTGGTAATTACAGCATGATCAATCAGGATTACGCATGGGGTCAGGATTCGCGCAAGGACTTCATGTTGTCCATGGCCAATTTGTACCCGAATGCCAAGCCTGCCGTGGACCAACTGCCTAAATTCGGTGCCGGCCAATATGGCACTGAAATTTCTGCACTCATGTCTCAGCCTGCAGACCTGATTCATTCCAGCTTGTGGGGCGGCGACTTGCAGGCGTTTATTTTGCAATCCGGTCCGCGCGGCATGTTTAAAAAATCGCAAGTGGTGTTGACTGCTGCTGATCATGTCTTGCCGGGCTTGGGCAATAAAGTGCCGGACGGCACCATCATCGGAGCGCGCGGCGCTTATGGACTGATGGCGCCTCCTTCGCCTTTGAACACCTGGTGGTGGGAGCTTTACAGCAAAGCCAACAATGTGTATCCGGTGCAAGCACCTTACCGCATGGCGCAGTCGCTCATGGGTTTGAAACTCGCTGCGGAAAAAGCCATGGTGGCCAATAAAGGTCAAAAACCGTCTATGGACCAGATGATGACGGCTTTGCGCGGCAGCGAATGGATGTCTCCAGCCGGCAAGGTGCGCATGGCATTGGGTAACGGGCAACAGGCTATTCAGGACACGGCCATCGGGCGCACCAAGTGGAGCGAAGAAAAGAAACTGGTATTGATTGAAGATATCCAATACTTTGACGCCGAGTGCGTCAACCCGCCGCCCAATGTGAAAACAGAGGATTGGCTCAAATCCGGTTTTGCCGGCGCCAAGTGCAAATAAGCTCTGCTTGCCAAGCGCCAAACACGCTGAACCGAACCGGTAACTGATTCATGCAACTTGCTTTGACCATTCTGGTCGACGGTCTGAGCTACGCCTCTTGGCTGTTCATCGTCGCCCTGGGCCTGACACTGGTGTTCGGCGTCCTTAAAATCCTGAACATTGCACACGGCAGTTTTTATGCGCTCGGCGCTTATGCTGCTGCGTCTGTGGTAGCCTGGTTCAGCGGCAGCGGGGCGGCGCCTTCCTTGTCGCTGTTGGCCATGCTGCTGGCGGCCATCGGCGTGGCCATGTTGACCGCGCCCTTGACCGAGCGCGGCTTGCTGCGTTTTTACTATGGCCGCGACGAAGTGCTGCTGGTGCTGGTGACTTACGCCATGTTTTTGATGATGGAAGACATCACCAAACTCATTTGGGGTGCCAACCCGTATTACGTGTCAGAGCCTTATGCTTTGTTCGGCAACATAGACATGGGCCGGCAAAGCTATGTCGGCTATGACTTGTTTCTGGTGGTGCTGGCGGTGGTCGTGGGCTTGGCTGTCTGGTGGGGTTTGAACCGCACACGCGCGGGCAAAATTGTCACGGTCGTCATTCACAGTCCCGAGATTGCCTCCAGCATGGGCATCAAGGTGTCGCGTGTTTACATGGTGTCTTTTACGGTGGGTATTTTCTTGGCCGCGTTGGGCGGCGCATTCACCGCTCCTATGATTTCAGTGCAGCCGGGTGTGTCGGTCGGCGTCATCATCATTTCTTTTGCGGTTGTCATTATTGGCGGCCTGGGCAGTATCGAAGGCGCTGCCATCGGCGCCATCATTGTCGGATTGGCGCGCGCCCTGGCGGTGCATATCATGCCAGTGGCTGAATTGTTTTCTGTTTATCTGGTGATGGCACTGGTGCTGGTGTTCAGGCCCGAGGGTTTGTTTCAACGTATTCAGGCCCGGAAAATTTAAACCATGATCAAGTTGTTAATCACTGCATTGCTGGTGTTTGTGGCTGCGCTGGGCGCCGGTGCTCTTGTGCCGCGCTGGTTGCAGTTCATGCTGACCATGGCGCTGGCCAACGGCCTGGTGTCGTTGGGCATTGTTTTTCTGATGCGCGGCGGCGTGGTCGCATTCGGACAAGGCCTGATGTCGGCCATAGGCGGATACACGGCGGCCTTGGTATTCAATATGCTGGGCTGGCAGGATGCCATTCTTTTGCCACTGCTAGGCGGCCTCATGGCTTGTTTGATCACCGCGCCCTTCGCACCCTTGTTGGCCGGTTACCGAGGTATCTTTTTCTCTATGTTGACCTTGGCCATGTCCATGGTCGGTTACGGCATCTTGGTCAAGACCGACAGTCTGGGCGGATCTGACGGCTTCAATATGGGCCGTGTCACCTTGTTCGGTCAATCGCTGGCAGACCATCAGGTCAGTTTCACGGTGTACGCTGTCACCTTGTTTTTTGCTGTGGCCAGCTCTTTGTTTGCGCGCATTTATTTCTCGTCTACCCGCGGCCTCATCACACAAGCCATCAAGGATAACGAGTTGCGCGTGGAATACATGGGCGGCTCGGTCAACCGCAGCATGGCGATTAATTTCTGGCTGGCGTCTTTTCTGGGCGGTCTGGGCGGCGCGCTGGCGGTGATGGCTTTAGGTCATATTGAACCGAACTTTAGCTATTGGACTGCATCGGGTGAATTTGTGTTTGTCGCCATCCTGGCCGGCACACAAAGCGTGGTGGCCATCATGTTGTCTTCGGTGGTGCTCGAAGTGGTTCGCTCGTTTTCCAGCTCCTATTTCCCCAACACCTGGCAGTTGGCGCTGGGCCTGTTCCTGTTGCTGGTGATTCGCTTTTTGCCGCAGGGATTGGGCTCGCTGCGCCCGGGCAAAAAGGACGCGTCATGAATTCAGAATTTTTACTGCAAGCCCAAGGCTTGAACAAAAGCTTCGGTGCCGTGGTCGCTGCCCAGGACATCAATATCAGCATTCGCAGCGGCGAACGCGTCAGCCTGATCGGCAGCAACGGCGCGGGTAAAACCACGTTTGTCAACATGATCACCGGCTACATACAGCCTGACAGCGGAGAAATACATCTGGGCGGGCAACGTATCAACACCATGACGCCGCGACAAATCACGCGGCTCGGTGTGGCGCGTTCTTTTCAGATCCCGCAGATTTACCCCAACCTCAGCGTGATGGAAAACATGCTGGTGGCACAGGCCTGTCACGAAGACCGTTTGTCATTGTGGCGACCGGCCCGCACGCTTGCGTCGCAGGAGCGCGCCGAGGAAGTCTTAAAGCGTTTTCGTTTGCAGGATCAGCGCCAGCGACTGGTGGCAGAACTGCCCGGCGGCATGCGCAAACTGCTGGACATCGCGCTGGCCATGACCGGCCAACCGCGCTTGCTGTTGCTGGACGAGCCCACCAGCGGTGTCGCCGCAGAAGAAAAATTTCCCATGATGGACACGGTCATGCAAGCGCTCAGCGGGCAACCGCTGACCACCTTGTTTGTTGAACACGACATGGACATTGTCAGCCGCTATTGCGACCGGGTGATTGCTTTTTACAGCGGCCGCATCATTGCCGACGATGTGCCGTCGGTGGCGCTGGCCAATGCCGATGTGCGCCGTTTCGTCACCGGAGACACAGGGGCCGTCCATGCTTGAACTGAAAAACATGCACGTGCTTATCGCGTCGGCGCAAGTGTTGCGCGGCTTTACCTTGTCGGTGCAACAAGGACAAATGGCCGGATTGGTCGGGCGCAATGGCGCGGGCAAAACCAGCACCATGCGCAGCATCATGGGTCATTTGCCCTTGCAACAGGGCAGCATGCACTTTGACGGGCATGACTTGTGTGCGCTGCCGCCGGAAGCGCGAGCCGCTTTAGGCATTGGCTATATGCCCGAAGACCGCGGTCTGGTGCCCGAACTCACGGTCGAGGAAAACATGTTGATTCCCTTGTGGGTCAGCAAAACGCTTGATGTTGACGAGCGTCTGGGCTTTGTCTACCAGGTCTTGCCGGAACTCAAAGAGATGGCACAGCGACGCGCTTTGTTGCTATCGGGCGGCCAGCAAAAACTCGTGGCTTTGGGGCGCGCATTGGCCGTGGGCACCCGCCTGCTGTTGCTGGACGAGCCTTTTGAAGGCGTCGCCCCGGCTTTGTCTATGCGTTTGTCTGAAGTGATATCCCGCTTAAAAGGCAGCGAGTTGTCGGTGTTGATTTCTCAATCCGACTTGAACCATTCCAGCGGACTGTTGGACACCACGGTGGTGATAGAACGCGGTGCGAATGCGGTGACTGCCGCTGCGTGAGCCGCGCGTAAAAGTCGGATGCTTAACGGTCTTTACGACCTCAGACACTGAAAGCCCAAACCATTGCTGTATTTGGTCAATATTGAGGCGTCAGTCTAAAAAAATCTTGCCCGGGTTCATGATGTTTTTCGGGTCCAGCGCCTGCTTGATGGTGCGCATCATGGACACCGCACCCGCACCTGTTTCGGTGACCAGGTATTCCATTTTGTGCAGGCCTATGCCGTGCTCACCGGTGCAAGTGCCGTCCATGGACAAGGCACGTGCCACCAATTGGTTGTTCAAGGTTTCGGCGGTGGCGCGTTCCTGGGCATTGTCCGGGTCGATCAAATAGCCGAAGTGGAAATTGCCGTCGCCCACATGGCCGACCAGGAAATACGGAATACCCGAGGCTTCTACCTCGGCCATGGAATCCAGCAAGCAATCAGCCAAACGTGAGATTGGCACACAGGTGTCAGTGCTGATGACGCGGCAACCCGGGCGGCTGTTCAAACCGGCGAAGTAGGTGTTGTGTCTGGCCGTCCATAAACGTGTGCGGTCTTCCGGTGTGGTGGCCCATTCAAACGCCTGGCCGCCGAATTCAGAAGAGATTTCCTGCACGGTTTCGGCCTGCTCCTTGACGCTGGCCGGTGAACCGTGGAATTCCATGAGCAACATGGGTTGCACCGGCAGACTGACCTTGGAATAGGCATTGACCATGCGCACCGCGTTCTCGTCTATCAACTCCACGCGTGCGATGGGAATGCCCATTTGAATGATTTGTATGGTCGTGTGTACCGCCGCTTCGATAGACGGGAAAGAACAAGTGGCGGCAGACACGGCTTCGGGCAAGGGAAACAGTTTCAAGGTGATTTCTGTGATCACGCCCAGCGTGCCTTCGCTGCCGACCATGAGACGCGTGAGGTCGTAACCGGCGGAGGATTTGCGCGCGCGCGTACCCGTGCGAATCACTTCACCGCTGGCGGTGACCACTTGCAGGCCGAGCACGTTTTCGCGCATGGTGCCGTAACGGACTGCATTCGTGCCGCTGGCGCGGGTGGCGCTCATGCCGCCAATGCTGGCGTCGGCGCCCGGGTCTATAGGGAAAAACAAACCGGTGCTTTTGATTTCCTCGTTCAATTGTTTGCGGGTCACGCCCGGCTCGACGGTGACCGTCAAATCTTCAGGGTTGATGCTCAGCACTTTTTTCATGCGCGAGACATCAATGCTGATGCCGCCTTGAACCGCTAGCAAATGGCCTTCCAGAGATGAGCCAATGCCAAAAGGAATGACAGGCACCGAATGCTCAGCCGCGTGTTTGACGGTGAACGCCACATCGGCGGTGCTTTCGCAAAACACCACAGCGGCCGGCGGCGGCACGGTGGTGTAAGCGGATTCGTCGCGTCCGTGGTGTTCACGCACAGCCATGGCGGTAGAGCAGCGGTCGCCGAAATGCGCCTTGAGCGTGTCAATCAAAACCTGCGGCACATCGCGCTGGGCAATGGCGGGCATCAAATGTTGGGCGGTGGTCGGTGCATTCATGGCGGCGTACTCCTGTGGTCTTGCATTCTAAGCAGAGCGAGGCCATTCAGGAGCGGGCATAAACCCGCCGAAAAAGCAGGGCCTACTCAGGCGAAGACCTGGCTATCAAGAAAAATTGACGCTCAGGGTTTGGCTGGCAAGCTGATACCGGGGAAGATTTTGATCACAGCGCTGTCGTCTTCCTTGGCAAAACCGGCGGTGCTGGCTTGCATGAACATCTGGTGCGCAGTGCTCGAGAGCGGCAGCGGAAACTTGCTGGCACGCGCCATGTCCAGCACAAGCCCTAAGTCTTTGACAAAAATGTCTACCGCCGACAGTGGCGTGTAATCTGCCGCCAACACGTGTGCCATGCGGTTTTCAAACATCCAGCTGTTACCCGCGCTGTGGGTGATGACTTCATACAAAGCGGCCGGGTCCACGCCTTCGCGCAGTCCCAGCGCCATGGCTTCGGCGGCGGCGGCGATATGCACACCGGCGAGCAACTGGTTGATGATTTTGACCTTGCTGCCGGCACCGGCGTGGTCGCCCAACTTGTAAACAGACGCCGCCATGGCGTTCAGCATGGGCTCGCACAGCGCGTATGCCGCCGGGGCGCCCGATGTCATCATGGTCATCTGGCCGCTGGCGGCTTTGGCGGCGCCGCCGGAGATGGGTGCATCCAAGTACAGCAAGCCCAAGGCATTCAAACGATCCCCCATGGCAATCGACCAGTTGGGGTCAACGGTAGAGCACATGATAAACACACTGCCTGACGCCATGGCCGCCGCCGCGCCATGCTCGCCGAACAAAACCGATTCGGTTTGGGCGGCATTCACCACCACGCTGATCACCACATCACAGGCCGCGGCGACGTCGGCGGGGTTGGCACAGGCAACGCCGCCTTCAGCGGCAAACTCGGCGGCGGCACCCGGGCGGGCATCGCAGACATGTACCGTGTAACCGGCGCGGCGCAAACTGCCGGCCATGCCGCGCCCCATGGCGCCTAAACCGATCAAACCGACATGCTTTGCCGCAACCATGTGAATCTCCTGAAAAGCGGTTAGCGTAGCTCAAACGGCGTGGTGCTGAGACAATGTTAAAAATCATCTGGATCAAACACATGGCCAATCGACTTTCACAAATAGCCACGCGCACCGGCGACGACGGCACCACCGGCCTCGGTGACAACCGCCGCGTCAGCAAAAACAGTTTGCGTGTACATGCCATGGGCGAGGTCGACGAGCTCAACTCAAACATTGGCGTTTTGCTGTGCGAAGACATGCCCCCCGGCGTGCGTGAATTGCTGGTCGAGGTGCAGCATCAGCTGTTCAACCTGGGCGGCGAGCTCAGCATCCCAGGCTTTGAGTTGTTGAAAAACGAGGCCTTGCTGCTGCTGGACAACGCGTTGGCAGAGCACAACGCGGTCTTGCCCAAATTGCAGGAATTCATTCTCCCGGCCGGCAGCCGCGCGGCTGCGCTGGCGCATATTTGCCGCACGGTGGCGCGCCGGGCCGAGCGCGCGGTGGTGGCCTTGGGCGCTGAAGAAGCCTTGAACCCGACGCCGCGTCAATACCTCAACCGCTTAAGTGATTTGATGTTTGTGCTGGCGCGCGTGCTCAACCGCATGCACGGCGGCGACGATGTGTATTGGAAAAGTGAACGCATGAAAGCGGTTGACGCATGAACTTTGACAGCTTGCCGCGCATGGCCGACAAATTTGAGCCAAGCTTGTGCCTGACCACGCGCATCAAGTATTCCTCCATTGCGCTTGTGTTGGCTTTAGGTGGTTTGTCTATCAAAGCGTTTGCAATGGAAACTTGGTTGATAGCGATGGCGAACCCGGCGGCGGTGGCTTGCAAAGAGGCTGGCGGGCAGATGAGCAAAATTTACACTGACAAAGGCGAACAAGGCATGTGTACTTTGCCCTCAGGTGTGGTGTGTGAGGAGTGGGCATTCTTTAAAGGCGCATGTGGTCAGGTCAAGCCTTTGCAAACACAGCCTGCAACACAGACAGACAAGCCTGCTTCTTCACCTGCTGAGAAGAATTAATTGGGGGCAGGTTCCAATTTATTTCAGTGAAGTGTTCACGCCACGCCGGGACGGTCGCCGCTCACTGCCGCTGCGCGCCAATGTTCGCGTCGGCCCGCCCGCCATGTCGTTTGTCCACTTGCTAAGTTTTCTCCGACTTCATTTCTGCTTTATCGACTAACTGTATTTCTGCGGCTAGCAAGCATTAACAGCCTCGACAAACGCAATCGTTCTAAAAGAGTTACATCACTTCAGGCCGACTTTGCTGTACTCATAACAGCACGCGCGCTATTGCTTTGTTGTTATAAAAAATCAATTGTTCATAGCAGACTAATTATTAAGTATAAGATAGTGAGCAATCTCATGAGGAAGCGCCCAGTGCGAATACCCGCCTCCTTCATCCGCCACCGTCTTCCAAGCAGCCCGCATGAACGTCTTAGGCCCCTTCCTATCTGCCTGTCACAGCGTCCATGCCAGCGGCGCGGGCACGGTAGAAACCTCGTACTACACCGCCGTCAATCAGTTGCTCGATAGCGTGGGCGCGCAGCTCAGCCCCAAGGTGCGCTGCATCATGCAGCTCAAAAACCTAGGCGCGGGTAACCCCGATGGCGGTCTGTTCACTGCCGACCAATTTCATGCCCGAGGTGGGCAGGCCAAAGACCTGAGCGCGCCTGCACGCGGTGTCATCGAAGTCAAAAGCCCGGGCGAGCCGCTGCACCTGACCAGTAAAAGCCTGCAAGTGGACAAGTACTGGCAGCGCTACAAGCTGGTGCTGGTCACTAATTTGCGAGACTGGCTGCTGATCGGCGAGCGCCAAGGCCAGCGCGTCGCGCTAGAGCGCTACACCCTGGCCGAGGATGAGGCCAGCTTCTGGCACGACATCGCCGCCCATCCCCAGCGCAGCGAAAAGCTGCATGGCCAGGCCTTTGCCGACTTTGTACAGCGCGTGCTGCTGCACAAAGCCCCGCTGGCCGAGCCCAGAGACCTGGCCGCGCTGCTGGCCAGCTATGCCCGCCAGGCCCGCCACCGCGTCGAAAACGCCAGCCCCGGCGCAGCCAAACAACTAAGCAGCCTGCAAGCCAGCCTGGAGGCTGCATTGGGTCTGCGTTTTGAATCCGGCGAAGGTGCACATTTTTTCCGTTCCACGCTGGTGCAAACCTTGTTTTATGGCGTCTTCTCGGCATGGGTACTACGCCATGAGGAAGACTCTGCCAACGGCCCATTTGACTGGCGCAGTGCAGCCCACAGCCTCAACGTGCCCATGATTGCGGCCTTGTTTGGGCAACTCTCGCAACCGGCCAAGCTCAAGGCGCTGGGGCTCACCGAAGTGCTGGACTGGACAGCCGACGCGCTCAACCGCGTGGACACAGCTGCATTTTTCAAAGCCTTTGAAAGCACGCGCTCCATCCAGTATTTTTATGAGCCCTTTCTGGCCGCCTTCGACCCCGAGCTGCGTAAAAAAACTGGGCGTCTGGTACACACCCGAAGACATCGTGCGCTACCAAGTAGCGCGGGTGGACCAGGTGCTGCAAACCGAGCTGGGCCTGTCCCAAGGCCTGGCCGACCCGGACGTGGTGGTGCTCGACCCCTGCTGCGGCACCGGCGCGTATTTGGTGGAAGTACTGCGCCTGATCGGCGACAAACTCAAGGCCCAAGGCACCGACGCCTTGGCCGCGCACCAGATCAAACAAGCCGCCACCACGCGCCTGTTTGGCTTTGAACTCCTGCCCGCGCCCTATGTGGTGGCGCATCTGCAAATCGGCCTGCTGCTGCGTCAGTTGGGCACGCCTTTGAGCGACGATGAACGCGCAGGCATTTACCTCACCAACGCCCTCACCGGCTGGGAGCCGCCCAAAGAACCCAAAAACACCGTGCTGCCCTTTCCCGAGTTTGAGCAAGAACGCGACGCTGCCGACCAGGTCAAGCAACAGCAAAAAATCATCGTCATCCTGGGCAACCCGCCCTACGACGGTTTTGCTGGCGTGGCCGTGGGCGAAGAGCAAGACCTGGTCGCCACCTACAAACAAGGCCTCAACACCACCTGGGGCATCAAAAAATACAACCTCGACGATTTGTATGTGCGTTTTTTCCGGCTGGCGGAAAAGCGCATCGCCGAGAAAAGCCAATCGCGCGGTGTGGTCTGCTTTATCACCAACTTCTCTTATGTGCGCGAGCCCTCTTTCGTGGTCATGCGCCAGCACCTGAGCCAGCACTTTGACCGCATCTGGATAGACAACCTCAACGGCGACAGCCGCGAAACCGGTAAAACCACGCCCCAAGGCCTGCCCGACCCCAGCGTGTTTTCCACCGCCTACAACCGCGAAGGCATACGCAAAGGCACGGCAGTCGCGTTGATGGTGAAAAAGCTGGTGCCTGCTGCACCTGCCCAGCCAGCCCCCACCGGGCAAGTGGCGCAAGTGCGTTACCGCGACTGGTGGGGCAGCGACAAACGCGAAGCGCTGCTAGTCAGCCTGGACGACGCGCAGCGCGACGCAAGTTATCAGCTGGCGCAGCCTGTGGCGGGTAATAAACACAGCTTTAAGCCCAGCACAGTGGGCGGCCACTATGCAAGCTGGCCAACGGTGAAAGACCTTGCAGGTGAAGCCCCCATCAATGGACTCATGGAAAAGCGCGGCGGGGCGTTAATTGACATCCATCGTGAACGGCTAGAAGCTGCGATGCGGATTTACTTTGATAAGTCAACATCGTTTGCAAAGGTCGTTTCTTTAAGACCAGCTATAGGCAAAGACGCTGCCGGCTATACACCCGAGAAAGTCCGTTTAAAACTTCTCGCTACCGAAGTTTTTCAAACGGCAAATTTGGTACGTTATGTTGTGCGACCTTTCGACATTCGCTGGGCTTACTACTCTGGCGTTAATCCTTTATGGAATCGATCGCGACCGACATTGTGGGCGCAGCGTAGTCTGGGCAACGGTTACCTTGGTATTCGTCCTAAAGCAGTGGCTGATCCCGAAGGAACACCTTTCATGTTCACCCGCGCACTTGGCGACAACGACGCCATGCGCGGACATGCGTATTTCGTACCGCTTACATGGCACGAGGCCTCCAATCCAGAAGCACCCATTGATGACTTGTTCGGCGGCGTAGCACCTCCAGTTCCCGCAACTCGCGCCAACCTCTCGCCCTTAGCCCGCAATTACCTCGCCGCACTCGGCCTGCCCGACCCGGACCAAGACAGCCCCACTGCCGAACTGCTGTGGATGCACGCCTTAGCAATAGGCTACAGCCCGGCCTACCTAGCCGACAACGCCGATGGCATTGCCCAAGACTGGCCGCGCATCCCGCTGCCCGCAAGTTGCGACGCGCTCTTGGCCTCGGCGGCGCTGGGGCGCAGGGTGGCCGCATTGCTCGACACCGAAGCAGAGGTGCCGGGGGTCACCAGCGGCAGCATTCCCCCAGAATTACAAGCCATTGCCGTGGTCAGCCGCGAAGCCGGCGGCCCTTTACAGGCCGATGAATTTGCGCTGACCGCCGGTTGGGGCAGCGCCGGCAAAGCCGGGGTCACCATGCCCGGTCGCGGACGCAGCCAACAGCGCGCCATTACGCCCGCCGAGCGCGCAGGCGGCTGGGGCCCGCTCACCCTCGATGTTTACCTGAACGAAAAAGCTTTTTGGAAAAACATACCGCCCGCGGTGTGGGATTTTCATATCGGCGGCTACCAGGTCATCAAAAAATGGCTCAGCTACCGCGAACACCGCCTGCTAGGCCGCGCCTTGCACTTAGAGGAAATCAAAGAAGTCACCCACACAGCCCGCCGCCTGGCCGCGCTGGTGCTGCTGCAAACCGACTTGGACGCGAATTACCGCGCTGCTGCGGGCGACACTTGGACGGCAAAGCTATGACGTTCGCGTCGGCCCGCCCGCCATGTCGTCGTCAGCCCGCCGTTTTTCACCGACGGGGTTGCTGCGGCTCAACATACCAAGACATCATGAAAACCGAAGCAGCGCAAACTCCGAAAACATCACTGAGGCCGACTCGGAGGGGGTGTTTTTTTCGAGCGAAAGCGCAGAAAAAAAGCACACCGGATGGGTCGGCCAAAGCGTGTCTTCAATGAACCGCAGGAATACCAATACTTCGGGATGGGTCGGCCAAAGCGTGTCTTGAGAAGCGTCAACCCCTCGGCGCCAACACCGACAGCGTCAGGCGTGACACACAACTGATGCGTCCTTGGTCATCCGTCATGTCAATTTGCCAGACCTGCGTGCTGCGCCCTCTGTGTACCGGTCTCGCAATGCCGTTGACCCAGCCCTGAGACACACCGCGAATATGGTTGGCATTGATGTCCAGGCCCACAATGCCGTGGCCCGCAGGCGTCGAGTAATCCGCGCCGCAAGAACCCAGCGTTTCAGCCAGCACCACACTCGCGCCGCCGTGGATCACGCCGTAAGGCTGGCGGGTGCGTTCGTCCACCGGAATGCGCCCGCGAATGAAATCCGGGCCGATTTCCACAAACTCTATGCCCAGGCGATCCGCGGCTGTGTGGATGTGGGTGGTGGTTAATATTTCTGTGCTGATAGTTTTGGTCCAGATCGCCATGACAATACGGTTCTTTCAAAAACAAAACCGCATCTTAGTTGCCCGTCTCAAAACGACATCTGCTTTGCCCTGACAACATCTGACATATGACCCCCTCTGCCACCACTTCGCCGCCGTTTGTCCCGCAAATCCGTTTGTTCCAGCAATGGCTGACCGAGCACCGCCAATTGCAGTTTGATGATTACCAGGCCATGTGGCGCTGGTCGGTGTCTGACATCGAAGCCTTCTGGCAGTCGGCCTGGGACTATTTGAATTTGCAATCGCCGACGCCGCATACCGCCGTGCTTGAGCGCAACACCATGCCGGGCGCTCGCTGGTTTGTTGGCGCAAAGGTGAATTACGCGCAGCAAGTGTTCAGGCATGTGGAGGCCGCCCACGCGGCCGGCATGCCGGCCATCATCAGCAGCAACGAACGCGGCCAGCGGCGCGAACTCAGTTGGCTCGAATTAAAGCGCCAATCGGCGGCGCTGGCCTTGCATTTGCAGGCGCTGGGCGTGCAGCCAGGCGACCGTGTCGCCGCGTACATGCCGAATATTGCCGAAACCATGGTGGCGTTTCTGGCGGTGGTCAGCATTGGCGGCATTTGGAGTGTGTGCGCACCTGACATGGGCACCAACGCGGTGGTCGATCGGTTCAAGCAAGTCACACCCAAGGTGTTGATCGCGGTTGACGGCGTGACATACGGCGGTAAAGACCTGGAGCGCCACACCGTGGTGAATGAATTGCGCGCCGCCTTGCCAACGGTAGAGCACGTGGTGATGTACCGCAACCTGGACAATCAGCCGCCGCTGGCCGACAGCGTCGACTGGGCGCAGATCATGCAGCGGGATGACGCGGCGGTGCATGCGTTCGAGCCTTTGTGGCTGGACTTCGACCATCCTTTATGGATTGTGTATTCCAGCGGTACCACCGGCCTGCCCAAGCCGCTGGTACACGGCCACGGCGGCACCATGCTCAACCTGGAGATACACAAAAACCTGCATTGCGATGTCGGCTGCAGTTACCTGCCTAATACTTTGGGCGAGCGCTTTCTTTGGTATTCGTCCACCGGCTGGATCATGTGGAACATGCAAGTCAGCGGCTTGATGAGCGGCACCACTTGCGTGATCTACGACGGCAACCCGGGCGGCACCAAAGAAAACCCGGATTGGAGCTTGCTCTGGCGCTTTGCCGCCGCCGAGGACGTGACATTTTTCGGCGGCGGTGCGGCGTTTTATGCCAACTGCATGAAGGCCAACGTACAACTCAGCGAAATCCAAGGTTTGCACACGGTGCGCGCCTTGGGCACCACCGGTTCGCCCTTGAGCGCGGATGTGCAGCAATGGGGCAGTGCGCAAATGCAACAGGTGTATGCCAGTGCCGGCGAGCAACGGCCCGATATCTGGTGGTGCAATATTTCCGGCGGTACCGATGCCGGCACTTATGTCGGCGGGCTGCGCGATTTGCCCATGGTGGCCGGTGAAATGCAATGCCTCTTTCTGGGCGTGAGTGTCGAGGCCTGGAATGAACAAGGCAAGCCTGTCATAGGCGAGGTCGGCGAACTGGTGGTGACGCAGCCGCTGCCGTCCATGCCGCCGTTTTTCTGGGGCGATAAAGACCACCAGCGTTATCTGGGCAGTTATTTCGACACCTTCCCCGCCGGTCAAGGCAGAAAACCCGGCGGCGGCGACTTGCCCGCTGACGCGGGCTCGGTCTGGCGACACGGTGACTGGTTAAAGATCACGCCCGAAGGCCGCGCCATCATTTACGGGCGCAGCGACGCCACCATCAATCGCTATGGTTTGCGCATGGGCACCAGCGAGTTGTACAGCGCCATCGAGGCCTTGCCCGAGGTGTTGGACAGCATGGTGGTTGATTTGGAATATTTGGGCAAAGAAAGTTACATGCCGCTGTTTGTGGTGCTGCGCCCGGGCTTGACGCTGGACGACGCATTGCGTGCACGTTTGAACGGCGCGATACGCACCGCGCTGAGTCCGCGATTTGTGCCTAACGAGATATTTCAGGTAGCAGAAATTCCGCGCACTTTGTCAGGCAAAAAACAGGAGTTGCCAGTCAAAAAGCTGATGCTGGGCCAGCCGGTAGAAAAAGTCGTGAACCGGGATGCCATGGCGAATCCGGCTTGTTTGGATTGGTATATCGAGTTGGCCAAGAGGCATTTGGCGGGGGTTTAAGTCTCCGGAAAGCCTTTGTCAAGTGGTTGAAAATCATCCATTCAGTGGACGAATTTCATCCATTACAATGGCGCAATGCACCTCCGCCACCTTGCCCCGCTCTTGGTAGAAAGCCTGTCAGACACCCCTGTGGTGGTCATCAATGGCGCGCGCCAAAGCGGCAAAAGCACATTGGCGCAAAGTGTTTCCGCAGACAAAGCCGCGCCGCGCCGCTACTTGACCATGGATGATGCGGTGGTCTTGAATGCTGCCAAGTCAGACCCGGCCGGCTTTATCAATGGTTTGCAAGGACTGGTCACTCTGGACGAAGTGCAACGGGCACCGGAGCTGTTTTTGCCTATCAAAGCTGCCGTGGACAGAGACCGTCAACCAGGGCGCTTTTTGCTGACAGGTTCTGCGGATGTCATGTTGTTACCCGGCATGGCCGATTCCTTGGCCGGTCGCATGGCGGTATTGACCCTGTGGCCGCTGTCAAGTGCAGAGTTGTCAGATCGCCCGGCTTTGAATCGGGCTGAAGCCTTGTTTGAAGTCGATATATCCAGCATGCATCTTCAAGCCTGCGACCGGGATGAATTGATGCGGTTGTGGCTGGCTGGTGGGTTTCCAGATGCTGTGTCCAGAAGCAGTGCATCACGTCGCGCCGCTTGGTTTGATGCCTATGTGCAAGCGATGTTGCAGCGCGACTTGCGCGATTTGGCCAATATTGAGCAGTTGACCGAGATTCCCAACTTGCTGCATTTGTTGGCCACCCGCAGCGCTACGTTGCTGAATTTTGCAGAGTTATCCCGCACAGCAGGCATCACACAGACCACACTCAAACGTTATTTTGCTTTGCTTGAACTGTTATTCATGGTGGTGCGCCTGCCTTCATGGCAGCGCAACCCGGGCAAGCGCTGGGTCAAAGCCCCCAAAGTGTTTTTGCCGGACAGCGGTTTGCTGTGTCATTTGATGGCAGTATCTCAAGAGCGTCTGTCAGCCCAACCGAATTTACAAGGCGCGGCGGTTGAAACCTGGGTGCTTTCAGAGCTGCTTAAGCACGTGGCTTTCTCCAGCACCGGGCTCACGCTGTGGCATTACCGCACCCAAACCCATATTGAAGTGGACTTCATATTGGAGAACCGCCGGGGAGACATTTGCGGGATTGAAGTCAAGGCCAGCACCACGGTCGACAGCAAAGATTTCAAGGGCTTGCGTCATTTGCAAGAAACCGAGCCTGCTATTTTTCAATGCGGCATCGTGTTTTATGCCGGGCGGGAACTGCTGCCGTTTGGCGACAAGCTTTGGGCCGTGCCCTTGTCATTTTGGGCGGCTTGAGTTGAGCGCATCGACTTGTGATGGACTTATCGAAAAGCACATCACGCCAACTATCTTCAGCCCAACTATTCTCAAAATCAGCGCAAACCGCAGCCGATTAACATCAAGACTTCATACTGACAAAACGCGAACCGGAGCATTCATGGCCAAGACAGCATTTCACTGGGACGACCCCTTGTTACTCGACCTGCAATTGAGCGAAGACGAGCGCATGATCCGCGAAGCCGCGAACGCGTATTGCCAGGACAAACTGTTGCCGCGCGTGACAGAAGCTTTCCGGCATGAAAAAACAGACCTCGCAATATTCCGCGAAATGGGCGAACTCGGTTTGCTCGGCCCCACCATTCCTGCGCAATACGGCGGCCCCGAGTTGAACTATGTGGCATATGGCTTGATCGCGCGCGAAGTCGAACGCGTCGATTCCGGTTACCGCTCCATGATGAGTGTGCAATCCTCATTGGTGATGTTGCCGATTTTCGAATTCGGCACCGAAGGCCAGCGTCAAAAATACTTGCCCAAACTCGCCACCGGTGAATGGATAGGCTGCTTTGGCTTGACGGAACCAGACCACGGCTCGGACCCGGCCAGCATGGCCAGTCGCGCACACAAGGTCAAAGGCGGCTACAAACTCAGCGGCAACAAAATGTGGATATCCAATTCACCTGTGGCCGACGTGTTTGTGGTTTGGGCCAAAGAGGTGAGTGAAGCCGGGGCGGTCGGTCCGATACGCGGCTATGTGTTGGAAAAAGGCATGGCCGGTTTGAGCGCACCGGCTATTCACAGCAAGGTCGGTTTGCGCGCGTCCATCACTGGCGAAATCGTCATGGACGGCGTGTTTGTGCCGGAGGAAAACGCCTTCCCCGAAGTGCAAGGCTTGAAAGGCCCGTTCACTTGTTTGAACAGCGCGCGTTACGGCATCGCCTGGGGCGCATTGGGCGCAGCCGAAGATTGTTTTCACCGCGCGCGTCAGTACACCTTGGACCGCCAACAGTTCGGCCGGCCGCTAGCCGCCAATCAACTCATTCAGAAAAAGATGGCTGACATGCAAACCGAAATCGCACTCGGCTTGCAAGCCTGTTTGCGTTTGGGGCGCATGAAAGACGAAGGCACGGCGTCGGTGGAAATCACGTCTATTTTGAAGCGCAATTCCTGCGGCAAGGCGCTGGACATTGCGCGCATGGCGCGCGACATGATGGGTGGCAACGGCATCAGCGACGAGTTCGGTGTGGCGCGCCATCTGGTCAATTTGGAAGTGGTCAACACTTATGAAGGCACGCACGATATTCATGCCTTGATCCTGGGCCGGGCCATCACAGGCATTGCAGCGTTTGCCAATTAACGCCTTTGGTTGAAGCGCTTCAGACAATCGGTACGCTACCGCCGCCGATAATGCTGGCATGAGCAACAAGCAGCGTATCGTGGTGGGTTTAAGCGGCGGCGTCGATTCGGCGGTCACTGCCTTGTTATTGAAACGCCAAGGCCATGAAGTCGTCGGCATCTTCATGAAAAACTGGGAAGACGATGACAATGATGAATACTGCTCGTCCAACCAGGATTTCATAGACGCAGCGGCTGTGGCCGATGTCATTGGCATAGACATAGAGCACATCAATTTTGCGGCTGATTACAAAGACCGCGTTTTCGCCGAATTTTTGCGCGAATACCAAGCCGGGCGAACGCCGAACCCAGATATTTTGTGTAACGCTGAAATCAAATTCAAAGCGTTTTTAGATCACGCGTTTGCTTTGGGTGCCGACAAAATGGCAACCGGGCATTACGCGCGAGTGCGGCACAACCCGCGCAACGGTTTGCATGAATTGCTAAAAGGTGTGGACAACAGCAAAGACCAGAGTTATTTTTTGCACCGCTTGACGCAGGCGCAGTTGTCGCGAACCTTGTTTCCCATTGGCGAGTTGCAAAAAACCGAAGTGCGGCGTATCGCCGATGAAGCCGGTTTGCCGAATGCACGTAAAAAAGATTCCACCGGTATTTGCTTTATCGGCGAGCGGCCGTTTCGCGAGTTTTTAAACCGCTTTATCGCCAAAACACCGGGGCCGATCAAAACCGATTTAGGTAGAAAAATCGGTGAACACCAGGGTTTGAGTTTTTACACGCTGGGTCAGCGCCAAGGTTTGGGCATAGGCGGCATCAAGGAAAAAGGCGCGCAGCGCGGCGGCGGCGAGCATGCGCCCTGGTTTGTGGCGCGCAAGGACATGCAAACCAATACGCTGTGGGTGGTGCAAGGCCATGACCATCCGTGGTTGTTGTCCCCTGCTTTGCAGTTTGAGGATGCGAGCTGGACTGCTTCAGCGGCACCTGCGCTGACAGATTGTTTTGCTAAAACACGTTATCGTCAATCGGACGCGGCGTGTGCGTTTGAAGCTCTTGATGATGCAGGCTATGCCTTGACGTTTGCAGAGCCGCAATGGGCGGTGACGCCGGGGCAGTCGGCGGTCTTGTACGACGGCGAGGTGTGCTTGGGTGGTGGGGTGATCAGTTGAGTTTGCTGAAAAACGATATATTTCCGAGAGTCAACGAGTTGTCGTTCAGATAAATAATCACGGGAAAGCCACAATATGTATCTGATATTAAATAAATAAAGCAGCAGAAAAAGCTGATTTAAAAAGGCGGATTCAAGTTCGAAGCGCAACGCGCTTGAGTGATTGATGAAACACCTCTGCGGGTGTTTTGAAACCCAATCTCTTTCTTGGTCTGTTATTCAATCTGTTTTGAATCATTTTAATTTCCTCATCGCTGACTGTGGACATGGATC
>CAMDKD010000013.1 GCA_945901125.1 Bordetella parapertussis
TCAATGCTCCAAGTTTTGAGCCTGACATTGTTTGAGACCACGCCACTCACCGACTTGCTGCAAGCGATTGAACCAGAGCCTGACGATGCTGAAAACCTTCAAATGAGCTTATTTGAGGAAATCTCCGGACACTAGTGAACCTGACCCCAATTTCCCCAACCGCATCAGCTCTGGTGTGATGCTTTGCCAAACAGGGTCACTCACCAATTGAAAATCCCCGGCCAATGCCGCCTGGCACATGCGCTGCAAAGTCTCTGCGTGCGGCAACACCGTGCCCGCAAACCTTGCCCGGCCTTGGGCATCGGCGATCAACAAGGTCGGAAAATTTTCAATATCCAGATCGCCAAGCAATTCATCATGGCTCTCAATATCCACCCAGACAAACCGCACTTCGGGTAACTGCAACGCCAATTGAGTAAAGATAGGCTGGTATTCACGACAGGTACCGCACCATTGCGCGCACAGGCAAAACACATGCATGGCATGCCCGTTGGCGGGCGGCGATAACGGCGGTTTGTTCATGTGTCGCATGATAACGGTGCACCCTTCGCCAACAGCAGACCTCAGCACGCATTACCATCCCCGCATGGCCCGACTGCCCCGTCTCTCATTGCCCGGTTACCCGCACCACGTGATATTGCGCGGCAACAACCGTCAGTTGATTTTCAAAGACAACAGTGACCGGCAAACCCTGTTGGGGCTTTTGGTTGGGTATTGTCAAAAGCATGGGGTGAATTTGCATGCGTTTGTGCTGATGGACAACCACTTGCATTTGCTGGTGACGCCGCAGTTCGACAAGGCCTTGTCAAAAATGATGCAGGATTTGGGCCGCGACTATGTGCGTTATTTCAATAAAAAACACACCCGCACCGGCACCTTGTGGGAAGGGCGGTTTCGCAGCGCTTTGATTCAAACCGACAGGTATTTTCTGGCCTGTATGGTTTACATAGACCTGAACCCGGTGCGCGCCGGCATGGTTGCGCTTGCGCTGAACCATCCCTGGTCCAGCCACGCGCATTACGTCGGGGCGAGACAGGATAACTGGCTGGTGCCGCACGATGTCTACTGGGCTTTGGGCAACACGCCGTTCGCCAGGGAAAAGGCGTATGCCGAGCTGGTTCAAGCTGGTATTGAAGAAAGCAAGAAGCACGCACTCACATCATCTGTTTTGGGTGGATGGGCTTTGGGCGAGGACACGTTCACCCAAAACCTGCAACCTTTGTCCAAAAGAAGGGTCAACAAGAGCAAAGCTGGCAGACCTTTCAAGGCCGACGACGGAAGTTGATCTGTCCCCAATTAAATACTTGAATAATTTAATCAACAATTAATTGGAACCTGACCCCAATTAATTTGTTTGGAAAACGCTTAGCGGTAGTCTATGCTTACGCCCCTTGCATGATTTTCAATGAGGATGGCGAAATGCAGCACGCGTTTACCGAGGGTTTGTACCAGTCCAACCAAGAGCATGACGCTTGCGGCGTGGGTTTTGTCGCGCACATCAAAGGCCAGAAAAGCCATGACATCGTGGCCCAGGCTTTGAAGATTCTGGAAAACCTGGACCACCGTGGCGCGGTCGGCGCAGACAAATTAATGGGCGACGGTGCCGGTATCCTGATTCAACTGCCGGATGCGCTTTACCGCGAAGACATGACCAAACAGGGCGTGAACTTGCCGGCATTCGGTGAATACGGTGTTGGCATGGTGTTTCTGCCTAAAGAAAGCGCGTCGCGTCTGGCCTGTGAACAAGAGTTAAATCGCGCCATTCGCGCCGAGGGCCAAGTGCTGCTGGGCTGGCGCGATGTACCGGTGAACAAAGACATGCCCATGTCGCCCACCGTGCGCGCCAAGGAGCCCTTGATCCGCCAAGTGTTCATCGGTCGCGGCAACGACGTCATCGTGCAAGACGCGCTAGAGCGCAAGCTGTATGTGATTCGCAAAACCGCCAGCGCCGCCATCTCTCACTTGAACTTAAAGCATGGCAAAGAATATTACGTGCCCAGCATGTCCAGCCGCACCGTCATTTACAAAGGCTTGTTGCTGGCCGATCAAGTCGGTACCTATTTCAATGATTTAAAAGACGCGCGTTGCGTGTCTGCCCTGGGTCTGGTGCACCAGCGTTTCTCCACCAACACTTTTCCCGAATGGCCGCTGGCACACCCTTACCGCTATGTGGCGCACAACGGCGAGATCAACACGGTCAAAGGCAATTACAACTGGATGAAAGCGCGCGAAGGCGTGATGTCTTCCGCCGTACTTGGTGCCGATTTGAAAAAGCTCTATCCGATCAGCTTCGCAGATCAGTCCGACACCGCCACGTTTGACAATTGCTTGGAACTCTTGACCATGGCCGGTTACCCGATCAGCCAGGCCATGATGATGATGATTCCCGAGCCTTGGGAAAACCACAGCCACATGGACCCGCGCCGCCGCGCGTTTTACGAATACCACGCCGCCATGATGGAGCCGTGGGACGGCCCGGCCTCTATCGTGTTCACCGATGGTCGCCAGATCGGCGCCACGCTGGACCGCAACGGTTTACGCCCCTCTCGCTATTGCATCACCGACGACGATTTGGTCATCATGGGCTCCGAGTCCGGTGTGCTTCCTGTGGCGGAAAGTAAAATCATTCGCAAATGGCGTTTGCAACCCGGCAAGATGTTCCTCATCGACCTCGAACAAGGTCGCATGATCAACGACGAAGAATTGAAATCGGGCCTGGCCAACAGCAAGCCTTATAAACAATGGATTGAAAACCTGCGCATCCGTTTGGATGATGTGGAAGAGCATCCCGTAGGTTCGCCCGAGCACACCGATTTGTCTTTGCTCGACCGCCAGCAAGCCTTCGGTTACACACAGGAAGATTTCAAATTCCTCATGGCACCCATGGCCGCCAACGGCGAAGAGGCTTTAGGCTCCATGGGCAACGACAGCCCATTGGCTGTGTTGTCCAACAAAAACAAATCGCTCTACAACTACTTTAAACAATTGTTCGCGCAAGTGACCAACCCGCCTATCGACCCGATCCGCGAAGCCATCGTCATGTCGCTCGTATCTTTCGTCGGACCGAAACCAAATCTGCTCGATATCAACCAAGTGAACCCGCCTATGCGTTTGGAGGTTAGCCAACCGGTGCTCGACTTCCAGGACATGGCCAAGCTGCGCCATATCGACAGCATGACCAACGGCAAATTCAAAAGCGCTACCTTGGACATCACTTACCCGTTGAGCTGGGGCCATGAAGGCGTGGAAGCCAAGCTGGCATCTTTGTGCGCACAAGCGGTTGATCAAATCAAAGGCGGTCACAACATTCTCATCATCAGCGACAAAGCCTTGACTGCAACACAAGTGGCCATTCCCGCGCTGCTGGCCTTGTCAGCGATTCACCAGCATCTCGTGAAAGAAGGCTTGCGCACCAGCGCCGGTTTGGTGGTGGAAACCGGCAGCGCGCGCGAAGTGCATCACTTTGCGGTGCTGGCCGGATACGGCGCCGAAGCGGTTCATCCTTATTTGGCGATGGAGTCTTTGGCCGAGTTACACAAAAGCCTGCCCGGCGATTTATCTGCCGACAAAGCGATTTACAACTACGTCAAGGCCATTGGCAAAGGCCTGTCCAAAATCATGTCCAAGATGGGCGTGTCCACTTACATGTCGTATTGCGGCGCGCAATTGTTTGAGGCCATCGGTGTCAACAGCGAAACGATTGACAAATATTTCACCGGCACGCCCAGCCGCGTGCAAGGCATAGGCATTTTTGAAATCGCCGAAGAAGCGATTCGTATGCATGCCAGCGCGTTCAGCAACGACCCGGTGCTGGCCACCATGCTGGACACCGGCGGCGAATACGCTTGGCGCACACGCGGTGAAGACCACATGTGGACACCGGACGCGATTGCCAAATTGCAGCACAGCACCCGGGGCAACAACTGGACCACCTACAAAGAGTACGCGCAAATCATCAACGACCAAAGCCGCCGCCACATGACGCTGCGCGGTTTGTTCGAATTCAAAATCGATCCGGCCAAGGCCATACCGCTGGACCAGGTCGAATCCGCTGCCGATATCGTCAAACGCTTTGCCACCGGCGCCATGTCGCTGGGCTCCATCAGCACCGAGGCGCACGCCACGCTGGCTGTCGCCATGAACCGCATCGGCGGCAAAAGCAATACCGGCGAAGGCGGTGAAGACCCGGCGCGTTACCGCAACGAACTCAAAGGCATACCGATCAAAAAAGGCGAGACTCTGAAAAGCGTGATCGGCGACAAACAAGTCGAAGTCGACATGCCATTGCTGGCCGGTGACTCATTGCGTTCGAAAATCAAGCAAGTGGCATCTGGCCGCTTTGGTGTGACAGCGGAGTACCTGAGCAGCGCCGACCAGATTCAAATCAAGATGGCGCAAGGTGCCAAGCCGGGCGAGGGCGGCCAACTGCCCGGCGGCAAGGTGTCCGAGTACATCGGCTTTTTGCGTTATTCGGTGCCGGGCGTGGGCTTGATTTCTCCGCCACCGCACCACGACATTTATTCCATCGAAGACTTGGCGCAACTCATTCATGACTTGAAAAACGTCGCGCCGCACGCAGACGTCAGCGTCAAACTGGTGTCTGAAGTCGGTGTCGGCACGGTGGCGGCTGGAGTAGCCAAGTGCAAAGCCGATCACGTGGTGATCGCCGGACACGACGGTGGCACCGGCGCGTCGCCCTGGTCTTCCATCAAACACGCTGGCAGCCCCTGGGAAATCGGTCTGGCCGAAACCCAGCAAACCCTGGTGTTGAACGGCTTGCGCGGACGCATTCGCGTGCAAACCGACGGTCAAATGAAAACTGGTCGCGATGTAGCGATTGGCGCATTGCTGGGCGCAGATGAATTCGGTTTTGCGACCGCGCCGTTGGTGGTCGAAGGCTGCATCATGATGCGCAAATGCCACCTCAATACCTGTCCGGTGGGCGTGGCCACGCAAGACCCGGTGCTGCGTCAAAAATTTGCCGGCAAGCCCGAACACGTGGTGAATTACTTCTTCTTCATCGCTGAGGAAGTGCGTCACATCATGGCGCAATTAGGCATCGCCAAATTCGACGACATGATTGGCCGGGCCGATTTGCTCGACATGAAAAAAGGTGTCGAGCATTGGAAAGCCAAAGGTCTGGACTTCAGCCGTTTGTTGGCCATGCCGCAAGTACCGCTTGGCACACCGCTTTTCCATGTGGCCACACAAGACCACGGCTTAGACAAAGCCTTGGACAAAGTGCTGATCGAGAAAAGCCGCGCCGCCATTGACAAAGGCGAAAAAGTGCAGTTCATGGAAGTCACGCGCAACGTCAACCGCTCGGTCGGTGCCATGTTGTCCGGCGCACTCACCAAGGTGCGCCCCGAAGGTTTGCCGGACGACACGCTGCGCATTCAACTCGAAGGCACCGGCGGTCAATCCTTTGGCGCATTTTTAGCCAAAGGCATCACGCTGTATTTGATCGGCGACGCCAACGATTACACCGGCAAAGGATTGTCCGGTGGCCGCGTGGTGGTGCGACCCAGCATTGATTTCCGCGGCGAAGCCACCAGCAACATCATCGTCGGCAACACTGTGTTGTATGGCGCGACCAGCGGCGAAGCGTTTTTCAGCGGCGTGGCCGGTGAGCGGTTTGCCGTGCGTTTGTCCGGTGCCACCGCTGTGGTGGAAGGCACCGGCGACCACGGGTGTGAATACATGACAGGCGGCACGGTGGCCGTGCTGGGCAACACTGGCCGCAATTTCGCTGCAGGCATGAGCGGCGGCATCGCGTATGTGTATGACGAGGACGGTCTGTTTGCCGAGCGTTGCAACACCGCCATGGTCAGTATGGACAAGGTATTGAGCGACAAAGAACAGACCGACACCACGCCCCAAGCTTTGTGGCATCGCGGACTGACCGATGAAGCGCAGTTGAAGAAATTGCTGGAAGACCAGCATCGCTGGACCGGCTCTAAGCGCGCCCGCGCATTGTTGGACAACTGGAACGAGGCCCGCGCCAAGTTCGTCAAAGTGTTCCCCAACGAATACAAGCGCGCACTCGGCGACATGGCTGCGGCTGAGGCCAAGCCGGTCGCTGCTGCCAAGCCTAAAAAAGCAGTCGTCAAGTCTTAACGCGTCATCACAGGAAATATCATGGGAAAAATCACCGGCTTCATGGAATTTGAGCGTGTCGAAGAGGGCTACAAGCCCGTGACCGAACGTGTCAAACATTACAAAGAATTCGTCATCGGTCTGAGTCCCGAGCAGGCCAAAACGCAAAGCGCGCGTTGCATGGATTGCGGCACACCGTTTTGCAACAGCGGTTGCCCGGTCAACAACATCATTCCGGATTTCAACGATCTGGTGTTCAACAACGACTGGCAAAACGCCTTGACCGTGCTTCACAGCACCAACAATTTCCCCGAGTTCACCGGTCGTATTTGCCCGGCACCTTGCGAAGCTGCCTGCACTTTGAATGTGAACGGCGACGCGGTCGGCATCAAATCGATTGAACACGCCATCATTGACCGCGGTTGGGCTGAGGGCTGGGTCAAGCCTTTGCCTGCTTCTCATCAAACAGGCAAAAAAGTCGCGGTCGTCGGCTCCGGTCCGGCCGGTATGGCGGCTGCCCAGCAGCTCGCGCGCGCCGGTCATGCGGTCACCGTGTATGAAAAGAACGACCGTGTCGGCGGTTTGCTGCGTTACGGCATTCCGGATTTCAAAATGGAAAAAACGCATATCGACCGCCGCGTCGAACAAATGCAAGCCGAAGGCGTGGTGTTCAAAACCGGTGTGATGGTTGGCTCCTGGCCCAAAGACAGCAAAGTCACCAACTGGGCCAAAGACACAGTCACAGCCGAGCAGCTGAAAAAAGAATTCGATGCGGTGTTGTTGACCGGCGGCTCCGAGCAATCGCGTGACTTGCCCGTGCCTGGCCGCGAGCTGGACGGCGTGCATTTCGCCATGGAGTTTTTGCCGCAGCAAAACAAGGTCAATGCGGGCGACACTTACAAAGGCCAGTTACGGGCTGACGGCAAGCACGTCATCGTCATCGGCGGCGGCGACACCGGTTCGGACTGCGTGGGCACATCCAACCGCCATGGCGCGACGCACGTCACCCAGTTCGAAGTCATGCCGCAACCGCCTGAGCATGAGGACAAACCGCTGGTCTGGCCGTACTGGCCGCTCAAAATGCGCACCAGCTCCAGCCACGAAGAAGGTTGCGAGCGCGAGTTCGCCATTTCCACCAAGGAATTCATAGGCGAAAAAGGCAAGCTCACCGGCCTGAAAACCGTTCATGTCGAAATGAAAGACGGCAAACTCACCGAAGTGCCCGGTACTGAACACGTGCACAAAGCGGATCTGGTGTTGCTGGCAATGGGTTTTGTGAATCCGGTCGCCACTGTGCTGGATGCATTTGGTGTCGACAAAGACGCACGCGGCAACGCCAAAGCCCATACCGAAGAAGGCAGCGGCTACATCACCAATGTGCCCAAGGTGTTTGCTGCCGGTGACATGCGCCGCGGCCAATCGCTAGTGGTTTGGGCCATACGCGAAGGCCGGCAAGCGGCGCGCACCATCGATCAGTTTTTGATGGGCGACAGCGAATTGCCGCGTTAACCCTTAGGGGTTTTGCAAGCACAGAGAATTAAGCCGGTGTTGCTGAAGGTTTTGGGGCTCATAGAATACGTTTTAATATGTGAGTTCACATCAAGGTAATTTTTTTAATGACTTCTGTTGATGCACCGCTTGTCGTTTTGAAAGATATCCATTTCAGCTATGGCGACAGGCCTGTGCTTGAAGGTGTCAGCCTGCAAGTGCCGCGCGGCAAGGTTACTGCTTTGATGGGCGCTTCCGGCGGCGGCAAAACCACGGTGCTGCGTTTGATCGGCGGTCAGTACACAGCGCAATCCGGGCAATTATTGTTTGACGGCCAAAATGTATCCGCCCTGGATCGCAAGGGTTTGTATCAGGCGCGCCGTCGCATGGGTATGTTGTTTCAGTTCGGCGCCTTGTTCACCGACATGAGCGTGTTTGACAACGTGGCTTTCCCCTTGCGCGAACACACCACACTGCCGCCCGCCATGGTGCGCGACATTGTGTTAATGAAATTGCAAGCCGTCGGTTTGCGCGGCGCACGCGATTTGTTTCCTTCTGAGATTTCCGGCGGCATGGCCAGACGTGTGGCGCTGGCGCGCGCCATGGCGTTGGACCCCGAATTGATGATGTACGACGAGCCGTTTGCCGGTCTGGACCCGATTTCGCTTGGCACGGCCGCGCGTTTGATCCGTCAGTTGAATGACACGCTAACGCTGACCACCATCGTGGTGTCGCACGATTTGGAGGAAACCTTTCGCATCGCCGATCAGGTCATTATTCTGGCCAACGGTCGCATCGTGGCCCAGGGCACGCCGGACGAAGTGCGACACAGCACCGACCCGTTGGTGCACCAGTTTGTCAGCGCCGCGCCCGATGGCCCGGTCAGGTTCCATTACCCTGCAACAGACGCTGTTACCGACTTTGGTATCCGGGGAGCGCGGCCATGAGGCATTTTGTGGGCAGCATAGGCGCTTGGACACGCGAGCGCGTCGCTGATATCGGCCAGGCCACGGTCTTGTTTGTGCGTCTGGTGCTGTTGGCGCCGGCCTGTCTGCGCCGCTTCGGGCTGGTGCGCGACCACATGCATTTCCTGGGTAATTACTCGCTGGCCATCATTTCCATCTCCGGCCTGTTTGTCGGTTTTGTGCTGGCTTTGCAGGGCTACAACACCTTGCAGCGTTTCGGTTCGGCCTCGGCGCTGGGCTTGCTGGTCGCGCTCAGTCTGGTGCGGGAACTCGGCCCCGTTGTGTCAGCCTTGTTGTTCACCGGGCGCGCCGGAACCTCATTGACCGCAGAAATCGGCCTGATGAAAGCCGGTGAGCAACTAAGTGCCATGGAAATGATGGCCATAGACCCGGTTCGCCGTATATTGGCACCACGCTTTTGGGCCGGGGTGCTGGTCATGCCTATATTGGGCGCGATTTTCAGCGCGGTCGGCATTTTGGGCGGCTGGCTGGTCGGCGTCGTCATGATCGGCGTCGACGGCGGTTCGTTTTGGGGTCAAATGCAGGACGGTGTCGATGTCTGGTCGGATGTCGGCAATGGTTTCATTAAAACCGTGGTCTTCGGCTTCACCGTCAGCTTTATCGCCTTGCGCCAGGGTTTTGAAGCGCAGGCCACGCCTGAGGGGGTGGCGCGCGCCACCACCCGTACCGTGGTGATGGCATCGCTGTCGGTGCTGGCGCTCGATTTTGTGCTGACTGCTTTGATGTTCAGGCTTTGAATAAGGATTCATGAAAATGCAACGCTCGAATACCGATGTCTGGGTGGGAATGCTGGTTTTGCTGGGCGCGGCAGCGCTCTTGTTTCTGGCCATGCAATCCGCCAATCTGCTTTCTATCAGCTGGCAGAAAACCTATTCTGTGTACGCTTACTTTGACAATATCGGCGGCTTGAAAAAGCAGGCTGCCATCAAAAGCGCCGGTGTGGTCGTCGGGCGGGTGCAAGACATTCGCTTTGACGACAAAAACTACCAGGCCAAGGTCGAACTCGCTCTGGACGTGCAGTACCAGTTTCCCAAGGACAGCTCCTTGAAAATTCTCACCAGCGGTTTGCTGGGCGAACAGTACATAGGCATAGAAGCTGGTTCGGACGTCGCCAATCTGGTTCAGGGCGACAAGTTGCAGTCGACCCAGTCAGCGGTGGTACTAGAAAACCTGATCAGCCGTTTTCTTTATAACAAGGCGGCCGATGGCCCGGCCCCTTCAGGCAGTCAGTGAACTCTTCAGGCAAATCGAAACGCGTCAGTGGCTGCTATGTGGCGCTGCTGGCTACTGCCATGCTGGCCGCTTGCGCTACTGACCCTGCTGCCAATCCGCAAGACCCTTACGAGTCCACCAACAGGAGGATCAGTGAGTTCAATGAGAAAGTAGATACCAACCTGGCCAGGCCGGTGGCGGTGGTTTACCAAAAAAATGTTCCTGAGCCTGTACAAACCGGTGTGGGCAATTTTTTTGGTAATTTGAAAGACATCTGGTCGACGGTGAACAACGCCTTGCAGGCCAGACCTATTGACACAGCTGAAACCGGTCTGCGGGTCGCGGTCAACACGGTTTTCGGCGTTTTCGGTCTGTTTGATGTCGCCACCTGGGCCGGTTTGCAGCGTCGCAGCGCCGATTTCGGCCAGACCCTGGGCGTGTGGGGCGTGCCTTCCGGCCCTTATCTGGTATTGCCTTTGCTGGGCCCCTCGACCGTGCGTGACACAGTTGGCTGGACCTTTGATAATCATTACAACCTCTGGAGCGGGGTAGAACCTACGGGGTTACGCAACAGCGGCACAGCCTTGCGGCTAGTCCATATACGCGCCGGTTACCTTGGCATGGACACCAGTTTGAATGAAGTGGCGCTGGACAAGTACAGCTTTGTGCGCGACGCTTTTTTACAGCGACGCAACCCCAAGGGTTGGAAACACAATCTGCCGGCCGACATGCAGGAGAACGATGGTTCTGATGGCTCAGACGGCTCGGACCGGTTTGACAATGACAGCTCTTCAGTCAGTGCCAGTCCCCCGGTTGAACCCGTGGCAAGCGGTGCCGCTGCTCAGGCTGAAGTACCAGTGGTTATTGAGGGTCCGCCCGTGACTTATGAGCGTTCAGACTCGCAGGAAAACAGTCCTGCAGAAAAACCCGGAAATGACCAATAATAGGCCTAATGTATTTCTAATCCCGGTGGCCGCCCTATGACTTCACGCCTGATTTCTTCCCGTATTTTTCTAAACTCTTTGCTCGCCGGCTTGCTGCTGTGGACTGGCATGTTGTCCGTCGTGCGCGCCCAACAGGCACCGGACCAGTTCATACAAACCATGTCCAATGAAATACTGGATATCGTGCGCAAAGACCCGGCCCTCAAAGCCGGGGACTTGCAAAAAATCGGCGTGCTGGTCGATACCAAGCTGTTGACGCATGTGAATTTTCAACGCATGACCGCCGCTGCTGTCGGACCGGCGTGGCGCCAGGCCACCCCTGATCAGCAAAAGCGCTTACAGGACGAATTCAAAATGCTCTTAATGCGTAGCTATTCAGGCGCTTTATCCCAACTCAAAGACAACTACAGCATTGCCGTCAAGCCATTGCGTGGCACGGTGACAGAAAACGAAGTTGTGGTGCGTACCGAAATCCGTGGCGGCTCCGAGCCGGTGCCGCTGGATTACCGTCTGGAGAAAAGCGCTGACTCTGATTCCGGTTGGCGTATTTACAACTTCAATATTCTGGGCATTTGGATGGTGGACAACTACCGCACCCAGTTTTCTGAGGAAATCAAAGCCAAAGGCATTGACGGTTTGATCGCCACCCTGAGCGAACGCAACAAATCCAATAACCGTAAATGACCAGGTCTGTAAACATGGCTCTGCCTGCAGTGCTGACCCAGACGCAGGCCACATCGGTAGCAGCACAACTGCAGCGCGCTATAGCCGGACAAACCCGCAGCTTTGTGCTTGACGCCAGCGCTTTGCAGCAATTCGATTCATCAGCGTTGTCCGTTTTGCTCACCGGTTTGCGTTCGGCTGCTGCCAAAGGCATACAGTTACAGGTACACGGCTTGCCTGCACGCGCTCAGCAACTCGCGCAGGTATACGGTTTATCAGACTTGCTGCAAACCCCAGCGCCTGCGCCTCAGAGCCCCTGAAGCACCGGCGCGCGACCGTGTCTGAGCCATAGCCTTAGAATAGTCAGCTTGCCATGGCTGCCATCTCTTTCCAATCTGTTTCCAAAACATTCACCAATGCCCGTGGCACGTTCACCGCATTGGATAAGGTGTCTTTCGATATTCAGGCAGGTGAATTTTTCGGCCTGCTCGGCCCCAATGGCGCCGGTAAAACCACCCTCATCAGCATATTGGCTGGCTTATTGAAGTCCAGCGGCGGTGCCATACGCGTGCACGACTTGGATGTGCAAACCCAATCGCAGCAAGTGCGCAAACTGCTGGGCGTGGTGCCGCAAGAGTTGGTCTTTGATCCGTTTTTCACCGTGCGTGAAGCCTTGACGTTTCAGTCCGGTTATTTCGGTGTCACCGGTAACGACGCCTGGATCGACGAGCTGCTGCAAAACCTCGGACTGGCCGACAAAGCCAACCACAATATGCGCCAGTTGTCGGGCGGCATGAAGCGGCGTGTGCTGGTCGCGCAAGCGCTGGTGCACAAACCGCCTGTTATCGTGCTGGACGAACCCACGGCGGGCGTGGATGTGGAACTGCGTCAGACCTTGTGGCAATTCATCGCGCGCTTGAACCGCGAAGGCCATACCGTGTTGCTGACAACGCACTATTTGGAGGAAGCCGAGGCCTTGTGTTCGCGCATCGCCATGTTGAAGCTCGGCAAAGTAGTGGCTTTGGACAACACCAGCACCTTGCTCAAAAATGCTTCCAGCAATGTGCTGCGCTTCAAACTCGACGCGCAACTGACACCCGAGCTCGCGGCGCAAGCGCGGGTCACCGGCCGCATCGTGCAGTTCCCCGCCAATGACGCGGCGCAAATTGAACATTACCTGGCGGCGGTGCGCAGTGCCGGTTTGGTGGCTGAAGACGTGGAAATTCGCAAAGCCGATTTGGAAGATGTGTTTCTGGACGTCATGGGAGCCAACGCATGACCGGCTGGCGCGCCCTGTTTTACAAAGAAGTGCTGCGCTTTTGGAAAGTCAGCGCGCAAACCATTGCCGCGCCTGTGCTGACAGCCTTGCTTTACATGTTGATCTTCGGCCATTTGCTCGAAGGCAAAGTCACGGTGTACGACAGCGTCGGCTATACCTCGTTTCTGGTGCCGGGTCTGGTGATGATGAGCGTGCTGCAAAACGCGTTCGCCAACAGCTCGTCGTCTATGGTTCAAAGCAAGATGATGGGCAATCTGGTCTTCATTTTGCTGACACCGCTGGGTCACTGGAGCTGGTTTGCGGCTTATGTGCTGGCGGCGGTGGTACGCGGTTTTGCGGTGGGTCTCGGTGTGTTGCTGGTCACCATGTGGTTTGCGCCGCTTACCGCAGTCGCGCCCTTGTGGATTTTGGTGTTCGCACTGCTTGGTGCCTCCATGCTGGGCACTCTGGGTTTGATCGCCGGTTTGTGGGCCGACAAATTCGACCAGATGTCCTCGTTTCAAAATTTCCTGATCACGCCCATGACGTTTTTGAGTGGCGTGTTTTATTCCATACATTCGTTGCCGCCGTTCTGGCAGCAAGTCAGCCATTTCAACCCGTTCTTCTACATGATCGACGGTTTCCGCTACGGCTTTTTCGGCGACAGCGACGTCTCGCCTTGGATCAGTCTGGCACTGGTCGGCAGCGCCAATTTGATCGTCGCAGGCATCGCGCTGCATTTGCTGCGCACAGGTTACAAAATTCGGGGGTAATGCATGAATGCTGAACAAATCCAAGACATGATTGCCGCCGGTCTGCCGTGTGAACACGTGCATATTGAAGGCGATGGCCGCCATTGGTTCGGCACGATTGTGTCGACGCGTTTTGAAGGACTGCGTTTGATTCAACGCCATCAACTGGTGTATGGCACTTTGGGCGACAAAATGGCGAACGACGAAGTGCACGCCCTCTCTATGAAAACTTTCACCCCGTCCGAGTGGAAGGCGCAGGCCTGAGGGCCGCTGTGGCGCGCGCATGGACAAATTACTGATTCGCGGTGGTCGCCAATTAAAAGGCGAGGTGTCGATTGCCGGTGCAAAAAACGCGGCTTTGCCCGAATTGTGTGCCGCGCTGTTAAGCGCTGACACGGTCACGCTGGCCAATGTGCCGCAGCTGCAAGATGTCAGCACCATGCTCAAGCTGATTCGCCACATGGGTGTCAGCGCCGAACGCCAGACCAATGGCGACATGGTGTTGAATGCCGGCAGTTTGCACACCCCCGAAGCGCCTTACGAACTGGTGAAAACCATGCGCGCCTCGGTGCTGGCGCTCGGCCCTTTGCTGGCGCGTTTCGGTCACGCCAAAGTGTCATTGCCCGGCGGTTGCGCCATAGGCACACGACCTGTGGACCAGCACATCAAAGGCTTGCAAGCCATGGGTGCGGTCATCGATGTGGAACACGGTTACATGGTGGCGCGTCTCAAGCCCGGCCTCACACGGCTCAAGGGCGCGCGCATTGCCACCGACATGGTCACTGTCACCGGCACCGAAAATTTCCTGATGGCCGCTTGTCTGGCCAACGGCGAAACTGTGCTGGAAAACGCAGCCCAAGAACCTGAAATTCCTGACTTGGCCGAATTGCTGATCGCCATGGGCGCGCGCATCAGCGGGCACGGCAGCAGCCGCATCCATATTCAAGGGGTGGAGGCTTTGCATGGTGCGCGCCATCAGGTGGTGGCAGACCGCATTGAAGCCGGTACGTTTTTGTGCGCGGTGGCGGCCACTGGTGGAGACGCGGTGTTGCGTCATGCGCGCGGTGACCATTTGGAAGCCGTCATCGACAAACTGCGGGACGCAGGTGTGCAAATCGATGCAGTGGATGGCGGCTTGCGGGTGCGTGCCAGTGCCCCGGCACACCAGTATTTGAAAGCGCAGAGTTTCCGCACCACCGAATACCCCGGTTTTCCCACCGACATGCAAGCGCAGTTCATGGTGCTCAACGCTGTGGCTCAGGGTAATGCCAAAGTCACAGAAACCATTTTTGAAAACCGCTTCATGCATGTGAACGAATTGCTGCGCTTAGGCGCACACATCAACATAGACGGCAAGATCGCCATGGTTGAGGGCGTGCCGCAGTTGTCGGGAGCCACCGTCATGGCCACCGATTTGCGCGCCTCGGCCAGCCTGGTCATCGCCGGTCTGGTGGCTTCGGGCGACACCGTGGTCGACAGGATTTACCATCTGGACCGCGGCTACGATCGCATGGAAGACAAACTACGCGCCCTGGGCGCTGACATCGAAAGAACCCGATGAGCATCACGCTGGCGCTGTCCAAAGGACGCATATTTGACGAAACCCTGCCGTTATTACAAGCCGCAGGCATTACCGTGTTGGAAGACCCGGAAAAATCGCGCAAGCTGATTTTGCCGACCAACAACGATCAGTTGCGCGTGGTGCTGGTGCGTGCGTCTGACGTGCCCACGTATGTGGAATATGGCGGCGCTGATATGGGCGTGGCTGGTCTGGATACTTTGATTGAACACGGCAGCGCCGGTTTGTACCAGCCCTTAGATTTGCAAATCGCGCGTTGCCGCATGAGCGTGGCGGTTCCCCAGGGTTTTGATTACGCCGCCGCCGTCAAACAAGGCGCGCGATTGCGCGTGGCCACCAAGTACGTGGCGATTGCGCGCGACTTTTTCGCCGCCAAAGGCGTGCATGTCGATCTGGTGAAGTTGTACGGCAGCATGGAATTGGCACCACTCACCGGCATGGCAGATGCCATCGTCGATCTGGTGTCTACAGGCAACACGCTCAAAGCGAATCATCTGATTGAAGTCGAGCGCATCATGGACATCAGCTCGCGTCTGGTGGTGAACCAAGCGTCGTTGAAACTCAAAACTGCTGCCATCCGTCAATTGATAGACACCTTCGACCGCGCCACCGCGGCGCGCGCCAAGGCCTGAGCCGCATGAACGCGCGTCCCTTACGCCTGAGCACCGCACAAGCAGATTTCGAATCGCTGTTTCAACAGCGTTTGCATTGGTCGGCTGACACAGACGCGGCCATTGAGCAACGCGTCGCTGACATTGTTGCCGATGTGAAACAACGTGGCGACGCCGCCGTGCTGGACTACACCGCACGCTTTGACGGTTTACAGGCTGAGTCCATGGCGGACTTGGAGTTGCAGCAAGCCGATTTCAAAGCCGCTTTTGACGGCCTGCCCGAAGCGCAAAAACGCGCCCTGCAAGACGCCGCCGCGCGCATACGCAGCTACCACGAAGCGCAGAAAAAAGCCTGCGGCGAAAGCTGGCAGTACCGTGATGCCGACGGCAGTTTGCTCGGTCAAAAAGTCACGCCCTTGGACCGCGCAGGTATTTACGTGCCCGGCGGCAAAGCGGCTTATCCGTCCAGCTTGTTGATGAACGCCATCCCCGCGCATGTGGCCGGTGTGGGCGAGATCATCATGGTGGTGCCGACTCCGGTGCGCGGAAGCGTGGCCACCGGCGGCGCAGTGGGCAGCGGAACGACGGCCACGCGTGGCGAGCGCAATGAACTCGTATTGGCCGCAGCTTATGTGGCAGGTGTCAGCCGCGCTTTCACCATCGGTGGCGCGCAAGCTGTGGCTGCCATGGCCTACGGCACGGCCACCGTGCCGCGCGTCGACAAAATCACCGGCCCGGGCAACGCCTATGTGGCAGCAGCCAAGCGTCGTGTGTTTGGTACGGTCGGCATAGACATGATTGCCGGGCCGTCAGAAATTTTGGTACTGGCCGACGGCAGCACGCCGCCAGATTGGGTGGCCATGGATTTATTCAGCCAGGCCGAGCACGACGAACTCGCGCAAAGCATCTTGCTGTGTCCGGACGCGGCTTATATAGATGCGGTGCAAGCGGCCATCGACAAACTATTGCCTGAGATGCCCCGGCGCGACATCATCGCCGCCTCGCTCAACGGACGCGGCGCTTTGATACACACGCGCAGCATGCAAGAGGCTTGCGCCATCAGCAACCGCATTGCCCCCGAGCATTTAGAGGTGAGCAGCAGCGAGCCGCATACATGGGAGCCTTTGCTGATTCACGCAGGCGCGATTTTTCTGGGCGCGTTCACCAGCGAAAGCCTAGGCGACTATTGCGCCGGGCCCAATCACGTGTTGCCCACCTCCGGCACGGCGCGCTTTTCCTCGCCGCTGGGGGTTTACGATTTTCAAAAGCGCAGCAGCTTGATTGAAGTTTCCGAGGCTGGTGCGCAAATTCTGGGTCAGACCGCATCCGTGCTGGCGCACGGTGAAGGTTTGCAAGCCCATGCGCGGGCTGCCGAGATGCGTTTGCGCCGTTCCTGATCTTCCAACGGCGTCGGCACAGAGAAAAGATATGCCGAACGACGAACCATGGGCTTATCAACAGCCAGACCTCAGTTCGACAGAGTCTCGAACACCAGTCGCTAAGATGCTTAAACCATGAATTTCAACGTTTTAGAAATAACACCACAAACCGGTGCATACACCGGTGGCCAGCTGTATCAAGCCGTCGATCAGCATGCCGACGGCCAGCAGCGGCAAGCCCAGGTAGATCAGCGCCCACAACACCGCCATGCCGGTCAAGCGCGGTTCAGGTATGCGGTGGCCCATGACGGTTTGTACCGGGTGGCGGGTAAAGAATTTTTTCCACATGGCTGCATGGTAACCAAAACAAGGCTCGCCGCATGAAGGTCGACTGGGGCACGCAAGACATGCCGGCCTGGGACCAGGCGCACGCCGCTGCCGCCGCGCCCTTGCAGCAAGACTGGGCTTACGGCTCGACCATGGTGTCGGTCGGTGCGCGTGTCTTGCGCGCCCGCGTCGAGGCAGATGGCGTGACTGTGGCGCAGGCGCAGTTCATTGTGCGTAAATTTGCAAAATATGTATCGCTGGCCTTGTGTACACGCGGCCCCTTGTGGCTGCAAGAAGTGAATGCCAAAGACAAAGCCGCTGCATACAAAGCAATGCGCCAAACCTTGCCCTTGCCCGGCTTGCGTTTCATGATGGTCACGCCCAACGAAACGCTGGAGGAGCAGCCCGGCTTGCCAGCGGTGCGACGCGTCATGTCGGGCTACAGCACGGTGATGCTGGACATCGCCAAACCCATGGATGCATTGCGCGCACAACTCGACAAGCGCTGGCGGCACCGTTTGGGCGGCGCGGAAAAATCTGAATTGAATGTGCAGCGCATGGGCACCAACCCGGGCCAATACCGCTGGTTGCTGGATGCGGAAATGCAGCAGCGGGTTGATCGCGGGCTCGAAGGTCTGCCGCTGGTCTGGTTTGAGCATTACGCCGAATCGCGCAAACAACCGGCGCGCAATCTCTTGTCTTTGCGAGCCGATGTCAGTCGCGAGCGCGTGGCCGGCATGATGTTTTTGATCCACGGCCAGGCTGCCACCTACCAGGTCGGTTGGACCTCGGACGTCGGACGCGATTTGCATGCGCACAACCTGATGCTGTGGCGTGCCATCGAAGAATTGCGCGAACGCGGCGTGCGCAGTCTGGATCTGGGCGGCGTCAATACCCAGCGCAGCGCCGGTATTGCGCGTTTCAAAATGGCTACCGGCGGCACGGTCAGACAACTGGCCGGCAGTTACTTTTTATGAGCAACATCACTTTACAGGTGTCGGATGCCGCTTGTGATCGCGGCGGTCGACAACTGTTTGCGCCTGTGAGTTTTGACTTGCTGACCGGTCAGGCCATGCACATACAGGGCGACAACGGCGCCGGTAAAACCAGTTTATTGCGCGGCTTGTGCGGCTTGTCGCCGCTGTCGCAAGGTGTGGTTCGCTGGTGTGGATTGCCGGTAGACCAAGCGCGGGAAACTTTTTTAAACGATGTTTTTTTTCTCGGCCATGCGCTGGGTTTGAAAGATGAACTCAGTGCGCTGGAGAACTTACAGGCAGCACAAGCCATTGCCGGGCGGCCTGTGAGCACGCAGCAAGCCACTGAGGCCTTGAGCGCGCAGGGCTTGGCCAGCCGCTTGCATTTGCCTTTGCGCGTTTTGTCGCAAGGGCAAAAGCGCCGGGTGACATTGGCGCGTTTGCAGGTGTCGGCGGCGCGCTTGTGGTTGCTGGATGAACCGCTGGTGGCGCTGGACGTGGCCGCACAACAGGCACTCACTGTGTTGCTGCAAATACATGTCAATCAAGGCGGCATGTTGTTGTTCACCAGCCATCAAGCATTGGATGTGGGCGGTGCTGTGCAGTCGCTGAGGTTGCAGGCATGACCATTTTTTTCACCGTGGTCTTGCGTGATGTTCGTCTGGCCATGCGGCGCAAATCTGAAGTTTTAAACAGTGTGTTTTTCTTTGCGGTGGTGGCGACTTTGTTTCCATTGGCCATAGGCCCTGAACCGGCCATGCTGCGGCAAATCGGACCCGGTGTGTTGTGGGTAGGCGCTTTGCTGGCCACCATGCTGGGTTTGCCTCGTATGTTTGACAGCGATTACCGCGACGGCAGTCTGGAACATATGTTGTTGTCCCCGCACTCCTTAGGGCTTATGGTGCTTGGGAAAATCACAGCGCACTGGCTGCTGTGCGGGGTGCCCTTGGTAATATTGGCACCTGTATTGGGTTTGCAGTTCGATTTGAGCGCGGATGCTTTATCCATGTTGTGCCTGACTCTGCTGCTGGGTACGCCTGTGTTGTCCTGTGTCGGCGCTATAGGCGCGGCTCTCACGATTGGGGTGCGTGGCGGCGGTATCTTGATCTCTTTGCTGGTATTGCCCTTGTTTGTGCCGGTGCTCATTTTTGGTGCCGGCGCAGTGCAAGCCCTTGAATCAGGTGTGGGTGCGCAAGCCCATGTGTCGATTTTGCTGGCCATGTTGCTGCCTGCACTGTTTTTCAGCCCCTGGGCTTGCAGTGCCGGTTTGCGCATAGCTTTGGAATGAATGAATGGCTATTCGCTGGTTTTATTACGCTGCTCCGCAAAACTTTTACGCCTTGGCTGCTCGCTTGTGGCCTTGGTTGGCTGCGCTGGCCGCGGCTTTGGGCATCGCCGGTTTATGGATAGGTTTTGCTCTGGCGCCTGCCGATGCGCAACAAGGCGAGGGCTACCGCATTATTTTTGTTCACGTGCCAGTTTCCTGGATGTCCATGTTGATTTACCTGGCCATGGCGTTTTGGAGCGTGTTGGGTCTGACATTCAACACCCGTTTGTCCGGCATGATGACACGGGCGCTTGCGCCAACCGGCGCCATGTTTGCTTTTTTGTCGCTGTGGACCGGTGCCTTGTGGGGCAAGCCCATGTGGGGCACTTGGTGGGTCTGGGACGCACGACTCACCTCTGAATTGATTTTGTTTTTTCTTTACCTGGGCTACATGGCTTTGACTTCAGCGATTGACGATGTGCGCCGCGCCGATCGCGCCGGGGCCTTGATTGCCATCGTCGGCGCCATCAACGTGCCCATCATTTATTTCTCGGTCAAATGGTGGAACACCTTGCACCAGGGCGCATCCGTGTCTTTGACGCGTTCACCGAGCATGGCGCAATTGATGTTGTGGGGCATGTTGCTCATGGCTTTGTCTTTCTGGGCTTACACACTGGCTATCGTGTGTTACCGGGTGCGCAGTCTCATTGTCGAGCGCGAACGCCATACCGATTGGGTACAGGCCTTGCCTGAAGTTTCTGGAGCACGCGCATGAGATGGGACAGTTGGTCACAGTTCTGGGACATGGGCGGTTACGGTGTGTATGTCTGGGGCAGCATGGGCGTTACTGCGGTGTTTATCTTGCTTGAAATATGGCAGGCCAGGCAAGCGCATATCAACGCATTGGCTTTGGCCAAATCAGAAATTCAGGAGAAGACATGAACCTGAGCCCTAGACAAAAACGTTTTGGTTTGATCGCAGGCGGTGTGTTGGTGCTTTGTATTGCCGCGGCTTTTGTGTTGAATGCCTTCAATAGCAATCTGGTGTTCTTCTTCACCCCCACGCAAGTACTCAACGGCGAAGCCCCGCGCAACAAAACCTTTCGCATCGGCGGCATGGTCAAGACCGGCAGCCTGCAACGCGACGGCACCAGCGTGTCTTTTGTTGTCACCGACACCATGAATGACATGACAGTGCATTACATTGGCTTGTTGCCTGATTTGTTCAAAGAAGGCAAGGGCGTGGTCGCCCAAGGCAAGCTGGATGAACAAGGCGTGATGACCGCCAGCGAAGTTCTGGCCAAACACGACGAAAATTACATGCCGCCCGAAGCCCAGCACGCGCTGGACAAGGCGGCCCAGGCGCGTGCCGCCCAATCTGTCAAACCTTGAAAGCAAAGTCCGAATGATTCCTGAACTTGGTCAATTTGCATTGATTCTCGCCACTGTGATGGCGCTGTTGCTCGGAGTACTGCCTTTGTGGGGCACGCTCAACCGAAACACCGTGTGGCAATCGCTGGCGCGACCAGCAGCGTTTTTACAGTTCGCCTTGGTGTTGCTGTCTTTCGCTTGTTTGGCGGCTTCTTTTTTAACCAACGATTTCTCGGTCAAGTACGTGGCTGAACATTCCAACCTTTTATTGCCTAAGGCTTATCAGTTTGCCGCTGTGTGGGGCGGGCATGAAGGCTCTTTGCTGTTGTGGGTGCTGATGCTGACCGGCTGGACGGCGGCGGTGGCCTTGTTCTCGCAAAGCCTGCCGCTGAACATGGTGGCGCGGGTATTGGGCGTGTTGGGTTTGGTTTCCGTGGGATTCATGGCTTTCATCCTGATCACCTCTAATCCGTTTGACCGTTTGTTTCCTATACCCGCCGATGGTCGCGACCTGAACCCTTTGTTGCAAGACCCGGGTCTGGTGATTCATCCGCCCATGTTGTACATGGGCTATGTCGGCATGTCGGTGGCGTTTGCTTTCGCCATTGCCGCGCTTATTTCAGGTCGCTTGGATGCGGCCTGGGCACGCTGGTCGCGTCCCTGGACCGTCATCGCCTGGTCGTTCCTCACCTTCGGTATCGGCATGGGCTCCTGGTGGGCTTATTACGAACTGGGTTGGGGCGGTTGGTGGTTCTGGGACCCGGTGGAAAACGCATCCCTGATGCCTTGGCTAGTCGGCACTGCGCTGATCCATTCTTTGATGGTCACTGAAAAACGCGGCAGCTTCAAGGCTTGGACCGTGTTGCTGGCCATCGCTGCTTTTTCCTTGTCTTTGCTCGGCACTTTTTTGGTTCGTTCCGGTGTGCTCACGTCTGTGCATGCCTTTGCGACTGACCCGGCACGTGGTGTGTTCATCCTGTGTTTTTTAGCGGTGGTTGTTGGTGCGTCGCTGACCTTGTTTGCCTGGCGTGCACCGGCGGTTACTTTGGGCGGCAGCATGGGACTGGTGTCGCGCGAATCATTTTTGCTGCTCAATAGCGTGTTACTTGTGGTCGCCACCGGTGCCGTGTTGCTGGGTACGTTGTATCCGTTGATCATCGATGCGCTGAATCTGGGCAAGCTGTCGGTTGGCCCGCCTTACTTCAATCTGGTGTTCGCTCCACTCATGGTGCCCTTATTGTTTGTGCTAGTGCCGGGAACAGTGTCGCATTGGCGCGAGGCTAGACTCAATGACATGTTCATGCAATTGCGGTGGGTCGGTTTGGCCGCTTTGCTGTTGGCCATAGGTCTGCCATTTGTGTTTGGTAAATGGTCTGCCGGTACGGCGCTGGGTGTGTTTCTCGGCATGTGGGTGGCGCTGGGCAGCTTGCAGCATGTGGTCGAGCGCATCCGCAAACCCGGTCGCATTGGCGGCTCGTTCTGGGGCATGCATTTAGCGCATTTCGGTATGGCAGTGGTGGTGCTGGGTATCACCGGTGTCAAATCTTTTGAGGTAGAGCGCGACGTGCGCATGTCGCTGGGCGACACCGTCAGCATCGCGCCCTATACCTTCCGTCTGGTTGATATGGTGGACGTGAACGGTCCGAATTACAAAGCCATGCAAGCCCATGTCGAGGTGTTGAAAAACGACAAAGTGATTGAAGTGCTTTACCCGGAAAAACGCCGTTACTTCTCCAGCGCCATGCCCATGACAGAAGCCGCCATCGACTCCGGTTTTCTGCGCGACCTGTATGTCTCTCTGGGCGACCCGGTGCCGGGCGACACCCCCAGCTGGAGCATGCGTGTGTATTACAAACCTTTCGTGCCTTGGTTGTGGGCCGGAGTGTTGATGATGGTGTTCGGCGGTGTGCTTGCTGCGTTGGACCGTCGCTACCGCCGGGCGGCTGTGTCGCCCTTGCAAACCGCGGGTGAAGCCTTGTCTTCCACGACTTGATCGCCATGAATAAAAAATTTCTTATTCCTCTGGCTATGTTTGCCATGCTGGTGGTGTTTCTGGCGGTTGGCCTCACGCGCGACCCGCGCGAAATCCCTTCACCGCTGGTGGGTAAACCGGCGCCTGAATTCAGTCTGCCGGTGCTGGTTGGTGACAAGCCTTTCAGCCCGTCCGATATGAAGGGTAAAGTCTGGATGTTCAATGTCTGGGCCACCTGGTGCGTGGCCTGCCGTGAAGAACATCCTTTGTTGGTCGACTTTGCTAAAAGCAGCAAAGTCCCCGTGGTGGGTTTGAGCTACAAGGAAATACAGCCGCAGGACATGGCCAACGGGCCGCTCAAAGACGCCGAGAAATTGCAAATGGCGCGCGAACGCAGCCTGCGTTTTTTGCAACGCCAGGGCGATCCTTACAGTTTGTCGGTGCTGGACTTAGACGGCCGCGTCGGCATTGATTACGGCGTGTACGGTGTACCCGAAACCTACCTCATAGACAAGCAAGGCATCATCCGTTACAAGCGCGTCGGCCCGCTGACGCCGCAAATACTGATAGATACCGTTTTGCCCTTGATTCAAACATTGGAAGCCTCATGAAGTGGATGTTGTTGTTGTGCTGGCTGCTGTTAGCACCGGCAGTCCGGGCCGCGGACGCCCTGCCCATGGCCGAGGACCCGCAGGTCGAGGCGCGGCTGGTGGTGATTGCCGAGGAATTGCGCTGCCTGGTGTGTCAGAACGAATCGCTGGCTTCGTCACACGCCGAATTGGCCGAAGATTTGCGACGCGAAGTCCGCAAGCTAATCCGCGAAGACAAAACCGATGCGCAGATCAAAACCTATCTGGTCGAGCGTTACGGCGACTTTGTGTTGTACCGGCCGCAGGTCAAACCGCTGACCTGGCCCTTGTGGTTCGGTCCGTTTTTCATGCTGCTGGCAGCTGTCTGGGGCTTGTGGCGCTATATGCGCTTGCGCAAAAACGCCTTGGGTCAGGCACACGCTTCCCCTCGCCCTGCATCGAACGAAGCGGCAACGCACAAGGATTGAATGAATAACGCTCAACTTTTTTTGCTGCTGTCGCTGGGCTTGTCTTTGCTGGTGGTGCTGGTGCTTGCCTGGTCGGTGCTGCGTGCTGCGCGGGCAGCGACAAAAGGGGGTGAACGCGAACACGTGATGTCGCACGTCAGTGTTTACCGCGAGCAACTCGCCGAACTCGAGCGCGAACTGGCGCAAGGCAGCCTGGACCAGCAAGGCTTTGACCTGTCGCAGCAAGAGTTGACGCAGCGCCTGATGGAAGACGCGCCGGGTGCAGCCACAGCACAGGCACCGGCTGCACCTGCGCGTATCAAACTCTTGATCAGCTTGTTGACGCTGACCATACCGGTGCTGGCCTTTGTCATTTATTTTTACGTCGGCACGCCGATTGCACTGGACCCTGCCTTGCTGGCTCAGGCCAACGGTGAAGAACAAATCACGCCGCAAAAACTGGAAACCATGGCCGAGCAACTCAGCCAGCGTTTGGAAAAAGAACCGAAAAACGCCGAGGCCTGGGTCATGCTCGGGCGCATACAGCGTGCGCTGGCGCGTTATGAACAAGCCGATGCGGCTTTGCAAAAAGCGCTGGCTCTTGAGCGCAATGACGATGTGATGATTGAACGCGCCGAGGTGCTGGCGCAAAAGAACAATGGCAGCTTCAAAGGCGAGGCCTGGGCCATCATCAACAGCGTGCTCAAGGCCGATCCGCAAAACGGCAACGCCTTGTTGCTGGCAGGCAGCGCGGCTTATTCTGAAGGACGCTTCAAGGAAGCGCTGGTGTACTGGGAGAAAGTGCGCGGCTTATTGCCTGCGACATCGCCCGACGGTCCCGCCTTGGCTGAAGCGATTGACAAGGCGCGTGAGCGCCTGGGGCTGCCGCCGTTGTCGCCCGCCGTGGCGGGCAATGCCCCGGCCAGCGCCGGCGCCATGCCCAAACCACAGTCTGACGGTACCGAGCGGCTTAGCGGTCGGGTCATTTTGAGCCCCGAATTAGAGGCGCAAGTTTCACCCAAGGACACGGTGTTCATTTATGCCAATGCCGCCGAGGGGCCGCGCATGCCGCTGGCCATCATCCGCACCACGGTCGACAAACTGCCTTATGACTTTGTGCTGGATGACAGCCTGGCCATGAACCCGCAGATGAAACTCTCGCAGGTCAAGTCGGTGATGGTGCGTGCGCGCGTTTCCAAAACCGGTAACGCCATGCCGCAAGCCGGGGACTTCGGTGCGAGTGTCGGCCCGGTCACACCGGGCAGTTCTGAGAAATTACAGTTGACGATATCCAAGGCTTTGACACCCTGAGAGTCCCCGTTGTGCAGACGTAAAAAAACCGGCTTGCAGCCGGTTTTTTTACATGAGCCTGAAAACATCAGCCCATCAACAAACCATGGGTACGGGCAAAGTGCAAGGTCTGGGTGCGGCTTTTCACACCCAAGCGGCGGAACAAACGCCATAAGTGAACCTTGACCGTGTGTTCGCTGATGCTGAGTTCGGCAGCGATGTCGCGGTTGGACAAGCCGCGATCCAGCATGAGAATCAGTTGCTTTTGGCGCTTAGACAGCTTGATGTCACCGACCACCACTGCATCCGCGTCAACTTCGTCGTCGTCGGATTTCAAAATATCCTGGATGGCTGCAGATATTTCTGCCGTGTCGGTGGATTTTTCAATATAGAGATCAGCACCGGCTTCAAGGCAGGCGTCGCGCGCTTCGCCCGAAGGCATGGCAGACAACACCACCAGCGGAATTTCCGGGTACATTTTTTTGACATCAGAGATGGCTGTGGCACCTTTGACGCCTGGCAGCAGCAAATCCAAAACGAACAATTCGGGTTCGCCGTTTTTGATCAGTGCTGCTTGCAACTCGCTGTATTTTTCCAGTTCCACAACCTTGGAAGCGGGACGCAGGCGACGCAGCAACATGCCGATCATCTGGCGAACCATCGGATGGTCATCAATCACATATAAACTCATAGTTATTCTCCGGGTGTCAATAGTTCAGGCCCATGGCCTCGCGCACATCGCGCATGGTGTCTTGCGCTGTGGCACGTGCACGCTGTGTTCCAGCGTCTACGATATCACGAACAAGGCGGGGATTGGAAACAAAAGGCTCGGCACGCTCCAACATGGGCTGTTGCTCAGAAATAATGGCTTCAATGATGGGTTGTTTGCATTCCAGGCAGCCAATACCTGCGCGGGTGCATTCGGTTTTCACCCATTGGCGGGTGTTTTCAGTTGAATACACCAGGTGAAATTGCCAGACCGGGCACAGATCGGGGTTACCCGCATCGGTTCTTTTGACGCGGGCCGGGTCGGTGGGCATGCGCTTGACCTTGGCCTCTATGCTGGCCTTGTCTTCGCGCATGGCAATGGTGTTGTGATAGCTTTTGCTCATTTTCGCGCCGTCCAGGCCGGGCAATTTGCTGGCTGCGGTTAGCAGCGCGTGCGGCTCGGTCAGCACGGCCTTGCCGGTGCCCTTGAAATAGCCTTCCAGACGTTCGCGGTCTTTGCCTGTCAATTCAGGTGCGGTTTGCAAATAAGCCAAAGCACCTTCTAAGGCCTTGGTGTCGCCGGTTTCCTGAAACTGCTTGCGCGATTTCTCAAAGCGTTTGACGCTGTCCTTGGGCAGTTTGGCCAGACAGACTTGCACCAGCGCGTCGAAATCGGGCTCATGACCGTACAAGTGGTTGAAGCGGCGCGCGGCCTCGCGGGTGAGTTCCACATGGCTGGCCTGGTCTTCGCCGACCGGCACATGCTTAGCCTTATAAATCAGAATATCCGCCGCTTGCAGCAAGGGGTAGCCCAGGAAACCGTAGGTGGTCAGGTCTTTGTCTTTGAGCTTTTCCTGCTGGTCTTTGTAGGTGGGCACACGCTCCAGCCAGCTGATCGGGGTGCCCATGGCCAAGAGGGTGAACAATTCGGCATGCTCGGGGATGCGGCTTTGCAAAAATAAAGTGCATTTGTTCGGGTCCAGTCCGGCGGCCAGCCAGTCGATCACCATCTCGTACACATTTTTTTCAATCACCTCGCGGCTTTGGTAATGCGTGGTGAGTGCGTGCCAGTCGGCGACGAAATAAAAACATTCCATCTCGGATTGCAGGCGCACCCAGTTTTTCAGGGCACCGTGGTAGTGACCCAGATGAAGTGCGCCAGTGGGGCGCATGCCGGAGAGAACGCGATCGGTCATGGAGAGGGCAATTGCAAATAATTGGCCAGAGGCTGCAACAGCCATTGGATGGAAAACATGGAGGCGGTCATGATGGGCAGCATCCACAAAGCATTGACGATGCCGAGGATGACCAGCCCCATGACAATGAAAAAACCGTAGCGCTCGACGCGCGAGTAGCTGATGGCTAAGCGCAACGGCAGCAGGCCGACCAGAATACGCCCGCCGTCCATGGGGGGCACCGGAAACAAATTGAAGGCAAACATCACCAGATTGGTCAGCAGACCGGCTTGCGCCATTTCAAAGAAAAACCGTTCTTCGGCGCTGTTCGCAGTCAATACATAAATGAGCATGGCCCAAACCACCGCCTGCAACAGGTTGGCGACAGGCCCGGCCAGCGCCACCCAAATCATGTCGCGCTTGGGCTTGCGCAGTCGCGAGAAATCGACAGGTACCGGCTTGGCATAGCCGAATAAAAAGTTTCCTGCGGTTGCGATGTACAAAACCAAGGGCATGGCAATCGTACCGACCGGATCAATATGCACAAACGGGTTGATGGTGACACGCCCCATGGCCCAGGCCGTGTTGTCGCCCAAAAGTTTGGCAACAAGACCGTGCGCCGCCTCATGCAAAGTGATTGCCAGCAATACAGGCAATGCATGGGTTGCGATTGTTTGAACTATTTCATTGATACTCACATATATATTGTCGCACTAAACTTGCTAATATTAAGATCAAAATAAGAATTATCAGTAATCTTTTTCCCGTATACCTGACATGAGGGTGCGTGCAAAAGGCAATCTGCCCCGTATTTTAGAGCCCTAAAAGGCTTATATCGCCGCCGCCGGGCCGAATCAGCAAGGGTTTTTCGCCTGTAGCCATAGGTGTTAAGTCAACCACGGTTGTGGCTTGCATGGAGCAGGCACCGGCATCGATGACGGCGGCGAGCTGATGTTCGAAGCGCTCGCGTATGTCCTGGGCATCATTCAAGGGTTCGGTTTCGCCGGGCGGTATCAAGGTGGTGGCCAGCAGCGGCGAGCCGTGCAGTTCCAGCAATTGCAGCAGACAGACGTGCTCTGGCACCCGCAGCCCTATGGTTTTTCGCTGCGGATGCGCCACCCGCCGCGGTACTTCTTTGGTCGCCTCTAATATGAAGGTGTAAGCGCCCGGCGTGGCGGCTTTGAGCAGCCTGAACTGGCGGTTGTCCACCTTGGCGTACAAAGCCAATTCGCTCAGGTCACGGCACAACAGCGTGAGGTGGTGCTTGTCGTCCACACCGCGAATGCGGCGCAACTGGTCAATCGCGGTTTTGTCGTCCAGGTGACAGACCAAGGCGTAACTGGAATCCGTGGGCACCGCCAGCACCCGGCCTTGGCTGAGCAAGGCCACGGCTTGTTTCAGCAAACGCGGTTGCGGGTTGTCAGGATGAACTTGCAGCCATTGGGCCATGAAGCGTTGCGCGCAGCGGCGGGTTTATTGGATGCGGTCGGCCAGCAGTTCCCACACCGGTGTCAGGTCGCCGGGCAGCCAGGGCAAGGTACCCAGGTCGGTATGGCTTTCATCCGGGCTATGGAAATCACTGCCGCGCGAAGCAGCCAAATCAAACTCACGCGCCATGTCTGCGTATTCAATAGCCTCTTGCGCTGAATGGCTGCCGGTGACCACTTCGACAGCCTGGCCGCCGTGGTTTTTGAACTCGGTGAACAAAGCAAATTCTTCGGTCGGTGTGAAGCCGTAGCGCGCCGGGTGAGCGATGACGGCCACCCCTTTGCATTCGCGTATCCAGCGGACAGCGTCGCCCAAAGAAGCCCAGCGGTGCGGCACAAAACCGGGTTTGCCTTCGGTGAGAAATCGCCGGAATACTTCGTGGGTGTCTTTGCAAACGCCGGTTTCCACCAAAAAGCGGGCGAAATGGGTGCGGGAAATCAGGTCCGGGTTGCCGGCGTAGGTAAGTGCGCCCTCAAAACTCCCGTGTATGCCGACTTTGGCCAGCCCGGCGGCCATGTCTTTGGCGCGTTCGTGCCGACCGCCGCGAGTGCTTTGCAAACCGGCCAGCAGGCGCGGGTCATTGATATCAAAACCCAGACCAACGATATGCACGGTGTGACCGGCGAATGAAACAGAAATTTCGGTGCCGCTGAGGTAGCCCATGCCCAATGCCTTGGCGGCAGCGGCAGCGCGTAGCTGGCCGCCGATTTCATCATGGTCAGTCAAAGCCCATAACTCGACACCGTTGGCATGAGCGCGCGCAGCCAGCGCCTCGGGCGTGAGCGTGCCGTCGGAGACGACGGAGTGGCAATGCAGGTCGGCGTTGAGTATGTTCACAAATGGATTCTAGGTGGTGCGCATGTTTTCCACATGCAGCTTGAGTTTGCGCTGGCCTTGCCAGTGATCGAGCACCAGCCGGTAGGCGAGTTCGGCGTAGGCCGGCAGCGGCTCTGTATGGCCGAACCAGATGCCGTCAATCGACTGCCCGTGCAGTTTGAGTTTGAGCGACAAGTGCTTTTCACCGACGATGCGTTGGCTGATCACCTCTACCCTGTCGTGGAACAAAGGTGCGGCAAAGCCCTGGCCCCAAACCTGGTTTTGCAATTCAATCGCCACGTCTGGACGAAGGTCAGCGGCGGCCAGCGGCCCGTCTGTTTCCAGCGATTGCGCCAGCGTGGCTGCGTCCAGCCATTGCGCGGCAATGTGTTGAAACGCGGCTTCGAAGGTGGCCAGATCGTCTTCCAACAAAGTGCAACCGGCGGCCATGGCGTGGCCGCCGAAGCGCAGCAGCAAACCCGGATGCAGTTTGACCACTGCGTCCAATGCATCGCGCAAATGAAAACCGGGAATCGAGCGGCCCGAGCCTTTCAACACCGCTTGGCCTTCGGACTCGCTGGCGGCAAACACAAAGCAAGGCCGGTAATGCAAATCTTTCAAACGACCGGCGACGATGCCGACCACGCCTTCATGGAATTCCTCGTCATACACGCACAGCGCAGGCGGCGGTTCGTCTTCGCTGTCCATCAGCGATTCGGCAATCAGCAAAGCCTGCTCGCGCATGCCGGTTTCTAGCGTGCGGCGTTCGCGGTTGATGGCGTCGAGTTGCTGCGCGAGTTGCAAAGCCAGTGTGGCGTCGTCGGTGCGCAGGCATTCAATGCCCAGGCGCATGTCAGACAAACGACCGGCAGCGTTGATGCGGGGCCCGAGCGCAAAGCCCATGTCCTGGCTGATGGCTTGCGAGGCGTCACGTGCGGCAACTTGAAACAGCGCCGACATGCCCGCTGGCAACTGGCCGCGCCGCATGCGCAACAAGCCTTGCGCCACCAGTCGGCGGTTGTTTGCGTCCAGTTTCACCACGTCGGCCACTGTGCCCAAGGCCACCAGTGGCAGCAAACCATCCAGGCGCGGTTCGGTGTCTTTGTTGAACACACCGCGCACTCGCAACTCAGCGCGCAAGGCCAACAACACGTAAAACATGACGCCGACACCGGCAATGCATTTACTCTCGAAAGAGCAGCCCGGCTGGTTCGGGTTGACCAACGCATCGGCGGCGGGAATCGCAGGCCCGGGCAAATGGTGGTCGGTCACCAGCACTTGCAAACCCAGTCGCTGCGCCTCGGCCACGCCTTCTACGCTGGCAATGCCGTTGTCCACCGTGATCAAGACTTGCGCTCCGCTGGCATGCACGCGCTGCGAAATAGACGGCGTGAGGCCGTAGCCGTCGACCACGCGGTCGGGCACGATGAAATCCACATGCTGCGCGCCCAACAGCCTGAGGCCGCGCAAAGCCACGGCGCAAGCCGTCGCGCCGTCGCAGTCGTAATCAGCGACGATACACATCTTGAGTTGCTGTGCTGTTGCATCAGCCAGCAAGTGCGCTGCGTCAGCCATGCCTTTCATGCCAACGGGCGGCAGCAATTGCGACAACGAGATATCCAACTCTTTGGCATCGCCAACACCGCGCCCGGCGTACAAACGCGCCAGCAGCGGATGCACCCCGGCTTGTTCAAGCGCCCAGGCGGCGCGCGGCGGCACATCGCGGGTGATGAATTTCATGACAGCAACCCGGTCAACGAGGGTTGGAAGAACCGTTGTTTCAATGTTTGCAACCAGTTGCTTTTTCCTGCTTGCAATTGCAAACAACGTTGCGGTCCGCACAAGATAAGCGCATGGCCTTGTTGCAAAGCGGGCAGCATGGTGTCTTCTGCCAGCTTGACCCAGATCTCCGCCCATGCGATCGGGTCATTGGACAGAAAACTCTCGCGCAATTCGGTGTGCAGTGTCACGCCCGTGTGTGTGTGTGCCGGCAGGTCGCCGCTGCCGCTGAGCCAAAAAGAGTTGACAGGTATGTCGCGTCGCGTGTTCAGCGTGTGGGTATAGAACAGCATTTGCATTTCATTTTGCAAGCGCCGCAGCAAGCGTTGCGCCGGGCTTTGGGTGGCCACCGGGTCGAGTTCTGCCAAAGCATGTGCGCCATGTTGCAACACATGGTCTAGCGACATACAGGGCAATGATTTGAAAACGCTTGAATGCGCCAGAAAACGCCCGGGCGAAAACGCCAGCAAATGGATACCGTCTTCTTCAAAATACGGTCGCATGGCTTGCAGAAAGCCGTCTGATTCCACATCGCTGAGCGTACCCGGCAGGGAAACAGGTATCTGGCCTTGGCTGAATTGCGCATGCACCAGGTCGATGAAGGCCCAGCCGTGATCCGGCGGACACCTCAGTTGCCATTGCTGCGCGGCGTGCGCGGCAAACGGCAGCAAGTGCGTGCTTTGCGGCCAGTTGGCGGCGCGGGCGTAGGCCCATTCGTGGCTGCTGCAAGCGCTGTCAGTCGGCAGGCCTGTCAATACTTGCAGCTCGGCATGCGCCAGTTGCTGCAATACCGTGTGGTGTTCCAGTGCGCGCAAAGCTTGTTGCCAGGGCCGTGCGCTGTGCGCGTCTGCGGTCTGCGAGGCATCCGGCCACAAGGCGCAGGCGAACAGGTTCACCGGTATGAAATCTGAGGTTGGCATGCAGGGATTGTGCAAGATGCCACAATCTCCACCAATGACAGATTCCAAATTGCCTTATGAAATATTGATTGGTTGGCGCTATACCCGCGCCGGCCGGGCCGCCCGTCGCAACCGCTTCATCTCTTTTATTTCCTCTGTCTCCATGCTGGGTATTGCTCTGGGTGTGGCGGCGCTCATCATTGTGCTGAGCGTGATGAACGGTTTTCAAAAGGAAGTGCGCGACCGCATGCTCGGCGTGTTGTCGCACATTGAAGTGTTGGCCTATACCAGCGCTTCGCTGGACAACGCCGCCGTTTTACAACAGCAGTTGCAGCAACACCCGCAGGTCATTGCGAGTGCGCCGTTTGTGCTGTCGCAGGTATTGATGGCCCAGGGCGAGGACATGCGCGGCGCTTTGGTGCGCGGCATAGACCCGGCGCAGGAAGCCGCTGTCACTGACGTGGTGGCTGCCATGGACCCCGGGGTGCTGGCGCAACTCACGCCCGGCGGTTTCGGCGTGGTGCTGGGCTCGGAGTTGGCGCGCAACCTCGGCGTCAAGGCCGGCGACCGCGTAACGCTGGTCGCGCCCGGCGGGCAGGTCACCCCGGCGGGCGTGGTGCCGCGTTTGAAACAATTGCATGTGGTCGGCCTGCTCGACACCGGCCATTTCGAATACGACGCCAGTTTGGCCATGCTGCACATCAGCGACGCCGAACGTATTTTCCGGCTCGAAGGACCCAACGGCATACGCGTGAAATTGAAAGACGCGCAGCGCGCCCGCGAAGTCGCCGCCGAACTCACGCCTTTGCTCAGTGGCGATGTGCTGGTGCGCGATTGGACCCGCGCCAACCGCACCTGGTTCACCGCTGTGCAAATTGAAAAACGCATGATGTTCATCATCCTCACTTTGATCGTCGCGGTGGCGGCGTTCAACCTGGTCAGCACGCTGGTGATGACCGTCACCGACAAGCGCGCTGATATCGCTATCTTGCGAACGCTAGGCGCCAGCCCGGCCAGCATCATGGGCATATTCGTGGTGCAAGGCGCGTTGGTCGGGGTCATAGGCACTTTGTCCGGATTGCTGCTCGGCTTGCTGGTGGCTTTCAACATAGGCAGCATCGTGCCGGCCATTGAACGCGCATTGGGTGCCAGCTTTTTGCCGCGCGATGTCTACCTGATCAGCCGCATGCCCAGCGATCCGCAATGGGCAGATATCGGGCCGGTGGTCATCATCGCGCTGGTGCTGGCACTGGCCGCAACGCTTTACCCGAGTTGGCGCGCCAGCCGCATCGACCCGGCGGAGGCATTGCGCCATGAGTAAAGCGGTGTTGCAGGCGCAGGGACTGGGGCGGCGTTTCCATGAAGGCGACTTAGACGTCACTGTGTTAAAGAATGTGGATTTACACATAGATGCCGGTGAAACCCTGGCCGTGGTCGGTGCCTCCGGTTCAGGCAAAAGCACTTTGCTGCATTTGCTAGGCGGCCTGGACACGCCGACCACCGGCAGCGTGCATTTGCTGGGCCGGGCATTGGCCGGGTTAGACCCGACCGCCCTTGGGCGTTTACGTAACCAACACCTGGGTTTTATTTACCAGTTTCACCATTTGCTGCCCGAGTTCAATGCGCTGGACAATGTCGCCATGCCTTTGTGGATACGCCGTATGCCGCGTGCCGAGGCGGCAGCGCGGGCGCAGGCCATGCTGCAAGCCGTGGGCCTGGGTGAACGGATCAAGCACACGCCGTCCGAGTTATCCGGCGGAGAACGCCAGCGGGTGGCGATTGCGCGAGCGCTAGTGACGAAGCCCGATTGCGTGTTAGCCGATGAGCCCACCGGTAACCTGGACCGCAGCACGGCAGACAGTGTGTTCGGCTTGATGCTGCAACTGGCCCGCCAGCAGGGCACGGCCTTTGTGGTGGTCACGCATGATGAAACCTTGGCCGCGCAATGCGACCGGCAAATGCGCCTGGTCAACGGGCAGTTGCAGACCTGATTCAGTCTTTGCCGAAATTGGGTGAGCGCGGTCCGTACAAGATACCGCCGGTATGCGGTGACAACAAGCGTGCGCTGGCCAGCTTTGCGACCTGGTGACCGGGATTGCCTATGTTGCTGGCCAACTGGTGTATGACCGAGTTGATCAACACACCGGCCAGTCCGTTGTTGTTGTCGCGGCCTTCGGCATCCGATGCACTGGCTTGCCCTTTCCACAACAAGGTGCCGGTGCGGGCGTCTACCAGCCTGGCTTTGGCGCTCACCACGGTCTGGCTGTCTATCACCACATAACTGCTGCCGAATTTCTCCACCGTGATGTAGAGCACCGCATCTGTCCCAAAAATGCTTTGCAGTTTTGAGAGTGGCGCATCATGGATGTCATCGGCCAACTGCAAGCCGTTTTCTTTGAAGGTCGCATCCACCATGGCCACCGGAAACACGTAGTAACCGGCCTCAGACAGCGGGCGCGTGACGGTGGAGAAAAAAGTCAGGCTGCCGCGAATATCGGGCGACAGATTGACCGGTGGCAACACAAGAATGGACTTAGGTTTGCTGTTTCTGAAATCGCTTTGGTCGGGCTTGGCTGAAGGCGTGCTGCAAGCGCTTAGCAACAACATGCACACAGCGCTTAAAGCTAAGGTGATACGCAGAGTCATGTTTTATTTCTGCCTGAGTTTGCCCAGCACCAAGTCCATGTAGACCGTGGATTCAGGGAATTGTTTTTTTTCTGCTTCAAACGCCATGACCGCCTTGTCCGCCTGGCCGGTCTGGAAATACAAATAACCCATGTGCGCTTGAAAACCCGGCGGCAAGGCCTTGCCTTTGGAGGCGGCTTTTTGCTGTTCTTCCTCTAGCTTTTGCAATTGCTTGTCCGGCGATGTATTGCCAGACTCGATTTGAAAACCGTCGTAAATCTGTTCCTGGTAGCCGCCCCAGTGGTAGAGCGAATGGTCTTGGCTGGCGCAGGCCATCAACAGCAGACACAGCGCAGACAGGGACGCATAGCGTGTCATGAACCCGGTTTCCATTGGCCTTGGTCAACGCCTTTGACCAGCTTTTGCACGCTTTCGCGGATGGCCAAGTCCAGCACTTTGCCGTTCAGCGTGGCGTCATAACTGGCGGTGCCGCCGAATCCTATGACCTCGCGGTTGGACAAAGCGTATTCACCCGCGCCTTGCACCGAGTACATGACTTCAGACGTGGTGGTGTTGACCACATTCAGGGTGACCTTGGCGTAGGCAACCTGGGTTTTGCCGCGCCCCAGCAAACCGAACAACTGTTGGTCGCCGACTTCCTTGCGACCGAACTCGGTCACGTCACCAACGATCAAAAACTCGGCGCTCTTGAGGGCCTGGTTTTTGCCGTCTATGTTTTTCTCGAATTGGGCTTCGCCGAGGTTGTCGCGTTCCATCACAGCAAAACGGTTGGCCTGCTGCAAGTGGCCGATGAGTATGGTTTTGGCCTGGTTGCCTAGCCGGTCTATGCCGTCAGAAAACAAGCCGCGCAAAAAAGCCGAGCGGTTTTCAAACTTGCCGACCGCCAGCGCATAGCGCGGACCGTTGTAAACACTGTTGGCTGATTCCACTTTGGGTGTGGCCAGCACCTGCGAGGTTTCGGTGGCGCAGCCGCTGAGCAAAGCGGCGATTGTGATGGCAAGACTTAAGCCTACAAAAGCAAATTTCATGAAAGAAGTCCTTGGGTATTGACGCTTCAACCATCTTAGTCTGCTCTCAGGTCAATGTGAAGACGCAAACCTGGTGCGAGCCGCGATGTGCTTTGTATTCGCCACAATCTCCCTATGAACTGGATAGACAGCCATTCCCATTTGGACGCGCCGGAGTTTGCCGCCGACCGCGACGCGGTGCGCGCTGCTGCACGCGCGGCCGGTGTAACAAGCTGTGTGATTCCAGCGGTTGAGGCGAGTAACTTTGACACGGTCCGCTTGCTGGCACATCAATACGGAGACTTCTATGCCTTGGGCATACACCCTATGTACACGCCGCAAGCGGCTGAGGCCGACTTGCTGACACTGGACGCGCAATTGCAACAGCACCGCAGCGACCCGCGTTTGGTGGCGGTCGGTGAAATCGGCATCGATGGATTTGTGCCGGGCTTGGACATGGCGCGCCAGCAAATGTTTTACAAAGCACAACTCAAACTGGCGCAACAACATGATTTGCCCGTCATTTTGCATGTGCGCCGCAGCGCCGATTTGTTGCTGCAAGGTTTGCGGCAAACGTCGGTCAAGGGCGGCATCGCGCATGCGTTCAACGGCAGTTTGCAGCAGGCGCAGATGTTTGTTGACTTGGGATTCAAGCTGGGTTTTGGCGGTGCCTTGACCTATGAGCGGGCTTTGCAGTTGCGCCGCTTGGCGACTGTGTTGCCGCTGGACGCGCTGGTGCTGGAAACCGATTCGCCCGACATACCGCCGCATTGGTTGTATGTGACCGCGCAGCAGCGCGAGGCCGGCGTGGCGCAGGGCCGCAATACGCCGGATCAGGTGCCGCGCATCGCGCAGCTGCTGGCGGATTTGCGTGGTGTGTCGGTGGGGGAAGTGCGGGAGGTGACGACGACGAATGTAAAAAGGGTGTTGGGTTTGTGATTGGAACCCGGCATGTTCAATGCCTCGGTCGATTTTCGTGCAGTATTTAAATTTTGATCGTTAAATCACTCATTGAATATATAAAGTAAGATTTAACGAGCAAAATAACCGCCAGCCTTGTTATTTGGCTAAAATGCGCGTTAAATCAATCCATAACAAAATAATCCGCTATTTATCAAACATAAAGATCCATCATGAGAGTAGATCAATCCGCCATGGTTTCCACAGAACAGCAACAGGAATGCATTCGTTTGGGAATGCTTTTGGCGCGGCTGCGTTTGGCCCGCCAAGTCAAGCAAGCTGACGCTGCGTTGCGGGCGGGCCTGTCGCGCAACACGGCTTACCGGCTGGAAAAGGGTGACCCCGGCATAGCACTGGGGCAAGTCTTGCGCTACCTTGCAGCCATTTCTCCTGGCAGCTCACTGTTGGACTTATTAGCTGAAAAAGACCCGGCTCTGCTGGCGCTCAGTGCGCGTGAAAAGACCCGCCGCGTGCGCGATCTGACAGCGGCTGAGCTCGAAGAACTTGATTTTTGAGACGCTAAACACATGCCAGACAAAGAATTGAAGTTAATGGTGTTTGCCCACATCGGGCAGGATTGGAAGCCATGCGGACAGTTGCTCATGACAGAAGAAGGCAACGAGGTAAAGACCGCCAGCTTCACCTATGGCTTGAACTACGCGCGCAGGCTGGATGCCCTGGAAGTCGATCCGGTGAGTCTGAGTCTGCGCCATCCGCAGGGCGTTTTGGGCAAGCGTCTGTTTCCTGCCAAGCAGTTATCGTTTTTCGGTGGCATTCGCGACGCAGCGCCGGACGCATGGGGGCGGCGCGTCATTGAAGCCAAACTCAAGGTACCGGCCAATAGCCTGCCTGAGTCTCAGTACTTGCTGCACGTCGGCAGTGAGCGTGTCGGGGCACTCGACATACGCACTGATATCAAGCAAGGGCCAAGTCACGGCCCCCATGGATCACACGATTTGGCGCACCTGATGGAGGCTGCTGACCGAATTGGGGAGGGGCTGCCTTTGCCCGCACACTTGGAAGGCATATTTGTCGATGGCACTGCGTTGGGTGGGGCGCGGCCGAAAGCCTCGGTGCGAGATGCGCAAGGGGTTTTGTGGCTGGCCAAATTTTCAAGTCAACAAGACCGCTTCGACGTGACAGGCGCGGAAACCGCCACACTGCGATTGGCTGCTGAAGTTGGCTTGCAAGTACCCGAGATTGAAATGCAAACGATTGGCGAGCGCAAGCTCATGCGCATTCGTCGCTTTGACCGCTACTGGCTTGCAGCTGATGATGTCCTCGCCAATATTGACAATCTGTTTGCCACACAGCCAGGCAAAGGTCGCGTGGAGCATCGCTTGGGCTTTGTGAGCGGCCTGACCATGTTGGCTTGCGATGAAACCGAATCTCGCACCAAGGCTTACAGCGACCTTGCCCAGGCCGTGCGAGAGCATTGCCATCCCAGCGTCATTCGCCAGGACAACGCGGAACTTTTTAAACGCATGGTCTTCAATATCTTTGTGAGCAACGACGATGACCACCTGCGCAACCATGGTTTTTTGTGGGACCCCCGCTTGCCCGGTTGGCGCTTAAGCCCTTTGTACGACGTGTTGCCTCGCGCAAGCCATGCCACTGAGCGCTTTTTGCATTTGGGCGTGGGCCCGCAAGGCAGGCTAGCGACTTTGGACAACGCAATGGCCGCACATGCCCAGTTCACCGTATCCAAGGCCGATGCCGCCAACATGATGAGCGAAGTTTGGTTGAAGCTGCGCGAGTGGAAGGTTTACTTTGAAAAGTTTGGTGTCGCGCCAGAAGACATCGACAAGATTGCACCGGCGTTTCGGCACATAGACGATATTTCTACACCTGCCTTGCGTCGGTTGTTGGATTAGGCTTTGGCGCAACTGCGTCGTTTGGCAACCATCAATGTCTTCAGTCTGGCGTAGCGCAAATGCTTTCGCAAGGTGCAAAAGCAAACCATCTTTTCCTGCGTTCACGCCTAATTATTTGTCAGCTGTAGCTTGCAAATACCTATTTTCACGGCTATTATGCAAGCCATGACTGACAATATTCGACTCCCCGATGAATTGGGACAACAACTGAAAGCCCGCCGCAAAGCGCTGGGCATGAGCAAGTCTGCGCTGGCTGACAGGGCGGGCAAGGTTCGCGAAGTCATCTACCGGCTGGAAGCGGGCGAAGAGTCCACGGTGTCTTCGCTGTTTGCCGTCATGGGTGCTTTGGGCTTGGTGATGCGCGTCGAGCATGTTGGTCTGCCAAGCGCCAGCGAGGTTGCGGCCAGGTTCATGGAAGACGACGATGCTTCCTGAAAAAATTCGTCAGCTGAATGTGTCTATTGGCGACGCTGTTAACGCTGGTCAGTTGATACGTCCATCTGTCTACGAATTCCGCTATTTGCAGTCACAGGCTGAACAAGCCGCTGTGGCCTTGCTGATGCCTGCTGCGAAGCAACTGACTTGGCAAGATGGCGATTTGTTTCCGCCTATGGATCAGAACCTGCCCGAGGGCGACTTGTTCATGAAGATTCGTGAGCTCTTTCCCAAGCAAGCCATGACACCCATGCACATGCTGGCGCTGGTGGGGCGCAATGGCATTGGCCGCTTGGGATACAGCTTGCCAGACATTGCTGTGACACCCATGCCAAGAACCATCAGCAAAAGCGAATTGTTGAAAACGGCCTACACGCCTGAGGTGTTCAACGATCTGGTGGCTGCGTACTTGAGCACAGGGGCGGGCATAGCCGGGATGCAACCCAAAATCATGGTGCCTGACCGACCCACCGTACCGATTCCATCGCTAATCGTCAAAGCGGCCAGCGCGGCTTACCCCGGTTTGGCTGCGAATGAGTTTTTATGCCTGACGGCTGCCAAGGAAGCAGGTATTGCCACACCAACATTTGCGCTATCGGACGATGGACAAATGTTGGTGCTGGACCGGTTTGACTTGGTCGAAAGTGAGGATGGCCATTACGAGCGCCTAGGGTTTGAGGACATTGCCGCATTGGCCGGGTTACGTGTGCGAGACATTTTGTCGGACCGCAAATACCAAGGCAGCTACCAACGCATTGCAGAACTGATGCGCCAACTACAACTTCATAGCGATAACTTGCATCGGTTTTTTGAGCAAGTCGCGTTTTCTGTCATGGTGCGCAATGGAGACGCGCATTTGAAAAATTTTGGTTTGCTTTACCGTTCAAACCAAGACATGTGGCTGGCTCCCATGTTCGATGTGGTTACCACCAGCATTTACACCTATACCCAATACGCGGGTGGCCCCGAGTTGCAAGACCGAACCTTGGCGCTCAAATTGTTTGCGGGCAAGCACCAAACCAGAACCTATCCCACCAAACAAGAACTGGAAGACTTCGGACAACGCATCTGCGGTGTCAGCCAACCTGCGCTGACACTGGAGCGCATTGCACAAGCCATGCGCGACACCATGAAAAAAACAACTGGCGATGAGCGTGTGCCCGATTCCTTGCGGAAGAAAATGGCAGAGGCTTGGGAGCGGGGGTATGGGTATAAGAAGTAGTATTTAGAAATTTTTTTGATGCGAGAAAGTGGAATGACTAACATTCTCAGCCACACCTTCAGTTAATCAAAGTTGCGCTTCCTGCTTGAGTCTACCCCGCGCCATTCCCAGAGCCTTACGTTCGAAAATTCACATTTGTTTATCACCCCATTTAGTGACATCTTCTTTGGTGTATCGAATGAATTCCTGATACCTTTTTACAGCGTCTAGATACAACGACTTGTCAGGACTGCCGCTATAAGTCACGAGACATTTTTGCGTTTCTAATCTATCGTCGATCTGTTTGATTAGCCGCTCAATTGCTTTTATTTGACTTGTATCTTGGGAATCAGACAACTCCTTTTTCAGCGAGGCTCTCGTCTGTAGCATGGCTAATTTGTATCCGTTATCGAAGATTGTTCTCATCTTTTCAGATGTGACTTCTTTAGGGGTAAATTGGTCAGTGTTGATGTCATCCCCAACCACAAAAATACACAGCAACTTTCTCCATTGCTCATAGACGAACTCTTTACCTCTTCGCAGGTGATCTTGTTCGTATTTGTCTGCGGACATTTCATTTCCTTTTCAGTACCTTGAACTATTTCAGATAGTTCAGCATCTCAACAATACCGCTAGCGGCTGAGGAGCTTTTACCCTGCTTGTCTGCTCTTAAGTCCTCAAGTACCCGCTTATATGGAATAAGTTCAACGCCCAGTTCTTCCATGATCGTCAATTCAGCCTCGTCCTTCAAGACTGCGTGAACAATGAACTTTCTCCAGCTGGCATCTGAAAGTATTTCGTTCCTACGTTTGACCTTTCTTGGACTGGTGAACTTCTTAGCAACCCATTGCTCAACACCTGCGCGAAGTTCTTTTTTGTTTCGCTTACGTGCGATCTTATCGCCACCGATGTAGTTAACAGGCCGATAACTTATCTGAACTTCTACGTGCCAGTACTCCATGCCTTCAGGGGTAGGTCGAATTGCTAAAAGATCAATTTCATCATTTCCTGACTTTATTCCAAGTATCGTGAAAAAGTTCTGCCTGTTTAGCCATTCTTCAACCAGTTGTTCGTCGAGTAAAGCCATTTGTCTTCCAATGTTCAATCAGTGTTACTTCAAATAGTATCACTTTGAGTTCTATTTAGTCATACCAAAAAACTACGAACCCCTGTCAGTTCGTAGTCTTGTAGGTCCTCAAACTAACATTAGTCTGCGTTGAGGGCGGCAAAGGTTAGAGCTCATTGAGGCTACGGATCAACGGTTTCGCGACATTTCAATGGAAACGCCTTTGTCAAAGGAAGAAATATTTGACCACTTACGGCCTTGCGACAGACCGTTTGACCCACAAACCCAGTGGTACTGTTACCTGATAAAACATCAATTCCTACGACCTGAGTACGTGTTCTGTAGCGACTGGGGTGAGCCTATGTCTAGCATTTCCGAATTGGCCCGATACATCCAACAACTTGCAAGAAAAAGAAGGGGTTTGCCTGACTATCTGGTACCTGATGTCAACAGTCCATTTTCCGAAGGTGCACTTATGTTTCACCGCATTCATGGCTTGTGCACTGTGCTGGAGACGAACCAAAAGGAAGACACTGTTGTGGTGTCCACTGAAAACCACGGCATCAAAACCTACAGACTTTCATATGTACTCACGCGCAAATCGATATTTGTTGTGGAGACTAAGCCGCCAACCGACAGCAGTTCATAACTAGCGACAATCCCCCATGGCCTCCACCCCACCCAAACTCCCGCAAGTGAATGTGTCCGAGCACGGCAAGGTGCGTTATCTGCACCTGGGCACCGTGTGGATTCAGGGCTCTATGTTGCTGAACAAACCCAATGACATCGAGCTTGACTACGTGCAGCGCATGCAGGCCTGGTTGTTGTTTCACGAGGCGGATGAGGTTGACGGCATGCACGCCATGCAATTCGGCCTGGGCGCGGCTGCGCTCACCAAAAACTGCCATCAGGTGTTGAAGATGCGCACCACCGCCATTGAACTCAACCCGCAGGTGATCGCCGCTTGCCGCACCTGGTTCGAATTGGGCGCGGACGATGAACTGCTGAATGTGGTGCTCGGCGACGCCGCCGAGGTCGCATCGCACGAACACTGGCAGGGGCAAGTGGATGTGTTGCATGTGGATTTGTACGACGACGAGGCCGCTGCCCCGGTGCTGGATGACGCCGGGTTTTATGCCGATTGCCGCCGTTTGCTGACGGCGCGCGGTTGCATGCTGGTCAATTTGTTTGGCCGCTCCTCCAGTTATGAGCGCAGCTTGGGTCATATCAGCCAGGCCTTTGGCGCTGACGCGGTCTGGGTGTTCAAGCCCACGCGCGAAGGCAATACCGTGGTGCTGGCACAGCGCACACCGCTGCAGCTGGCAGACGAGGTGTTGCAGGCGCGGGCGGCAGAGATACACAAACGCTGGCGTTTACCCGCGCCTCAGTGGTTGCGCATGTTCAGGCCGGTGGCCGCTTAGGTGACAATCGCGTTTCTGCTCTTTTCAGGAGTTCCGCCTTGTCTATCAAGAGTCAAAAAGATTTTGCTTCCGGCCTGATGTTCACCGTCACCGGTGCGGCATTCGCTTGGAACTCTGCCACCGGCTATACCGTGGGCACTGCGGGCCAAATGGGCCCCGGCTATTTCCCGATGGTTCTGGGACTGGTGCTGGTCATGCTCGGCGGATTCATCATGTTTTTTTCACTGGTAGTGGAGACGCCTGACGGCGGCGTCATCGGCGAACTGGCCTGGCGTCCCTTGTTTTGTATTCTCGGCGCGAACATCTTGTTCGGCCTGCTACTCGGTGGCTTGGCTTTCATCGGCTTGCCGCCCATGGGTTTGATGCTTGCCATTTATGCGCTGTGCGGTTTGGCGCTGTTGGCAGACGCCGCAAGTTTCACGGTTCGCCGCTGGCTGGTTCTTAGCAGCGTGCTGGCGGCCGGCAGTTATCTGGTGTTTATTCAACTGCTGAAATTGCAAATGCCTGTCTGGCCTGCATTCGTCAACCTTTACTGATCGGATACACATGGACTTGCTCGCCAATCTCGCCACCGGATTTGCAGTCGCCGGTACGCCGATCAATTTGCTTTACGCATTGATCGGTTGTTTACTGGGCACCCTCATCGGCGTGCTGCCGGGTATCGGACCGGTGGCCACGATTGCTATGTTGTTGCCGGCCACCTATGCCTTGCCGCCGGTGTCGGCGCTGATCATGCTGGCAGGTATTTATTACGGTGCCCAATACGGCGGTTCCACCACTGCCATTCTGGTGAATCTGCCTGGCGAATCTTCCTCTGTGGTCACCACGCTGGATGGCTATCAGATGGCGCGCCAAGGCCGCGCAGGCCCGGCGCTGGCCGCCGCCGGTCTGGGTTCTTTTTTTGCAGGCTGCATCGGCACCTTGTTGATTGCTGCTTTTGCGGCACCCTTGACAGAAGTTGCTTTCGCTTTCGGTCCGGCGGAATACTGCGCCTTGATGGTGGTCGGTCTGGTAGGTGCCGTGGTGCTGGCCTCGGGTTCATTGCTCAAAGCCATAGCCATGATCATCCTGGGTTTGTTGTTGGGACTGATCGGCACCGATGTGAATTCGGGCATGGCGCGGTTCACTTTTGATATTCCCGAACTGACCGATGGCATAGGTTTTGTGGCTGTGGCCATGGGTGTGTTCGGTTACGGTGAGATCATCAGCAATTTGGCCAAAAGCGATCTGGAGCGGGAAGTGTTCACAGCCAGAGTGCAAGGCTTGTTTCCAACCCGTGAAGATTTCAAAAATATGATGCCTGCCGTGCTGCGCGGCACAGCGCTGGGCTCGGTGCTCGGTATCTTGCCCGGCGGCGGCGCGGTGCTGGCTTCGTTTGCCTCGTACACCTTAGAGAAAAAAATCAAACTCAAGGCCGGTGAAGTGCCGTTGGGCCAAGGCAATATCCGTGGCGTGGCGGCACCCGAATCAGCCAACAACGCCGGCGCGCAAACCTCGTTCATTCCCTTGCTCACTTTAGGCATCCCGCCGAATGCGGTGATGGCCTTGATGGTCGGCGCCATGACCATACACAACATACAGCCCGGTCCGCAGGTGATGACGGTCAACCCCGAGTTGTTCTGGGGTTTGATTGTGTCCATGTGGATAGGCAATCTGATGCTGGTCATTTTGAACCTGCCCATGATTGGTATCTGGATCAAGCTGCTGACCGTGCCCTACCATTACCTGTTCCCGGCGATCGTGCTGTTTTGCGCCATCGGCGTCTACACCACCAACAATTCCACCTTCGACATCTGGATGGTGGCCTTGTTCGGTTTCGCGGGTTATTTGTTCACCAAACTGGGCTGCGAACCGGCCCCGCTGTTGCTGGGGTTCATACTCGGGCCCATGATGGAAGAGTATTTAAAACGTGCCTTGAAGCTGGCGCGCGGCGACTGGTCGGTGTTCATCACCCGGCCGCTGTCGGCCGCTTTGTTGGCACTGGCTGTCGTCTTGTTGTTGCTGGTGCTGTTGCCCGCCATCAAGTCCAAGCGGGAAGAAGCCTTTGTTGAAGATTGAAATTGCCTGAATGAAAGAACACGCCCTCAGACGCGCTTTACACAACGAGGTACACGCGCGACCGCCCGAACCCATGCGCGCACCGCTGGCCATCAGCCATGTGGTGATGCTGGCTGATGCGGATGCCCGCGACGCAAGCCGTGCCCATTTGCTGGCTTTGCTGAATGACCATCATTTGCCGGTGCCAGACGCCCATGCCAACCATTTGCGCGTGGATCTGGGCAGCTGGCGGCTGCGCTGGGAACTGCATACCGAGTTCGTCACCTGGACATTCATGGCCGATGCGCCCGCCGGTTTGCCCAAGTCGGATGACTATGGGCTGGCGTTGGGCTTACTGCCGCATCAGTGGTTGAAAGATCTGCCCGGCGAATGCCTGGCTCGCATCAACTTGCGCGCCAAGCAGACCGAGGATCTGGCCGACCGCGACGAGTTGCACCAGCAATTTCGCGAAGACTCTTTGGTCGCCTGCCAGTTGGCCGAAGGTGCAGCCACTTTGCATACCGATTTTCAAATCGGCCCGGATGGTTGTTCGCGCATGCTGTTGCGCGTCGGTCAGTTGTCGCAGCGGCGTTTGGGTAGATTGGTGCAACGGCTGTTGGAGATTGAAACCTACCGCATGATGGCCTTGCTGGGTTTACCGATGGCGCGCAGCGCCGCACCTTCGCTGGCCATGGCTGAACAGGAACTCGCCGATTTGGCGCAGGCGATCCGCAGCGCACAACAGGACGAGGAAGCCGAGTTGCTTGAGCGGTTGACGCGACTGGCCGGACAAATGGAAGGTTTGTACGCCGCGCAGCATTCGCGTTTTTCCGCCAGCAAAGCTTATTTCGAACTGGTGGACCGGCGCATTTTGGATATTCGCGAAACCCGCTTGCCCGGTTTTCAATCCATAGGTGAATTCATGGATCGGCGTCTTTCACCCGCGCGCAGTACCTGCGACTGGGTGGCTAAACGGCAAACCGCTTTGTCCGAGCGCGTTTCGCGCATGAGCAATTTGTTGCGCACCCGGGTCGATTTCCAGCAGGAGCAAAGCAGCCAGGCGCTGCTGGCCGCCATGAACAAGCGCCAGGGCATGCAATTGAAATTGCAAACCACGGTTGAAGGTTTGTCAGTGGTGGCCATCACCTATTACATTGCCGGTTTGATTCATTACGTGGCCGAAGGCTTGGAGGCCAAGGGCTGGATTCAAAGTCCCACCATGTTCACCGCCTTGACGGTGCCGGTGATTGCACTGCTGGTCTGGTGGATCACCCGGCGCATGCATTACAAGGTGTTCCGGCCGGACGCTTGATTTCCGCGCTTATTTCGTTCCGCCTCAGCGGCCTTTTTCTTTATGTCTGTTCACCATGTCTTTCAATTTCAACAATCCCTACAGCAGTACGCGTCTTCCGGTTTTTGCGCGCAATATCGTTTCCACCTCGCACCCCTTGGCGGCGCAAGCCGGTTTGCGCATGATGTGGCGCGGCGGCAATGCCGTCGACGCGGCTATCGCTGCGGCGGCGGTGCTGACCATCGTCGAACCGGTCAGCTGCGGTCTGGGATCGGACGCGTTTTGCATTTTGTGGGACGGTCAACAACTTCATGGCTTGAATGCCTCCGGGCGCGCACCGCAAGCCTGGACGCCTGAATATTTCCAACGCAAGTACGGCGACAACGCCATGCAGCCGCCCAAGCGCGGCATTGATTCGGTCACTGTGCCCGGCGCGGTCGCAAGTTGGGTGACCTTGAGCGAGCGCTTCGGCAAGCTGCCGTTTGAAGATTTGATGCAACCGGCTATCGAAATCGCTGAACGCGGTTTTTTACTGAGTGTGGTGGTGCAGGAAAAATGGGCGGCGCCGGTCGAAGAACTCAAAGGCCAACCCGGTTTTGCACAAGCTTTTTTACAGCATGGTCGTGCGCCCGCAGTCGGCGAGTTGTTTCAGTTTGCAGCGGCTGCCAAAGGCTTGCGGGCGATTGGCAAAACCAAAGGCCAGGCGTTTTACGGCGGTGAAATCGCCGAAGCCATAGAGCGTTTTTCCAATGCCAACGGCGGTTCATTGAAAGCCTCTGACTTTGCGGCTTACCAGGCTGATTGGGTCAAACCTATCTCTATGGATTACCGAGGCCACACCCTGCACGAAATCCCGCCTAACGGGCAAGGCATAGCCGCGCTGATTGCCTTAGGCATCTTAGATAACTTTGATCTGGCCGCGCTGCAACGCGACGGCGTGGATTCGCAGCATCTGCAAATCGAGGCCATGAAACTGGCATTTGCCGATGTCTACCGCTATGTGGCTGAAGCAAGCAGCATGGAAGTCACCGCTGCGCAAATGCTGGACAAGTCGTATTTGAAAGAGCGCGCCAAGTTGATAGACATGCAGCGTGCGCAAGACTTCAAAGCAGGCAACCCGGCCAAGGGCGGCACGATTTACCTCACCGCCGCCGATGAAAACGGCATGATGGTCAGTTTCATTCAAAGCAATTACATGGGCTTTGGCTCGGGCTGCGTCGAGCCTGATTTCGGCATCAGTTTGCAAAACCGCGGCCATGGTTTTGCCGTGCGTCCCGGCGGCTTGAACCCGGCCAATTTGGTCGCACCTGGCAAGCGGCCGTTTCACACCATCATTCCGGCGTTTCTCACCAAAGACGGCCAACCGGTCATGAGTTACGGCGTGATGGGCGCGAACATGCAACCACAAGGCCATGTGCAAACCCTGGTGCGCATGCTCGACTACGCGCAAAACCCGCAAGCAGCTTGCGACGCGCCGCGCTGGCGTTACAACGAAGGCTTGGTGATCAATGTGGAAGCCGGCATGGATGCACATACCGTTCAAGGTTTGCAGGCGCGCGGCCACGCCATGGAAGTCATCAACGACAGTTACCAGGATTTCGGCTCTGGTCAGTTCATCTGGCGCATGGGCGACCCCAAGGTGCAAGGTTATGTGGCGGCCAGCGATTCGCGCCGCGACGGCTTGGTCGCCGGGTTTTAAGCGGTGACTGGTTTGTTTGCACGGCTGAGCCGTTTGTCTCCGCATGCCGTCGGTATTGCATTGGCGCTGACCGGTGCCATGGCTTTCAGCGGCAAGGCCATCATCGTCAAGCTGTCCTATCTTTATGGTGTTGATGCTGTCACGGTCATCATGTACCGCATGCTGTTTGCCTTGCCGTTTTTCGTCGCCATGGCCTGGTGGGCATCGCGCCAGCCGCATGCCTTAGCCAACCCGCTGAGTCGGCGCGATTTGCTGGCGATTGCCGGTCTGGGTTTTCTTGGCTATTACCTGGCCAGTTTTCTGGATTTTCTGGGGCTGCAAACTATCACCGCCAGCTTGGAGCGCTTGATCATTTATTTGAACCCGACGCTGGTGATGCTGCTCAGCGCTCTGATGTACAAACACCGCATTCACACAAGGCGTGCTTTGGCCATGGCCATCAGCTACGCCGGTGTGCTGCTGGTGTTTGCCCATGAGGTCAGCTTCAGCGGAGCCGGTGTGGTGATGGGTTCGGCTTATGTGCTGGCCAGTGCACTGGCTTATGCTTTTTACCTGATGTTCAGCGGCCAGATGGTCAAGCGAATTGGGGCATTGAGGTTGGTCGGTTTGGCGTCTGTCGTTGCCTGCGTATGCTGTCTGCTGCAATTTGTCATACTCAGGCCTTTGTCGGATGCGCTGGTGCAGCCGCAGGTACTGTGGCTGGCGCTGCTGAATGCCACGGTGTGCACAGTGGCACCGGTGGTGTTCATCATGCTGGGCATAGAGCGCATCGGTGCTTCATTGACCGCGCAAGTTGGCATGGTCGGACCGATGTCAACCATCACGCTGGGCGTGCTGGTGCTGGGTGAACCGGTGAATATGTGGATAGTGCTGGGTACCGTGCTGGTGCTCAGCGGTGTGTATATGGCTTCACAATCAGGAGAGAAAACATGGACTTAGGCATCAAAGGCAAATGGGCGCTGGTCGGCGGCGCGAGCAAGGGTTTGGGCTGGGGTTGTGCCAGCGCGCTGGCGCAGGCTGGTGTGAATCTGGTGATCGTTTCACGCGGCGCAGCCGTTCTCGAGGCCTCGGCTGCCGGTTTGCGCCAACATGGTGTGACGGTGTTGCCGGTGGCGCAAGACATCACCACCGAAGCCGGACGCGCAGCGATCTGGTCGGTGGCCGGTGGTCCGGGCAAAAACTTTGACATAGTCGTCACCAACGCAGGCGGCCCACCCAGCGGCGACTTCCGTGAATGGGACCGCGAGGCTTGGATCAAAGCGGTGGACGCGAATATGTTGACACCTATCGAACTGATGAAAGCCACCATAGACGGCATGGCAGCGCGTGGTTTTGGGCGCATCGTCAACATCACCTCCAGCGCGGTCAAAGCGCCTATCGATATTTTGGGTTTGTCCAACGGCGCGCGCAGCGGCCTGAGCGGATTCGTCGCCGGTTTGTCGCGCAACCCGTCTATTGCCAAGCACAACGTCACCATCAACAATTTGCTGCCCGGCGCGTTCGACACAGATAGGCTCAAAGGCATTTTGCAAGGCACCGCAGAAAAAACCGGCAAGAGCGTGGAAGAACTGGCGCAGGCGCGCCGCGCCAGCGCTCCGGCCAACCGCTTCGGCACGCCCGAGGAATTCGGCAACACCTGTGCGTTTTTATGCAGCCAGCACGCCGGCTTCATCAACGGTCAAAACATATTGATTGACGGCGGGGCTTATCCGGGCGCATTCTGAGGCGCGGTATGTACCAGCAACTGAAGGCGCACCAGAAATGTCGCGCCTTTTTCCAGGTGGCTTCTGGCGTTCATTTCACCGCACAGCAGGCGTGCCAGCGACATGGAAATTTCAAGCCCCAGACCTGCTTGTTGTTCCACAGCATGGACACCATCAGGTCGGCCGAACTGACTATGGGATGGGTGCGGGTGTTGAAATCGACCATGTCCTGCCTTATTCAACAATCAAAGCTTTGAGCTGCCACACCGAACGCTGGTAGTACAAAACGGTTTGCAATTCTTTTTTGCTGTCATAAGGGTAGACGATTAACAGCGGCTCCTTGTTCTTGGCCGATATTTGTTCACCGTTGACCGAGTGCGCCAGGATCACATCAAATTTCTCGGCATCGCTGAAAGGCAGTTTGGCTTTGTATTCGTCCAGCGCAACAGCACTCAAGGTCTTGCCCTTGAGCTTGGCGCTGGCCAGCACATCGCGCATCAAAGGTCCGGTGAAAGTCATGGGATCTTTGAACCATGGCGTATGGGTGGTGAAACTTTGCTGAGGCAGTTTTTTCAAGCCTGCCAAGTCAAACTCGGCCACCAATTGCGGCGGCGCTTTTTTGTCGGCGGGTTGCAAGAGCAATTGCAAGGACTTGCTTTTGACTGCCTGTTTTTTGGACTCGGCATGCAGGCCTTGCGACATGACCCACACACCCACAGCGAGCAATGCCATGAGACTGTGTCTTTTCGACATCATGATCCATCCTTTTCACAGTAAATAAGCGTCTAAATAGACTGGAAAATTGATGTTATGTCATTAATTATGGTTAATTCAATATCAAATTTGTTGAATTTAGAAATAAAAACAATTTTGAGCCTTAAGGTAAACAAATGAAAAATCTGGTGAGAACTTAAAGATATAAACAATAACCAACACTGTTCAGCGTTTGCGGGACGAAACCACGATGCCGCCGACGATCAGCAGAAAAGCCACGGCGTGGTAGGCGTGCGGCGCGTCGCCCAGGGTCACGGTAGACAGCAGTGCGGCGAACAGCGGTGTGAGGTTGGCAAAAAAACCGGCGATGGTCGGGCCCACGCGCTGAATGCCCAGGCCCCAGCTGCGGTAGGCCAGCAAGGCCGGGCCCAATGCCACGTACAAGACGCTGGCGCCCAGCGTCCAGCCCCAGACGATATGCGGGTTGTCGCTGAAACGCCATTCTGCGGCGGTGAATGCGCCGCTCCACAGCAAGCCGAAGACCATTTGCGCCGTCAAAAAATACGTCCAGTTACCGCGTATCTCGGGCGGGTCCACCGGTTGCGCCACCAGCCAGCTGTACCAGGCCCAGCAAACCACGGCGATCAGTATGTAAACGTCGCCTATCACCAGTTGTACTTTTTGCAAGCTCTCCCAGTCGCCGCGACCCAGCACACACAGCACACCGGCTATCGACATGGCCGCGCCCAGCACTTGCCGCACAGTGACGCTTTGCTTGTAAAACACCGCGCCCATGGCCAGCATGAAGACCGGCACGCTGGCGCCGACCAGGGTGACATTGATCGGCGTCGAGGTGTGCAAGGCCAGGTATTGAAAGCTGTTGTAACAACCTACACCCAAGAGGCTCATCAGGCCATAGCGACGCCAGTGCTTCCACATCGGGCTCGAGGGCTTGAGCACCGGGTATGACCAGGGCAGCAACAACATGAAAGCAGCTAACCAGCGGAAAAAATTCAGCGTGATAGGTGGAACCATGTCAGCAACGACGCGGCCTAGGATGGTGTTGCCGGCCCAGACCAGCGGCGGCAGCAACAATAAGCCGGCAGTAGCCAGGTCAAGCGCAGGTTTGGCAGGGGAGGAGGGTGTGTCGGACATAGCTTCTGACTCTACCCCAGTTGCGTGGACAATCAGGCTTGGCTGTCCGGCACATGACCGGCGGATTTAACTCAACCAAGACAGGAGCAAGGCATGAGCAAAGCCATTCAATTCAAACAAACCGGTGGTCCCGACGTACTGCAACTCGCAGATGTCTCGGTAGGCGCACCCGGGCCCGGCGAAGTGCGTATCGCGCACAAGGCCGTCGGACTGAACTACATCGATGTGTACCACCGCACCGGTTTGTACCCGCTGCCCTTGCCGCATGGCCTGGGCATGGAAGGCGCCGGCGTGATTGAAGCTGTGGGCGAAGGCGTCACCCATTTGAAAGCAGGCGACCGCGCCGCTTATGCCAGCGCCCCGCCCGGAAGCTATTGCGAAGCGCGTGTGATGCCGGCCAAAAACGTCTGCAAACTGCCGGACAATATTTCGTTTGAAACAGCAGCCGGCATGATGCTCAAAGGCATGACGGTGCAGTATTTGCTCAAGCGCACTTTGCCGCAAGCCGGTTTGCATGCCGGGGACTTGATTCTGTTTCACGCCGCCGCCGGCGGTGTCGGTTTGATCGCCTGCCAATGGGCCAAGGCTTTGGGTTTGCAACTCATTGGCACGGCAGGCAGCGATGAAAAATGCGAGCTCGCCAAAGCCAATGGCGCTGCCCACGTCATCAACTACAACAAAGAAGATTTTGAAGACCGCGTCAAAGACATCACCAACGGCAAAGGCGTCAAAGTGGTCTACGACTCGGTCGGCAAAGACACTTGGGACAAATCTCTCAACTGCTTGTCGCCATTCGGTTTGATGGCCAGCTTCGGCAATGCCTCCGGCCCGGTGGAGCCGTTTGCCCCCGGCATGCTGGGGGCCAAAGGTTCGATTTACGTGACACGCCAAACCTTGTTCACCCACATCGCCACCCGCGAAACCAACCAGCAAATGGCCGAAGATTTGTTTGACGTGGTCGGCAGCGGCAAGGTGAAAATTCATATCGAACAGCGCTACCCGTTGGCAGAGGCGGCGCAAGCTCACCGCGACCTGGAAGCGCGCAAAACCACCGGCAGCACTTTGCTCACGGTGTAAATAATCCTTGAAATGGCCGCCGGTGAAAGCTGGCGGCTTTTTCATGTCCGCTTAAGGCTCTCTTGTGGATCACAGTACAAACAGGTTGATAGACGTCGCATTGCGCCCGCATGTGTTGGCTTGGGTGTTGTTGACGCTATTGTTCAATGCACTGCCTTTGTTCACGCCCATTTTGAATGAAGGCGACTCGGTGTTGTATGCCGCTTTGTCACAACACATGGTGTTGAGTGGAAACTGGAATGACTTGATCTTGGATGGCCGCGATTGGCTGGACAAACCGCATTTCCCGTTCTGGCTGGGCGCGCTGTCGTTCAAGCTGCTCGGTGTCAGCGTGTTTGCCTACATGTTGACTGGCTACCTGTGTCACTTATTGGGCGGCTTTTTCACCTATCGGCTGGCGCGGCTGTTTCACGGTCGTGATACAGCTTTGATCGCCTTGCTGGTCTATGTGTCCACCTACCACCTGATGTACACCACCACCGCTTTGAAAGCCGAGGCGTTTTTGACCGCCAGCATCATGGGCGCTTGTTATTACTGGTTGCGTTATGACGCACACAGCCGATTGAAATACCTGTTACTCGGTGCAATATTTAGCGGCATATCGGTGATGACCAAAGGTGTGTTCACCTTGATCACCATCAGCAGCGGACTGCTGTGTATGTGGGCTTACCAGGGCCGCTGGCGCGAACTGTTTCACTGGAAATGGTTGGCGGCTTTGCTGCTGAGCCTGGTTTGCGTCGTGCCGGAACTGTTGGCCTTATACCGGCAGTTTGATATGCACCCGGAAAAAACTGTCTTCGATCAAACCGGTGTGTCCGGTATACGTTTCTTTTTATGGGACAGCCAGTTCGGGCGGTTTTTCAATGTCGGGCCTATCACCAACAAAGACGGCAACAAACTGTTTTTCGTGCTGGTTTTTTTATGGGCGTTTTTGCCTTGGGTAGCGGCGTTTGTGATGGCTTGCTGGCAGGCAGTGAGGCAATTTACCGGCGTGGCTGAAAAAGACGGGGCCATACAGGTGTATTTGCTCGGCAGTTTTTTTGTCAGCTTTGTGATGTTCAGCCTGACCAGTTTTCAGCTGGATTACTACACCGTCATCGTCTACCCGTTTGCTGCGGTGTTGATTGCGCCTTTGCTTTTGTCAGCTGTCGCTGATGCCGCAGCTAAGGGTGTGCGCAGGACGCAACTCGGCATGGGTTTGCTTACCTTGACGCTGGCAGTCTGGTTGAGTTTCAAAATCAGTCATCCCGTCTTGCTATTAATGACAGGGCTTGGTTTGTCTACGTGGCTGATTTACGCTTGGCTGCAAAAAAAGCAGTGGCACGCCCTGAGCGTACTGGTCTACCCGGTGATGGCAGTCAACCTGTTGTATTTGGTGCTTGAAATCATGACGCTGATCGCGCACACGCGCTACAGCATTCCTTATAACGTCTTGTCGTCTATGGCGAACGAACCGGGTGTGCCCGTGGTGGTTTACCGGTTAGACCCGCCGGTTGCTTATGAACTTGGCCTGTACCGCCAAACCGCGCCGGTGTTGCGCATAGACAAGCCAGAAGATTTGCCGCCGTCTGGCGCTAGCTATTTTTTGCTGATTCGCACCGCTGAAGCCGACACACTGAGCGAGCGAACCGGCACCATATCGCCGTTGCTGTCGGGTGACTGGGTAGACCACAAAACCGGCACCCTGCCCAGACAAATTGAACTTGCTGCGGGTCGTGCTCCGCTGGAGAATTTCAGTGTACACAAAGTCATGCCAAGATAAATACTGCTTTATTGATCAACTATAGTGTGTATGGTGTGTATAATTTTTGAATGAAGAGCAAATATCTCATCGCACAACTTCAAAAAGCCGGTTGGGTTTTGCGCGGAGCCAAAGGCTCGCATCATATTTTTGTGCATCCAGACATTGCGGGGCATTTGAGTGTGCCGCATCCCAAAAAAGACCTGGGAACAGGCTTGGTGCACAAGTTGCTCAAACAAGCTGGACTCAAAGAAAGTTAAACCATGAAGTACCCGATCGCCATTGAACTCGGAAATAACACCACTGCATGGGGTGTGGTGGTGCCCGATTTGCCGGGATGTTTTTCTGCGGCTGATTCAGGTATAGACGAAGCGATTGAAAACGCCGAACAAGCCATAGAGCTTTGGATTGAAACCGCTTTGGATATGGGGCAAAACATTCCAACACCCAGTTCCATCTCCGATTTACAGAAAAACTCTGACTACAAGGATTGGGTTTGGGCGGTGGCTTCTATTGACCCGGCTGTGTTATCAGATGAAATAGAACGTGTGAACATCAGTTTGCCCAAACGTGTCCTTGCCCGACTGGATGCCAAAGCCAAAGAGTTCGGCGAAAGCCGTTCAGGCTACATCGCCCAACTGGCCATCAGTGCCTGAGCCGAGTTTGTCGCTCAAGATGAGCGTCGAACCCGCAGCAACTCATCCAAAATCAAGCACACCGTGCCCACACTGATGGCGCTGTCGGCCACGTTAAATGCTGGGAAATGTCCTTGGTAAAACACCGGCGACAACCAGTCCCAGTGGAAGTCTAAAAAGTCGATCACGTGGCCCCACAGCAAGCGGTCGATCACATTGCCTATGGCGCCGCCCAGCACCAGTGCCAGTGCAAAACAAAACAATCGCTGATTGGGATGGCTGCGCAACAGCCAAACGATGAAACCCGCAGCACCCACACCGATGGCAATGAAAAACCAGCGTTGCCAACCCGAGGCAGACGACAAAAACGAGAAGGCCGCGCCGCTGTTGTGCACCCGCACCAGGTTGAAAAACGATGTGACGGTTTGGCTGTCGCCCAGCTCAAAACTGCCGATGATCAACACCTTGGTGAATTGATCGGCCAGCAGAATCACCAGGGCAATGCCTAGCCATACAAACATAGAACGTGGTGCGTGTCTGGCCATGGTCAGTTTTTAAGTGAATGAAGAAGTGTCAAAAGCAAATAAGCCATCAGGCAAAGGCACGCTGCTCACCGCTGCCGTGCAGGTTGCTGTCGCAACGCCCGCAAATCGTCGGGTGTGAGGACACGCTGCCGACATCCGCGCTGTAATGCCAGCAGCGTTCGCATTTGGTGTGGGCCGAAGGTGACACAGACACGGACAGCTCGTTTCCGGCTTGGAGTTGCATCCCGGAGACGATGAACACAAATTTCAAGTCACCACCCAGGCTTTGCAGCAGTGCCATGTCAGCAGCGTTCACAGTCAGCACCGCCTCGGCTTGCAGCGGTGAACCGACCAAGCCTTGCGCGCGCACCACTTCGATGTCTTTGTTCACTTGTTCGCGGATCTCGCGAATACGCGACCATTTCTCAAGCAGCGCCATGTCAGGTTCAGGGAGATGTACATACCCGTCTTTGAAGATGGTGTTGCCCAAGCCCAGCACGCCCCAAGCCTCTTCAGCAGTAAAGCTTAAGAACGGTGCCATCCAGCGCAACATGGCTTGGGTGATTTGCCAGAGCGCGGTTTGCGCGCTGCGCCTGGCGTGCGAACCGGCGGCAGTGGTGTACAGCCTGTCTTTGAGCACATCCAGGTAAAACGCGCCCAAGTCTTCCGAACAATAAATTTGCAATTTCGAGACCACCGGATGGAACTCGTAACGCCCGAAATGACCGCCTTCAAACACCTTGGTTTGCGGGTTGTAATGGCCGACGATATCGGCTTGCAGTTGCGCGGCGCGGCTGATGGCGTAGCGGTCGACTTCCAGCATGTCCGCCATGGGAACAGCATCTTTGTGTATGTCGAAGTCGCTGGTGTTGGCCAACAAAAACTTCAAGGTATTGCGCACGCGACGGTAGGTGTCGACCACACGCGCCAGGATTTTGTCGTCGATGTTCAAGTCGCCCGAATAGTCGGTAGACGCCACCCACAGGCGAACGATTTCCGCGCCGAGTTTGTCGGTGACTTCCTGCGGTACCACGGTGTTGCCCAAGCTCTTGCTCATCTTGCGGCCTTGGCCGTCGGTGGCAAAACCATGTGTCAATAAGCCGCGATAAGGCGCGCGGTCGTACAGCGCGCAACCGAGCAACAGCGAACTGTGGAACCAGCCTCTGTGCTGATCGTGGCCTTCCAAATACAAATCGGCTTCGGGGCCGCTCTCGTGGAACGGTGGTCGGTCGTAAGCGTTTTTGTGGCTGCCGCGCAGCACGTGCTCGAACGTCGAGCCCGAGTCAAACCAGACTTCCAAAATATCGGTGCTCTTGCTGTATTCGTCGGCTTGGGCGGTTTGGCCTTTGCCTTGCGCTGTCAACAAAGCTTGGATGTCGTTCACACCGGCGCGGCTCCAGGCTTCTATGCCGCCGTGTTCCACCATGCTGGCGGCAATGTCCAAAATTTCCATGGTGTCCGGGTGCAATTCGCCGCTGTCTTTGTGCAACAAAAACGGCACCGGCACGCCCCAGCTGCGCTGGCGCGAGATACACCAGTCGGGGCGGTTGGCAATCATGTCGCGCAAACGGGTTTTGCCGTTCTCGGGGTAGAACTTGGTTTGCTCGATCGCGTCCAGCGCCGATTGGCGCAGCGTCTTCGGCGCTTTGTCTTTGGTGAACACGCCCGCGCCTTCGTCCATGCGCACAAACCATTGCGCCGCAGCGCGGTAGATGACCGGGGTTTTGTGCCGCCAGCAATGCGGGTAGCTGTGCGTGATGCCGTGTGTCGCCATCAAACGCCCTGTGTTTTTCAGGGCTTCCAAAATGACGGGTACGGCTTTCCAGATGTGCTGGCCGCCGAACAACGCGAAGTCAGCTGCATACGCGCCGTTGCCTTGCACCGGGTTCAAGATGTCGTCATAAGCCAGACCATGCGCCACGCAGGAGTTGAAGTCATCCACGCCGTAAGCAGGTGCGCTGTGCACGATGCCGGTGCCGTCTGCGTCGGTGGCGTAGTCCGCCAAGTACACCGGCGCGGTGCGTTTATAGGCAGCGTCTACATGAGACAGCGGGTGATGGAATTCAATCAAATCCAGCGCCTGGCCTTGGCAGGTCGCCACTGCTTTGCCGCTGAGTTGCCAGCGGTCTAAACATTTTTCCACCAGCGATTCGGCGCACACAAAGTAGCCGCGCTCGGTGTCGATCAGCGCGTAGTTCAATTCGGGGTTGAGGTTCAGCGCTTGGTTGGCCGGAATGGTCCAGGCGGTGGTGGTCCAGATCACTGCAAAAGCTTCTTTGTCCAATTTGGACATGCCGAAAGCCTTGGCCAGTTTGTCGGGTTGGGCGCATAAAAATGCCACATCCAGCGTGTCGCTTTTTTTGTCCGCGTATTCAATTTCAAATTCAGCCAATGAAGAACCGCAATCGAAACACCAGTACACCGGCTTTAAGCCACGGTACACAAAACCGCGCTCGATCACGCGCTTAAACGCGCGTATTTCACCTGCCTCGTTGCTGAAATCCATGGTGCGGTAAGGCCGTTCCCAGTCGCCCAAGACACCTAGGCGTTTGAAGTCTTCGCGCTGCTGATCGATTTGCTCGGTGGCAAAGGCGCGGCTTTTGGCTTGCATGTCGTCGCGGGACAGTTTGCGGCCATGGAGTTTTTCGATGGCGTTTTCAATCGGCAAACCGTGGCAGTCCCAGCCGGGGATGTATTGCGCATCAAAACCAGCCAGTTGGCGGCTTTTGACGATCATGTCTTTCAATACTTTGTTCAGCGCGTGGCCGATGTGTAGCTTGCCATTCGCATACGGCGGGCCGTCGTGCAACACAAACAGCGGCTGGCCGTGGCGCGCCACGCGCAATTGTTTGTAAAGGCCTTGGTCTGTCCAGCTTTTGGCCCAAGCCGGTTCACGCTTGGGCAAGTCGCCGCGCATGGGAAACGGTGTGTCCGGCAGGTTCAAGGTGGCGCGGTAATCGGTGGTGTTTGCGTCGGTCATGTCAATTCAGTATCAAGGTATTCGAATGGATTCGGGATTGAGGCTGCGGCATCCGGTGCAGCTGTCAGTGGATGTAAGAGACGCGGGGCAAGGTGCGTCATGCAGGCCCTGTCAAATTCGGGCGGCCAGCCAGGCGCGTGCGTCGTCGCAGTCGCGCTGTATGCCCCGGTTCAAGGCGTCCATGCTCTCGTACTTGAGTTCGTCGTGTAATTTATGCAGCAGTTCCACGCGAACGAGTTTACCGTAGCCCCCCTCAGTACCCAAGCCGCCAGGCCAGTCCAGGCAATGGGTTTCCAGCAGCACGCGCCCGCCGTTCACATCGTTGGCGTCCAACGAGGGGCGCACGCCAAAATTCGCCACGCCCGGCAGCGGCTTGTCGCTCAAACCGTGGACAAGTGCTACAAAAATACCGCTGGCCGCTGGTTTGCTATGGGCAAAGCGCAGGTTCAAGGTCGGGCAGTTGAGTTCGCGCCCGAGTTTGCGCCCATGCACCACGTGCCCCGATAAGGCGTAGGGGCGACCCAGCAGCAATGCCGCCTGACGCATATCGCCATCGGCCAAGGCCTGGCGCACGGCAGAGCTAGAGACCCGCACGCCGGTCACGCCCGGCTTGTCAGCCGAGGTTTGACCGGAGATTTCATAGCTGTTCATGCGCGCGACTTCAAAGCCCAGTTCGCTGCCGCTGCGTGCCAACGAGGCGTAGTCACCGGCGCGTTTGGCACCGTAGCAAAAGTCGTCGCCGACAAGCACATAGCGCACGCCCAGGCCTTGCACCAGCATCTGCTGCACAAAATCATCCGGGCTTAATGCCGCCAGCGCTTGATTGAACGGCAGCAGCACGCATTGGGCGATGCCGCAGGCTTGCAGTTCAGCCAGCTTGTCGCGCAAACCGGCGATGCGCGCCGGGGCCATGTCGGGCTTGTTCAGCAGACCGGCAAAGAAATCGCGCGGGTGCGGCTCAAAAGTCATGACGCAAGACGGCACGCCGCGCTGGCGCGCTTCGTTGTGCAACAAAGCCAGCATGGCCTGGTGGCCGCGGTGCACGCCGTCGAAATTGCCGATGGTCAGCGCGCAGGACGGGGCCAGCCCGGGGTGGTGAATACCTCTGAAAATTTGCATGTGGCAGGGGGAATGTCAAGGAACCGTCTTGGAAACAGGTTATATTGTCATTGATCGACGTCAGTGCTCGCTTATCTCATTGGAGGTGAATGTTGAAGGTCTTGAAGTTGTCTGCCCAAGGGTTGCCCCAATCCTGGATTTCGCTCGAACAAGCCGTCACCCATTACGCGGCAGACGAGGTGCGCTGGGAAGCCGGTGTTGAAGTCGCGGTTTACCGTGGCGGCTATAACGCCGTCACCGGCATACAGTCGAAAATCGTCATCAACAGCATCATCGGCACCAAGGGCGTTCCGCGCATCAACCCCTTCGATTTGAAACCGGGCTTGACCAACAGCAAACTCTTCGCCCGCGACCGCAACCTGTGCGCTTATTGTGGCGACGATTTCCACGAAACCGACCTGACCCGCGAACACATCATCCCCTTCGGCCAGCACGGCCAGGACACTTGGATGAACGTGGTCACCGCCTGCCAGACTTGCAACCACCGCAAAGCCAACCGCACGCCCGAGCAGGCGCGCATGCCCCTGCTTTACACGCCTTATGTGCCCACGCTGTGGGAAGACTTTATTTTGCGCAACCGCCGCATCCTGGCCGACCAGATGGAGTTTTTGATGGCGCATTTGCCGCGCAATTCGAGGTTGGCGGCTTAGATTTTTTCAAACCTCACCCGGCTCACCCCATCCACCACTACCTCTTCGGTGAACATGGCAAACGGCCTGACCCAAAGCCCTTGTTCACCGTATAGCGCTTTGTAAAGCACCAGCGGTTCCAGCGTTTCGCTGTGGCGCACCACGCCGAGCACTTCATAGTCCAGTTGTTTGTAATGCCGGTAGCGCCCGGTGGGCAGGCTGGGCAGGGGCGGCAGGTCGATGTCAGACATGGTGTACTTTCATTTAGGAACAGGTCAGCGCTTGCACCGTGGCCAAGGCTAGAAAACTGTGTATATTGAGTTTATACTGAGTTATCGTTGTTATGCTTAAAATTAGTAAACCTTGGTAACTTTGCTATATATGGACCCATTAACGAATCCTTTTTCTCCTGGCGCAGGCAATCAACCACCAGAGTTGGCGGGCCGCAGTGAACTTTTATACAAAGTGGAGGTGCTACTTGCCCGGATCAAGGCTGGAAGAAGCGAGCAAAGCATGTTCATGGTGGGTTTGCGCGGTGTTGGGAAAACCGTATTACTTAACCGCGTGCGTGAAATGGCTGAGGAGCAGGGCTATCAAGCACTGTTGATTGAGGCACACGAGAGCAAGTCTTTGCCATTGCTTTTGTTGCCGCCATTGCGGCAAGTTTTATTTGCGCTTGATCGCATGCAAAACATCAGCCAAAAGGTAAAACGCGGCTTGCGTGTGCTGCGAAGTTTCATAGGCGGCGTCAAACTCAAAATGGGTGACGCAGAATTTGGCTTGGATATTGACCCGGAAACCGGTTCGGCAGACAGTGGCGATCTGGAGGCTGACTTGGCCGAGTTATTCGTGGCTGTTGGCGAAGCGGCTGCTGACCGTGGTAAAGCCGTTGCCATCATTGTCGACGAGCTTCAGTACATGACCGAAGTCGAGATGAGCGCGCTCATCATGGCCATACACAAGGTGTCTCAACGCAACTTACCGTTGGTGCTCATCGGTGCTGGTTTGCCGCAGTTGGTTGGCTTGGCAGGCAAATCCAAATCTTACGCTGAGAGATTGTTTATTTATCCAGAGGTGGGCGCGCTGTCTCTGCAAGATGCTTCATTAGCGTTGCAAGGACCTGTGTCAACTCAAGGTGTGGCGTTCACAACCGAGGCATTGGCTGAGATTTTCAGGGTTACCCAAGGCTATCCCTATTTTTTGCAGGAATGGGGTTACCAATCGTGGAACATGGCGCAACAGTCACCGATAGACTTGCCGCTGATCAAGCGCACCACGATTGCCTCAACCATAAGGCTAGATCAAAGTTTTTTTCGTGTGCGATTCGATCGACTTACCCCGCGTGAAAAAGACTACCTCAGCGCCTTGGCGGAAATGGGCGCTGGCAATCAGCGTTCGGGTGGTGTCGCAGAACGACTGGGAGTCAAAGTGCAGACCATTGCACCTCTGCGCTCTAGCCTGATTAAAAAGGGAATGATTTACAGCCCGGCCCATGGTGACACAGCTTTCACCGTTCCCATGTTTGATGATTTCATGCTACGCACCATGCCCGGCGGGCCTCGTAAAGCCGGGGCATAGTGAAACATACCCACAAGGCAAGCGTTATTTTTTGATTGACTGACCGCGTTGGATCAGTTCAGCAATCGCCTGCGGATACATCACATGCTCTTGCGTCAGCACGCGCGCGGCCAAACTGTCCGCGCTGTCATCCGGCAACACCGGCACCACGGCTTGCGCCAGTATCGGTCCGTGGTCGAGTTCGGTGGTCACCTGGTGCACGGTGGCACCGGCAAACCGGCAGCCTGCATCGATCGCGCGCTGGTGCGTATGCAGTCCTGGAAACGCGGGTAACAGCGAGGGGTGTATGTTCAATAAGCGTCCCTCAAAATGCACCACAAAACCCGGCGTCAGTATGCGCATGAAACCCGCCAACACCACCAGCGACGGTTCATAACTGTCTATGGTTTGGCGCAGCACATCGTCAAACGCGGTGCGCGGATCGGCTCTGTCGGCAAAAGCGGTGTGGTCCACCACTTGCGTGGTCAAGCCCATGTCGGCGGCGAGTTGCAAACCGCGCGCATCCGGGCGGTTGCTGATGACGGCAGCAATACGCGCATTCAGCTTTTCTTCCCACTGATGCAACACGGCGGCACGGGCAATGGCCAGCATATTGGAGCCGCCGCCGGAAATCAGGATGACGATGTTTTTCATTCGGGCCATTATGACGACTGCGGCAGCCGGTGAACGGCTTTCAGGCAAAATCGCACGGTCGTGCTAAAACACGTATTTGCTCAATCACAGTCGCCACAGCGCCCACGGAGAATTCATATGGATTTGGCATTCACGCCTGAAGAACAGGCATTTCGCGAAGAAGTGCGCGTCTGGGTGAAAGCCCATTTGCCCGGGGACATTTCCCGCAAAGTGCTGAACGCCCAGCGTCTCACACGCGACGATATGCAGGCCTGGGCATTGATTTTGGGTGTCAAAGGCTGGCTGGGTTACGGTTGGCCCAAAGAGTTTGGCGGACCGGGTTGGAACGCGGTGCAAAAGCATTTGTTTGAAGAAGAATGCGCCTTGGCTGGTGCGCCGCGCGTCATTCCTTTCGGGCCGGTGATGGTGGCACCCGTCATCATGGCCTTTGGCAACGCCGAACAACAGCAACGTTTTTTGCCCGGCATCGCCAGCGGCAAAGTCTGGTGGAGCCAAGGCTACAGCGAGCCAGGTTCTGGCTCGGATTTGGCGTCATTGAAAACCCGCGCCGAGCGGGTCGGCGACAAATTCATCGTCAACGGCCAAAAAACCTGGACCACCTTGGGCCAGTTCGGCGAATGGATTTTTTGCCTGGTGCGCACCAGCACCGAAGGCAAACCGCAAACCGGCATTTCGTTTTTGTTGATTGACATGAAGTCACCCGGCGTCAGCGTGCGCCCGATCAAGCTGCTTGACGGCGAATGCGAGGTGAATGAAGTCTGGTTTGACAACGTGGAAGTCCCCGCCGAGAACTTGATCGGCCAGGAAAACAAAGGCTGGGATTACGCCAAATATTTGCTGGCGCACGAGCGCACCAACATCGCTGACGTCAACCGCGCCAAGCGCGAACTCGAGCGCTTAAAGCGCATCGCCAAAGCAGAAGGTGTGTTTGATGACATGCGTTTTCGGGATGAAATTGCCAAGCTCGAAGTCGACGTGATTGCTTTAGAAATGATGGTGTTGCGCGTGCTGAGTGCCGAGAAATCCGGCAAGCAATCGTTGGACATTGCAGGCTTGTTGAAAATACGCGGCTCGGAAATTCAACAGCGTTACAGCGAACTCATGATGCTGGCCGCCGGGCCTTTCAGCCTGCCGTTTATTTTCGAAGCCATGGATGCAGGCTGGCAGGGCGACCATGTGGGCGCGGCGCATTGCGCACCGCTGGCCTCCACCTATTTCAATATGCGCAAAACCACGATTTACGGCGGCTCCAACGAAGTGCAACGCAACATCGTCGCCAAAACCGTGCTCGGCTGAACACACACCAAGGATTCACATGGACTTCGATTTTTCTGACGAACAAGAGCAACTGCGCGACGCGGTCCGCAAATGGGTGGACAAGGCTTACAGCTTTGACGAGCACCGCCGCATCGTGGCGGATGGCGGGTTTTCCGCTTCTGTCTATCAAGCCTTGGCCGAGCTGGGCCTGACCGGTTTGTATGTGCAAGACGCCTACGGCGGCATGGCCATGGGCCCGGTCGAAGGCATGGTGGTGATGGAAGAGCTGGGGCGCGGCATGTTGCTGGAGCCGCTGGCGCACGCCTGGATCAGCAGCGCGGTATTGCAAGGTTTTGCGCCGGAAGCATTGAAGCAGGCTTGGCTGCCGCGCATTGCCTCCGGTGAAGCCCTGGTGGTGCTGGCGCAGCAGGAACGCGGACTGCGCTACCACTTGGAACACAGCCACACCACCGCCAGTGAGGACAACGGCGTGTGGCATGTCAGCGGCCACAAAAGCCTGGTTGCCGCCGGTGACCAGGCCCATGCGTTTCTGGTGCCGGCCATGTACCAGGGGCAGCTCGCCATGTTTTTGGTGGCGCGCAGCAATGCCACCGACACCAGCCGCAGTTACCACGCACAGGACGGCAGCCGCATGAGCGAGTTGGTGCTGAACAACGCCCCGGCTGAATTGCTTTCGCTGCACGGGCTGGCCGCTTCGCAACTCGGTGTGGATGTGGGCATTGCCGCGCTGTGCGCCGAGGCGGTTGGCTTGATGGAAAAAACCTTAGGCCTTACCGCCGAGTACATGAACACCCGCAAGCAGTTCGGTGTGCCCATTGCCGCGTTTCAAGCGCTGCAACACCGCGCCGCCGATATGAAAATGCAGCTAGAGCTGGGCCGCTCCATGAGCTATTACGCCACGCTCAAACTCAATGCCGCGGCAGACGAACGCAGCTTGGCCATGTCACGCGCCAAGTTGCAAATGGGTCGATCCACCCGCCATGTCGGCCAGGAAGCGGTGCAATTGCACGGTGGCATAGGCGTGACCGATGAATACATCGTCAGCCATTGTTTCAAGCGCTTGACGCAAATGGAAATGACGTTTGGCGACAGCTTGCACCACTTGGGTCAGGTGTCGGCGCATATGCATGAGACGGCGGGGGTGTTTGCCTGAAATTAAATGGACCGATATTTAAGCCGGTTCAGGCTATAAGCTTTTTGTCATTGAATAAGTCAGTGCAAGTTTTGTGCGACTCGAAAAAAAAGCCAAATCCCTTGAAGGGATTTGGCTTTTTTAGATTTAAATATAAACACTATCAGTGCCGAACAAACGATGCCTTGAGTTTGATGGCTTTGTTAGCTTTATATGATGAGTTGTCAAGGAACCTTCAGATAAACAATACCCCGGCCTTTAGCGTCTGACGAGATAAGGCCTGCCGTCATGATGATCGAATTTTTGAAAAAAGCATCACAAGTCATTCGGCTTTGAAAGAAACTATTTTCAACTATTGAGCAAGAATCTTTGGTGTTCTTAGGAGTGATTTGTTTTGCAGAGAATTCGTCTGCCAAGTAGGGGATTGTGAAAAAATCTGGATAACTGGGATGTTTTAAAGCAGCAAAAACACTTAGTATCCCGTCCCCGGTGAAAGTAACGCTGCGGGTTGTCAAGCCTTTGCCTATTCCCCAATTTTTTTCTTTCATGAATTCTTTGACTTCTGTTTCTGAAGAAAATAAAAGAGGAAATGTTGGCGGTTCCCATGTTCTTGAAGCTGGCGTTTTGGAATTGGAATAGGCAGTGATACGGATTTTTAATTTTCCGGTTTGGTTGGCATCGTTCAATTTTTTGGCGGCTTCATTACTGAAAGTAGGAAGAAGGTCATTTCTGAAAGACGAATTGTTTTCAAACAAACTTAACTCACCAGCTCGTATTGTTAAGCTATCTGTGTAATTCTCACCGTCATAACTGATTTCTATCAAAGCTCTTTCATAGACTTTTTCGGTGCATCCGTTACACGCAGTGCCTGGAAAAGTAATGGCCACAGCGTTCTTCAAATACCCATTCTTGAATGGGCCTGTACCACTGGCACTTTCTCCATACATAAACACTGGTGTGGATCTGTAAACAAAGGGTGCTTGGTCGCCATAGAGCTTCCAATTTCCTGAGCTGTCTTGTTTAACCCCCATGTCTATATTCATCAAGGCTATTTCGCTTGACTTGATTTTGAGTTGCAGTCCTACGTAACAAACTTTGGCAGCTTGGTCACATTTTTTGATTTTGTATTTGCTGTCAATGGTGAAATTGCTGCTGCTGCTTGTTGTATTTGTTGTTGATGGGGTAGTAAAGTCTTTTTGAGTACTTCCTTGAAATAAAAAATTTTCATCATAATCACTAGAAGCAAGTTTGGTTCCACCCTCAAGATCAGCAATCAATTTATCTATCAAGGTGTTGATACCTGTCGTGCTTAAGGGTGTAGCGCCGCCGACAGTGACGGTGATTTTTGAAACTGTTTCGCTGGAATTACTAATGGATACTGGCGTGGCGTTAACTGATTTTTTATCGTTGAGTTTGATCACACCTTCCTCATCCGCAGAAAATCCTACTAAATCAAGCAATTTATCAACCCCTTCATTATTAGCCGCAAATTTGCTGGTCATCAAATCCACTACTTCGGTATCCAAACCCAAGGCTAGCAAAGTGTCTTGCAAAGCGGCCATCAACTTGGCCTTGGCGGCAGCCAAATCGGCCGATTTAGCCTCCTTAAATCCGGAATTATTAAAAGCTGAAACAGGTGCTCCGCCCAAAGTTTGAGCCGTCAGCACTTCAGTGGCCGGTGTCACATTCAAATTGATGTTGCCAGTGGACTGCACGCTGGTCAGCAGGCTGTGCAGGGTGTAGGACTGTTTGTTGACAGTGCCACTAGCCCGCAACATGATGGGTGGTGTGAAACCGCCGACATTGCTGAAACTGAAATTGCCATCTTTGTCTGTAGTGGCGGTGGCTGTTTTGCCGTTGCTGTCTTTGAGGGTGACAGTGGCCTTGGCCATGGCTGCACCGATGGCGGCGATACCAGACAAGGACGGTGGGGGCGGTGGTGTCGAGGCGTTGCCGCCACCGCCACCACCGCCACAGGCGATCAATAAAGCTGCCATGGCTGACAGCAGGCCGGATTGAATCAAACGTATAGACATGGCGCTCTCCTGAATGAAATAGGAGCTAAATTTAACCTTATAGAGTTAAATTAAACAATTAATCTGTTTTAAATAATTAAATTTAGTTAAAAAACAACGTCATTATTGTTGAGGTCCAGGCATTCAATGACGGCTTCTCGGGTTTTCCTGTGCCAAAACCCATAGGTGGGACAATAGGCGCATGCACCCAAAAGCCCTGCTCGACGCCTGTACCGAACTCACCCGCCTCTTGTTACGTTTTGAACACCCCGCCGACAGCGTGGTGTCCAAGTATTTTCGAGACCAACGCAAGACCATGGACCTGGGCCCGCGCGAGCGCAGCGTGCTGGCCGAAACTGTTTACAACGTGCTGAGGCAAAAGCTGCGGTTTGAACATTTAGCCAAATCCGGCAGCGGCGTGCGCGAGCGTCGCCTGGCCATTCTGGGCTGGGCCGCGCACTTAGACGCGCAAGCGCGGCAACAGCAAGCACCGGCCCAACGCGGCGACCGTGGCTTCATGAAAGCCGCCATGAGCGAGATGGAGTTCAAGTGGTTGAGCGATTGCGACTCTGCCACCGAAGACGATTTCCTCGCCCCGCACAAACACAATCTGCCGCCATGGCTGGCCGAAGCCCTGGAAGCACAACTCGGCGACAACTTCTGGCCACTGGTCGACAGCTTGCAGCAAACCGCCGGACTCGATGTACGGGTCAACACTTTGCTGGCCAAGCGCCCCGACGTGCTGGCGCTGCTCAAAGCCAGCGGTATTCAGGCCTATGACACACCGTTTTCCCCCTGGGGCTTGCGCATGCCAGCCAAGCCAAACTTGAGCAAACTGGCTTTGTTCGAGCAAGGCCATATCGAAGTACAGGACGAGGGCTCGCAACTGCTGGCGCTGCTGGTGGACGCCAAGCGCGGCGAAATGGTGGCTGACTTTTGTGCCGGTGCCGGTGGCAAAACCCTGGCGCTGGGCGCGAGCATGCGCAACACCGGTCGCTTGTACGCGTTTGACACGTCGGCACACCGCCTGGACGCGCTCAAACCGCGACTGGCGCGCAGCGGTTTGTCGAACATCCACCCGGTGGCGATTGCGCACGAGCGCGACGACCGCATCAAGCGCTTGCGCGGCAAGATGGACCGGGTGTTGGTGGATGCGCCTTGCACAGGCCTGGGCACCTTGCGCCGTAACCCGGATTTGAAATGGCGGCAAACCCCCGAAGCCGTGACTGAGTTGTCGGTCAAACAAACCGCCATCCTGGCCGCAGCCGCGCGCTTGCTCAAGCCCGGCGGCCGGCTGGTCTATGCCACTTGCAGTTTGCTGCGCGAAGAAAACGAAATGATTGCCGAGGCTTTCAGCGCGGCGCACCCGCAGTTCAAGCCGCTACCGGTCAGCGAACTGCTGGCGACCGATGGCGTGGCGCAACCCGACACTTTGTGCACCCCTGACGGTTTGTATTTGCGTTTGTGGCCGCACCTGCACGCCACAGATGGTTTCTTCGCCGCGGCATGGGCTTTGTCATGAGCCCGTTTTAAAATCAAATCACTTTGAATTTCTAAGGACGCATATGCTGTTACCTGCATGGCCGTGGTTGGATGCGGTGCTCAATTGGCTGGCCTATGGCACCTGGCATTTGAGTGCCTGGCAATTGGTGGCGTTCACGCTGTTGATGACGCACATCACCATTGCCTCGGTGACGATTTACCTGCACCGCCATCAGGCGCACCGTTCGCTCGATTTGCACTGGCTGCCTGCACATTTTTTCCGGCTCTGGCTGTGGCTGACCACCGGCATGACGACCAAGGCCTGGGCGGCGATTCACCGCAAACACCACGCCAAATGCGAAACCGAAGACGATCCGCACAGCCCGCAGGTCATGGGCATCAACACCGTGTTTTGGCAGGGCGCAGAGCTGTACCGTCGTGAAGCTGGCAACGCAGAAACCTTGCGCAAATACGGCCACGGCACCCCGAATGACTGGCTGGAAAACCATGTGTACGCGTATTTCCCATGGCAAGGTGTGGGCGTCATGCTGGTCATCGATCTGGCCTTGTTCGGCGCCATCGGTTTGACCGTCTGGGCGGTGCAAATGCTGTGGATTCCGGTGACCGCTGCCGGCGTCATCAACGGCATTGGTCACTACTGGGGCTACCGCAATTTCGAAGCGCCGGACGCCAGCACCAATATCTCGCCCTGGGGCATCATCATCGGCGGCGAAGAGCTGCACAACAACCACCACACGTATCCCACGTCGGCCAAGTTGTCGGTCAAGCCTTACGAGTTTGACATCGGCTGGTTGTACATACGCATCCTGGAAACCATAGGCTTGGCCACGGTCAAAAAGACGCCGCCCAAACTGCATTACGCCGAAGTGCAAGCCGTGGCGAATGAACAAACCTTGGAAGCGCTGATCACCAACCGTTACGAAGTCATGGCCGGCTTTGCGCGCCAGTTGCAAACCGCGTTAAAGCAGGAAATCGCGGCTTTGCCCAAACTGCCGGCCGACGCGGTATTGAGTGCAGCCAAGCGCTGGATGCACCGCGACGAGGTGCAGGTGCCGGTGCAATTTCATGCGCTGCTCAAACAAGCGCGGGACGCTTTGCCGAATGTCGACACCATGGTGCGCATGCGCGAAGAACTGCGTCAGTTGTGGCTGAACACGAACGCCAGCCGGGCGCAGCTGGCGCTGGATTTGCAGCAATGGTGTTTGCGCGCCGAGCAAAGCGGCGTGGTGGCTTTGCGCGATTTTTCTATGCAATTGCGCGCTGCGCGGGTTTGAGCCGTCAAGCCTGCCGTCAAGTTGAAGCCAAACCGCAGGACGAAAAAAAACCGCCGTGAGGCGGTTTTTTTTCGGGTACCGGAAAACTCACTTGAGTTTGATTTCCTTGTACTCGACGTGCTTGCGTGCCTTAGGGTCGAACTTCATGATCGACATTTTTTCGGGCATGGTTTTTTTGTTTTTGCGGGTCGTGTAGAAATGACCGGTGCCGGCAGTTGATTCCAGCTTGATTTTTTCGCGTCCGCCTTTGGAAGCCATGATGAAGTCCTTTCGAAGTCGGTAAAAAAATTAAGCTTGACCGCGAGCGCGCATGTCTGCGAGCACGACGTCAATGCCTTTTTTGTCGATCAAGCGCAATGCAGCGCTGGAAACGCGCAAACGCACCCAACGGTTCTCAGTTTCCACCCAGAAACGGCGGTACTGTAAATT
>CAMDKD010000014.1 GCA_945901125.1 Bordetella parapertussis
GTGTTCTCCATCTCCGGTCGCGGTACGGTGGTGACAGGTCGCGTTGAGCGCGGCATCGTCAAAGTCGGCGAAGAGATCGAGATCGTCGGTATTTCTGACACCGTCAAGACCACCTGTACCGGCGTGGAAATGTTCCGCAAACTGCTGGATCAGGGACAAGCTGGCGACAACGTGGGTATTTTGTTGCGCGGCACCAAGCGCGAAGACGTGCAGCGCGGCCAAGTGTTGTGCAAGCCCGGTTCGATCAAGCCGCACACGCATTTCACGGCTGAGATTTATGTCTTGTCAAAAGACGAAGGCGGTCGCCACACACCGTTCTTCAACAACTACCGCCCGCAGTTTTACTTCCGCACAACGGACGTGACCGGTGCGATCGAGTTGCCTGAAGGCAAAGAGATGGTGATGCCTGGCGACAACGTGTCGATCACGGTCAAGCTGATCCACCCGATTGCGATGGAAGAAGGCTTGCGCTTCGCCATCCGCGAAGGCGGCAAAACCGTCGGTGCCGGTGTGGTTGCCAAAATCATCGCTTAAGGAATCAGCATGTCAACCAAACAAAAAATCCGCATCCGCTTGAAAGCGTTTGATTACAAACTGATCGACCAGTCTGCCGCTGAAATCGTGGACACCGCCAAGCGCACCGGCGCCATCGTCAAAGGCCCCGTGCCATTGCCGACACGCATGAAGCGTTTTGACATTCTGCGTTCACCGCACGTCAACAAATCCAGCCGTGACCAGTTGGAAATCCGTACACACCAGCGTTTGATGGACATTGTGGACCCGACCGACAAAACCGTTGATGCTTTGATGAAGCTCGATTTGCCGGCCGGCGTTGACGTCGAAATCAAGCTGCAATAAAACCAGCCGCCGCCCTCAAGCGGGGCGGCGCAGCAGGAAAAATAGCCGAAAATCCGCACAAGCGGAAAAATTCAGCTAGAATTAAAGGCTTCGCATAAAATGTGCGAAGAAATTATCAACCTTCTTTCATACACCAAACGCAGTTGCCAATTGAAGTGACAGCGGTGAAAGTTTTGGAGAAAAACATGAGTCAAAGCAATCGACTGGGATTGCTGGGCCGCAAGGTGGGCATGATGCGTCTGTTCACTGATGATGGGGACGCAGTGCCTGTCACAGTGGTAGATGTATCCAACAACCGAGTGACCCAGGTGAAAACCCAAGAAAATGACGGCTACGTCGCCTTGCAGGTGACGTTTGGTTTGCGCAAAGCTTCGCGCGTCACCAAGCCGCAGGCCGGTCACATGGCCAAAGCCGGCGTACAGTCCGGCGAAATCACCCAGGAATTCCGCGTCACCGCAGAAACCGCAGCCCAATACCCTGCCGGTACCTCGGTGCCTCCTTCTGCCATTTTCACTGTCGGTGAAAAAGTAGACGTACAAGGTACTTCCATCGGTAAAGGCTTCGCGGGCACCATCAAGCGCCACAATTTCCGTTCACAACGCGCTTCTCACGGTAACAGCCGTTCGCACAATGTGCCCGGTTCTATTTCCATGGCGCAGGATCCCGGCCGTGTGTTTCCAGGCAAAAAAATGTCGGGCCACATGGGCGACGAGACCGTCACCACCCAAAACCTGGACGTGATTCGTATCGATGAAGCGCGTCAACTGTTGCTGATTAAGGGTGCTGTGCCCGGATCCGCCGGTGGTTTTGTCACGGTGCGTCACGCCATCAAATCCAAGGGAGCCAACTGATGCAAATCGAACTCCTGAATGACCAGGGCCAGGCGTCTGCCAAATTTGAGGCACCTGAAACTCTGTTCGGCCGCGCTTACAACGAAGACCTGGTGCACCAGATTGTGGTGGCCTACCAGGCCAACGCGCGCCAAGGTACACGTGCACAAAAAGACCGCGAACAGGTCAAGCACTCGACCAAAATGCCGTTCAAGCAAAAAGGCACAGGCCGCGCCCGTGCCGGTATGACTTCTTCCCCCATCTGGCGTGGCGGCGGTCGTGCTTTCCCGAACAGCCCGGAAGAAAATTTCACACAAAAAATCAACAAGAAGATGTACCGCGCCGGCATGGCCGCCATCTTCTCCCAGTTGGTGCGTGAAGGCCGTCTGGCTGTGGTGGATTCGCTCAAAATCGAAGCGCCTAAAACCAAACTGCTGGCTTCCAAACTCAAAGCCATGAATCTTCAATCCGTGCTGGTCATCTCCGAAGAAGTGGATGACAACTTGTATTTCGCGTCGCGCAATCTGGCCAATGTGCTGGTGGTCGAGCCGCGTTACGCAGACCCGGTTTCGCTGGTGCATTACAAAAAGGTGCTGGTCACCAAAGGCGCCATCGACAAACTCAAGGAGATGTTCGCATGAGCACCCCGAAATTTGACGAAGGCCGTTTGATGGCCGTGCTCGTGGCTCCCATCGTGTCTGAAAAAGCCACCATGGTTGCCGAAAATTCCAATGCAGTCACTTTCAAAGTGCTGCAAAACGCCACCAAGCCCGAAATCAAGGCCGCTGTTGAACTCATGTTCAAGGTCGAGGTCAAAGGCGTTTCCGTGGTCAACATCAAAGGCAAAACCAAGCGTTTCGGCCGTTCTGTAGGTCGCCGCGACAACATTCGCAAAGCCTATGTGACGCTCAAGCCCGGTCAAGAGCTGAACCTGTCTGGAGAGGTGGCTTAATCATGGCAGTCATCAAAATGAAACCCACCTCCCCCGGTCAACGGGGTGTGGTCAAGGTCACGCGTGACCATTTGTTCAAAGGCCCGGGTTATGCGCCGTTGCTGGAACCTCAGTTCCAACACGCCGGTCGCAACAACAACGGCCACATCACGGTTCGCCACAAAGGCGGCGGTCACAAGCACCATTACCGCGTTGTCGATTTCCGTCGCATGAAAGACGGCATTCCCGGCAAGGTCGAGCGTATTGAATACGACCCGAACCGCACGGCTCACATCGCCTTGATCTGCTACGCCGATGGCGAGCGCACCTACATCATCGCCCCGCGCGGTCTGGAAGTCGGCGCCACCATTCACAGCGGTGCAGAAGCGCCGATCCGTGCCGGCAACACGCTGCCGATCCGCAACATTCCAGTGGGTTCAACTATTCACTGCATCGAATTGCGTCCCGGTAAAGGCGCGCAAATCGCCCGTTCGGCCGGCACCTCTGCAACCTTGCTCGCACGTGAAGGCACTTACGCCCAGGTGCGTATGCGCTCAGGCGAAGTCCGCAAAATCCATATCGAATGCCGCGCCACCATCGGTGAAGTCGCCAACGAAGAGCACAGCTTGCGCCAATTGGGCAAAGCCGGTGTCAAACGCTGGATGGGTATCCGCCCGACTGTTCGCGGTGTGGCCATGAACCCGGTCGACCACCCGCACGGTGGTGGTGAAGGCCGTACCGGCGAAGGCCGCGCGCCTGTGGATCCATGGGGCAATCTGACCAAGGGCTATCGCACCCGCAATAACAAGCGTACCCAGGTCATGATCGTTTCACGTCGCAAGAAATAAGGGTTAACACATGACACGCTCACTCAAAAAAGGCCCGTTCGTTGACCACCATTTGCTGGCCAAAACGGAAAAAGCCGTCGCCAACAAAGACAAAAAACCGATCAAAACCTGGTCGCGCCGCTCAATGATCCTGCCCGATTTCATCGGCCTGACCATTGCGGTCCACAACGGCAAGCAACACGTGCCGGTCTATATCACCGACCAGATGGTGGGTCACAAGTTAGGCGAATTCGCGCTGACTCGGACCTTCAAAGGCCATCCGGCTGATAAAAAAGTTCAGAAGAAGTAAGGAGCAGCTATGGAAACACGTGCAGTCCTGCGAGGTGTGCGCTTATCGGTCGACAAAGGCCGGTTGGTGGCAGACTTGATTCGCGGCAAAAAAGTGGACCAGGCCCTCAACATCCTGACTTTCACCCAGAAAAAAGCAGCCGGTATCGTCAAAAAAGTGCTTGAGTCGGCGATTGCCAATGCCGAGCACAACGACGGTGCTGACATTGACGAATTGCGCGTCAAAACCATTTACGTGGAACAAGGCGCAACGCTCAAACGTTTCACTGCACGCGCCAAAGGCCGTGGCAACAGCATCAGCAAGCCCACGTGCCATGTGTACGTGACGGTCGGTAACTGAAAGGTCTAGGAAGATATGGGACAAAAAATACACCCCACCGGTTTCCGCCTGTCGGTCAGCCGCAACTGGGCCAGCCGCTGGTATGCCAGCAACAAGGACTTTGCCGGCATGTTGGCAGAAGACATCAAGGTGCGCGAGTACCTCAAGGTCAAACTCAAAAATGCTGCGGTTTCACGCATTCTGATTGAGCGCCCCGCCAAAAATGCCCGCATCACCATTTTTTCCGCACGCCCCGGCGTGGTCATCGGTAAAAAAGGTGAGGACATTGAAAACCTCAAAAAAGAACTTGCAGCCCGCTTGGGCGTGCCCGTGGCAGTCAACATCGAAGAAGTGCGCAAGCCTGAAATCGATGCGCAACTGATCGCCGACAGCATCACACAACAGCTGGAAAAGCGGATCATGTTCCGCCGCGCCATGAAACGCGCCATGCAAAACGCCATGCGTCTGGGTGCCCAGGGCATCAAGATCATGTCGGCAGGCCGTTTGAACGGTATTGAAATTGCGCGTACCGAGTGGTACCGCGAAGGCCGTGTGCCACTGCATACATTGCGTGCAGATATCGATTACGCCACCTCTGAAGCCAAGACCACCTACGGCATCATCGGCGTCAAAGTGTGGGTCTACAAAGGCGACACACTTGGCCGCAATGATGCACCTGCTGCGCAGGAACCCCGTTCTGATGAAGAACGTCGTCCACGCGGCCCGCGCCGTGACGCACGTCCGGGTGGTGACCGTCCGCCTGCACGCGGCGCACGTCGTCCCGCAGGAACCAATGCCGCACCGGCTGATGGCAGCGATAAACCCGCTGACGCCACCGATGCTCCCAAAACCACCGTCAAGCGCGTTCGTAAGATCACCGCGCCCGCATCCACTGGCACGGCTGCGGACGGACACGGAGAATAAGCATGCTGCAACCAGCGCGCCGTAAATACCGCAAGGAACAAAAAGGTCGCAACACCGGCATCGCCACCCGTGGCAATACCGTGGCGTTCGGCGACTTCGGCTTGAAATCCACCGACCGCGGCCGTTTGACCGCGCGTCAAATTGAATCCGCACGTCGTGCGATTTCACGTCACGTCAAACGTGGCGGCCGTATCTGGATCCGTATTTTTCCGGACAAGCCGATTTCACAAAAACCGGCCGAAGTCCGTATGGGCAACGGCAAGGGCAACCCTGAGTACTACGTGGCAGAAATTCAGCCCGGCAAAGTGCTTTATGAAATCGTCGGTGTGCCCGAAGAACTCGCGCGTGAAGCCTTCCGTTTGGCGGCTGCCAAACTGCCTTTGCGCACCACCTTTGTGTCCCGCCTCATCGGCCAATGATTCAGGAGCTGAAACATGAAAACATCTGAATTACTCCAAAAAGACGCCGCCGGTCTCGAGACTGAGATCAAGGAATTGCAAAAAGCCCATTTCAATATGCGCATGCAAAAAGCCACGCAACAACTCAACAACACCTCGCAAATGAAGGTGACACGACGCGCTATTGCCCGCGCCAAAACCATACAGGCTGAACAAGCCGCAGCCCAGGAGTGAACATGACTGAAGCCAAAACATCACTCAAACGCACTCTGATCGGCAAGGTCGTCAGCGCCAAGCGCGCCAAAACCGTGACCGTGCTGGTTGAACGTCGTGTCAAACACGCGCTCTACGGCAAGATCGTCGGTAAGTCCAGCAAGTACCACGCCCATGACGAAACCGGCCAGTACCACCTGGGTGACGTGATCGAAATCACTGAAAGCCGCCCGATTTCCAAAACCAAGAACTGGGTTGCCACCCGTCTGGTTGAGAAAGCACCTGCGGTTTGAATTGAATTCGCGTTCGCGCATACAAAGTTTGACCAAATGGCCCACAATTGTGGGTCATTTGTTTTTATAAGGAGCATTACCATGATTAAAGTCGGCGATACCATTCCACACACCACCTTGATGGAGTATTCAGAGGTCGAGGGCGAAGGCTGCAGCATCGGTCCTAACGCGATAGACGTGGCCAAGGCCACCGCAGGAAAAACCATTGCCTTGTTTGCCTTGCCAGGCGCATTCACGCCCACTTGCTCGGCCAAGCACGTGCCCGGCTACTTAGACAAGTTGACTGAGTTGAAAGCAGCCGGTGTAGATGAAATCTGGTGTGTCAGTGTCAATGATGCTTTTGTCATGGGCGCCTGGGGCCGTGAATTGCATGCCACCGGCAAAGTGCGCATGATGGCCGATGGCGACGCGGCATTCACCAAAGCCACAGGCCTGACCTTGGACTTGACCGGCAAAGGCCTGGGACTGCGCTCCAACCGTTACTCCATGCTGGTCAAAGACGGCAAAGTACAAACCTTGAACATCGAAGGTCCGGGTAAATTTGAAGTCAGTGACGCCGACACCATGTTGTCGCAAGTCAAACACTGAACCCGAGCACTGGCCCGCAGTATGTTGCGGGCCGGTTGGCTTTTCACCGGATTAGCCGGACGAGGCCTTTTCTAAGAAGTAAACCCCGGCCAAAACCAACCCAGCGCACAAGCTGAAAATACCTAAAGCCTTTAGGCGTTGCAGCTTATTGTCTGTAGAAAACATAACCTGACGGTCCTGCCAGAGGCGATAACCGCTGACCATGGCGCGTACCAAGGGTTGGCGTTTGTAAAAAGTATGAAATAAAACAGCACAAACGTGCAGGCCAATCAGCAAGCCCAATATCCATTTACCAATATCTGCGTGGTAAAAAGTGAGCAGTTCAACCGTCCGGTTACTTACAAGGGCACTCACGGGGCCGCTGAAACCGGCATCGTCATCTGCGCACAAGCCGCTGGCAACTTGCATGAACAAAACGATCAACATGGCCCAAACCGACCAGGCGGCTAAGGGGTTATGACCGGGCTGCTGCCAGTTGTCAGGTTGTCGCAGATAAGCCAGGCTGCGTTGTACAGAAGGGATGAACGACGCGAAACGCGACCAATGCCCGCCGGTAAAGCCCCAGACCAGACGAAATAGCAGCAGTGTCAGCACGACATAACCACAGTAAGCATGCCAAGCCATGTTTTCAAAATAAAAAACGCTGAGGGCTGAGCCGCACACACTGGCCAGCAGCAGCCAGTGAAACAAGCGGGTGGGCAAATCCCAGACTTTGACAACGGTTGGCATGGTTACAGATTCATTCATAAGGCCTGAACATGGTACTAGACCTGAGAGCGGAAAAAAACCAGCAAGGCTAAACTTCAAAAATAACCTCAGGAGTTTTTAATGTTGAAAACCGTGCTTTACACCTCGTTATTCATGAGTGCTTGCCTGTCATTCCCGGCGCAAGCCCAGTTTGCCAAAGCCGAAGACGCCATCAAGTACCGCCAAAGCGCCTTGTTTGTCATGGGCCAACATTTCACCCGGCTGGCTGCCATGGCTCAGGGAAAAATCCCGTTTGATGCCAAAGCCGCAGCCGACAATGCCGCATTGGTCGAAACCATGTCTAAACTGCCGTGGGCAGGCTTTGGCGAAGGCACGGACCAAGGCGGCAATACCAAAGCCAAGCCCGAAATCTGGACAGACAACGCCAAGTTCAAGGACGCCGCAGAAAAAATGCAGGCCGAAGCGGTCAAACTGTCTGCAGCGGCCAAAACCGGCAAACTGGAAGACTTGAAATCAGCAGTCGGTGCCACCGGCGGTACGTGCAAAAACTGTCACGATAATTTCCGCAATAAGTGAGTTTTTGCTGTTGATCAGTCCAGCCACTCATCAATGACCTGTTGAGTGTGCTGGCCCAGCATGGGTGGCGGTAAGTCTTGGCGCACCGGTGTTTCGCTCATTTTGATCGGGCTTGCCACCAGCGACAAACCGGCTTTGAGCGGATGCTGCCACTGTTGCACCATGCCGCGCTCGAGCACATGCGGATCTACAAACACCTCGGCCAGATTATTGATCGGCCCGCACGGCACCTTGGCGGCCTCTAGCAAGGCCAGCCAGTGTTTTTTGCCGTGCGCCATCAAGGCTGAAGCCAGCATAGGAACCAGCAGATCACGGTGTATGACCCGGCCCTGGTTGCGCACAAAGCGCTCATCGCTTGCCCATTCAGGGTGTCCTATGCAATCACAGAATTTGGCGTACTGGGAATCATTGCCCACCGCGACAATCAAAAAATCGCGTTCTCCTGCCGGGTTGGCAGCCACCTCAAACACCTGGTAGGGAACGATATTCACGTGTGCATTGCCCATGCGACCCGGCGGCGGCTTAGGCGGGGAATTGATCAGGTAATTGGCGCCCAGATTGGCCAGCATCGCTACCTGCGTGTCCAGCAAAGCCATGTCTATGTGCTGGCCGGTGCCGGTGCGCTCCACGTGGCGTAAGGCCGCCAGGATAGATACCGTGGCGTACATGCCTGTGAATAAATCAGCCACGGCGACACCGACTTTTTGCGGCCCGCCGCCTGCGTCGTCGCGCTCGCCGGTGAGGCTCATCAAGCCGCCCATGGCCTGTACCGCAAAGTCATAACCGGCGCGATCTGCATAAGGACCTGTTTGGCCGAATCCGGTGATGCTGCAATACACTAGGCGTGGATTGATGGCTTTGAGGCAAGCGTAGTCAAGCCCGTAGCGTTGCATATCGCCGACCTTGAAGTTCTCCACCACCACATCTGCTTTCACAGCCAGCGCACGAATCAGTTGCTGGCCGTCAGCGCTGGACAGGTCGCAGGTGATGGAGCGTTTGTTGCGGTTGGCGCCTAAAAAATAGGCGGATTCTGCACTGTCGGTTTGCGCCGCGGTTGGTAAAAAAGGCGGGCCCCAGCCGCGGGTGTCGTCTCCGACGCCGGGTCGCTCGACCTTGACCACGTCTGCGCCCAAGTCGGCCAGGGTTTGTGTACACCAGGGGCCGGCCAGCACCCGGGACAAATCCAAAACTTTGATGCCATCAAGTGAATGCATGCTGACATTGTCTCTTAACAAGGACTGAACCGGGCGAGCGGTGATAATCCAGCCGGAGTCCCGTACATGAGCACACGCATTTTGATCATTGCCCACGCACCTTTGGCCAACGCCTTGAGGGATTGTGCTTTGCACGTCTTTCCCGATTGCAGCGCTGAAGTCATGGCTATGGATATCCCGCCGCATGAAGCGCCGGAGGACAGTTTGTCGGCAGCGCGCCTGTTGCTGGCGGCTGAGCCTGAGTCAGATACCTTGGTGTTGACTGATGTGACGGGGGCCACACCGGCCAACGTGGCCCGGCGGCTGGTCAACGGGCCCAACACAAGATTGGTGGCAGGTGTGAATCTGCCCATGCTTTTAAGAACGGTTTGCTACCGGCATGAAAGTCTGGACCAACTGACCGAGCGTGCAATGGATGGTGGTACACAAGGGGTTTGCCGGCTTGAAGGCAATCCAGTCAATACATAACAATTTCAAAAGCAGTGATGAAAACAAATACAGTGGTTTGCAACAAACTGGGCTTACACGCGCGGGCCTCGGCCAAATTGACCAAAATGGCCGGCAGCTTTCCCTGCGAAGTCTGGGTGACGCGTGGCGATCGCCGGGTGAATGCCAAAAGCATCATGGGCGTGATGATGTTGGCGGCCGGCATGGGCACCGAAATCAGCATTGAAACCATAGGCGAACAGGAGCAGGAAGCCATGCAGGCCTTGTTAAAACTGATCGCCGATAAATTTGACGAAGGGCAATGACGCTTTTATGACCTTCTCCATCCACGGTCTGGCGGTTGCTCGCGGTATAGCCATAGGCAAAGCGGTGCTGGTGGCCAGCAGCCGGGTGGATGTGGCTCATTATTTCATCAAGCCAGACCAGATTGAAGAGGAGTTGCTGCGCATCACGCAGGCGCGTGCTGCGGTGATGGCCGAGGTGCAGCGTTTGCACCAATCTGTGCCCAAGGACGCGCCGCCCGAGTTGCCGGCGCTCCTTGAAGTGCACATGATGTTGTTACAGGACGAGATGCTGGCCGACGGCGTCAAGCACTGGGTGACAGACCGGCTCTATAACGCCGAGTGGGCGCTGACCTCGCAGCTCGAAGTGGTGGCCAGACAGTTTGACGACATGGAAGACGCGTATTTGCGCGAGCGCAAAGGCGACCTCGAGCAAGTGGTCGAGCGTTTGCTGCGGCACATGAAAGGATTGCCGACCAGTTTGCCGCAACCCGCCGTGCGCAAACCGACAAGCTCGTGGCACCAAGACCATTTGCTAGACGATAACCATGAAGTCCCACTGGTGTTGATCGCCCACGATTTGTCACCGGCCGATATGTTGCAATTCAAGCAAAGCGTGTTCACCGGTTTTGTTACCGACGTCGGCGGCAAGACCTCGCACACCGCCATCGTGGCGCGCAGCCTGGACATACCCGCGGTTGTGGGCGCGCGCAACGCGAGCCAGTTGGTGCGCCAGGACGATTGGGTCATCATCGACGGCGATGCAGGCGTCATCATCGTCGGCCCGTCACCCATCATCCTGGCCGAATACGCTTTCAAACAACGCCAGGCCGAATTAGAGCGCGAGCGACTCGCGCGTTTAAGACACACACCGGCTGTGACGCTGGACGGCAAGCACATTCACTTGCTGGCCAATATCGAATTGCCCGAAGACACCCGCATTGCCATGGACATGGGCGCTGCCGGTGTCGGTTTGTTCCGCAGCGAATTTTTATTCATGGGTCGCGAAGGCCGCTTGCCGGACGAAGAAGAGCAATACCAGGCCTACAAACGCGCGGTCGAAGGCATGCAAGGCTTGCCGGTGACCATACGCACGGTAGACGTAGGCGCAGACAAACCGCTGGACCGCACCGCCAAAGACCAGGCCCACTTAAACCCTGCGCTTGGACTGCGTGCCATACGTTGGAGTCTGGCAGATCCGGGCATGTTTTTGAGCCAATTGCGCGCCATATTGCGTGCGGCGGCGCACGGCAAAGTCAATTTGCTGATTCCTATGCTGGGGCACGCCAGAGAAATTCACCAGACCTTTCAGCTGCTGGAACAGGCGCGTCGGCAGTTGGACAAAAAATCCTTGTCCTACGGCCCCCTGCTTGTGGGCGCCATGATTGAAGTGCCGGCTGCGGCCTTGAGCTTGCCGCTGTTTCTCAAGCATTTTGATTTTTTATCGGTAGGCACCAACGATTTGATTCAGTACACGCTGGCCATCGACCGGGCTGACGAGCAGGTGGCGCATTTGTACGACCCCTTACACCCGGCCATCTTGTATTTGCTGGCAGACACGATTGCTCAGGGCGCGGCGGGCGGTAAAGAGGTGGCTTTGTGCGGCGAAATGGCCGGTGACCCGGCCCTGACGCGTTTGCTACTGGGTTTGGGTTTACGGTATTTCTCTATGCACCCGACTCAGATACTGCGGGTCAAACAGGAAGTGCTGCGTTCAGATACCGCGCGTCTGGCACCCTGGGCGCGGCAGGTCATGGCGGCGGAAGACCCGGCGGCGGAAATACTCAAGCCTTGAATCAGGCCGGCCCGCCGGGCATGAAGACGCTGGCATCCGTATAAATCACGTCCAGCGGTAAACGTATACCGCGCAAGTGATCCTCGGCGCAGCGGATCAACAAACGGCTGCGATGCCGCTCATGACTGGCCTGCATTTCGTCCATGCTCATCCATAGCGTTCGCACTATGCCGGTGTCTAGTTGTCGCTGTGGATCATGTGCACCCAATTCACCGGTGAAGGCGAACCGCAAATAAGTGATGTCTTCATCCGGGTCTTCAGGCGTCGCAGGTTTGCTGAAGCGCGACAGGTAAATACCTACCAAGGCCGTTGGCGTGAATGCATAAGCGGTTTCCTCCAGCACCTCGCGCACGCAGGCTTGCAGCGGCGACTCGCCCGGGTCCAGGTGACCGGCCGGGTTGTTGAACATCAGGCCTTTGGGGGTGTGCTCTTCGACCAGCAGAAAGCGCCCGTCTTTTTCTATGATGCCAGCGACGGTCACACTGGGCTTCCAACGGTGTGTCATGGTGCAAAATGCTCTCTTTTAAGGGCTTATCGTGAATCTGCGATGATTCTCGCCCATTGAGTAGAGGAGATAACCATGCTGATTGGCGTTCCTGCCGAAACCGCGGCGGGCGAGACCCGTGTTGCCGTGACCCCTGAAACGGCAAAAAAAATCATTGCCCAAGGCCATACGGTCGCGGTGCAATCCGGCGCCGGTGTCGCTGCCAGCGTCACCGATGCGGCTTATGAAGCCGTGGGTGCACAAATCACCGACGCTGTCGGTGCCTTGGGCGCTGAACTGGTGCTCAAAGTTCGCACACCGTCTGCTACTGAGTTGAAGCACATGAAATCCGGCAGCGCATTGGTGGGCATGCTCAACCCGTTTGACGCCGAAGGCTTGCAAGCCATTGCTGCTGCGGGGCTGACCAGCTTTGCGCTGGAAGCCGCACCGCGCACCACGCGCGCGCAAAGCATGGACGTGTTGTCATCGCAAGCCAACATCGCCGGTTACAAAGCCGTGATGATGGCGGCAGACAAATACCAGCGCTTTTTCCCCATGTTGATGACCGCTGCCGGTACCGTCAAGGCCGCGCGGGTCGTTATTTTGGGCGTGGGTGTCGCCGGTTTGCAGGCGATTGCCACCGCCAAACGTCTGGGCGCAGTCATCGAAGCCTCGGACGTGCGCCCCAGCGTGAAAGAACAAGTCGAGTCGCTAGGCGCCAAGTTCATCGACGTGCCCTATGAAACCGCTGAAGAAAAAGAAGCAGCCGAAGGCGTGGGCGGTTATGCACGCCCTATGCCCCAGAGCTGGCTGGACCGTCAGAAATTGGAAGTGGCCAAGCGCGTGGCGCAGGCCGATGCGGTCATTTCCACCGCCTTGATTCCCGGACGCGCCGCGCCGGTGCTGATCACCGAAGAGATGGTGAAAAGCATGAAGCCCGGTTCGGTCATCATCGACTTGGCGGCCGGTAAAGGTGCCAATGGCGTAGGCGGGAATTGCCCCTTGACCGAAACCGACCGCACCGTGGTCAAGCACGGCGTCACGCTGGTCGGCGAAACCAATTTGCCGGCACTGGTGGCGGCAGACGCTTCGGCGCTGTATGCACGCAATGTGCTGGATTTTTTGAAACTGGTGCTGCCCAAAGACAAGGGATTCACCGTTGACATGGAAGACGACATCGTGGCGGCCTGCCTGATGACACAGGGCGGCGACGTCAAAAGGAAATAAGCATGGACCACACCATCACTAACCTCATTATTTTTGTGCTGGCGATTTACGTCGGCTACCACGTGGTCTGGAACGTCACACCCGCATTGCACACGCCTTTGATGGCGGTGACGAATGCGGTCTCGGCCATCATCATCGTCGGCGCCATGCTGGCGGCGGCTCTCACCGTGACGCCGCTGGGTAAAACCATGGGCGTGCTGGCGGTGGCGCTGGCGGCTGTCAATGTGTTCGGCGGCTTTCTGGTGACCCGACGCATGCTGGAAATGTTCAAGAAAAAAGCCCCCAAGACAGGAGCTGAAAAATGAGCATGAACCTCGTTGTTCTTTTGTACCTGGCAGCCAGTATTTTGTTTATTCAGGCGCTCAAGGGGCTGTCGCACCCGACCACGTCGATTCGCGGCAATCTGTTTGGCATGAGCGGCATGGCGATAGCCGTGATCACCACCGCCGCGCTGATCGTCAATCTGGCCGGTCACGCCGACGGCCTCGGCTGGGTACTGCTCGGTCTGGTGATCGGCGGCGGTGCCGGTGCCGTCATGGCGCAGCGTGTTGAGATGACCAAAATGCCCGAGCTGGTCGCGTTCATGCACAGCATGATCGGCTTGGCGGCGGTGTTCATCGCGATTGCCGCAGTGGTCGAACCCGCGGCCTTCGGTATCGTGGCTCAAGGTTTGGGCACGCTGGACATTCCCAATGGAAACCGCTTGGAGTTGTTCTTAGGTGCGGCGATTGGTGCTATCACCTTCAGCGGCTCGGTCATCGCTTTCGGCAAGCTCTCGGGCAAATACAAATTCCGTTTGTTCCAGGGCGCGCCGGTGGTGTTTGCCGGTCAGCACATGCTGAACCTAGCGATAGGCGTGGCTACTTTGGGCCTGGGCGTGTTCTTCATGTTCACTGGCAACTGGGACGCCTTCCTCATCATGCTGGCGCTGTCGTTTGTGCTGGGTGTACTCATCATCATCCCTATCGGTGGTGCCGATATGCCGGTGGTGGTGTCCATGCTCAACAGCTACTCGGGCTGGGCAGCGGCTGGTATCGGTTTTTCGCTGAACAACAGCATGTTGATCATTGCCGGTTCGCTGGTCGGATCGTCCGGTGCCATCCTGTCCTACATCATGTGCAAGGCGATGAACCGCTCGTTCTTCAACGTGATTCTGGGCGGCTTCGGCGGTGAAGCGGGCACCGCGGTGGCTGGTAGCGCTGAGCAGCGCCCGGTGAAAAGCGGCAGCGCGGATGACGCAGCCTTTATTTTGGGCAATGCTGAAACCGTGGTCATCGTGCCCGGTTACGGCTTGGCGGTCGCGCGCGCGCAGCACGCTGTGAAAGAACTGGCAGAAAAACTCACCCACAAAGGCATCACGGTGAAATACGCCATACACCCGGTGGCAGGCCGCATGCCGGGACATATGAACGTGTTGCTGGCCGAGGCCGAAGTGCCTTACGACCAGGTGTTCGAGATGGAAGACATCAACGGCGAATTTGGTCAGGTGGATGTAGCTATCGTTCTGGGCGCTAACGATGTGGTCAACCCCGCCGCCATGATCAAGGGCAGCGCCATCTACGGCATGCCTATTCTGGAAGCCTACAAAGCCAAAACCATCATTGTCAACAAGCGCTCTATGGCCGCAGGCTATGCTGGCCTAGACAACGAGTTGTTCTACATGGACAAAACCATGATGGTGTTCGGCGATGCGAAAAAGGTCGTTGAAGACATGGTCAAGGCGATTGAATAAAGCCGTTCACAAAGCGCCGGCTTTGAGCAGGAGAAGAACATGACCGTCAATAGCACTGGCGTCATAGGCATCATCGGCGGCAGCGGTGTCTACGACATTGAGGCCTTGCAAGACAAGCAATGGAAGAAGATAAATTCTTCCTTTGGTGAGCCTTCCGATGAATGCCTGTTCGGTCATCTCAATGGTCAGCCCATGGTGTTTTTGCCGCGCCACGGGCGCGGTCACAAAATTCCGCCGTCTGCCATCAATTACCGCGCCAATATCGATGCACTCAAACGCGCTGGAGTGACCGACTTGATCTCAGTCAGTGCTGTTGGTTCCCTCAAAGAGGAATTGCCACCAGGCACTTTCGTTATCGTCGATCAGTTCATTGACCGCAGTTTCGCCCGTGAAAAAAGTTTTTTCGCCACCGGATTGGTGGCTCATGTGTCCATGGCTCACCCGGTATGCAACCGGCTAGGCAATCACCTTGAAACTGCTGCGCGCGGCCTGCAACTGCCGGTGGTCAGAAACGGCACCTACCTGGTCATGGAAGGGCCGCAGTTCTCCACCCTGGCTGAATCCCGGCTTTACCGTCAATGGGGTTGCGATGTGATTGGTATGACCAATATGCCCGAGGCCAAACTGGCGCGTGAAGCCGAGATTTGCTATGCCTCGGTGGCCATGGTGACCGATTTCGATTGCTGGCACCCGGACCATGATGCAGTGACGGTGGATACCATCGTCAAAGTGTTGCTGGCCAACGCTGACAATGCCAGGGCGCTGGTCAAGGCGGTGACGCCTGCGTTGGCGGCTGACAAACACGCCGATGCTTGCGCTTGCCGCAAAGCCTTGGAATTCGCCATCATCACCGCGCCGCAGGCGCGCGACCCGGCACTGGCTGCCAAACTTGACGCCGTCGCCGGGCGGATTCTCAGAACCGCAGCTTGAATGAGCACACCAGCACCAGGCTTTGCCAATGAACAATCGCTGCGCGAGCAAATGCTGGCCGCCGCTTTGCAACTCGACGCCGTCGGATTGAACCGGGGCAGCACCGGCAACCTGTCGGTACGTGTCGGCGATCAATGGTTGGTGACACCGTCGGGTATTGCAGCACAGGACTTGAGCCCGCAGTCCATGGTGCACATGGACTTCAACGGTGAACCGACGGGCCCGGGCAAGCCTTCCAGCGAATGGCGGTTTCACCGCGATATCCTGGTCTCACGAACTGATGTCGGTGCCATTGTGCATACACACTCCAGGTTTGCCACCGCTTTCGCCTGCCTGCACCGCGAGATTCCTGCGTTTCATTACATGATTGCCATCGCCGGGGGCGACAGCATACGTTGCGCGCCTTATGCATTGTTTGGCACCCAAGACTTATCTGATCATGCAATTGAAGCTCTGCGTGACCGCAAAGCCTGTTTGCTGGGCAACCACGGCTTGATTGCCTTGGGCGTTGATTTGAAAAAAGCGGTGGCGGTGGCCATCGAAGTCGAGTCCTTGTGCGAACAATACTGGACTGCGCTGCAACTTGGTGAGCCGACAATTCTGGATGCTTTGCAAATGCAAGCTGTGCATGAAAAATTCAAAACATACGGGCAAACCAACGCATGACAAGCACTGCTGACAACAGCCGGGTTGAAACCTTGCGCTGGCGTGCCGACAAGCTGGAGATGATTGATCAGCGCATTTTGCCTATGCGCTTTGAATACTTGTCCTATGCCAATGCCGACGAAGTTGCCGAAGGCATACGCAGCATGGTGGTGCGCGGCGCGCCTGCCATCGGGTGTGCGGCGGCCTACGGCGTGGCTTTGCAGGCGCTGGCGTATCAGCATGCGGATAAGCCAGGCTTTGAGCAAGCCATGGCTCACGGTTTCCAAGTCTTGGCGGCCAGCCGCCCGACCGCGGTGAATTTGTTCTGGGCCTTGCAGCGCGTGAAAGAGTTTCTCCAAGCCCACGCGCATCAGTCACAAGTACAAATGGCTGCAGCGTTGTTGGCGCTGGCGCATGAGATCAGCGCAGAAGATGTGCGCATCAACCGCGCCATGGGCGATTTCGGCTCCGCCTTATTGAAAGACGGTGCGCGGGTGTTGACCCATTGCAATGCAGGCGCCTTGGCCACCGCCGGTCACGGCACGGCGCTGGGGGTGATCCGCTCGGCGGTTGAGGCAGGCAAAAAAATCTCTGTGTTTGCCGATGAAACCCGTCCGTTTTTGCAAGGTGCCAGACTGACCGCCTGGGAAATGGTGCAGGAAAACATTCCGGTCACGCTGATCACCGACAACATGGCCGGGCATTTGATGAAATGCGGCGAGATAGACGCGGTCATTGTCGGCACCGACCGGGTGGCGGCCAACGGCGACGTGGCCAACAAAATAGGCACTTACATGGTGGCGGTGTTGGCGCACCGGCACAACATCCCTTTTTATGTGGCCTGCCCCTTGTCGACTATCGATATGCAATTGCCGCATGGAGACGCTATTCCCATCGAGGAGCGCAGCCATGACGAAGTCACCGGGTTTGGCGCACAGCGCTGGGCGCCGGCAGGTGTGCAAGTTCGCAATCCGGCGTTTGATGTGACGCCGGCCGAACTGGTCAGTGCATTGATCACTGAAAAAGGCGTTATTTATCGCCCGGATCAAGCGGGACTGCGGCAGCTGTTCGGGCGGTGAAGCTGCAGCCGGGTTTTATTTCAGCCAGCCGCGGCGACGGAAATAAATCATGGGTACAACCGCGCTGGCGGCCATCAAGGCCAGTGCATAGCCGTAGCCGAACGACCATTGCAATTCAGGGATGAACTGAAAGTTCATGCCGTACACGCTGGCGATCAGCGTAGGCGGCAGCAAGGCCACGCTGGCCACCGAAAAGATTTTGATGATCTTGTTCTGGTTGATATTGATGAAACCCACGGTGGCATCCATCAAAAAGTTGATCTTGTCGAACAAAAATGCGGTGTGGCTGTCGAGTGAATCTATGTCGCGCAGAATCTGGCGGGCATCGTCAAATTGCTCGGCGTTGAGCATGCGCAGCCGCATGGTGAAACTCAGGGCGCGACGGGTGTCCATCATGTTGCGGCGTATGCGGCCGTTCAAATCTTCCTGGCGCGCAATCTCTGCCAGCACTTCGCCGGCGAGTTCGTCGGTCACATCGCCTGACAAGACCATCTTGCTGACTTTTTCCAGTTCATCGTAAATGCCTTCGAGTGTGTCGGCTGAGTATTCAGCGTCGACTGAAAACAATTCAAGCAACACGTCCTTGGCGTCTTCAATCAAGCCCGGGGCGCGTCGTGCCCGCAGTCGCAGCAGTCTGAAAACCGGCAAATCTTCTTCATGAACAGAAAAAAGCACGCCGTGGCTTTTCAAAGCGTCGTTGTGCTGGTTCAAAATGAAAGCCACACGCACCGCGCGCGGCTCATCAATGTCGGCGATCAAAAAGTCGGAGCGGATATGTAACTCGCCGTTGTCTTCTTCGTAAAAACGCGCGGACTCTTCAATGTCCTCGTCCATGGCGTCATCCGGGACTTGAACATCAAAGTGCTGGCTGATCCAGCGCTTTTCTTCGGGCGTGGGAGACTCTAAATCAACCCATATAGGTTGAAAACGGGACAGCTCTTCGAGCGAGGAAATTTCTTCCTGAAACAGGCGGCCATTGGCCAGCGAAAAAATATTGAGCATGGCAAATCTCAGTGCGTGAAAGGGCGGATGAAAGGGTAAGGTTCGCTTTCGATGCCGCCCGGCCTGGTGCCAGTGGATCGAAAGCTACCGACTAGGGTAGGTTTCCAAGGAGTACGCTCCGTTGATAATCAAGCGTGAATTATGGCACTGCTTTGTGACATATCGACTGACTGTTAAAGTCGCCGGTTTGCTTTGGGCCTTGCTGCATGCACACTGATTTAAAGCCCGGGCGCGAGCGGGCATTGCTGTTGACCCTGGCCGGCATCCAATTTACCCACGTGGTCGATTTCATGATCATGATGCCCCTGGGTCCGCAACTCACAGCCTTGTTTCAGATCACTGATGCGCAATTCGGCTTGCTGGTCTCTGCTTACACCTTTGCCGCCGGTCTGTCTGGCCTGCTGGCGGCTTCGTTTGTCGACCGCTTTGAGCGCAAAGGCCTGCTGTTGAGCATTTATGTCTTGTTCGCTTTGACCACCCTTGGCTGCGCGCTGGCGCCTACCTACGGCATGTTGATGCTCGCCAGAATCGCCGCCGGCATGTTCGGCGGCATTTTGTCGGCCATGACGCAAACCGTCATCGGCGATGTGATTCCGTTTGCACGGCGCGGGCGTGCCACCGGCCTGGTGATGACCTCGTTTTCGCTGGCCACCGTCATGGGCGTACCGTCCGGTTTGTTTCTGGCCAACCATGCCGGCTGGCACAGCAGCTTTATCGCCATTGCTGCGGTCTGCGCTTTGGTGGGTCTGGCGGCCGTGTTCAGCCTGCCGCGCCTGGACCAACACGTGGCACAGGCCAGAGGCCAGAACATGTTGTTTGCTGTTCGCGGCGTGCTGGCCGATGCCAACCACCGGCGTGCCCTGGCCATGTCTTGCGCCATGATGTTTGCCGCTTTCACTGTTGTGCCCTACATCACGCTTTACATGCAGGCCAACAAGGTGTTGCTGGCGTCTGAAATACCGCTTATTTATTTGAGCGGCGGCGTCGTGACTTTGCTGAGCGCGCGCTGGGTAGGCATACTCACAGACCGGGTCGGTAAGCGGCTCATGTTTCAGCGCATGTTGTTGCTGTCTATGCTGCCTTTGACCGTCACCACCTTGATGCAAACCGCACCTTTGGCGCTGGTCCTGTTTGTGTCGTCCAGCCTGTTTTTCTGCATGAATGCGCGCATGATCCCCGGCATGGCCTTGCTGACCTCGGCGGCTCTGCCGCAATTCCGCGGTACTTTCATGTCCTTGAACGGCGCGGTGCAGTCGGTGTCCATGGGCCTGGCCACCTGGCTGGGCGGCTTGTTGATACAGCGCAACGCGCAAGGTGAGGTGACGCATTACTGGTTATGTGCTGTGGCGGCTGTGGCAGCCTCCTTGCTGGCCTATGTGCTGGCGCAGCGGGTCAAGATGCATAGCGATTAGGGGCTGCGGCTAAGGGGCCACAGGTTGAATTTGGTTTGGTGCTGCCACGGGCATGAAGGTTTATTGCGCTGCGGTTTGCTTTTTTCAGCAACTGGGCGCATAGTGGAGGTGACCTGTCAACGTTCAGGCATGAGGCCCGGGCGTCTGGCACAGGTTTTTGTCCGGAGGGTTTGTATGAATTTAACGATCAGCGGTCATCATCTGGAAGTCACGCCTGCTTTGCGTGGTTATGTCATTCAAAAACTCGATCGCGTCATGCGGCATTTTGACCAGGTGGTCGATGTGCGCGTGTTGCTGTCGGTGGAAAAGCAGAAAGAAAAGCAAGGACGGCAGCGAGCCGAATGCAATATCCACGTCAAGGGCAGCGATTTGTTCGCTGAATCCGCCAGTCAGGATTTGTATGCGGCCGTCGACGATCTCGTCGACAAGTTGGATCGTCAAGTGGTGCGCCACAAGGACAGGTTGCAGGACCACCATCACAGCAGCGTCAAACGTGAATTGATGAACTGAAACCGGCCGCTCTGGCCCCACACAACCGCCTGCCCGTCAGGCGGTTTTTTTTGCCGGGTTTTTCTATAATATGAAAGTTATCAATATTTACCCTAGCTTGACATCAAATCTAGGTGCATAATCAGCCCCCAATCATGAACAGACTCGCTGCCATATTGCCTGCTGCACAAGCGCTTGTGCAGGTAGACGCGACCAGCAAAAAACGTGCTTTTGAGGAAGCCGGTTTGCTGTTTGAGAATTTGCACGGCTTAAACCGTGCGTTGGTGGCAGACAGTCTTTTTGCCCGTGAGCGTCTGGGCTCTACCGGTCTGGGTTACGGCGTGGCTATACCGCATGGCCGCATCAAGGGCATGAAGACGCCATTGGCTGCGGTGTTTCGCCTGGCCGACCCCATAGGCTTTGACTCCCCGGATGAAAAACCAGTGTGTTTGATGATTTTTCTGCTGGTACCGGAGGCCTCTACCCAAAAGCATCTGGAAATTCTGTCAGAAATTGCCGAAATGTTGAGCGACGTTGTATTGCGCGACAAACTCAAAAGCTGCAATGATGCCCAGGAACTGCACCATCTGATCGCCAACTGGCAATCGGTACAAACCGTTTAAGCCGACGCTGTTTTGAAACCTACCGTCGTCAGCGCTGATGTTTTATTTGAAGACTTCAGACGGCGGTTGAACTGGCAATGGGTGGCCAGCCAAAGCGCCAAAGAACGTCATTTTGATGAAGTCGCGGTGCGCATGGCGCGCTCAGGCGCAGATCTGGTTGGCTACCTTAATTACATACACCCTTACCGCTTGCAAGTGCTGGGCCAGCGCGAAGTCGAATACTTGTCTCACGCCGATGCCCAGGTGGGCGAGCGCCGGGTCGCGCGCATCGTGACGCTGGAGCCGCCGGTGCTGGTGGTGGCCGATGGCCAGACCCCTACCCCGGCGCTCTTAAAGATGTGCGAGCAGGCGCACATCCCTATGTTTGTGACCGCCGAGTCAGCCTCCTTTGTGATCGACCTGCTGCGCGCGTATTTGTCCAAGCATTTCGCCGACCGCACCACCTTGCATGGCGTGTTCATGGACATTTTGGGCATGGGCGTGATGATCACCGGCGAATCGGGCCTGGGCAAAAGCGAACTCGGGCTGGAGCTGATTTCCCGTGGTCACGGTTTAGTCGCCGATGACGCTGTGGATTTGTACCGCATCAACCAGACCACCCTGGAAGGGCGTTGCCCGGCCTTGCTGCAAAACCTGCTGGAAGTGCGCGGCATTGGTTTGCTGGATATACAAGCTATTTTCGGCGAAACAGCGGTACGCCGCAAAATGCGGCTAAAACTGATCGTACACCTGGTGCGCAAGGAAACCCTGGAGCGCGACTACGACCGTTTGCCGCATGAACCGTTAACCCATGATGTGCTCGGCATTGCGGTGCGCAAAGTCGTGATACAGGTGGTGGCCGGTCGCAATATCGCGGTGCTGGTAGAAGCCGCAGTACGCAACACGATTTTGCAGTTGCGCGGAATTGATACCTACGAGAAATTTGTGGCGCGCCACCGTGAGGCCATGGAATCCAACCAGGTGGACTAGGCGTTTTTGTTAGGGCAGGGGTTGCGTGAACAATGCGCATACAGGCTGAGCGCATGGTCGGCAATCTCGAAACCCTTAGCCCGCGCTATATCGTGCTGGCGCTTTTCGATTTCTGCATCAAAAAACTCTTCCACTCGGCCGCAATCTAGGCAAACCAGGTGGTCGTGGTGCTGGCCTTCGTTGAGCTCATAGACCGCCTTGCCGCCTTCAAACTGGCTGCGCGTGAGCAGGCCGGCTTGTTCAAACTGCATCAGTACCCGGTAAATGGTGGCCAAGCCGATGTCGGCGCGTTCATTCAGCACCAGGCGGTACACATCTTCGGCGCTCATGTGGCGCTGCCCGCTTTTTTGGAACAATTCCAAAATGGTGATGCGCGGTAAGGTGGCTTTCAAGCCGGTATTTTTTAAATCACCTATGAACTGCATATCAACCTTTCGCCGCCATGGGAACGCAGCCATGACCCATCGTTACAATGGATTTATCATAGCCTGCTTATTCCCCAACATGACTTCTTGGCAACCTCTATCGGCGCGCAGCTGCGGTCTGTTCCTCCTCGTCAGTCTGGCTGCCTGCTCTTTTGTGGAAGACCCAGTCTCCAAGGCCATGAAAAGGATGACGCCCTACCGGGCAGAAGTCGTTCAAGGCAATTTCGTCTCCAAGGAACAGTTGCAGGCATTGAGACCGGGTATGAGCCGCAAACAAGTCAGGGAAATTCTCGGTACCCCTTTGATCGCCAGTGTGTTTCATGCCAATCGCTGGGATTACGCATTTACCATCAAGCGCCAGGGCACGGCCCCTCAGCAACGCAAGCTATCGGTTTTTTTCAAGGACGAAGTGTTTGAACGGGTTGACGCAGAGGAATTACCCAGCGAATCCGAATTCGCTGAAAAATTGACCACCAACCGTTCTGAAAACATCAAGGTTCCTGCGCTCAAAGCTTCCGAGCAGGATTTGGAAAAATTCCGCAAGACAAGTCCCGCTCCTGTTGCTGTAGATGCACCTGCCGATGCCAGCGGTCCCGCGAAAACCTATCCTCCTCTGGAACCCAAGGCGCCTTGAGGTGTTTGCACCATGACTTATAACAACTCTTCCCCTCGCCGTATCGCGATTGCTGGTGCCAGTGGGCGCATGGGCCGTATGTTGATCGAGGCAGTCATGCAGGCCGGTGACACGCAACTTGCAGGTGCACTGGACATTGCAAGCAGCCCGCATATCGCAACCGATGCCGCCGCTTTTCTCGGCAAGCCCGCCGGTGTATGGATCAGCGACGATATGGGCGAGGGTTTGAAAAACGCACAAGTGCTGATCGACTTCACCCGTCCCGAAGGCACCATGCAGCATCTGGCGGCATGCCACCGACTCGGTGTGCAAATGGTCATAGGCACCACCGGGTTTACCGACGCGCAAAAGGCCGAGATTCAAGCCGCCAGCCGCGAGATTGCTATCGTCATGGCGCCCAATATGAGCGTGGGCGTGAATGTCACGCTCAAATTGCTGGAGCTGGCAGCCACGGCGCTGAACAAGGGTTACGACATTGAAATCATCGAGGCGCACCACAAGCATAAAGTGGATGCACCCTCAGGCACTGCACTGAAGATGGGTGAAGTCATCGCCTCGGCGCAAGGCCGTCAATTGAAAGACTGTGCGGTGTATGAGCGCTATGGCCATACCGGCGAACGTGTGGACGGCAGCATAGGTTTTTCCACTATTCGCGGCGGCGACATCGTCGGCGACCACACGGTGATGTTTGCCACCGAAGGCGAGCGCATAGAAATCACCCACAAATCCGCCAGCCGCAGCACCTATGCCCAGGGCAGTTTGCGCGCCGTGCGTTTTCTGGCGCAACAGCGCAGCGGATTGTTCGACATGTTTGATGTGCTCGGCTTAAAGCAGGTAGGCCAGCAGCCATGAATTTGTGGGACATGCTGGCCCAGGCCGATGGCGTGAGCCGGGCTGTCACGCTGTTGCTGCTGTCCATGTCCGTGGCCAGCTGGTTCATCATTCTTTATAAAAGCTGGTTGCTGCGGCTGGCCGTTAGGCAGCTTGCAACTTGCAAAGCCTTGTTCTGGCAAGCCTCGGATTGGACACAGGCGCGCGCGCACTGGCTGGGGGCAGACCCTCAAGCCATGTTCACGCTGCTGTTAGACGCAGCCGCAACCACGCCTGAAAGCGGTCTGGCCGCTGCCGCCAGCCGGGAAGACCAATTGACCCGCCGCTTGCGCGAAGCCTTGCAAACGGTACGTGCCCGGCTTCAGTGGGGCCAGGACTTGTTGGCCACCATAGGCGCCACCGCGCCCTTCATCGGCTTGCTGGGCACGGTCTGGGGCATTTTTCATGCACTCACCAATCTGGCGGTCGCCGGACAGTACACCTTGGACAAAGTGGCCCAGCCGGTCGGCGAAGCGCTGGTCATGACCGCCGTCGGTCTGGCTGTTGCTATCCCCGCAGTCATGGCCTACAACCTGATGGGCCGCCGCCTGGCCCGCCTGGATGCCGAGCTCGAAGGCTTGGCTTATGACTTGCGCGCCCTGGCCCAGTCCGCTGCGCATCACAAAGCTTGAGTGTTTGCATGGCATTCGGTGAATTTGAAAAACGCCAGTCCCATGCGCCCATGGGCGACATCAATGTCACGCCGCTGGTCGATGTCATGTTGGTGCTGCTGGTCATTTTTATCATTGCCGCGCCCATGATGACCAGTGGCTTGCACATGGAGTTGCCGCAAGCCGATGCACCGCCCGTCCCGGTCAAGCCGGTGCTGCTCGAGGTGGCGCTGGACAGCACCGGACAACTGAGAGTTGACGGCCAGGCGTTGTCCGTCAGCCAGCTCGCCGCCGCACTCAGCTTGCGCGCAGGGGCGGCACAAACCACCGAAGTGCAACTCAAAGTCGACAAATCCGTTCCCTACGGCAGCGTGGCCGAAGTGCTGGCCGAAATCCAGAAATCCGAATTACACAGTGTGTCGCTGGCGGTGCAGTCTCCTGCGCCTAAAATCCAACCCACCTCCCCGCCACCGCGCAACTGAGCGCGCACGGGGTTTCTTATTGAGCCCCATGCAACACACCCCTTCCCATTCCGATCACGCCGGCGGCAACAGCAGCGGCGATTACCAGGCTTCAGCCATAGAAAAGGCCGTACAGGCCGCCTGGACGCACGCAGATGTTTACCGCGTCACCGAAGACAAGTCGCGCCCCAAGTACTACGCCTGCTCCATGCTGCCTTACCCCAGCGGCAAATTGCACATGGGCCATGTGCGCAACTACACCATCAACGACATGCTCACGCGCCATTTGCGCATGAAGGGCTTTAACGTGCTCATGCCCATGGGCTGGGACGCGTTCGGTTTGCCGGCTGAAAACGCAGCGCTCAAAAACGGCGTGCCGCCGGCCAAGTGGACCTTTGACAACATCGCTTACATGAAGCAGCAAATGCAGGCCATGGGCCTGGCCATCGACTGGTCGCGCGAAGTCGCTACCTGCGATGCAAGCTATTACAAATGGAACCAGTGGCTGTTTTTGAAAATGCTGAAAAAGGCATTGCCTACCGCAAGACCCAGGTGGTGAACTGGGACCCGGTGGACCAGACCGTGCTGGCCAACGAGCAAGTGATTGACGGCAAAGGCTGGCGCACCGGCGCATTGGTGGAGAAGCGGGAAATTCCCGGCTACTACCTGAAGATCACGGATTACGCGCAGGAGTTGCTTGACCATGTGCAAATCGGCAACCCCAAGGCCACGTTGAACGGCTGGCCGGACAAGGTCCGGTTGATGCAGGAAAACTGGATTGGCAAATCCGAGGGTGTGCGTTTTGCGTTCCCGCACGACATCCGGGATGCCAGCGGTCAGTTGATTCAAGACGGCCGCATGTATGTGTTCACGACGCGCGCCGACACCATCATGGGCGTGACGTTTTGTGCGGTGGCGCCCGAGCATCCGCTGGCGCTGCATGCCGCCATTGGCAATCCCAAACTGGCTGCGTTCATTGAGGAATGCAAAGCCGGTGGTACCACCGAGGCCGAGCTGGCGTTGAAGGACAAGGTCGGCATGGACACCGGCCTGAAGGTGACGCATCCATTGACTGGGGAGCAGGTGGCGGTATGGATCGGTAACTACGTGTTGATGAGCTATGGCGACGGCGCGGTCATGGGAGTGCCGGCGCATGATGAACGGGATTTTGCGTTTGCGTTGAAGTACAAGTTGGCTATCAAACAGGTGGTTGGCATTGCATCGACGGCCGGGCTCAAATCATATGCACTTGGTGGGCAAGAAGCGGCAGATGCGCAGACTGCTCCCGGCTCGTCGGTCGCAGGCTCCGACTCCTCGCCGAAAGCAGCCTCCGCATCTGCCCACACTTCTGGGGTAGCAGGTGCATTGGGCTCGTCGGTCGCAAGCTCCGACTCCTCGCCAAAGGCAGTCACCGCATCGGCTCAGGCATCTGCGACAACAAGTCCGAAAGACTCTTTGCCAAAGGCAGTCTCCGCATCGGCTGGTACTACTGCTTTGCGTCTTGCCTCCGGTTCGTCAGTCGCAGGCTCCGATTCCTCACCAGGGGCAAGCCCCACATCTGCTGCTACTGCTTCGGTCAAAGCTGTTGCATTCGACAACCGCACTTGGCAAGACTGGTACGCCACCAAAGACGGTGTTTGCATCAACTCCGGCGTGCTGGACGGTTTGCGTTGCAAAGACGCCGTCAGCAAAGTGGCTGAACTGCTGGCCGCCAAAAACCTGGGCGAGAAAAAAATCACCTGGCGTTTGCGCGACTGGGGTGTGAGCCGCCAGCGTTACTGGGGCACGCCGATTCCCGTCATCCATTGCGACGAACACGGCGCTGTGCCCGTGCCCGAAAAAGACCTGCCGGTGGTGTTGCCGCAAGACTGCATTCCTGACGGCTCGGGCAACCCCTTGCACAAGCACGAAGGTTTTCACCAAGGTGTGGTGTGTCCAACCTGCGGCAAACAGGCGCGGCGCGAAACCGACACCATGGACACGTTTGTCGATTCGAGTTGGTATTACATGCGCTATTGCGACCCAACGAATGCCGACAAGATGGTGGCCGATGGCACCGACTATTGGATGCGCCAAGAAGGCGTGTCTGTTGGTGGCAGCGGCATGGATCAGTACATAGGCGGTATCGAGCACGCCATTCTGCATTTGCTGTATGCGCGTTTCTGGACCAAGGTGATGCGTGATTTGGGGCTGGTGAAGGTGGACGAGCCGTTCACCAAACTGCTGACCCAGGGCATGGTGCTCAACCATATTTACTCGCGCAAAGGCGAGAAAGGCGGTGTCGAATATTTCTGGCCGCACGAGGTGCAAGACCAACATGACGCCACAGGCAAAGTCATTGGCGCGGTGTTGAAAGAGGCCAAAGGCCATTTACCGGCCGGCACGCCCATCGTCTATGAAGGCGTGGGCACCATGAGCAAAAGCAAGAACAACGGCGTCGACCCGCAAGACCTGATCGAGCGCTACGGCGCTGACACGGCACGTCTGTACACCATGTTCACTGCGCCGCCCGAGGCCACGTTGGAGTGGAACGATTCGGCGGTGGAAGGCAGTTACCGGTTTTTGCGGCGGGTGTGGAATTTTGCCCACAAACACCGCGCTGCCATTGCCACAGGCATGGCGGTAGACCGCAGTCAGCCGGTGGATTTCGGCAAACCCGCCAAGGCCTTGCGCTTGGACATACACAGCGTGCTCAAGCAGGCGAATTACGATTACGAGCGCATGCAATACAACACCGTGGTGTCGGCGGTGATGAAAATGCTCAACACCCTGGAAGACGCGGCTTTGACCGGCAGCGTTGATGACTGCGCTGCATTGGCGGAATGTGTTTCCATTTTGTTGCGCGTGCTCTACCCGGTGTGCCCGCACATTGCTTTTCATCTGTGGCAAGACTTGGGGCTCCAAAACGCTAGCGGCAGCTTGCTTGATGTGGAGTGGCCTACAGTGGACGAAACCGCCCTGGTGCGCGACGAAATCGAACTCATGTTGCAGGTCAACGGCAAGCTGCGAGGCTCGCTGGTGGTCAGTGCGCAAGCAGACAAAGCGGCCATCGAGCAGGCGGCGCTGGCCAGCGAAGCCTTTCAGAAACAGGCACAGGGAGCCGCGGTGAAAAAAATCATCATCGTCCCGGGCCGCCTTGTCAACCTGGTGATTTGATGCCACATTCCAATGCTGTTGACATGCTGTCCCGCCGTTCGCTATTGAACCAAACCTGGCGGGCGGGCACAGGTCTGGCAAGTGCTGCTTTGCTGACGGCTTGCGGGTTTCAGTTGCGCAAAGCGCCTGAACTGGCCTTTAGCACCATGTATACAAACATTGCCGAGGCTTCGGTGTTTGGTCAGTTGCTCAAGCGCAATCTCAAGACCATCAACAACCTCGAAGTCATCACCGACACCCGCGAGATTGAGCGCGCCCAAGTGATTCTGGAGTTGACGCAAGAAGCGCAGGAAAAAGTGATTCTCAGCAAATCGTCCACCGGTACGGTACGCGAATACGTATTGCGTTACCGGGTGCGTTTCAAGTTGCGCACCCGTGACGGGTTCGAGCTGATACCGGATTCCGAACTGATACAGGAGCGCGAAATCAGTTTCAATGAAACCGCCGCCTTGTCCAAGGAGACGGAAGAGCAATTGCTTTACCGGGACATGCGTTCTGATCTGGTGCAGCAATTGATGCGCCGTTTGGCCGCAGTGCGCCAGCTCTGACCCGTCGCCATGCAAATCGCGCCCGCCCGTTTGCAGGAACACCTGAACAAGGACTTGCGCAGTCTGTATACCTTGCACGGCGATGAGCCCTTGTTACAACAAGAAGCCGCCGATCTGATTCGCCTGAGCGCCCGGGCCCGTGGCTATACCGAGCGCCATGTGTTCATCGTAGCAGGTGCGCACTTCAACTGGAGCGAGGTACATGCCGCCGGCGCTTCCATGAGCCTGTTTGCCGACAAGTTGATCCTCGATCTGCGCATTCCTTCCGGCAAGCCCGGCAAAGAGGGCAGCGTCGCTTTGCAGCAACTCGCTGAAAGCACGGCTGGCAATGACGCTGTGCTGTTGCTGGTGTCTTTGCCCCGGCTGGACAAGACCGCCAAATCCAGCGGCTGGTATTCGGCGCTGGAGGCCAACGGCGCAACGCTTCAACTCGACCCGGTTGAGCGCCCGGCACTGCCTGCCTGGATTGCACACCGCTTGGGTGAGCAGCAGCAACGGGTGTGTGAAGGCGAAGAGGGCCAGCGCAGTTTGCATTTCTTTGCCGACCGGGTGGAAGGCAATTTGTTGGCGGCACACCAGGAAATTCAAAAACTCGGGCTTTTGTACCCTCATGGCGAATTGAGCTTTGAGCAAATCGAGCAAGCGGTGTTGAACGTGGCGCGTTATGACGTGTTCAAACTGGGTGAGGCGGTGCTCGCCGGTCAACACCTGCGGGTGCAGCGCATGGTGGACGGTTTGCAGGCCGAGGGCGTGGCTGAGGTGTTGGTGCACTACACGCTGGCCGAAGACATACGAAGTTTGAAGCGTGTCAAGGATGCGGTGTCCGCCGGCCGACCCTTGCCCCAGGTATTGCGCGAGCAACGTGTCTGGGGCCACAGGGAACGCTTGTTCGAACGTGTGTTGCCGCAGCTGACACCGGCTGTAATCAATCGCTTGCTGCAAAGTGCGCATCAGGTTGACGGTGTCGTCAAAGGCATGAAACTGCCGACTTGGCCGTCAAATAACTGGCAGGCATTGCTGCGCCTGGCCCTGATGATGAGCAAGGCTTGCAGCCCGCGCTGACGGCCGGGCACATGTCTGCCAAAATCCGCACATGAACGCACACACCATTCCCGAATTGATGCAGGCCTTGGGGCAACAGGCCAAAGCCGCCAGCGCCGTCATGGCTAAAGCCAGCGCCGCGCACAAAAGTGCAGCCTTGCGTGAACTCGCCCGCTTGTTGCGCTGCGACACCGATGCCCTGGTGGCGGCCAATCAGGAAGATATGCAGCGCGCCAAGGCCAATGGTTTGGACGGCCCCATGCTGGACAGACTCAAACTCACGCAGGCCATTTTGGAAACCTGCGCCGTTGGCTGCGAGCAACTCGCGGTCATGCCCGACATCATCGGCAGCATCTCCGGCATGACGCAACAACCCAGCGGCATTCGTGTCGGACAAATGCGCGTGCCCATCGGTGTGTTTGGCATGATTTTCGAGAGCCGGCCCAACGTCACCATCGAGGCTGCATCACTGGCCATCAAAAGCGGTAACGCTTGCATACTGCGTGGCGGCTCAGAAGCTTTGACCTCCAATACCGCCTTGGCGCTGTGCGTGCAACAGGCTTTGCAGAACGCCAGTTTGCCGCGGGATGCGGTGCAACTCGTTCCCACCACCGACCGCGAAGCTGTCGGCCAGTTGATCGCCATGCCCGCCTATGTGGACGTCATCATTCCGCGTGGCGGCAAAGGACTGATCGAGCGCATCAGCCGCGACGCCAAGGTGCCTGTCATCAAACATTTGGACGGCAATTGCCACACTTACATCGACGATCCCTGCGACTTGGAGATGGCCCTGCGCGTCACCGACAACGCCAAAACCCAAAAGTACAGCCCTTGCAATGCCACCGAAAGCTTGTTGGTGGCACGTGGTGTGGCAGCAGTGTTTTTGCCGCGCATCGGCAAAGTGTTTGCTGACAAAGGCGTGGAGATGCGCTGCTGCCCCCAGAGCAAAGCCTTGTTGTCGGGCGTGAAAGGCGCGGTGTTGAAAGACGCCATCGAGCAGGACTGGTTCGAGGAATACCTAGCACCCGTCATCAGCATCAAAGTCTTGGATGGTGTGGACGCGGCCATTGATCACATCAACCACTACAGCAGCCACCATACCGACGCGATCCTCACGCTCAACCACGTCAACGGCCAGCGCTTTGTGCGCGAAGTCGATTCAGCCAGCGTGATGATCAACGCCAGCACCCGGTTTGCCGACGGCTTCGAATATGGTCTGGGTGCTGAGATTGGTATCTCTACCGACAAGTTCCATGCGCGTGGCCCGGTCGGTATTGAAGGCCTGACCTCGTTGAAGTTTGTGGTGTTGGGTGAAGGTGAAGTGCGGGGTTGAGGTTAATTAACTTTAAGCTCTCGTTTGAGATTGGGTCAGTTGACAGCGCAGCATATGAGCTGGGCGCGTCATTACCGGTTTTACAGCCCTGAATCTTCAGGCTTAGCCTTGCTTTTTTCTTTGGCTTCAAAGTAGGAAGCTGCCAAAGCCATGGCGCACATCAGAACGCCTAAAAATAATACGATGAGTTGTGCTTCAGTCATGAGGCGAATCCTTGGAAAAAGTGATGCTCACAGAGGTCAAAAGTATAAGAGACAGGCCAATCAACGTCAACAAAACCAAGTTCTCCCAATGCCGGTTCCCCAATATCAGAAACGCCACGCAAGCGTTCCCAGTCATCATCGAGCCTGTGGCGCGAAGGCCCGATTTGAAGTCGGGTTTGGAGAAAGAAAAGTCCATGAAGTCAAGCGTATTGAGAACTTGCTAAATCAGTAGCAACTTCAGATTACTTATTTTGTAAGCCTGTCACAAGCGCATCGCTTGAAACTGTCAAAATCAACCCCATATCCGAAAAACACACGAGACAACAAGCCCCATGGTCCCCCACCTCATCACCGCGCTCACCGGCCCCATCAACGAGCTGGAACAGCGCATCATCGACTCCATGCCGGCCATAGAACGCTGGTTCCGCATGGAATGGATGGAACACACCCCGCCCTTTTACTCCTCGGTCGATATCCGCAATGCCGGTTTCAAGCTGGCACCGGTAGACACCAACCTGTACCCCGGCGGCTGGAACAACCTCACCCCTGAGATGTTGCCGCTGGCTGTGCAAGCCGCCATGGCGGCGATTGAAAAAATTTGTCCCGAAGCACGTAATCTGCTGCTGATCCCCGAGAACCACACGCGCAACACTTTTTACCTCAGCAATGTCGCGCAGCTGGCACGCATCTTCAACATGGCCGGGCTGAATGTGCGCATAGGCTCCATCAACCCGGACATCAAAGAAAACACCGCGTTTGAATTGCCTAATGGCGACAGCCTGTTGCTCGAGCCGGTGATACGCAACAAAACCCGCCTGGGCTTGAAAGACTTCGACCCTTGCACCATTTTGCTGAACAACGATTTGAGCGCCGGCATCCCCGGCATTTTGGAAGACCTGCACGAGCAATACCTGTTGCCGCCCTTGCATGCAGGCTGGTGTGTGCGCCGCAAAAGCATTCACTTTGCCAATTACGAAGAAACCGCCAAGCGCTTTGGTAAGTTGCTGGGCATTGATCCTTGGCTGATCAATCCCATGTTCAGCCAATGCGGCGAGGTGAATTTCGCCGAGGGTGAAGGCATGGAATGTCTGACCACCAATGTGGATGCGTTGCTAACCAAGATCCGGCGCAAGTACAAGGAATTTGGCATTCACGAAAAGCCGTTTGTCATTGTCAAAGCCGATAACGGCACCTATGGCATGGGCATCATGACGGTGCGCGATGTCAAAGACCTGGATGTGCTCAACCGTAAAACCCGTAACAAAATGAGCGTGGTCAAGGACGGCCAGGAGGTCAATCAAGTCATCATCCAGGAGGGCGTGCAGACCAATGAGCGCATCAATGATGCGGTGGCTGAGCCGGTGGTTTACATGATGGACCGCTATGTTGTCGGCGGTTTCTACCGGGTGCATGCCGACAGAGGCATTGACGAAAATCTGAATGCACCCGGCTCTAGCTTTGTGCCGCTGGCGTTCGAACAAAGTGCCCACACACCGCAACCCGGCATGAAACCAGGGGCTAGCACGCCCAACCGCTTTTACATGTACGGCGTGATCGCCCGCCTGGCCATGCTGGCAGCCAGCTATGAGCTGGAAGCGACCGACCCGGACGCCGAGGTCTACGAGTAAAAAATAACTCGTTTGCTGCCATGCGGAATCGTTAAACTCTGCGCTTCCTAGTTTCGGGTATGGCGGCAACAGTCGCTTGAAGTTTTATGAGTGAAGCGATCAGCCAAGACCAGCAACAATCTTCATTGGCGGGTTTGACATTGGGCGCCATCGGTGTGGTCTACGGGGACATTGGCACCAGCGTGCTGTACTCCATCAAGGAGGTGTTCGGCTCAGGCCACGTGGCATTCACCCCTGACAATGTCTACGGCATCCTCTCCTTGTTCTTCTGGACGCTGACATTCATCGTGTCGCTCAAGTATGTGACCTTGGTGCTACGCGCAGATAACAACGGCGAAGGTGGTTTGGTGGCCATGCTGGCGCTGGCTTCCTCCTCCGTACGCGATAAGCCGCGTTTGCGCAATGTGTTGCTGGTGGTGGGTATTTTCGGCACGTGTTTGTTTTACGGCGACGGTGTCATCACCCCGGCGATTTCAGTGCTTTCAGCGGTCGAGGGTCTGGAAGTGGTCTCGCCTAATTTCAAAAAGGCAGTCATACCCCTGACACTGCTGATACTGTTGTGTTTGTTTGCAGTGCAAAAACGCGGCACCGGCGGCATAGGTAAATTTTTCGGCCCCATCACATTGGTGTGGTTTGTCGCTATCGCTGTGTTGGGGCTCTACCAAATTATTGATCATCCGGAAATTTTGTGGGCGGTCAGTCCTCATTACGCCGCCATGTTTGTCTGGGATCAACCATTCACAGCATTCATCATTTTGGGGGCGGTGGTGTTGTGCGTGACCGGGGGGGAAGCGCTGTATGCAGACATGGGCCATTTCGGCAAAAAACCGATGCGATTGGCATGGTTTTCCATCGTCATGCCTTGTTTGACATTGAATTACTTTGGTCAAGGCGCACTGTTGCTGGCCGAACCAGATGCGGTCAAAAATCCATTTTTCAATATGGCTCCCGACTGGGCCTTGATACCCTTGGTGATTCTCGCGACCGCAGCCACGGTGATTGCCTCTCAGGCATTGATCACCGGTGCCTTCAGCGTCACCAAGCAAGTCATACAACTCGGCTTTCTGCCGCGTTTGCAAATATTGCACACCAGCGCCAGAGACACAGGCCAGATTTACATGCCGCTGGTGAATTGGGGTTTGTTTGTCGTCATCGTGCTGGCGGTGGTGATGTTCAAAACCTCGAGCAACCTGGCTGCGGCTTATGGCATTGCTGTGTGTACCGACATGTTGATCACCACCATTTTGACTTTCTATGTGATTCGCTACGCTTGGAAATACCCTTTGTGGCTGTGCATCAGCGCCACTTCGGTCTTCTTTGTGGTGGACTTGGCATTTTGGAGCTCCAATATGCTCAAGCTGGCCGACGGTGGTTGGTTCCCACTGGTCATAGGCGGCATGATTTTGGTATTGATGCTGACCTGGCGCGACGGCCGCGCTTTGTTACACCACAAAACCCGTAACGAAGCCATGGACTTGGGTTCTTTCTTTTCGGCGTTATTTTTGGCGCCGCCAACCCGGGTTGAAGGCATTGCCGTGTTTTTGACCTCCGAGGACGGCATCGTGCCCAATGCCATGTTGCACAACCTGAAACACAACAAAGTGCTGCACGCACAAAACCTGTTTGTCACGGTGCGCAACCATGAAGTGCCCTGGATTGCCACCGACAAGCGGATTGAGCTGCTAGACCTGGGAAGCCAATGTTGGCAGGTCATGGTGCACTACGGTTTCATGGACGATCCGGATGTGCCGTTTGCTTTGTCTTTGTTGCGCGGCCAGGTCGGCGACATCAACCCCATGAACACCAGTTATTTCCTCTCCCGCGACAGCATCGTGCCTACCGTGGGGGGCGGCATGTCTCAGTGGCGCGAAAAATTGTTTGCCCAGATGTACCTGAACGCCAGCGCGGCGGCGGACTTTTTGAACCTGCCCAGCAACTCGGTGGTGGAGATGGGCAGCAAAATCGAAATCTGATGCGGCTGCTTTGGCCGACAACAGACTGTTAACCTAGGCCTATGAACATTCTGTTTGTTTGCGACCCGCTGGCTTCTTTTCATATCGAGAAAGACAGCACCTTCACGATGATGCGCGAGGCGCAACAGCGCGGACATGTGGTGTGGGCCTGTGAAACACAAGACCTGTTCTGGCAAAGTGGAGCGCGAGTCAGCGCACACATGCAGCAGTTGTCTTTGACAGCTGATCCGCTGGCCTGGTTCACAACTCAATCGCAGCAAATACGCGCGCTTGCCGACGTGGATGCAGTCATCATGCGCAAAGATCCGCCTTTTGATAGCGAGTATTTTTACGCCACACATCTGCTGAGCCAGGCCGAGCGCGAAGGCGCGCGCGTGTTCAATAGCCCGCAAGCCTTGCGCGAGCATCCCGAAAAATTGGCTTTGATGGAGTTCGCCGACTTTGCCAGCCCCACCCTGGTCACCCGCAATCCGCAGGCTGTGCGCGACTTCCATGCCAAACACAGCGACATCATTTTGAAACCCTTGGACGGCATGGGCGGCATGGGCATATTCCGCGTCAAAGCCGATGGGCTGAACTTGGGCAGCATCATCGAAACCCTGAACCGCGACGCCAGCACCAGCGTCATGGTGCAAAAGTTTTTGCCTGAGATTGCGCAAGGCGATAAGCGAGTTATCGTGATTGACGGCGAACCGGTGCCGTTCGCATTGGCGCGCATTCCCCAGGGCAACGAGGTGCGCGGCAACCTGGCGGCAGGCGGCAAAGGCGTGGCCCAGCCCTTGAGCCAGCGTGACAGGCAGATTGCCGAAAAGATCGGCCCGGTATTGGCTGCGCGCGGCTTGCTGCTGGTGGGCCTGGACATCATCGGCGACTGTCTGACCGAGATCAACGTCACCAGTCCGACCTGCTTCAGAGAAATCACCGATCAGACCGGTTTCGATGTACCGGCCATGTTCTTGACTGCGCTGGAGCGCCGTCTGGCCGCTCCGCCCTAGATCGCCCCGACCATGCACACCAGCTGTATATAAGTGATGAAGGTCTTTATCGAGCAAGCATTGTTTGAGCCGTATGCGTACGCGGCCAGAGAGCGTCTTGGTGCTTTAAAGCCTTTCGAATACGCGCAGACACGCAACCATGTGCAAGGCGCGGTCAGCATGCTTTCTCCTTATTTGACGCATGGCGTTTTGAGCGTGCCCGATGTGGCCGAGCACATGTACCGGGTGCATCGCATGGGCGCTCAGCACAAGTTTATTTTTGAGCTGGCTTGGCGTGAATACTTTCAGCATGTGGAGTCATTGCTGGGCGAAGCCATACATCAGAATTTGCATGAAGGCGTGTTGCCGGATGATGCGTACAGTCGGCAAATACCGCAGGATGTGCGAAGCGGTGCCACGGGCGTACCGGTTATCGACCAGGCGGTGCGCCAGTTGTATTTCAATGGCTATGTGCATAACCATGCGCGTTTGTGGCTGGCCAGTTACCTGGTGCATATCCGCAAAGTGCATTGGCGTGTTGGGGCCGACTGGATGTACAGCCATTTGCTGGATGGAGACATCGCCAGCAATTACCTGAGCTGGCAATGGGTGGCGGGTACTGCCAGCAGCAAGCCTTATCTGTTCAATGCAGCCAATGTGACTGTGCATGCCCATGAGCCGTGGCACAGCCCGCAGACGGTGATAGACCAGGACATGGACACCATCGACATGATTGCGCGCAGCCGCGCCACGTTCACGCAGGCCTCACAGGCATTCGCCTCGGTGCAGGAGCCGGATTTGTTGTCCGCCCCGCCGCCCGAAGCCGGGCTGCTGCCCGCCGGTCTGGCGGCAGACAAGTTGACAGACCGCGAGGTATGGTGGATACATCCCTGGTCGCTGTCGGACAAACCGCCAGCGGCCATGTCGGCAGACGCCATGCGGGTGGCGGCCTGCTGGCACGAATGGACGCAGCTGCGTCCCTGGAGTCAGATGCGCTGGCTGTTCGTCTCCAAGGGCATGCACCACCTGGCCTCGCATTGCTGGGTGGAGGATGCGGCGCGCTTGACCGAGATATTCAGCAAGGCCAAAGCCGTGCATGTCTGGGATCACCGCAGTCTGCCGGATTGGCCGGGTGTCAACTGGGTGCGCCACAGCCCGCCGCGCCTGTGGCCGGCGCAGGAAGAACATTGCAAATCGTTTTCTGCCTGGTGGAACAAGGTCAACCGTTACAGGCTGACTCTGCCGCAGTTGTTAAGGCGGGCTGCTTAAATAATCAAGCCGCCGCTTTCACTTTCAATCGCCACGCATGCAACAGCGGTTCTGTGTAGCCGCTGGGTTGGGCCATGCCTTGGAACACCAAGTCTGTGGCGGCCAGGTAAGCCTTGGAGGTGGTGAAATGCCCGGCCATGGGCTGGTACAGCGTATCCCCTGCGTTTTGTTTGTCCACCACCGCAGCCATGCGCTCGAAAGTGGCGCGCACTTGCGCTTCGCTGACCACGCCGTGTTTCAGCCAGTTGGCGATGTGTTGGCTGGAAATACGCAGTGTGGCGCGGTCTTCCATCAGGCCGACGTTGTGTATGTCGGGCACTTTGGAACAGCCCACGCCCTGGTCGACCCAGCGCACCACATAGCCCAAAATGCCTTGCACGTTGTTGTCCAGCTCCTGCTGCTTTTCTGCCTCGCTCCAGGCGGCTTTGGCCACCACCGGCACGGTCAGCAAGTCTTTCAGCAAGGCTGCATGCTGTTTGTTGGCGTCAATCTTTTCAAGTTCTTTTTGCACATCGCTGACCAGCACCTGGTGGTAATGCATGGCATGCAGCGAGGCCGCGGTAGGGCTGGGTACCCAGGCGGTGTTGGCACCGGCTTTGGGGTGGGCGATTTTTTGCTCCATCATGGCTTTCATTAAATCGGGCATGGCCCACATGCCTTTGCCGATTTGCGCTTTGCCGCGCAGCCCGCAGGACAGGCCGACCAGCACATTGTTTTTCTCGTACGCGGCGATCCAGGCGCTGCTTTTCATATCTCCTTTGCGCAGCATAGGGCCGGCGTGCATGGCGGTGTGCATTTCGTCGCCGGTGCGGTCTAGGAAGCCGGTGTTGATGAAAGCCACGCGGCTGGCAGCGGCGGCGATACAGGCTTTGAGGTTGACGCTGGTGCGGCGCTCTTCGTCCATGATGCCAAGCTTCACAGTGCTGTCGGGCAAGCCCAGAATCTGCTCGACTCGGCCGAACAACTCGGAGGCGAATGCCACTTCAGCGGGGCCGTGCATTTTGGGTTTGACGATGTAAACCGAGCCGGTGCGTGAGTTGCGTATGCCGTTGGCACCGTGGCCTTGCAAATCATGCAAGGCGATGGCCGTGGTGACCATGGCGTCCATGATGCCTTCAGGAATTTCATGTGTGTGGCCGTCGGCACCGTCGTAAAGAATGGCCGGGTTGGTCATCAAATGGCCGACGTTACGCAAAAACAGCAGCGAGCGGCCGTGCAATGTCACTTCTGCATTGCCCTTGGGCGAGTGGTAGATGCGGTCAGGGTTCAGGCCGCGCTTGAAGCTGTTGCCCCCTTTGCTGACGTCTTCGGTCAACGTGCCTTTCAAAATGCCCAGCCAGTTGCGGTAGGCCAGCAGTTTGTCTTCGGCGTCCACTGCTGCCACTGAATCTTCCAAGTCCAGGATGGTGGAGAGCGCGGCTTCGACCACCAGATCGCTGACACCTGCCGGGTCGCTGGCGCCGATGGGGCTGGCCGGGTTGATTCGTATGTCCAAGTGCAATCCGTTATGTACCAGCAGCACAGAAGAAGGGTGGGCGGCATCGCCTTGGTAGCCGACGAATTGTTTGGGGTCTGCCAGCGCAGAGGTTTTGCCGGCTTTCAGTGAGACAACCAAAGCGCCCTTGACCACGGCGTAGCCGGTGGCGTCAATGTGCGAGCCTTTTGTCAGCGGCGCGGTGCGGTCCAGCACATAGCGCGCGTATTCAATGACTTTGGAGCCGCGTTTTTCGTTGTAGCCAGGGCCTTTGGCGCAGCCGTTGTATTCAGAAATGACGTCGGTGCCGTACAGCGCGTCATACAGCGAACCCCAGCGCGCATTGGCGGCGTTCAAGGCGTAACGCGCGTTCAAAATAGGCACCACCAACTGCGGGCCGGCCTGCAAAGCCAGTTCCGCGTCCACATTGCGGGTGGTGGCTTTGGCCTTAGTCGGCACGGGAACCAGATAGCCTATGTCGTGCAAAAACGCCTGGTAAGCCTTCATGTCGGTGACCGGGCCGGGGTGGGCGCGGTGCCATTGGTCCAACTCGGTTTGCAAACGGTCGCGCTCGGCCAGCAAGGCCTTGTTTTTAGGCGCCAACTCTTGCACCAGTTGGTCAAATCCCTTCCAAAAGGTGACGCTGGAAACTCCGGTCCCGGGCAATACCTGCTGGTCTATAAATTGGTACAAGGGGGAGGCTACATGGAGTTTGTAGAGGGAGGTACGCTGTGTCATGCAAGGCTTTCAGGTAAATAATTGGGTAGTCTCGGCCGATCACCGATAATTTTCTATTTTAGGAGGTGGCAGTGACGGGCTTAGGAGCATTGAAAACCAGACAAATCCTGTCACTTCCCGCCATGTTCCCGTCGGCGTGCAAGCGCCGCTTTTCTTTTGTCTGCCTGCTGGAATCAGCGGGCAGGTTTCGTTTCTGATTGTTCATACATGCAACAGGTTCAGCTAGACGTGCTGGCGGCATTGACCGCTGCCTTAGAAAACTTGTCGCCCGGCAGCGGCGCCAAAGCCAGGTTTGAAACGCCTAAAGTGGCCTCGCACGGCGACTGGGCCGTCACCGCAGCCATGCAATTGGCCAAACCGCTGGGACGCAACCCGCGCGAACTCGGTGAGCAGTTGCGCAGCGCTTTGTTAGCGTCTGACGCTGGACAACGTTGGGTATCAGGCATCGAAGTCGCCGGGCCGGGATTTCTCAATTTGCGGCTCAAACCCGAAGCCAAACAGCAAGTGGTGCGGGAGGTGTTGAGAGCTCCAGCGGAATTTGGCCGTCAGACGGGTCACGGGCAAAAACTGCTGGTCGAGTTTGTGTCGGCCAACCCGACCGGCCCTTTGCACGTCGGCCACGGCAGGCAGGCGGCGCTGGGAGACGCTATTTGCAATTTGTTTGACACCCAGGGCTGGTCGGTGCACCGCGAGTTTTATTACAACGACGCCGGTGTGCAAATTCAAACCTTGGCTATTTCCACCCAGTGCCGCGCTTTAGGTTTCAAACCCGGCGACCCGCAGTGGCCGGAGAACGCTTACAACGGCGAATACATCGCCGACATTGCGCAAGACTTTCTGGCTAAGAAAACCGTGGTGGCTGACGACCGCAGTTTCAGCGCCAGCGGTGACGTGAACGACATGGAAAATATCCGTGACTTTGCGGTGGCTTATTTGCGGCGTGAACAAGACTTGGATTTGAAAGCGTTTGACGTCAAGTTCGACCACTATTACCTGGAGTCCAGTTTGTACACCGATGGCCGGGTCGAGCGTGCCGTGGCCAGTTTGCAAGCCTCGGGCCACACCTATGAGCAAGATGGCGCGCTGTGGTTGCGCTCGACAGACTTTGGCGACGATAAAGACCGCGTCATGCGCAAGTCAGACGGCAGTTACACCTATTTCGTGCCGGATGTGGCTTACCACCTGGCCAAATGGGAGCGCGGTTTCACCAAAGTCATCAACATCCAAGGCACAGACCACCACGGCACCATCGCCCGGGTGCGCGCCGGTTTGCAGGCGGCCTCTGTGCAGCAGGACTTGCAGATTCCGCAAGGCTACCCCGACTATTTGCTGCACACCATGGTGCGCGTCATGCGCGGCGGCGAGGAAGTCAAGATTTCCAAGCGCGCCGGCAGTTATGTCACTTTGCGCGATTTGATTGAGTGGACCAGCAAGGACGCGGTGCGTTTCTTTTTACTCAGCCGCAAAGCCGACACCGAGTATGTGTTCGATGTCGATCTGGCGCGGGCCAAAAACAACGAGAACCCGGTGTATTACGTGCAGTACGCACATGCGCGTATCTGCTCGATTCTCGCGACTTGGCAAACCCAATCAAATATGCAACTCGATACGTTAAGCAGTGTCGACCTCAGGCCGCTGGACAGTGCGCCCGCACAAGCGCTGATGATGTTGCTGTCTCGCTATCCGCAAATGCTGGCCCAGGCCTGCGCCGACTTGGCGCCGCACGACGTGACGTTTTATTTGCGCGATCTGGCCGGCTGCTATCACAGCTATTACGATGCCGAACGCATTCTGGTGGATGATGTCAAGACCAGAGACGCCAGAGTGGCATTGGTCAGAGCCACCGCACTGGTGTTGTCGAATGGATTGAACCTGCTTGGCGTGGACGCGCCGATCAGCATGTAAAGGTAAAACACATGGGACATTTTTTCACGCAGCGCGGCAACACCTTGGTTGGCTTTATTCTGGGCCTGGTCGTCGGCCTGACCGTCGCTTTAGGCGTGGCGATTTACGTCACCAAGGTGCCGATTCCGTTTCTGAACAAAGGCCTCACTCGTAACGCGGAACAAGACGCGGCCGAAGAAAAGAAAAACAAGGACTGGGACCCGAACGCGCCTTTGTATGGCAAAACCCCGGCTGCCAATGCGTCGGCCGAACAGGCCAAACCTGTGAAACCGGGCGAAGTCGCGGCCCCGCCGCAAGCGCCTGCGCCCGCACCCGCCGCCTCGGAAGACCCGCTGGGTGACTTGGCCGCAGGCAAGGCACAGCAGGCCGAGGCTTTTTATTACTTTGTCCAAGTGGGGGCTTTCCGCTCCACAGAAGAGGCCGAAAGCCAACGTGCCAAACTGTCTTTAGGTGGTTTTGATCCGGCCATTTCGCAGCGCGAACAAGAAGGCAAAATCATTTACCGGGTGCGCGTCGGCCCTTACGACAGCAAGTCCCAGGCCGAGCAAATCCAGACACAATTGAAATCCAATAAATTCGAGTCAGCCTTGATTCGGGTGCAACGTTAAAAGAGAAAGGTCTAACCATGCAACGTCGTCAATTCAATGCGCTAGCTACAGGCGCACTGGCCAGTGTGATGCTCAACCCCTGGCAGCAGGCGCTGGCGCAAGGCGCTGCTTTCAAGGCCGGTACCGATTACATGGCCTTGCCCAAGCCGCTGCCCACCGATGTGGCCAAAGGCAAAATTGAAGTGCTGGAGTTCTTTTGGTACAACTGCCCGCATTGCAATGCGTTTGAACCTGCCCTGAGCGCCTGGGGCAAAAAACTGCCTAAAGACGTTGAATTGAAGCGGGTACCGGTGCGCTTTCGTGAAGACTTTGAGGCGCAGCAACGGGCCTACTACGTGCTGGAAGCTTTGGGCAAGGTCGAAGAGCTGCAAAGCAAGATGTTTGCTTCAATACATGTCGACAAACAAAACCTGGCCAAACTCGACAATCTCGTCGTCTGGGCCGAGAAAAACGGCATCCCCGGTGCCAAGTTCACCGAACTGTTCAATTCTTTTTCCGTGGTCGGCAAGGCGCGCCGCGCCGCCCAACTGCAAGAGCAGTTCAAGGTTGAGGGCGTGCCGGCACTGGGCGTGGGCGGCCGTTATTATGTTGACGGCAGCCTGGCGGGTTCCATGGAACGTGCTTTACTGGTCACCGATTTCCTGCTGGGCGAGATCCGTAAAGGGCGTTAATGGCATTGGCTGGCAATGCCTCTACAATGCGATGCATCCATCCACCTCAGCAATTTTCGTGCCTTGAAAAACCTACTCCTCATCGGTTGTTTATTGATGACGCCCCATCTGGTGGCGTTGGCGGAAAAAGCCGACCGCCAAAAACCCATGAACGTCGAGGCCGATAACCTTGAGCACGACGAACTTAAACAAACGAGCTTATTCACTGGCAAGGTGTTGGCGACCAAGGGCACCATCACCATGCGCGGTGACCGCATCGAGGTGCGACAGGATCCGGACGGTTACCAGTTCGGCGTCATCAAACCTCTGCCCGGGCAACTGGCTTTTTTCCGTCAAAAACGCGAAGGCGTGGATGAATGGATTGAAGGTGAAGGCGAGCGCATCGATTACGACGGCAAAGCTGACAGGCTGACGCTGTTTGGTCGCGCCGACTTCCGCCGTTATCGCGGCACCGTTCTCAGCGACCAGGTCACCGGTCAGCGCATCATTTATGAAAACCTCACGGATCAATTCACTGTCGACGGTATCGTCGGCGGTGTCAAACCGGCCAACGGAACCGGGCGTGTGCGCGCCGTGTTGACGCCCAAGTCCAACAACGAGGCCGGCAAGTGACTTCTGTTGCGGCGGCAACCGGTCAGTTGGAAGTGCGTCATTTGCAAAAAAGCTATACCGGCCGCCAGGTGGTCCAGGATGTGTCCATCACCGTCAGCAAGGGTGAAGTGGTGGGCTTGCTCGGCCCCAACGGCGCGGGCAAAACCACTTCCTTTTACATGATCGTCGGACTGGTGCGTGCTGACGCAGGCTTGATTTCAATTGACGGCGTGGCGGTGGAGCACATGCCGATTCACAAGCGTGCCCGCATGGGTTTGAGTTATTTACCGCAGGAAGCATCCATTTTCCGCAAACTCAATGTCGCCGATAACGTGCGCGCGGTGCTGGAGTTGCAGCAGGATGAAAAAGGACAGCCCTTGCCCGCCACCGAGATCGAGCAACGCCTGACCCATTTGCTGCAGGAATTGCGTATCGAGCATTTGCGTGAATCCTCGGCGCTGTCCTTGTCCGGCGGCGAAAGACGGCGGGTGGAAATTGCCAGAGCCTTGGCCACGCAGCCGCGCTACATCTTGCTGGATGAGCCTTTCGCCGGTATCGATCCGATTGCCGTGCTTGAAATTCAGCGCATCATCGGCTTTCTGAAATCCAAGGGCATAGGCGTGTTGATCACCGACCACAATGTGCGCGAAACCCTGGGTATTTGCGACCACGCCGCCATCATCAGCGAAGGCCGGGTGCTGGCCGAAGGCAAACCGCAGGACATCGTCCAAAACCCCGAGGTACGCCGGGTGTATCTGGGCGAAAACTTCCGAATGTAAAGACGGACACGCAGCATGAAGCAAGGCCTCTCACTGCGCGTCTCGCAACACCTGGCACTCACGCCGCAGCTACAGCAATCAATCCGCCTGTTACAGCTGTCGACGCTGGAATTAAGCCAGGAAATCGAACAAATGCTGGACGACAACCCGTTTCTTGAAAAGGAAATGGAAGACTTGGCGGCGCGTGAAGACTTTGGTCTGGCGCAGGAAAACGCTGTGGCTGCGCCCACCGAGTCTGAGCCGGACAACGACAGCTGGGACGGCCCCATGGACCGGGTCAGCGAAGTGCGGGTCGAAACCGCCAGTGAAGCGTCGGATGCGCCGCTGGACGCCACTGGTGTGGCTGAAAGCTGGGACGGCGACGGCAGCGTGGAGTTTTCGCCGGATGACAGCGAGTGGGGCGGGGACGCCCCGGCGCGCAATAACAATAACAACGACGACGAGAAAGCCCAGGCCACCGAGCTGGCGCGTAACCAGGAATCGCTGACCGCGTTTTTGCACCGCCAGGCCTTGTCGCTGCGCCTGGACGACACCGACCGGGCTGCATTGCGTTTTCTCATTGAGTCACTGAACGACGACGGTTACCTTGAGGACAGTTTTCAGACCTTGGCGGAAAGCCTGGCCGGTGATGACTTGGAGCAATGCGAAGAACTGGTGCACCGTTTTCAAGTTGCCTTGGGTTTGTTGCAAAGCCTGGAACCCACAGGCGTAGGCGCGCGGGACTTGGGCGAATGCCTGCGCCTGCAATTGCAAGCCATACCGGCTGACACCGAAGAGCGTGCGGCCGTGCGCGCCTGCGCCCTGGCCATTTGCAAACAACCGCTTGAATTGCTGGCCAAGCGGGATGTCAAACGGCTGGTGTTGGCGGTGGGTGCCGGCGAGATGGAAGTCAAAGTCGCGATGGCTTTGATCGCCAGGCTGGAGCCCAAACCCGGCAGACGGTTTATCGATGTGGAGCGCAACGTCGTCGTGCCTGACGTGCTGGTCACAGCCAGCGGGCTTGACAGGCAAGGCTTGCCGCAGTTTCGCGCCATGCTCAACCCGGAAGTCATGCCGCGTCTGAAAGTGAATGACATTTATGCGAACGCCTTGAAGGGCAGCAAGGGCGACAGCCACGCGGGATTGCAACAGCGTTTGCAAGAAGCGCGCTGGATGATAAAAAACATACAGCAGCGTTTTGACACCATTTTGCGCGTCAGCAACGCCATCACGCAGCGGCAAAAAAGTTTTTTCATTCATGGCGAACTCGCCATGAAGCCCATGGTGTTGCGTGAAATTGCCGAAGAGCTGGGCTTGCACGAATCCACCATCAGCCGTGTCACCACCGCCAAATACATGCACACGCCTTACGGCACCTTTGAGCTGAAATATTTCTTCGGCTCGGGGCTGGGCACCGACAGCGGCAACAACGCTTCCAGCACGGCGGTGCGTGCCCTCATCAAGCAACTCATTGCCAGCGAAAACCCGAAAAAACCTTTGTCGGATAACCAACTCTCTGACATGCTCAAGGAACAAGGCATTGATTGCGCTCGCCGCACCGTCGCCAAGTACCGAGAAGCTTTGCGCATAGCGCCTACCAACCTGCGAAAAACGCTGTGAATGCATTGAATTTGTTTGTCCCCTGCGCTGCCGGGGTAGAGGCGTATCTGGCGGCTGAAGTCGCGCAAATCACCGGCTTGCCCTCCACTGCCATGCAAACCCTCAGAGGCGGGGTGCAATTGCAGGCTTCCTGGCGCGACGCGCTGCTGTTGAATTTGCACAGCCGCTTAGGCATGCGGGTGTTGATTCAACTGGCGCATGCGCCGTATCTGAACGAGCAGGATATTTACAACGCAGCGGCTGGCGTGGCTTGGGAAATGTGGTTCACGCCGCGCGAGAGTTTTCGCATCGACTTCACCGCGCAACACAGCCCGCTCAAAAGCCTGAACTTTGCGGCGCTGCGCGTGAAAGACGCTATCGCCGACCGGTTTCGCGAGAAAACCGGCGTGCGCCCGGATGTGGACACGCAGCGCCCGGCGGTGCGGGTGCATTTGCACCTGAGCGAGAAAACCCAAAGTATTTATTTGGACACCAGCGGCGAGCCTTTGTTCAAACGCGGCTGGCGCGAAGACAAGGGTGACGCGCCGCTGAAAGAAACACTGGCCGCCGCCATGTTGGCAGCCAGCGCTTGGAGCATGCCGCCGGTGTATGCGCCGGGGGAAACGCGACCTGCGGTGATTCCGTTAGCGGGTGTCGAGCAAGGCCTGGCTTTGTACGACCCGTGTTGCGGCAGCGGCACCATCGCCATTGAAGCCGCACAAATCGCGTGTCGCATGGCCGCCGGGGCGCACAGGCGTTTCGGCTTCGAGCGCTTGCGTTTGTTTGACGCGCATGTGTGGCAGCAACTCAAAGAACAAGCCGCTGCGCTTGAATGCCAGCCGCGCGCTGCTGTGTTTGCCAGCGACGTGGCGTTTCGCATGGTTGACTTCGCCAAACGCAATGCCGAGCGCGCCGGTGTGGCGCATGCTATCGAGTTGCGCGGCGGCGACGCGCTGCAACGCATGCCGCCGGGTGACACGGCCGGCGTCATGCTGGTCAACCCGCCTTATGGCGAGCGCATAGAGGCCGCAGGTGTGGCGGGTACATCCAGGCGCGGGGTTCGCACGGCAGAGACGTTTGATGATGAACACGAGGCAGACAGCAGCCCCAAGGCAGGCCGCGAATCCGGGCAAGTAGAGGACGGCGGTGACTTCTTTAACCAACTGGCCAGCCATTGGAAGAAAAACTACGCCGGTTGGCGCGCCTGGGTGTTGACCCCGGATTTGAAATTGCCGGGCCGCATGCGCTTGAAAGAGTCGCGCAAAGTGCCGATGTGGAACGGTCCTATTGAATGCCGCATGTTCCGCTTTGACTTGCAAGCCGGTTCAGCCAGAAAACAGAAAACGCCGGATACAGATGGGGCACAAGCGGTGTTGCCATGAGTGGATTGACTTTGCTTGAATCGTTGACAACCGGGCATGGCTGAGAACAGCGCCGCAGAGTCTGTGCCCGCCGTCGATGAGCGGCCTTGTATCGTTATCGACACCAATGTGCTGCTGGACATCTGGGTTTACACCGACCCGGCCACGCCTGCTTTGCTTCAGGCCTTGGAAAACGGGCAACTGCGCTGGCTGGCCACCGCGCCTATGCGGGAAGAACTGCTGCGGGTGTTGGACTATGCGCACATTGCCAAACGGCGTGCCAAAGACGCTTGCAGTGTGCAATCGGTGATGGATGCCTTCGATCGTTTGAGCTTGCCCGCGGAGCAGGCGCCGCGCTCGGCCTTTGTCTGCAAGGACCCGGACGATCAGAAGTTCATTGATCTGGCAGTGGCGCACACAGCCACATTGCTCAGCAAGGACAAACTGGTGCTGAAACTGGGCAAGCGTTTGCTGACCACCGGGGTCAAGACAGCGGCAGTATGGATGGGAAAAGTATGAATTTTGCGAATATTTACAGTTTTATATAATACTATATAAGTAATATAATGAGTTTTAAAGAAAAATTTGTATTATTTTTGAGTAACTAAAAAAATAAATTCAGAGATGAGTAGTAAGAAATTAGAATAGCTCTACTTTAAATTAACAGGGAGGTATTCCTTGTACAAGCACGCAAGTATCAATAGAGTTTACAAGCTGGTGTGGAACCATCTGCGCCGCATGTGGGTGCCTGTGCCTGAACACAAAAGTGCTTGTGCAGGCAAACAGGCAAAACGCAAGCAACATGCGGTGTTGTCTTCAGTCTCGCTGGTGATGGCCGCCGGCTTGTCACCGGGCTTGTCAAGCGCCGAACCCACTGGCGGTGTCGTGACAACGGGCGGTGCGACTATCAGTAGCACGGGCAATACAGGCGAGAAAGTCACCAACATCAAACAAACTAAGCCTGTGGTGGGACTGGAGTGGACCAGTTTCAATATAGGCCGTAACGAAACGGTCAATTTCATTCAGCCCAGCGTAAATTCCGTGGCGTTCAACCGAATTTTAGATTCACAGGGTTCGCAGATCCTTGGAAAAATCAATGCAAATGGAAGTGTCTGGCTGGTCAACCCCAACGGTTTGTTTTTTGGCAAAGATGCGCAGGTGAATGTCGGTGGTCTGGTGGCCTCTACCTTAAACACAATGAATCCTCAAGGATTTGGTTCGTACAGCCAGAATTTAGCGGGAAACAGCACAGCCACCGTAGAAAATCAGGGTCTTATCAATGCCGGGTTTTCAACACCTCCAGGATCACCCAAGGTAGGCGGCTTTGTCGCTTTGGTTGGGCATAGCGTGAAAAATACCGGCGACATCAAAACCGCAGAAGGCGGGAAAATAGCGCTGGCTGCCGGCAGTGACGTTAATCTGCAGTTCTCAGGTAACAGCTTGATTGGTGTCAGCGTCAATCAAAACCAATTGAACGCCATGGCGGACAACGGCGGTTTGATGCAAGCCGATAGCGGTCAAGTGATATTGACAGCAGGTGCTGCCAACAGTGCACTGGCTTCGGTGGTCAATAACACAGGTGTGATGCAGGCGAAAAGCAGTGCCATGTCCAGCGGACGCATTGTGCTCAGCTCAGCTGCCAAGGATGGTCAGTTGAATCTGAGCGGGCGGCTTGATGCCTCGGGCACAAACGGTGCTGATGGTGGAGCTATAGAAACACAAGCCAGCGTGATCAGGGTCAGCGATGGCACCGTGGTGGATACCAGTTCCACAGCCGGTAGCTGGGGCAAGTGGTCGTTGATACAAAAAAACACCAACCAAAGCTCAGCGGACGCCAAGCTCAGCAGCATGATCAGCGGATCAACCTTGGGTGAAGCTTTGAATCACAGCAATGTCAGTTTGTTCACAGACAAAGATTTGCGCATAGATACAGGTGTTGCATGGAATGCGCCGAGCAAGTTGTCAATAGTGACGCAAAGAAATATTGCCATAGATGCACCTATCAATTCTGCGCATGCGACAGGAAGTATGTCGTTGGCATATGGTCAGGCAAGTATCGACGGCGTGGTTGATGGTGTGAATGCTTCGTATACCGTCAAAGCGCCTGTGAGCCTGATGGAAGGAAATAACTTCACTACACAGCAAGGAAGTACGGGTGCAGTGAAAAACTTCTACGTGATCACTCGATTGGGGTTGGCAGGCAGCAACACTGGTAAAGATTTGCAGGGCATCAATGGCAAGCTGAGCGGAAATTTCGCATTAGGTTCAGATATCGATGCTTCACCCACATCAAGTTGGAATAGTGGTTCAGGTTTTGTTTCTATAGGTAAAGAAAGTGCAAACTTTAAAGGCGTATTTGAAGGGCTTGGGCACAGCATCACGGGACTAAAAATCAATCGACCAACGGATTATCGGATCGGTTTGTTTGGTTCTGTTCAAAACGCATTGATAAGAAACATCAACCTTAAAGATATCAATATCTCAGGCAGAGGCGCTGTTGGCGGATTGGTAGGTTTCGGTCAAAACAGTTTGATTGAAAACAGCCACACCTCAGGCAATATTCATGCAAATATAAATGTAGGTGGATTGGTAGGCTATTTTAAAATTGGAAACATTATTGACAGTTCTTCAACAGCAAATATTTCTCCGCTTGGACCTAACACTGGCTTTGAAATGGGTGGCTTGGTTGGTACTTTTAAAAATGGAGAAATAAAAAACAGTTTTGCTATTGGTGAAATAAGCGGAACAACTGATGTCGGTGGCTTGATCGGATGGGCAAGCAACGCCTCCATTAACAGCAGTTATGCCGTCACAAAAATGAGTAGCGACAACATAGGAGCTAGTCATTTTGGAGGTTTGTTAGGTTACTCTGGCAGCACAAACATAAATAATAGTTTTGCACAGGTAAGTATGAGCGGAATAGATATAGAGTTAGGCGGTGGGCTGATTGGATTCGGCGCTAGTACACAAATCAATAACAGTTATGCAACAGGTGATTTGAATGTCTATGATTCAGGAGGAATTGTCGGCATAGGCATGAACTTAACTGTTAAAAATAGCTTTTCAAATATTTCAAATACGTCCCTGCATTCTTCTGGAATTGCCAGTGGTTTGTTTGGCAATAACGACATACAAAATACCTATTGGAATAACAGCACAACACCAAATGCCGATGGATTTAATATGCCCGGTTCCAACACAGTCATGCAATCATCAAAAGGTTTGACTACGCAACAAATGAGCCGTACTGAAAATTTTTCTGGTTTTGATTTTGCTTCAATTTGGACGATATATGAAGGAAAAACTTCGCCATTAATACAAAGCTTTATGTCGCCGTTGACAGTCAAAATCTTGGCAACTCAGGGGCAAACATATAGCGCAGATATTGCATACAAAGGGAATGCCAGTATCGTGGATCAAGACAATGTGCTGGCAAAATTGCAGGGTGCGCCAAACTATGTATTGACCTCTAAAAATGCAGGCGCACAAGCGGTTACTGACAATGGTTTGTACTCTGACCAGTTGGGTTATCTCATCAGTTACGACACCAGCGAATCGCAAATTCAAATAGACAAGGCTTCTATTTCTGTCAGTGGCATTACTGCTGACAACAAAGTTTACGACGGCAAAACTGTGGCTTATATGAATCTAAGCAACATGCAAAGCAGTGGTATTTACGAGGCAGATCAAGAAAGCGTGTCTATCAATGTACTGGGAACTTTTGATGACAAAGACGTCGGCGATAACAGGCAAGTCAATATTGCCGGTCAGACGGGCGGTTCAAGCGGTGCAAACTACATCATTACAGGCCAGTCCTCAACAACGGCAAATATCACACCGGCCACTTACACCGCTTTGAATGGGTCTAAAACCTATGACGGCAACAATCAGTTCGGTAATGTCACACTGACAGGTGTGAATGGTGAAACATTTGCCATGGCTAACGCCGGGTCCAACGGTGTCAATGTCAGTACTCACTCGCAAAATGCCGCCACAACATTTGTGCAAGCGGATGGTGTCAGCGAAGTTGCAGGCAGTCTTGGAAAAATCAGCAATTACCAGCCATTGGACATCACGCAATTAACCAACAACCAAGCTGTCATAACGCCTGCAGATTTTCAGGCGATTGCAGGCACCAAGATCTACGATGGCAGCACCACATTCCAGCAAGTGCTGGTCACCGGGGTGAACAATGAAGTCTTCACCGTCACAGCTGATGCCAATAGCAAAAACACAAGCAATAACTCCATCAACCCGGCCAAAACATTCACCAGTGTGGATGGCGCCCCGGTGGCAATGTCAGGCAGTGGCGCGGATCTCAGAAATTACAACAGCTTGAACCTTGATACTGTTAAAACCAATCAAGCTGTGATTACACCCAAACCTTTGCTGGTCAATGGTGTCACAGCCAAGGACAAAGTCTATGACGGCACCAAAGCAGTAGAGCTCGATACCAGTCAGGCATTGACAGACACGTCCGGTGTTGTGGCAGGCGACGATGTGAGTTTGAAAACTGTGACCGGCCAGTTCATCGATAAAAACGCTGCCAGTGGAAAACGTGTGGATTTGAGTCAAATTGAATTCAACGGCAACTCCAAAGAAAACTACACGGCTGCTACTCAGCAATTCACTACTGCCAATATCAATCCTAAAGAATTGATTGTCAGCGGCTTGAAAGCACAAGACAAAGTGTATGACGGTAATGAAACAGCGCAAGTCGATACCAGCAAACCGTTTGCAGCTGACTCGGGACTGGTGAAGAATGATGATGTGAAGGTACTGAGTGTGACTGGTACTTTTGCAGACAAGAATGCAGAAACTAACAAAACCGTGACGCTGAGCAATCCGGTGTATGACGGTGCTGACAAGAACAATTACCTGATCACAGATCAGAAAAACAGCACGGCAACTATCACTCCTAAAGCGTTGACTGTCAGCGGCTTGAAAGCACAAGACAAAGTGTATGACGGTAATGAAACAGCGCAAGTCGATACCAGCAAACCGTTTGCCGATAACTCGGGGCTGGTGAAGAATGATGATGTGAAGGTACTGAGTGTGACTGGTACTTTTGCAGACAAGAACGCAGAAACTAACAAAACCGTGACGCTGAGCAATGCGGTGTATGACGGTGCTGACAAGAACAATTACCTGATCACAGATCAGAAAAACAGCACGGCAACCATCAGTCCCAAAGCGTTGACTGTCAGCGGCTTGAAAGCACAAGACAAGGTGTATGACGGCACGCCAACAGCGCAAGTCGATACCAGCAAACCGTTTGCGGCTGACTCGGGACTGGTAAAAAATGATGATGTTCAAGTAAGCAGCGTGACTGGTACTTTTGCCGACAAGAACGCAACCACTGACAAAACGGTGACGCTGAGCAATGCGGTGTATGACGGTGCTGACAAGAACAATTACCTGATCACAGATCAGAAAACCAGCATTGCGTCTATCAATCAAGCTGAATTTATAGAGGCAACTGCCCGTAAGACCTATGACGCCAGTGTTGATGTGCTTAATGTACAAGTCACTGGCGTCAATGGGGAAGTTTTCGAAGCTGATGGCAAGGCCAACAGCAAGAACACCAGTCGCAGCCCGGTCGATGCCGGTAATTTACTGGTGCAGATCAATCAAGTGCAAAGCCAGATCTTTGATGTCAATAATTACAAACCGTTGGATGTCAATAATTTGCAGAAAAATATCGTCGTCATAGACCCTGCGTTATTGACGTATGTTGCCGACAAAGTGACCCTCTTTGTAAGTGATCCTGTAGAAGGTTTAACCGGAACCGTCACCGGCTTCATGCCGCAAGACTCTTTGGAGGATTCAACAACTGGTGATTTGTCATGGACCAGTTCAGCGAATTCTGAATCGCCGGAAGGTGAGTATCAAATCACAGGCCAAGGACTTGCCTCTGACAACTATGATTTTGTACAACACGAAGACAACGCAATTGCGTTAGCTTTAACACCTAGCCCGTATAACACTGTTATACAGACACAACGTCCACGTACGGATGATCCAGAGGATGGAACAGACAACACCGGCAACAACACACAGGTGGTTGATACGAAACCTATAACGACTGATGATCCTGAGGACAACACCGACAATAACACGCTGGTGGTAGATAACAAGTCAACAGATCCGGCCCCAAAGGACAACACGCCAACGCCTCCGCGAGTTGACAACAAAAATGACAACGGCAACCAAGAGCGCAAGACTGACAAACTTGCGGTCATCCCGACCATCAATGATTTACAAGCTAATCAGCCCGCCAAAATAAACAGCTTGCCTTCAGCTGACGCTGGGGCCGTTAATGCTGCTACACGCTTGAGCAGTCTGGAAGATGATTACTGGTTCCTGGATTGTTTTTTCAGCTCTTCACAAGAGCTTAAAAAGATCAGATGCGAACCGGTTTCGCAAAAAAAATCACCTTCCATAGAAATCAAAAAGTACCCGGGTAAAAAACTCAGCGCCTTGAACAGTCCTTTATTGCCTTGAAGATTTATCAATTGAATCCGCTTTGTTCATGCTCTGTTCTCGTCATCACACTTGCTGGTTCGCGCCAGACATCATCCTTTGGCCTTGCCTGCAAGTGTGGCCCGGGCTGTTGCTCTGCTTTTGGTTGCTAGGTTTTCATCCCGTTGTTCTTGCTGCTGACAACAAACCCAATGCCGGCGGTTTATTGCGTGACATGCCTTCATCGCCGGGAAGCAACGATAAAAGTCAAGATATCAAAGGTTTAGACAATCCTGGCGAGACTGAAATAAGCGAGTCTGAAGCCTTTGAAGTGTCCAAGCTGTTGATCAGCGGAAACACCGTATTTGCTACAGAGCAATTACACGCACTGGTCAAGCCTTTAGAGGGCACATCTTTGACGCTGGAGCAACTTGAAAAAGGCATTGAAGAAATCACTAACCTTTACAGAAGCAGCGGTTATCCTTTGGCGCGCGCCTTGATTCCCGAGCAGGTGATAGAAGAAGGCGTGATTCAAGTGTTTGTTCTAGAGGCCGTCTGGGGTGACATTCAGATTTTCAACAGCAGCGAAGTCTTAGACCGGGTGATTGATCGTGTGGTCTTGGAATTACAACCCGGCCAACAGGTGCAACAGCAGCAACTCGACAAAGTCAGTTTGATGCTCAGCGATATTCCGGGTGTAGACCCGCGTTTCACTCTTAAACCCGGACAAGTCACCGGCGCCACAGACTTGGAAGTGCTGGCTCAGCCGACATCGCCGCTTGGGGCTGAAATGCTATACGACAACCAGGGCAGCAAATACACAGGCCGTGATCGCATTTCATTAGGCATGCAGTGGAACAATCCGTTTCGTCACGGTGATGTGGTCGGTATCAATTTGTTGACCACCGGTGAGCTGCTTAACTACAAACGCATCAGTTTCGAAACGCCGCTTGCCTATCCAGGTTGGCAGGTAGGCGCAGCCATTTCAGATTTGAATTACACGCTAGGCGACATAGCGGCCAGTACCAATTCATCTGGATCAGCCAAGCAAAACAGCGTCTGGGGCAGGTATCAGCTGCAGCGCAGCCAATACCGTAACCTGGCGCTGAGAATGCAAGGAGATAGCATGGTCTTGAAAGACCATCAGGGAAATGGAGCCACCAAAACAGATCGAACCATCCATGCATTCAATATCACATTGAACGCAGACAACTCAGACCTGTGGATGGGAGGAGGCCGGACCATGTGGAATGCCGGGCTGACTGCCGGAAAGTTGGTATTTGATGATGCAAGCGCAGAGGCGGTTAATGATAAATCGGCCAAACACAAAGGCAATTTTCAACGCATCAATTTCAGCGCATCAAGACAGCAATTCATCCGGCCGACCACCACCCTGGTATTGAACACGGATTCTCAATGGGGTTTTACCAATCTGGATTCATCGCAGAAGTTTTCGCTAGGCGGTCCGCGCAGTGTGCGCGCTTATGAAGCGGGTACTTTGTCCGGGGATGGCGGCTTGTTTGTCAGTGCTGAACTGCGTGAATTACTGCCTGCACCGCCTGCGTATTTGAATGTCAAAGGCCAATGGTTTGCATCTGTTTTTATAGAAGCCGCACGGGCCAAAATCAACCAACGACCTTGGGATACGGGTACGAATGAAGAAAGCCTCAGCGGTGTCGGACTGGGATTCAACTGGTTAGGCCCGGATAACTGGCGCGCCTCACTCAGTTGGGGGCGCCCTTTGGAATCGACTCCTTCCGCATACGTCGGCTCCAAACGCGTCAACGCCTGGTTTGAACTGGCCAAAGGTTTTCGCTGACTCCATAAACTGTGAAGTCTTGTGCAATTAAAAAGCAGGTTTAAACTCGCGGCTTTGCCAGCCCGGAGCAACTGACATGACCGAACTGCTTGATGCCAAAGACAAAGCAAGCAGCTTGCTACAACTTCAACACATGAACCCGGATTGGCATACAGACCAAAACGGTTTAAAAAACACATGGTTGTTTAAAAATTTCGAGCAAGCTGTCGAGTTCATGAACCGTGTTGCAGCTGTTGCCCAAGCCATGGATCACCACCCCGAATGGTCGAATGTCTATAACCGGGTTTCTGTCAAGCTGACCACGCATGATGCGGGCGGGATTACCGCATTGGATTTTCATTTGGCCAAAGCCATGCAGCAAAACGCGGCTGACATCTTGGGCCGCAATGACACGACCGCCAGCCAAACACTTGCCGTCGACGACACAAGCCATCTGTTGCACAACTGGGAGACAGCATTCAACAACGAAGACTTGCACAACATCAGTCACTGTTACGCAGAAGATGCTTTGCTTTGGGGGACGCACGCCACCCGTTTGATCCAAGGGCGGGAAGGTGTGGCGCAGTATTTCAAAACCGTGTTCGATTCCGGACGTCGCGTGCGCTCAAGCATTTTGGAGAGTCAACGTGTTGTCGGGCAGCACTGGCGCATAGACCAGGGCAGTTACAGCTTTGTTTCAACGCCTGTGACCGGGCCTATGGTGATAACTGCGCGCTTTAGTTTTGTCTGGCAACTCAAAGCCAGTGGTTGGCAAATCCTGTCTCATCATTCATCGGTCATGCCCCCGGCTGCATGAGCCTTCAAACTGGTGCGGTTTAAAACTCTGGCATAAGTGTCAACGCCGGTTACTGAGCAGCAAAAGCAAATGCTGCAGCGCATGCGCCAAGGTCGCTTGGCGAACAGCGGCGCGGTCACCTTCGAAATGGCAGGTTTGTGCTTTGACCCAAGCGGTTTCGGCACCCAGGCTCGGGCCGGCGTCGCTGGGCAGCGCCCAAGCAAAACAGACGGTGCCTACCGGTTTGCTTTTGCTGCCGCCACCCGGCCCGGCAATACCGGTGACGGCCAGAGCGACTTGCGCTTTGCTGCGGTTTAAGGCCCCAAGCACCATGGCTTGAGCGACTGCTTCGCTGACAGCGCCGTGCTTGTCTATCAAAGCCGTGGAAACACCGAGCATTTCATGCTTGGCATCGTTGCTGTAGCTGACAAAGCCGCGTTCAAACCATTGGCTGGAGCCTGCCAGGTCGGTGCAATGTGCGGCAATCATGCCGCCGGTGCAGCTTTCTGCCGTGCTCAGCAGCCAGCCGCGTTGCAGCAGTTGTGCGGCCAAGGGCTCGATATCAGACAGTGTGTTCATCGTGTGGCCTGCCAAAGTGAAATACACAGCAGCGTGCAAAAAGCAGCCACCAGGTCGTCAAACATGATGCCCCAGCCGCCGCGCCAGCCCAGGCCGTGGAAATGGCGGTCCGCCCAGCCGACCGGACCGGGTTTGACTGCATCAAAAAACCGGAAAAGTACAAATGCAACAAACTGGCCCCAAAGGCCTACCGGCATCCAAAGCCAGAGAATTAACCAGAAGGCAACAATTTCGTCCCATACGATGGCACTGGGGTCTTGCACTTGCATGTGTTGAGCCGTCACGGTGCAGGCCCACCAGCCCACCGGCAAAGACAAAGCGATCAATAAGCCGATGTCGCTTGTCGTCATGAACAAAGTCATGAGTTCATAAGAAGCCCAGGCCCACAGCGTGCCCACCGTGCCCGGTGCTTTGGGGCTGAGCCCTGAGCCGAAGCCCATGGCCAGCACATGCGCCGGATGCGACCACATGAAGCGGGCAGCGTTCCATTGCACAGACATAGTCATGCGTGACCCTCAGCTGGAAAAATGGTCAAAGGACACAAAGCGGCGGGAAATCGGCACGCCGTGAATATCCATCACTTGTAAACCCTGACCAGCGCTGATGCGGCCAATGCAAGTCACCGGAACATCGCAATCATTGGCGGCTTCCTGTACAGCTTGCGCCTGATCGGGCGCCGCGGTAAAAAGCAGTTCATAGTCGTCGCCACCGGCCAGCGCCATGTCTAAGCGGCGTGACATGGGCAAACTTTGCAAAGCGGGGCTGATGGCGGCGCTGTCGGCCACCCAGCCGGTGGTCAGCACAGCGCCAACCCCCGAGGCTTTCATGATGTGTCCCAGATCGCCGACCAAGCCATCGCTGATATCAATACACGCGTTGGCAATGCCACGCAGCGCCAGACCCAAGGCCACACGCGGCTGCGGTTGCTCCATGCGTAAGCGCGCATTTTCAAATAACTCAGCCTCCAGGCTGAGCGAGCCCCGGAAAACCTCCAGTGCCAATCTGGCATCGCCCACTGTGCCGCTGACATAAATATCGTCACCCGCTTGTGCTGCACCGCGCAGCAAAGCGTCACCCGGCGGGATTTCACCAAACACCGTGATGCAAATATTCAAAGGCCCTTGGGTGGTGTCGCCGCCTATGAGTTCGCAGCCGTGTCCATCTGCCAGCAAAAAAAGACCGTGTGAAAAGCCTTGCAACCAGGCTTCGTCAACCCGCGGCAATGACAATGCCAAAGTGAAAGCCAGAGGACGTGCGCCGCAGGCGGCCAGGTCGCTCAGGTTGACGGCCAATGCCTTGTGACCAAGTCGTTGCGCAGACACTGTGCTGAGGAAATGCCGACCCTCGACCAGCATATCGCTGGAGACAGCCAGTTGCATGCCGGACTGCGGTTGCCAAAGCGCGCAATCGTCGCCGACACCCGTCACCGCACGTCGCGCAGGGCGTGTGAAATAACGGGCGATCAGGTCAAATTCACCCATGCGATTCAATGCATCTGGCGTTTGCTGCCGCTGTCGCTGAGCGCATCCAGTACAAACATGGGAATATCGACTTCAAACTTTTCGCCGTCCACCGCCACGCAAAAGAAACTGCCGTGCATGGTGCCGGTTGGTGTGCGCAAACGCGTGCCGCTGGTGTATTCAAAGCTTTCACCGGGTTGCAGCAAAGGCTGATGGCCGACCACGCCCAGACCTTTGACTTTTTCGTGCAAGCCTTCCGCATCATTGATGTGCCAGGTGCGGGAAATCAATTGAGCCGCCATATTGCCGCTGTTGTGGATAAGCACCGTGTAAGAGAAGGCGTACAGGCCGTCTTTCGGGCTGGATTGTTCCGGCAGGTAATTTGGCGTGACTTCCACGCTGAGTTTATAAGTTGGCATGGGCAGCAATTCCGGTCAAAATCTTCAGGAACCTGATTCTGACACCATAATCACCACCATGACTACCCAATACCGCATCGCTCCCTCCATCCTGTCCGCAGATTTCGCCCGTCTGGGCGACGAGGTGAAAAATGTTGTCGCCGCCGGTGCCGACTGGATTCACTTCGATGTCATGGACAACCACTATGTCCCCAACCTCACTTTCGGCCCCATGGTGTGTCAGGCTTTGAAGCCGCATGCCAAAACCCCGGCCGGGGTGGCGGTGCCTATCGATGTGCACTTGATGGTGCAACCGGTGGACGCGTTGGCGGCAGCGTTTGCCCAGGCCGGGGCCGACTTGATCAGTTTTCACCCGGATGCGTCCGCCCATGCGCACCGCAGTGTGCAAGCCATCAAGGCCGCAGGCTGTCAAGCCGGTGTGGTGTTCAATCCGGCTGAACCGCTGGATGTGCTGGATTGGCTGATTGAAGACATAGACCTGATTTTGATCATGAGCGTCAACCCCGGTTTCGGCGGGCAAAGCTTCATCGACTCGGCCTTGCGCAAGGTAGAGCACGCAGCCAAACGCATTCAGTCCAGCCGCCGCAACATTCGCCTGGAAGTCGATGGCGGCATCAAGCCCGACAATATCCGTTCGGTGGCCAATGCCGGCGCCGACACTTTTGTGGCCGGCAGCGCTATTTTTGGCAAACCCGATTACAAAGCCGTGATTGACCAGATGCGTCATGCACTGGCTGAATGATTTTTATCCAAGGACACCATGAAACATTTTTTGCAACTCTCAGCGCTTTCAGTCAGCTTGCTCGCCTCATCGGTACTGCAGGCCGCTTGTTTTCCAGACACTCCTTTGACCCGACCGGACAGCCGCTATGAAGCAGCCAATGCCGCAGGTACTGAAGTCAAAGATAAAGAAACCGGCCTGGTTTGGCAACGCTGTGTTTACGGCTTGAAATGGGATGGTGCAGCCTGCTCGGGAATTGCGATTGCACAAGACTGGAAAACCGCTACCAAATTCGCTTTAGATGCGAAATGGCGGCTGCCTACACAAGCAGAGCTGGAAGGCTTGAGCGAAAAAAGTTGTTCGGAATTGGCCATGAACAATACCTGGTTCGGCTCCGGTCCTTCGGGCTGGACCTGGACCTCGACCGACATGGGCAGCGCAGACGGTGCGGTGGTGGTGCACTCAGGCAGTTCCTTGATCGCCAATCTCATCAAAAAAATCCCTCTGTATGTCAGATGGGTGCATAACTGATCGCACAAAGTTTTGACATGATTAACACCAACATACACGCCGTCATGATCGATCTGGACGGCACCATGGTCGACACCATGGGCGATTTTGAAGCCGCACTCAATCTGTGCCTGGCCGACATCGATTTGCCCAAAGTCTCACCCGCTGTGGTGAATATTGCGGTGGGCAAAGGTTCGGAGCATTTGATACGCACCGTGCTGCGCCACCAACTCGATTTGCCTGAGGTCAAAGCCTCTGGCATGGTGTGCGACAACACCGGCGTTGAAAATCTGTATGAACCGGCTTTTACCCGCTACCAATACCATTACGAAAAAGTCAACGGCAAGTTTGCCGACGTCTACCCCGGCGTATTGGCCGGTTTGCAGCAGTTGCACGCGCGCGGCCTGAAGATGGCGTGTTTGACCAACAAACCCACGGCGTTTGCCAAAGCCTTGCTGGCTGACAAAGGGCTGGCCGGGTTTTTCAGCCATGTCTACGGCGGCGATGCTTTTGCGCGAAAAAAGCCTGACCCCATGCCTTTGCTGGAAACCTGCAAAGCCCTGGGCACGTTGCCTGCGCACACGCTGATGCTGGGAGACTCGCAAAACGATGCGCTGGCCGCCCGCGCCGCCGCCTGTCCGGTGGTGTTGGTCACCTATGGCTACAACCACGGCGAGCCCATACAAGGCGTGGACTGTGACGGCTTTGTAGACAGCATTGCCGACCTGACCTTGTAAAGGCCGGTTGCCATTTCCGTTTGTTACACTTTCTGCATGTTTATTCACCTCAATATCCTCACAGGCAGCAATGACCGGGGAGCCTGGCCTTGGCGCCGCCCCAGCAGCCCGGCGTGACCTTGTGTGATTGAGTTGTTACGCCTCCTCTGAAGCCGGGGTTTTTTACCCCCTTGTCTGTTTGTTTTTTTGCCCTTGTGAGGGCCGAGCTGTGGAGGCTCCCCGTGATCTCTGAACTTGAATTCAAAAGCCTGGCGGCACAAGGCTATAACCGCATCCCGTTGATGGCCGAGGCTTTTGCCGACTTGGAAACACCGCTGTCTTTGTATTTGAAACTGGCCTACACCAAAGACGGCGGCAAATACAGTTTTCTGCTGGAATCCGTGGTCGGCGGTGAACGCTTTGGCCGCTATAGCTTCATCGGTTTGCCAGCGCGAACATTTCTCAGGTCGCAAGGTTTTGGCGATGCAGCGCACACCGACGTGGTGACAGATGGTGCAGTTGTCGAAGCCAACCAAGGCAATCCGCTGGATTTCATCGAGGCCTACCAACAGCGTTTCAAAGTGGCACTGCGCCCCGGCATGCCGCGTTTTTGCGGCGGCCTGGCCGGTTATTTTGGCTACGACACGGTGCGTCATATCGAGAAAAAATTGCAGCACAGCTGCCCGCCGGACACCTTGGGCTGCCCGGATATTTTGTTGCTGCAGACAGAAGAACTGGCGGTGATCGACAACTTGTCCGGCAAGTTGTACTTGATGGTCTACGCCGATCCCCACCAGCCCGAAGCGTTTACCCGCGCCAAAAAGCGTTTGCGTGAACTCAAAGAGCTGTTGAAATACTCGGTCAGCGCGCCGGTGGTCAAGGCCAGCCAAAGCCACCCGCCCGAGCGTGAATTTGCCAAGGCCGATTACATCCAAGCAGTGGAACGCGCCAAGGGATTGATTGAGGCGGGCGACTTCATGCAAGTGCAAGTCGGTCAGCGCATCAAAAAGCGTTTCACCGAAAGTCCTTTGTCGCTTTACCGCGCGCTGCGTTCGCTCAATCCCAGCCCGTACATGTACTTCTACAACATGGGAGACTTTCAAGTGGTGGGCGCGTCGCCGGAAATTCTGGTGCGCCAGGAAACCACGTCCGAGGGCAACAAGGTCACCATCCGGCCGCTGGCAGGCACCCGCCCGCGTGGTGCCACGCCAGTGGCGGACAAGGCCACAGAAGATGAATTGATCAACGACCCTAAAGAGCGCGCCGAGCATGTGATGTTGATTGACCTGGCGCGCAACGACATAGGCCGCATTGCCAAAACCGGGACGGTGAAAGTCACCGAAGCCTTCACCATCGAGCGCTACAGCCATGTGATGCACATCGTCAGCAATGTGGAAGGCGAATTGAAAGACGGCATGAGCAGCATGGATGTGCTGCGCGCCACTTTCCCCGCTGGCACGCTGACAGGCGCGCCCAAGGTGCACGCCATGGAATTGATCGATCAACTCGAACCTGTCAAGCGCGGCATTTACGGCGGCGCTTGCGGCTACCTGAGTTTTGCCGGCGACATGGACGTGGCCATCGCCATACGCACCGGCATCATCAAAAACGACACCTTGTATGTGCAGGCAGCGGCCGGTGTGGTGGCGGATTCCATTCCAGAGATGGAGTGGCGCGAAACCGAGCACAAAGCGCGCGCCTTGCTGCGTGCCAGCGAACTGGTCGAGGAGGGCTTGGAGTGAAACTCCTGATGATCGACAACTACGACAGCTTCACCTACAACTTGGTGCAGTACTTCGGCGAACTGGGTGCGTCCATCGAAGTTTTTCGCAACGATGAAATCAGCATTGAGCAGATTGCTGCTCACTCGCCAACGCATCTGGTGGTGTCCCCCGGACCGTGCTCGCCTGCTGAAGCCGGGATTTCTGTCGCAGCCATCAAGCATTTTGCCGGCAAGCTGCCCATACTCGGCGTGTGTCTGGGGCACCAAAGCATAGGTGCGGCTTTCGGTGGGCGCATCATCCGAGCCCAGCAATTGATGCACGGTAAAACCAGCGTCATACACACCACACAGCAAGGCGTGTTCGCTGACTTGCCGCAGGCCTATATGGTCAACCGTTACCACTCGCTGGCCATAGAACGCGCTACGCTGCCCGCAGAGCTTGAAATCACCGCCTGGACCGACGATGGTGAAATCATGGGTGTGCGCCATCGCACACTGGCGGTGCAAGGCGTACAGTTTCATCCCGAGTCCATACTCACCGAGCATGGTCATGCCTTGTTGAAAAACTTTTTACACACCAGCCTATGAAACACGTAGACCTGCGCAGCGACACCGTGACCCAACCGACAGCGGCCATGCGCCAAGCCATGCTGGCGGCACCCTTGGGCGACGACGTATTCGGCGACGATCCGTCGGTGCTGGCCTTGCAGGAACGCATCGCGGCATTGACCGGCAAACAGGCGGCCTTGTTCATGCCCACCGGCACGCAAAGCAATTTGTGCGGCTTGATGGCGCATTGTCAGCGTGGTGACGAGTACCTGGTCGGGCAAAGCGCGCATACCTACCGGTACGAGGGGGGCGGCGCAGCTGTGCTCGGCAGTATTCAGCCGCAACCGCTGGCGCAGGATGCCCGCGGGCAAATGTCATTGGCTGACATAGCCGCAGCCATCAAACCGGATGACGCGCACTTTGCCCGTACCCGTTTGCTGGCGCTGGAGAACACCTGGAACGGCCAGCGCATGCCCATGGACTATTTGCAGCAGGCCAGCGGCTTAGCGCGGCAACACGGACTGGCTGTTCATTTGGATGGCGCGCGCGTCATGAATGCCGCTGTTGATCAGGCCGCTGCCCATGGCAGCGACGCATTCACCGAATTGCGCGCCATCACTGACTTGTTCGACAGCGTGTCGGTGTGTTTCAGCAAGGGCCTAGGTGCGCCGGTCGGTTCCGCTTTGTGCGGCTCCAAAGAGCTGATTCAAAAAGCCCACCGCGCACGCAAAATGCTCGGCGGCGGCATGCGCCAGTCCGGCGTGCTGGCGGCCGCCGCATTGCACGCGCTGGATCACCATGTGCAACGATTAAGCGTAGACCATGGCTTGGCAAAGCGTCTGGCAGACGGTTTGCACGGCTTAGCGGGTTTGACGGTGCGTTCGGCGCAAACCAACATCGTTTTTGTTGATGTGGCAGATGGCCGGGGACCGGCGCTGCTTGAACATTTGGAACGCGACAATGTGCTGGCCACGGGGCTGATTGGTCTGCGCTTTGTCACACATTTGGATGTAGATGCCGCGGGCATTGACCATGCTTTGGCGAGTGTGCGGCGTTTTGTTGAAACCGTCGGCGGCAATGCTTTTGTGACCGAGCGTTCGGGCGGACCTTATTGATTTTTCAGCGTCAGACATGCGCTGAGCCTTTGGAGTTTGTATGACCATCACTGCCAGCGAAGCCTTGCAACGCACCATCGAGCACCGTGAAATTTTCCACGATGAAATGCTGCAACTCATGCGCATGATCATGGGTGGCGAGATCACGCCGCTGATGATGGCGGCCATTTTGACCGGCTTGCGCGTCAAGAAGGAAACCATAGGCGAGATCACGGCGGCGGCACAGGTGATGCGCGAGTTCTCCACCAAAGTGGATGTGGCAGACCGTCGGCATCTGGTTGACATCGTCGGCACCGGCGGCGATGGCTCGCACACCTTCAATATTTCCACTTGCGCCATGTTTGTCGCCGCAGCAGCAGGTGCGCGTGTCAGCAAACACGGCGGGCGCAGCGTCAGCAGCAAAAGCGGCAGCGCCGATGTGCTGGAAAACCTCGGCGTCAACATCAACCTGAGTCCGGCGGCCATCGCCGAATGCATTGCCCAAACCGGCATCGGCTTTATGTTCGCGCCCAACCACCATCCGGCCATGAAAAATGTGGCGCCAGTGCGCAAAGAGCTTGGCGTGCGAACGATTTTCAACATTTTGGGACCGCTGACTAACCCGGCCTCGGCACCGAATATTTTGATGGGTGTGTTTCATCCCGATCTGGTCGGTATTCAAGTTCGTGCATTACAGCGACTCGGCGCTGAACATGCGGTGGTGGTGTACGGGCGCGACGGCATGGACGAGGTCAGTCTGGGCGCGGCCACGCTGGTCGGCGAATTGAACAACGGCGAAATCACCGAGTACGACATACACCCTGAGGATTTCGGATTGACCATGGCCAGCCACCGCGCTTTGCGTGTGGAGACTCCTGAGGATTCGCGCGATATGCTCAAAGCCGTGCTAAATAACCAGCCCGGCCCGGCGCTGGACATCGTGGCGCTGAATGCCGGTGTGGCTTTGTATGCGGCCAATGTCGCACCTACCATGGCAGCCGGTTTGAAGCTGGCCCAGCAAGTGCTGAGCAACGGCCAGGCACAGGCCAAGTTGACGCAATTTATTGAATTCACCGCCCGCCACGGCGCGGCTTGACACAAGGAAACGCAGTGAGCGACATACTCAACAAAATAGTGCAAACCAAGCACGAAGAAGTGGCTTTGCGACGCAGCAAAATACCGCTTGAAGCCATGCGCGCCGACGCCGAGAGCCGGGTCATGACGCGCGGTTTTGAATCTGCGCTGCGCGCCAAAATCGCCAAAGGCCAAGCGGCAGTGATCGCTGAAATCAAAAAAGCCAGCCCGTCCAAGGGCTTGTTGCGCGAAGACTTTATTCCGGCTGACATTGCGCAAAGTTACGCTTATGGCGACGGCAAGATAAGCGCCGCCTGTTTGTCGGTGCTCACCGATGAAAGTTATTTTCAAGGCAGCACCGATTATTTAAAGCAAGCGCGCGCATCCTGCGATTTGCCGGTGTTGCGCAAAGACTTCATGGTCGATATCTACCAGATCTATGAGTCGCGCGCCATGGGCGCAGACTGTGTGTTGCTGATCGCCGCCTGTCTGGATGATGCGCAAATGGCAGAGTTTGAGGCGGTGGCACGCAGCCTGGACATGGCGGTGTTGGTGGAAGTACACGACAGCGCAGAAATGCAACGCGCACTCAAGCTCAAAACCCCTTTGCTGGGTGTGAACAACCGCAATTTGCGCACTTTTGAGGTGTCGCTTGACACCACGCTGGAGCTTTTCAAAGATTTGCCGGCAGACCGGTTGCTGGTCACCGAAAGCGGCATCGCTACCCGCGAGGATGTGCAACGCATGCGCGACGCCGGTGTGCAGGCTTTTCTGGTTGGTGAGGCCTTTATGCGGGCTACCGAACCGGGTGAAGCATTGGCGCAATTGTTCGGTGACTGAGCCTGATGTATTGACGCAGGCCGACCCGGCGCGCTGGGCGGTACATCCCTCATGGCAGCCGCTGTTGCAAGCTTTTTGGCGCAGTCCTGACGGCCACGCTTTGGTGGCATTTTTAAACCATCGCATTGCCGACGGCGCGCGCATTTTTCCGCCCGAGCCTTTGCGCGCTCTTTTGTTAACCGCCTTGCCGGCTGTGCGGGTGGTGGTGTTGGGGCAGGACCCCTACCACGGCTTGGGGCAGGCGCAAGGTTTGTCTTTTTCCGTGGCACCCGGCCTGCGCTTGCCACCATCCTTACGCAATATTTTCAAAGAATTGCAGGCGGATACAGGTTTGCAGCCGCCGATGAGCGGTTCGCTGGCACCTTGGGCTGAGCGCGGGGTGTTGCTGCTCAATACCTGTCTGACGGTGGAGGAAGGTTTGCCTGCATCGCATGCCGGAAAAGGCTGGGAGGTGTTGACAGACGCCATCATCAGCGCCGTGGCGCAGCAGCCACAAGCCGTGGTTTTTTTGTTATGGGGCGCGCACGCCCAGGCCAAGCGCCATTTGATTGAAGCTGCGACGGCCGGAGAGCGCCTGCTGTTGCGGGCCAACCACCCCTCGCCCTTATCCGCCTTGCGCGGCCCCGCGCCTTTCATGGGTTGCCGCCATTTTTCGGCTGCGCAAGCCTGGTTGAACCGTCGGGGAGCCGGTTTTTCCTGGGATTTAGAAAAATAGTTTGTGCGCACTCACTTTTTTAAAGCGGGCTGTCAGGAAATTTCTATAAGCAAATTTGTGCTATAGTCTTTGGCTCGCTGGAGGGGTGCCCGAGTGGCTAAAGGGGGCAGACTGTAAATCTGTTGGCTTACGCCTACGCTGGTTCGAATCCAGCCTCCTCCACCACGTGTCCGGGTGAACTGCAACCGTGTAGAAAGCCATGTCGCGTGGGTGCTGGCGTTCGTTGCGGGAGTAGTTCAATGGTAGAACCTTAGCCTTCCAAGCTAATGACACGGGTTCGATTCCCGTCTCCCGCTCCAGGCGGTGTTGGTGATCAGGCGAAGCGTTTTCGCCCATGTGGCTCAGTGGTAGAGCACTCCCTTGGTAAGGGAGAGGTCGCGGGTCCGATTCCCGCCATGGGCACCAGTTTTCATTGTGAAGTATCTGTGAGTTTTTTTTCGGAGTCGAAGAATGGCAAAAGGCAAATTTGAGCGGACAAAACCGCACGTCAACGTGGGCACCATCGGCCACGTGGACCATGGCAAGACGACGCTGACGGCGGCGATCACGACGATTTTGTCGGCGAAGTTTGGCGGCGAAGCCAAGGCTTACGACCAAA
>CAMDKD010000015.1 GCA_945901125.1 Bordetella parapertussis
GGGGGGGGGGGGGGCGCGGGGGGGGGGGGCAGCCCCGGCGGTGTGGGGGGCGGTTCTGATATGGCGACCCCGCAAGGCCGATTGAGCGCTGCCATGGTAAGCGGCGACAGTTCAAAGCTGACAGCCGAAGATGCTCCATACACCATCACCTCCCTGAATGATTCGTATAGTCAAAAACTACAGGATAAAAAAACCTTGCTGCTGGCTTTCTATGCAGGACAAAACAGCAAATTTGACCTGGTTCCTGAATCTCAATTGATACAACCGGCATTAAGTGCATTGGATGACGCTTTCCCCCTGGTTTATGGGGATAAAGGCAATGTCATTGCGACATTCAGCACCTATGGCGGAGGTCGAATTGTTGGTTATGGCTACGACATATTGGGAGGTTTTGCCAAAACCGCAGATGTTGTTCCCTCTATTCAGACTAACCACAGGGGAGTTTTCAAACGAGTGCTGGCCTGGCTGGCTTTCGACAATCCCAACCGTGATTTATCTTCTCAGCCCGCGGATAGTTTGAAGATTGCGTGGTCCTCCATGCCTTTGTCTTCTACTTCAATGTATTCGATTACCGACAAAAACAATACCAATACCAAGGTCTACACCCCGAATGCAGCTGCCGGACTGACTTCTTTAAACATTCCTTTTAAAAATTTGTTTTGTGATCCACTGACAGACCCTGTCGCTGATTGCGCGGCTAAAGCGCAATTGGTTGTGATCGGCGGCAGTAATTACGGTCAAAGGGAGAACATGGTTTTGGCCAATGCGCAAGCCAGCAGGATCAAAGAGTTGGTAGCCGCCAAAATTCCAATTTTGTATCTGAACAGTCACCAATCTTCGGGGTATAACGACTGGGGCAGCGGTGTTTACGCGGCAGATGTTCCCCGTATTGCCGCCCTAGGGTTAGCCGCGCCTGATGGATCCGGGAACAAATACAAGCTGGATTTGGTTGTTTCAAACACTGCTTTATCAAGCGCCAATATATTTAAAATTGATTATCTGGGTAATTTAATGGACAGGGTGGCAAAGTCCAATTTTGCTCAATATGATTGGTCAAATTGCACAGCAGACGGGCTTTCTTGCTTTTTGCCAATGGGATTTGTCACTGACATAGTCCAACCAGTCAAAAAAATCAAAGCCCTGTTGGACGATGTCAACAGTAAAGGACAAAACCTGTTTGACCCCCAGGTGGGTAGTAAAACCATTCAACAGTTGGTGTTATGGGCTGATACTTACCGACAAAGCATCACTTACCCTATAGATAAAAACAAAGATCCGGTCAAATTTCAAATGGCATATATAGCTGACTCACTTGTTACGTATGTGCGGGACAAAGGCAGTGCTCAAAAAAATCTGGGTGATTTTTTGGACACATCGGCAAAAGATATGCCGGTTTCTGATTCTTTTGAATCCATTAATGTGACTTTAAACAGCGACAGCGGATTTACCAGCATAGGAAGATTTGCCGTGCCGGGTAAAGCTTTTCAAATTCGGCTGGTATCGCCACCGGATGGGAGCTTTAAATTCAAGATTAATACCATGAGCCCGGACGTTACCAAACAATATGAGTCTCCATTGGATAACAATGGCAACAATTCACCTGAAAACGGTTACCGCAGGCCTGAGAATTTGATGTCGCCTGAGTTCCCGATAACTAACCAAGCTTTAAGCATAGTGACCCCCTATGGTGGTACTTTGCAATTGGTTTATTCCGGCACCACTGCAAAAACTGTAAGCGTGCAAATTAAAGGGGCTGCAAAAGCTCCTTTTTACGACACAACACAGGGACAGGCAAATGCAAGTTACTTCTACCAGGATATGGTTTCAAGCAAGCTGGGTTGGATGGAAATCAAAACAGCAGGCATGGAAATTCACTCTATCAGGTCCAGCGCCGTGACTGCTTTGCTCCCGCCAAGCAATGAGACAACTGCTGTTCGGGCCAAATACCCGGATTACAACAAGCCGTATTACAGCCTGGCTGATGGCATTCTTATGAGTAAATACCTCTCCGAAGCCAAAAAATATGTGATTGAAGATGCTTACAGGTTAGCTGGTTTGACAACCGGTGGTTTAGATTTAAATCAAAGGGTGAAAGATTTTTGTCAGCTTAACCAGTGGAAATGCACTGATGAAGCAATTCATAAGCCTCCAGGCGTACAGCACTTTCATATCGATATCCGTTCGGCGGCTGGGAGTATGTCTTCGGGGAATCCGATACATAGCGGGGAAGGATTTAACCCGCGCGGCTGGGGCGAAAGCCATGAACTCGGCCACAATTTACAAGAGTTCAATGTTTACAACGGTGCCACCGGAGAGGTGTCAAATAATATTTATCCTTTGCATAAAAAATGGCGATTACTGATTGATCTTAAACGCGAAGCTGTCAATTATTACAACGAGATGGATGATTCTGCAGTTGTGTTTGATTCACTGAAAGCCACTTTCAAAAGCTCCTTGACTCCTCAGGAAAAGATCGCCAAGGCCAAAAACGATATATGGTTAGATTCAAACAGCAAATCACATTTAAACAGGGGAATGCTTTATTTCTACCTCCAATGGCCCTTGATTTATGCTGAAGTCATTCAAACTAAATATCCAGGCATGCCCGAAGTCGACGCCATAGAGGCCGGCTGGGATGTTTTTACACTGATGAACCTGAATCGGCGAGAAGTCGAGGCCTCAAAAAACTGGGACACGGATAAAGCCAAACTCGGTTTCAGCACTTACGCTCAGAAGCCTGCCACCAGTACGGATGTGGTTAGCAATGGCGTCTTCATTCATCATGATTATTTGCTGACGGTCTTGAGCTTGATCACAGGCCGCGATCAGAGACCTTTGTTTGATTTCTGGGGCGTTGAAACAACTTCAGCAGGCAGAAGTCAGGTAGAGGCCATGGGCCTCAGGCCTCAGCCAGTGAAGTTTTATGCGGTCAGGTGCTCGGATGATTTCAGAGGATTCCAAGCGGTGGACATGACATCTTCCGACCCCGTGTTTCCCTGGCCGGATGAATTCAAAAATCTAAGTGATGTCACACCTAACTCGATTTCAACCAAACAAAACACGCACAAAGCGGCTTGCATTGCCATGCCCTGAATCTTGGTAGACAAAACCCCCGGCTAACACCGGGGGTTACGGATCAGTCCGCAATACCCGACACCACCTGGCTGAAGCCGCCGTCCACATAAGTGATTTCAGCCGACACACCGGAGGCCAGGTCTGAGAGTAAAAACGCCGCCACATTGCCGACATCTTCTATGGTCACGTTACGGCGTATCGGCGCTTGTGAGGCCACCACTTCCAGAATCTTGCCGAAACCCTTGATGCCGGAGGCCGCCAGGGTTTTGATAGGACCGGCGCTGATGCCGTTCACGCGCATGCCGCGTTTTTGGTTGCCCAGCGAATCTGCCAAATAGCGCACCGATGCTTCCAGCGAGGCTTTGGCCAAGCCCATGGTGTTGTAGTTGGGCACGTTGCGCATGGCACCCAGGTAGCTCAACGTCAGCAGGGCGGCGTTGTCATTCAGGTGCGGCAAAAAGGCTTTGGCCATGGCCGGGAAGCTGTAAGCGCTGATGTCGTGGGCAATCGCAAAGGCTTCGCGGCTGAAGCCGTCCAAAAAATCGCCGGCAATCGCTTCGCGCGGGGCAAAGCCTATGGCGTGCACAAAACCGTCAAACTTGGGCCAAGCGGCGGTAAGACCAGACACCAGCGCCGCGATTTGTTCGTCGCTGGAGACATCGCAGTCAAACACCAGGGTCGAGCCGAATTCAGCCGCATACTCGGTGATGCGCTCCCTGAAACGCTCGCCTTGGTAGCTGAACGCCAACTCAGCGCCTTGCGCATGGCAGGCACGGGCAATCCCGTAGGCGATCGAGCGGTTTGACAAAACCCCGGTGATCAATAACTTTTTACCCGCCAAAAACCCTGTTTTTTCTTGCACGTGGAAACTCCTGAAAAATCTTGCAGAATTGTCGCATGCGAATTTTCCTGACCTTGTCCCTATCCATGCTGATATCCCCGGCCTGGGCGGCGCATGCCTATGCCCAGTTCGGCGACATCAAATACCCGGCTGACTTCAAGCATTTCAGCTATGTCAACCCGGTTGCGCCCAAGGGCGGCAACATCACCATGGTGGCGCCGTCTCGGGCCTCGAGTTTTGACAAATACAACCCGTTCACGCTCAAAGGCACGGCGCCGCCTGCGCTCAGCAGTCTGATGCTGGAGACCTTGCTGGTCGGCAATTTCGACGAACCGACCACCGCCTACGGTTTGCTGGCCGAGGATGTCAGCGTCGCGCCGGACAAACTGTCGGTGACCTTCAAGCTGAATCCTTTGGCGCGTTTTCACAATGGCGATCCGGTGCTGGCCTCTGACGTCAAGTATTCTTTTGAGCGCCTGACCAGCAAACAGGCTGCGCCTCAGTTTCGAACATACTTCAGCGAAGTCAAAGGCTTGACCGTGCTGGCCGACCGGGTGGTGCGTTTCGATTTCAAACGAGCCAACGCCGAACTGCCATTGATCGTCGGCGGCATGCCGGTGTTCAGCCAAAAATGGGGCGCGGACAAACCGCTGGACCAGGTGGTCACCGACATACCCATAGGCTCGGGCCCTTACAAAATTGGCAAGGTCGATTTCGGCAAAGACATCGAATATGTGCGCGACCCCAACTACTGGGCACGTGACTTGGGCGTTCGCAAAGGCATGTTCAATTTCGACCGTATCACTTACAAGTTGTACAAAGACACCACTGCTCAATTCGAAGCGTTCAAAGCCGGGGAATTCGATTACATACAGGCTTTCGTGGCCCGTGAATGGGCGCGCGGCTACAAGGGCAAGCTGTTTGACAACGGCACGCTGATCAAAAAAGAGCTGAAACACGGCAACGCCGGGGACTTTCAGGGCTTTATGTTCAACACGCGTTTGCCCAAGTTCCAGGACAAGCGGGTGCGCCAAGCGATTGCGCTGGCGATGGATTACGAATGGATGAACCGCCAGTTGTTTTACATGGCCTACACGCGGGTGCGTGGTTATTTTGTCGGTAGCGACTTTGAAGCCAAACCGCTGCCCGAGGCTGATGAACTGGCCTTGCTCGAACCTTTGCGCAGCAAATTGCCGCCTGAAGTGTTCACCGAAGCAGCGCCGCTGCCGCCGCAAACCAGCCTGGACCCGGCGTCGGGACAAACCTTGCGTGATCACTTGCGTCTGGCGCGCGACCTGCTCACGCAGGCTGGTTGGACTTACAAAGACGGTGCTTTGCGCAACGCCAAAGGCGAGGCGTTCACCATAGAGTTTCTGGACAACTCGGGCTCCATGGGCCGCGTGGTCACACCTTACGCCAAAAATCTGGAAAAACTCGGCTTCAAAGTGAACTACAAAGTGATTGACTTTGCCGTGCTGCAAAAGCGCATGGACGTGTTCGACTTTGAACTCATCAGCAACCGCATCGGCGGCAGCGAAGCCCCGGGCACTGAGTTGCTCGAGCGCTTCGGCTCCAAGGCCGCTGACACCGAAGGTTCAAGCAACGTCATAGGTGTCAAAGACCCGGCCATCGATGCTTTGCTGGACAAAGTGGTGGCGGCGCAAACCCGGCCGCAGTTGACTGTAGCGCTCAAAGCCTTAGACCGTGTGTTGCGCCACGGCCATTACGCCGTGCCACACTGGTATGGCAGCGTGCACCGGGTGTCTTGGCGCGCCGGGCGTTTCGAGCAGCCAGAGGTCACGCCGCGTTATTACCAGCCCGAAATCTGGGTCAGCTCGACCTGGTGGGGCAGCACCGCCAACCTGGTGGGAGACAAATGACATGTTGAGCTATATCTTTAAACGGCTGCTGCTGATGATCCCCACTTTGTTCGGCATTTTGCTGCTGACTTTTGTGGTGATTCAGTTCGTGCCCGGCGGTCCTGTCGAGCAAATGGTGGCCCAATTGCAAGGCCGGGACACGGGCGGCGAGGGCGCTGCGGCCAGCGGTGCCGGTTACCGCGGACGCCAAGGCGTGGACGCCGAGCGCATCGCTGAAATCAAAGTCTTGTACGGCTTTGACAAGCCGCCGCTGGAGCGTTTTGTACAAATGCTGGGGCAGTTTGCGCGCTTCGATTTAGGCAAAAGTTTTTTCTATCCCAAAGACGTCTGGCAACTGGTGAAAGAAAAACTGCCGGTGTCCATCAGCTTGGGGTTGTGGACGTTTTTTCTGAGTTACCTGGGGTCAATTCCGCTGGGCATTGCCAAGGCGGTTCGCGCCGGTACCCGGTTTGACACCTTGACCAGTCTGGTCGTGCTGGTCGGTTACGCGATTCCGGGTTTTGTGCTCGGCGTGGCTTTGCTGGTGGTGTTCGGCGGCCAGTTGCAATGGTTTCCCTTGCGCGGATTGACTTCCAGTAATTGGGAAACCCTGTCTATGGGCGCCAAAGTGGTGGACTACCTGTGGCATATCGCCATGCCGGTGACTGCCAGCGTGCTGGGCGCGTTCGCGGTTACCACCATGCTGACAAAAAACTCATTTTTGGAAGAGATAGGCAAGCAATACGTGTTGACCGCTCGCGCCAAAGGTTTGTCAGAGCGCAAAGTGCTGTGGAAGCACGTGATGCGTAACGCGCTGATTCCTTTGGTCACCGGTTTTCCGGCGGCTTTCATAGGCGCGTTTTTCGCCGGCTCTTTGTTGATTGAAACCTTGTTTTCACTGGACGGTCTGGGCCTGCTCAGTTACGAGAGCGTGATGCGGCGGGACTACCCGGTGGTGCTGGGCACTTTGTATTTATTCACCCTGATCGGTCTGGTGACCAAGCTGATCAGCGACCTGTGTTACGTGTGGGCAGACCCGCGCGTGAAATTCGACTGATCGCCATGGCAACCGTCTCTCTTTCCCCCTCACAACTGGCCTGGCGGCGCTTCAAGCGCAACCGCTTGGGTTTTGTCAGTCTGGTTCTTTTTGTGATTCTTGTCGCCGTCAGTTTGGCAGCAGAGTTGGTGAGCAACGACAAACCGCTGATCGCCAGTTACGAAGGCAAGCTGTACTTCCCTATTGTGAAAAACCCGCCGGAGACGGTGTTCGGCGGCGATTTTGAAACACCGACCGATTATTTCGACCCGTTCATCCGCCAGCAGTTCAAGCAACCGGGCAACTGGGCTTTATACCCGATCAACCCTTACCACCACAGCACGCTGAATTACTTTGCCAAAGAGCCGAACCCGGCGCCGCCTTCGTCCGACAACTGGATGGGCACCGATGACCGTGGCCGCGATTTGCTCGCGCGTTTGCTCTACGGTTTTCGCGTCTCGGTCTTGTTCGCTTTAGCGCTGACCATCACCGGTACGTTCTTGGGCGTGGTCACCGGCGCGATTCAAGGTTTTTTCGTCGGCAAAACCGACTTGGTCATGCAGCGCTTCATAGAAATCTGGGGCGCCATGCCGGAGTTGTATTTGCTCATCATCTTTTCGGCTGTGTTCGAGCCCAGCGTCAGTTTGTTGCTGATATTGCTGAGCTTGTTCGGCTGGATGGGCTTGTCAGACTATGTGCGGGCCGAATTTTTGCGTAACCGCCAGTTGGACTATGTGCGCGCAGCACGCGCTTTGGGTTTGTCCAATTGGGCCATCATCCGCCGCCACGTGCTGCCCAATAGCATGACGCCGGTGGTCACGTTTTTGCCGTTTCGCATGAGCGCTGCCATTCTGGCTTTGACCAGTCTGGACTTTCTGGGCCTGGGCGTGCCGCCCGGCACCCCTAGTTTGGGCGAACTCTTGTCGCAAGGCAAAACCAATATCGACGCCTGGTGGATTTCCATTTCCACCTTTGGCGTGCTGGTCGTCACGCTGCTCTTGCTGACTTTCATGGGGGACGCGCTGCGCGATGCGCTGGATCCGCGCAAGCTGCACCAGGAGAAGGCAGCATGAGCGCTTTGTTGAAAGTACACAACCTGCACATGTCGTTTCAAGGCCGCGAGGTGGTGCACGGCGTGTCATTCACATTGCAAGCCGGCGAAAAGCTGGCGCTGGTCGGCGAATCCGGCTCCGGCAAAACCGTGACCGCGCTCAGCTTGCTGGGCTTGGCGCGCGGTGCCTGGGTGCGCGGCGAGGCCGTGTTCGGCGGGCAAGATTTGTTCAAACTTAACGAGTCTCAATGGCAGGGCGTGCGCGGCAGCGACATCGCCATGATTTTTCAAGAGCCGATGACGGCACTCAACCCCTTGTTCACCATTGGCGATCAAATCGCCGAAGTGCTGCTGCTGAAAAAAGGCATGGACCGCCAGCAAGCCTGGGCGCGCGCCATTGAGCTATTGACCGACACCGGTATCCCTGAGCCGGAGCGCCGCGTCAACAGTTACCCACACCAACTCTCGGGCGGGCAAAGACAGCGCGCCATGATTGCCATGGCCTTGGCCGGTGAACCCAAGCTCTTGCTGGCCGACGAGCCGACCACCGCGCTGGATGTGTCTTTGCGCGGCCAGATACTGGATTTGCTCGACAGCCTGCAACACAAACACGGCATGGCGATTTTGTTGATCACGCACGACCTGAACATGGTCAGGCGTTTTGCCGATCGCGTGCTGGTGATGGAAAACGGTTACCTGGTCGAGGAAGGCGAAGTCGCCAAGGTGCTCAGCCACCCGTCGCACGCTTACACCCGCCGCCTGGTCGACAGCCAGCCCGAGCGCAATGTGTTTGAGCCGCTGAACGATGCGCCTGTGTGTGTGCGTGCCGAGGCTTTGCGGGTGGTGTACCCGGTGCCACGTGCGGGTTGGCGCGGCTGGTTCGGGCAGGCCGAATTCGTTGCCTTGCAAGCCGCTGATTTCAAGCTGTGCCAAGGGCAGACACTGGGCATCATCGGCGAATCCGGCTCTGGCAAATCTTCGCTGGCGCTGGCCGCGCTGGGCTTGATACCGTTTCAAGGCCAGTTACACATTGAAGACAAGCGCTGGCAGGCCAAGGCCGGGCTGGATTTGCCTTTGCGCCGAGCCATACAAGTGGTGTTTCAAGACCCGTTTTCCTCGCTGTCGCCGCGCATGACCGTGGAAGAAGTGGTAGGCGAGGGCTTGCTGGTACACGAAACCGGCCTTAGCACCGCGCAGCGGCAAACCCGGGTGCTGGCGGCTTTGAACGAAGTCGGCATGGACGAAACCCAGTTCCCCGGCCTGCTGGCGCGTTACCCGCACGAGTTCTCCGGCGGCCAGCGTCAGCGTCTGGCGATTGCACGGGCGCTGATCGTCGAGCCGCGCATACTGGTGCTGGACGAGCCGACCAGCGCGCTGGATGTGTCTATTCAAAAACAAGTGCTGGACTTGCTGCAACGCCTGCAACGCGAGCGCGGCCTGAGTTATTTGCTGATTACCCATGACATTGATGTCATACAAGCCATGGCCCACCATGTGATGGTGCTGAAAGACGGCGTGGTGGTCGAATCCGGCAGCATTGATCGTGTCACCCGGGCCCCGGCGTCGGCCTATACGCGTACTTTGCTGGAGGCTTCGTTCAGCGCGGTTGGTCAGGCCTCCCAATAATGGTTACAATAGCAGGCAAATGAACGATAACGGGCGGACATCCCAACCGCCCGTTTTTTTTGGTCGGACGAAAAGCGGTGCCATTGCAAGACATCATCGAACAAACCGTCAGCGGTCTGGGTTACCAGTTGGTCGAAGTAGACCGCTCAGCCGGCGGGCTGCTGCGGGTCACTATTGATTTGCCTTGGCAAGCCGGTCAGCCCGAGCAATTCATCCAAGTGGAAGATTGCGAGAAGGTGACGCGGCAGTTGCAGTTTGTGCTGGAAGTCGAAGGCACTGCCTATAACCGCTTGGAAGTCTCTTCGCCGGGCATAGACCGGCCCTTGCGTTCAGAAAACGATTTTTTGCGTTTTGTCGGTGAGCTCATCGACCTGACATTGAAAGCGCCCATGGGGGCGGCGGCGGGTGGCCTGGTGGCCGCCAACCGGAAAAAATTCCGGGGCGTGTTGGAAACCACCGACTCACCTCAGACCTGGCAAATCACCTGGCGTGATGAGCCGACGAGCAAGCCGGGTATGCGGCCTGCTCGTGTCAACAAAAACTTGCCGGTACAGGCTTTGCAATTCAACCTGAGTGAATTGCGTGAAGCCCGGCTGGCGCCGATTGTGAATTTCAAGGGCAGAAGGCCCGCTGAGAACAGGAGTAATGAATCATGAATCGCGAAATGCTGATGCTGGTGGATGCCATCTCACGCGAAAAAAATGTCGAGCGTGACCTGGTTTTCGGTGCGGTGGAATCCGCGCTGGCGCAAGCCACCAAAAAACTCTACCAGGGCGACGTGGACATCCGTGTGGCCATGGACCGTGACTCCGGTGAATACGAAACCTTCCGTCGCTGGCTGGTGGTGCCTGACGAAGCCGGTTTGCAAAACCCGGACGCCGAAGAAATGCTGATGGACGCCAAAGAGCGTTTGTCTGATGTGGAAGAGGGCGAGTACATCGAAGAAAGCGTCGAATCGCTGCCCATCGGCCGCATCGGTGCCATGGCGGCCAAGCAAGTCATTCTGCAAAAAATCCGCGACGCTGAACGTGAAATGCTGTTGTCAGACTTTCTGGCGCGCGGCGACAAAATTTTTGTCGGCAGCGTCAAGCGCATGGACAAAGGCGACATCATTGTGGAGAGCGGTCGCGTCGAAGGCCGTTTGCGTCGCAGCGAAATGATCCCCAAAGAAAACCTGCGCAGCGCCGATCGCGTGCGCGCCATGATCATGGAAGTCGATGTCACTTTGCGCGGCGCACCCATCATTTTGTCGCGCTCTGCGCCCGAATTCATGATCGAGTTGTTCCGCCAGGAAGTGCCCGAAATCGAACAAGGCTTGCTCGAGATCAAATCTTGCGCCCGTGACCCCGGTTCGCGCGCCAAGATCGCCGTTATTTCTCACGACAAACGCGTAGACCCGATCGGCACTTGCGTCGGTGTGCGCGGCACGCGTGTGAACGCCGTCACCAACGAACTCGCCGGTGAGCGCGTCGACATTGTGTTGTGGAGCGAAGACCCAGCACAGTTTGTCATCGGCGCATTGGCCCCGGCCAACGTCTCATCGATTGTGGTGGACGAAGAAAAACACGCCATGGACGTGGTGGTTGACGACGAAAACCTGGCCATGGCCATCGGTCGCGGCGGCCAGAACGTGCGTTTAGCGTCTGACCTGACCGGCTGGAAAATCAACATCATGGACGCGGCCGAATCCGCGCAAAAAACCGCCACCGAAACCGAAGGTTTGCGCGCCTTGTTTGTCGCCAAACTCGACGTCGACCAGGAAGTCGCCGACATTCTGATCGAAGAAGGTTTCACCAGCCTGGAAGAAGTGGCTTACGTGCCCTTGCAGGAAATGCTGGAAATTGAAAGTTTTGACGAAGACACAGTCAATGAATTGCGGGCCCGCGCCAAAGACGCTTTGCTGACCATGGAAATTGCCATGGAAGAAAGCGTCGAGGAAGTTTCTCAGGATCTGAGAGACCTGGAAGGCCTGGATGCCGAATTGATTGCCAAACTGGCCGTGGGTGGAGTACATACCCGTGACGATCTGGCGGATTTGGCGGTGGACGAACTGGTGGACATCACCGGTCAGTCTGAAGAGGAAGCAAAAACTTTGATCCTGAAGGCACGCGAGCATTGGTTCGCGGGTCAAGCGTAACGGTCATGAAGAGGAACACCACAGATGACCATCACAACGGTTGCCGAGTTTGCCAAGGAACTCAAAAAATCTCCCGACACACTGCTTGAACAGCTCAAGGCAGCTGGTGTCGCTAAATCGTCCGCAGCTGATGCGCTGACCGACGCTGACAAGCAAAAATTGCTGGGCTTTCTCAAAGCCAGCCACGGTACAGACACGCCCGAGCGCAAAAAAATCACGCTGGTGAAGAAATCCACGTCTGAAATCAAGCAAGCAGACGCCACCGGCAAAGCGCGCACCATTCAGGTCGAGGTTCGCAAAAAACGCACTTTCGTCAAGCGCGACGAAAACGACAGCACCGAAACACCTGAGGAAGAGCCGACACCGTCCGCTGCGCCCGCGCCCATTCTGGATCAGGCCGAACTGGCCAGACGCGAAGAAGAAGCACGCCGCCAGGCCGAGTTCATCCGCCGTCAGGAAGAAGAACTGGTTGAAAAACGCCGCTTGCGCGAAGCCCAGGAAGCCAAAGAGCGAGAAGCTCAGGCTGCTGCTGCCGCACCTGCCGCCGAAACAGATGCAGACAAAGCCGCTGAGATAGCAGCCAAGGCCCAAGCCGCCGCTGCCGAGCGCGAAGCCGTTGCCAAAGCCAGCGCCGAGGAAGACGCCGTCCGCGCCAAAGATTTGGATTCGCGCCGCCGCACCGCTTTGGCCGAAGCCGAAGCGATTCGCACCATGATGAATGCACCGAAAAAAGTGCTGGTCGCGAAAAAGCCGCCCGAACCCGAAAAAGCCGCCACCCCGGACCCCAAAGCCATCAAAGGCACTTTGCACAAACCCGCTGCCGGTTCCACCGCAGCCGGTGCACGTCCGGCAGGCGCTGCGACCACCACCAAAGAAGGCCAGAAGGAAGTCAAGAGCGCCAAGCTGTCTTCCAGCTGGGCTGACGAACAGGCCAAGAAGAAAGAAATCAAAACCCGTGGCGATGCCAGCGGCGGTGTCGGTCGCAACAGCTGGCGCGGCGGTCCGCGCGGCAAACGCGAGCGTGATCGTGTCGACATGCCGGTGCAAGCCGCACCGGTGGAAGCGCGCATCATCGAAGTGCACGTGCCTGAAACCATTACCGTGGCCGAACTCGCCCACAAAATGGCGGTCAAAGCCTCTGAAGTCATCAAGCAATTGATGAAGCTGGGCCAGATGGTCACCATCAACCAGCCGCTGGACCAAGACACCGCCATGATCGTGGTCGAGGACATGGGCCACAAAGCCGTCATCGCTTCGCTGGACGATCCGGAAGCCTTCACCGAAGACGAAGCCTCCGCGCACCACGGCGAGTCGCTCACGCGCGCGCCCGTGGTCACCGTCATGGGTCACGTTGACCACGGTAAAACCTCGTTGCTCGATTACATACGCCGCGCCAAAGTGGCTTCCGGCGAAGCCGGTGGCATCACCCAGCACATTGGTGCCTACCACGTGGAAACACCGCGCGGCATGATTTCGTTTCTTGACACCCCCGGTCACGAGGCGTTCACCGCCATGCGTGCACGCGGTGCCCAAGCGACTGACATTGTCATTTTGGTGGTGGCGGCTGACGACGGCGTCATGCCGCAAACCAAAGAAGCCATCAAGCACGCCAAAGCAGCCGGTGTGCCGATCGTGGTTGCGATCAACAAGATTGACAAACCCGATGCCAACACCGACCGCGTGAAAAGCGAGCTGGTGGCTGAAGAAGTCATCCCCGAGGAATTTGGCGGCGACGCGCCGTTTGTGTCTGTGTCGGCCAAAACCGGCCAAGGCGTGGACGAGTTGCTCGAGCAAGTATTGTTGCAAGCCGAAGTGTTGGAGCTCAAAGCGCCTATCGACGCCATGGCAAAGGGCCTGGTCATCGAAGCCAGCTTGGACAAAGGTCGCGGACCTGTCGCCACCATCCTGGTTCAGTCCGGCACACTGAAAACCGGCGACGTGGTGCTGGCCGGTCAAACCTTTGGCCGCGTGCGCGCCATGTTGGATGAAAACGGCAAGTCGATCAAATCAGCCGGTCCGTCTATTCCCGTGGAAATCCAAGGTCTGACCGAAGTGCCGCAAGCCGGTGACGAATTCATGGTCTTGTCCGACGAGCGACGTGCGCGTGAAATCGCGACCTACCGCGCCGGCAAATTCCGCAACACCAAACTGGCCAAGCAACAAGCCTCCAAGCTGGAAAACCTGTTCACCGACATGGCCTCGGGTGAAGTCAAAAACTTGCCCATCATCATCAAGGCAGACGTGCAAGGCTCGCAAGAAGCGCTGGCTACTTCCTTGCTCAAACTCACCAACGAAGAAGTTCGTGTGCAACTGGTTTACGGTGCCGTCGGCGGCATCAGCGAGTCCGACATCAACCTGGCCATTGCTTCTAAAGCCGTCATCATCGGTTTCAACACACGTGCCGACGCAGGTGCGCGCAAGCTGGCCGAGAACAACGGCGTCGAGATCCGTTACTACAACATCATTTATGACGCGGTAGACGAACTCAAAGCAGCCATGTCTGGCATGTTGACGCCAGACAAGAAGGAAGAAGTCATCGGCATGGCGCAAATTCGCCAGGTGTTCCGCATCAGCAAAATCGGCGCGATCGCCGGGTGCATGGTCACCAACGGCGTGGTGCGCCGCAACGCGCGTTTGCGTTTGTTGCGCGACAACGTGGTGGTGTTCACCGGTGAACTGGAAAGCCTTAAACGCTTCAAGGACGACGTGCGCGAAGTCAAAGAAACCTTCGAATGCGGCTTGAACCTCAAAGGCTATAACGACATCCAAGAGGGCGACCAACTCGAGTTCTTTGAAATCAAGGAAATCGCCCGCTCGATTTGATCCGCACGCATGCCAGCCAAGAAATCGTCCACAGCCCACCGCGGTTTTCGCGTCGCCGACCAGATCCAACGTGATTTGTCGGAGTTGATTCGCGAACTCAAAGACCCGCGTCTGGGCATGGTGACGATCCAATCGGTGGAAGTCACGCCCGACTACGCGCATGCCAAAGTGTTTTTCAGCGTGTTGGTGGGTGACGCCGAAGCTTGCAACGAAGGCTTGAACCAAGCCGCCGGTTTTTTGCGCAACGGCTTGTTCAAACGCTTACACATACACACCGTGCCTACTTTGCATTTCCAATACGACCGCACACCCGAGCGCGCAGCCGATATGAACGCGCTGATCGCCCGTGCCGTCGCTTCACGCGCCCAAGAAAACGACTGACCATGAACTCGCCACGCACACGGGTGCAACGGCGTCCCGTGCATGGGGTGTTGTTGCTCGATAAACCGCTGGGATTCTCCAGCAACCAGGCTTTACAAAAAGCCAAATGGTTGCTGCGCGCCGAAAAAGCTGGTCACACCGGCACGCTAGATCCGCTCGCCACAGGCGTGTTGCCTTTGTGTTTTGGAGCTGCCACCAAATTCAGCCAACTGCATTTAGACGCCGACAAAACTTACGAGGCCGTGCTGCGCTTGGGCCAGCGCACCACCACCGCTGACGCTGAAGGCGAAGTCATCGCCGAAGCAGCTGTCGATTTCACGCCTGAAAAATTGCAGCAAGTACAAGCCCTGTTCACCGGTGAACTCATGCAGTTGCCGCCCATGCACAGCGCTTTGAAAAAAGACGGCAAGGCTTTGTACGAATACGCACGCGCTGGTGTGGACGTGGAACGCACACCGCGCCGCGTGACTATTTATGAATTGCAGTTGAGCGAATTGCCCGTTGTTGATGGCGTGCGCGGCGTGGCCTTGCGCGCGCGTTGCAGCAAAGGCACCTACATACGCACGCTGGGCGAAGACATTGGCATTGCCCTCGGTTGCGGTGCGTTTTTGTCTGCCCTGCGCCGGGTGCAAAGCGGTGTGTTTCACGCCAAAGACTGCGTCAGCTTGACCGAGCTAGAACAATGGCCCGAAGACAAACGCCACGCTGCTTTGCTGCCGGTGGATGCCTTGCTAGACAGTCATCAAGCCATCACATTGCAAAGCGATGATGCAGGGCGCTTCTTAAGCGGTTTGCGCCGCCGTGGCGACTGGCCTGACCACGCACAAGTGGCTGTGTACGGCAGCGACCCGCATTCCCTGCTAGGCACCGCACACGTGCGTGCCGGTGAACTCATACCCGAACGCTTACTGAATCCCCAAGAAATCCAATCCTTACTCGAGAGTGCCGCATGACTTTACAAATCCGAAACATCGCCATCATTGCCCACGTTGACCATGGCAAAACCACCATGGTCGACCAGTTGCTGCGCCAGTCCGGCACATTTGCCGAACACGAAAAAGTGGTCGACACCGTCATGGACAACAACGCCATTGAGCGCGAACGCGGCATCACCATTTTGGCGAAAAACTGCGCGGTCAGCTGGCAAGGCACACACATCAACATCGTGGACACACCCGGACACGCGGACTTCGGCGGCGAAGTCGAACGCGCTTTGTCCATGGTCGACGGCGTGGTGTTGCTGATCGATGCGCAAGAAGGCCCGATGCCGCAAACCCGCTTTGTCACCAAAAAAGCATTGGCCCTGGGTTTAAAGCCCATCGTCGTGGTGAACAAAGTGGACAAGCCCGGCTCACGCCCCAGCGTCGTTATCAACCAAGCGTTTGAGTTGTTTGACAAACTCGGCGCGACCGATGAACAACTCGACTTTCCCGTGGTCTACGCCTCCGGCATCAACGGCTGGTCTTCATTGGTTGAAGGCGAGCAGGGCGAGCAATGGGGCCCGGACATGTCAGCACTGTTTGAAACCGTGTTGAAACATGTGCCACCGCAAAGCGGCGACCCCACCGCGCCTTTGCAATTGCAAATTTCTGCGCTCGACTTCTCTACGTTTGTCGGACGCATTGGTGTGGGCCGCATCAGCGCCGGCACCATCAAGCCCGGCATGGACGTGGTGGTGATGTCGGGTGAAGAAGGCGCACCGGTCAAAGGCCGTGTCAACCAGGTGTTGAAGTTCCAAGGCTTGGACCGCATACAAGCCACCGAAGCTGGTCCCGGGGACATTGTGCTGATCAACGGCATTGCCGAGATAGGCATTGGTGTGACCATCACCGACCCGCTGAACCCCAAACCGCTGCCCATGTTGAAAGTGGACGAACCTACCTTGACCATGAATTTTTGCGTCAACACCTCGCCGCTGGCAGGCCGTGAAGGCAAGTATGTGACCAGCCGCCAGATTTGGGACCGCCTGCAAAAAGAACTGCAAGCCAACGTAGCTTTGAAAGTGAAAGAAACCGACGAAGACGGCATTTTTGAAGTCTCGGGTCGCGGTGAATTGCACTTGACCATTTTGTTGGAGAACATGCGCCGCGAAGGTTACGAGTTGGCTGTGTCCAAACCGCGCGTGGTCTATCGCGAGATCAATGGCGACCGTTGCGAACCTATAGAGTTGGTGACCGCTGATATTGAAGAGCAACACCAAGGTGGCGTCATGCAAGCCTTGGGCGAGCGCAAAGGCGATTTGGTGAACATGGAATCCGATGGCCGTGGCCGTGTGCGTTTGGAATACCGCATTCCCGCGCGTGGCTTGATTGGTTTCACCACCGAGTTTTTGAATTTGACGCGTGGCTCAGGTTTGATATCCAATATTTTTGACCGCTACGAGCCTTACAAAGGCGAGATCGGCGGACGCAAAAACGGCGTGCTGATTTCCATGGACGAAGGCGAAATTTTCACTTACGCACTGGGCAAGCTGGATGACCGTGGCCGCATGTTTGTCAAGCCCAACGACCCGGTGTATGAAGGCATGATCGTCGGCATACACAGCCGCGACAACGACCTGGTGGTCAACGCCACACGCACCAAACAACTGACCAACTTCCGCGTCTCCGGCAAAGAAGACGCCATCAAAATCACGCCGCCCATCCAATGCACCTTGGAATACGGCGTGCAGTTCATCGAAGACGATGAATTGGTCGAAATCACTCCCAAGAGCGTGCGCTTGCGCAAACGCCACCTGAAAGAGCACGAGCGCAAACGCGCCAGCCGCGAAGGCTGAGCCGCTTCGCCATGAACATCAGGCTGAGTCACGCACAAGCCTTGGGCCTGATGGTGCTGGCCACTTTGCTGTGGTCTATCGCGGGTATTGTGTCGCGGCAGATCACGCAGGCGCAGGGCTTTGAGGTGACGTTCTGGCGCAGCTTTTTCAACGCACTCAGTCTGGTCATTGCCCTCACGCTTGCCACGCGCGGAAGTGTGTGGCGCATCACTCAATTTCAATCTCGCACGCTGTGGTTGTCGGGGGTGTGTTGGTCTGTCATGTTCACCGCCTTCATGCTGGCACTGACCATGACCACGGTGGCCAATGTGCTGATCACTTTGTCGCTAGGTCCCTTGCTCACCGCTTTGCTGCACCGCTTGCTCGGCGGTCAGCCATTGGCGCGCCAGACCTGGGGCGCGATTGCCTTGGCCGCTGTCGGCATAGGCTATATGTTTGTGTCGCAAATTCAGTTGGACGGCGGGCAACACCTCAAAGGCATGTTGGTCGCAGTGTGTGTGCCCGTGGCCGGTTCGGTTCAATGGAACCTCATGAAAACCCGTCAGCAAGACGCTGCGCAAAAAAACATGTTGCCGGCCATTTTGATAGGCGCTGTGCTGTCGTGTGTGTTCACCGCGCCCATGGCCATGCCGTTTCAGGCCAGCGTGCAAGACATTCAGTGGCTGGCCATGCTTGGCGTGTTTCAATTGGCGCTGCCATGCAGCCTGGCCGTGTGGAGTTCGCAGGTGCTCAAGCCGCACGAAGTGGCCTTGCTGGCCTTGCTTGAGGTGTTGTTTGGTATCAGCTGGGCCTGGTTGGGTGCGGGTGAAGCACCTGCCGAGGCGGTATTGATGGGCGGCAGTTTGGTGCTGCTGGCACTGGCTGGCAATGAATACGCAAGTTGGAGGCAACGCAATGCATAAAACACAGTTTGAATTGCACGATGGGGATGTGCTGGCACAGGTCAGCGGCCATGTCGGTTTGATCACACTGAATCGCGCCAAGGCATTGAACGCTTTGTCTTTGCCTATGGTGCGCGACATCACGCAGGCCTTGCTGGCCTGGCAAGCGGACCGCGGCGTGAAGGTTGTGGCCATGCGCGGCATGGGGCGCGAGGGCGCATTCGGTGCGTTTTGCGCGGGCGGCGACATACGGTTTTTTCACCAAGCCGCGCTGGCTGGTGACCCGCAATTGGAAGATTTTTTCACCGAAGAATATGCGCTTAACCATTTGATACACAACTACGCCAAGCCTTGCATGGTGTTCATGGACGGCGTGGTCATGGGCGGCGGCATGGGTTTGGCGCAAGGTGCCAGCCTGCGTATCGCCACCGATAAAACCAAGATGGCCATGCCCGAGACCATGATCGGTTTGTTCCCCGATGTGGGCGGCGGTTATTTCCTCAGCCGCTGCCAAGGCGCTTTGGGCGAATACCTTGGCCTGACCGGACATATGTTGAACGGCGCAGAAGCCGTGTTCTCAGGGCTGGCAGATGTGCTGTGCCCCAGCGCCGAATTGACCGCGCTGTGGGATGCATTGCCGCAAATGGATTGGCAAAACCAAACACAAGCGTTGCAACAACTGACGCAGCCGTATGCTGCCGCCACCGTAGAGGCCAAAGCACTCACACCGGCTTGGTGGAATGACAGTTTGAACAATTTGTTTGCATTAGCCGATGTGCCAACCATTGCCACGGCCTTGGCGCAACACACAGATGAACTGTCAGCAGCCGCTTTGCAAGCGCTGCGCAAACGTTCACCGCTGATGCTAGCCGTCACGCTAGAGCAAATCCGCCGCGCCCGCCACATGGGCCTGGCCGATGAATTGCGCATGGAACGCGACATGGTGAGACACAGTTTTCACCCGGCGCATTTGCAACGCGGCCCGGCGCACAGCGACACGGTAGAGGGCATACGTGCGCTGGCGGTGGACAAAGACCATGCGCCCAAGTGGCAGCCAGAGCGTTTGGAAGACATCAGCGCGGACATGGTGATGCCGTTTTTCCAAAGCGCGTGGCCGGTGCATGCGCATCCGCTGCGGCATTTGGCAGACATTTGAAAAACTATAAAAAGAAAGTTTCGCATGGCTTCCAGCCCTAAAGTCTTATTCGGTTTTCATGCGGTCGGTGTGCGACTGAAGACCACACCTGCGTCGGTCATCGAAGTGTTTTTCGACCCGACCCGCAGAGACGCACGCATGCGTCAGTTTCAAGAGCGCGCCAAAGAAGCCAAAGTGAAACTGGTGGAGGCCGACGGCATGCGACTGGCGCAACTGGCCGGTAACCACGGCCACCAAGGCGTGGTGGCGCGGGTGCATGCGATAGACATTGCCCGGTCATTGGACGAATGCCTGGAAGCTTTGCCGGACGACACACCAGCGCTGATATTGGTGTTGGACGGCATCACCGACCCGCACAACCTGGGAGCGTGTTTGCGCGTGGCAGACGGCGCGGGCGTGCATGCGGTGATTGCGCCCAAAGACCATGCCGTGGGCATCAACGCTACGGTGGCCAAGGTGGCGAGTGGCGCAGCCGAGACCGTGCCGTATTTCATGGTGACCAACCTGGCGCGAACGCTGAACGAATTGAAAGAGCGCAATATCTGGATCACCGGCACCAGCGATGACGCAGAAAAAACGCTTTACGACGTGGATTTGAAAATAGCTACCGCCTGGGTATTGGGTGCGGAAGGTAGCGGCCTGAGGCAACTAACACGCAAGACCTGCGATCAGCTGGTCAGTATTCCCATGGCGGGCGGCGTGGAGAGTTTGAATGTCTCGGTGGCGAGTGGGATATGTTTGTATGAAACGGTCAGGCAACGCGGCGTCTGAACTAAGTATTTGGGCCAAGCCTAGCTTGGAAATTTCAGTTTTTTTCAGAGCACTCCTATTAGCTCAATCAGCAAGCATTGCCCAGCGCTCATGGTCGCGCCATTGACCGTTGTTTTTAAGAAAACGCGGGCTAAAGCCCTCTTTGCTGAAGCCGCACGCCCGAACTAAGGCGATAGACGCCAGGTTATCCGGCTGTATGTTGGCTTCCAGGCGATGCAACTTCAAGCGTTTGAATGCAATACCTATGGCGAGTTCAACGGCTTTGCGGCTCATAGGCACTTGCACCCAGGGCTTGAGCAGCTCGCGGCTGCAGCGCAAGCCTTGCATGAACGCGCTTTCGTCACTGGCACGTAATGGCCGGAGCCTGACCGAGGGCTGCACAGCTGTCACACGTTGTAAAGGTTTGTGCATGCAAGCAGTTTAAGCAGTGTTTAACCGTGCAGACTGCCGCTAAAAGCAATAAATTAGTACTTACATGGAGATAGTATTTGAAATAGTTAATTCATTCCTATTCACCCATGAAATTCTGGCTAAAGCTTGCCTGTCGGCTGTCCCCGGTTCTTGTGCTGCTGGCCTGCGCGGGTGGGGGTGGAGGCGGGGGAGTTGGGGGCGCTTGTTCTGTTGTCGGTAGCAATGGCACTGCTATCAAAAATAATGGTGACTCTGGTTTAAATATGTATGACTGCCAGACGCCCGTCAGCAAGAACACCGCTGTTTTGCAAGCTGCCGCATACCCGTCGAACTGGGATGGCAACACGCCAGTGACACCACCCAAAGTCTCGCCCATAGAGTCGGTTTACGCAGACGGCACCAAGGTGGTCAGAGACGGTTCCGAACAAAAGCCGTTTTTGCAATCTGAACTCAATGCTGCGGCCATCACTGACCCTAACGCCGTGGTGCGCAGCGTCAGCCAAGTGGCTGCTGCCAGCACATCGACTGGCTACAAATCAATGGATTACGACTTGCGCTGGGGAACACCCGACCCAAAGGGACCCGGTTACGCCGACCTTTATGCAAACGGAGATTGGCGGCCTGAGCAGCCACTGTATTTTTGGGGGCAGAGGTTAAGCGGTCAGGGATTTTTGGTCGCATACGGGCCGAGTATCGGTGCCCCTGCATCTGAAGTCATCGACGCGTGGAAGCTCGGGTGGACCGGCAAGGGCGTGAATATCCTGATGGAAGACTTCTTGTATTTTAACGAGGGTGCATACCATGGCGTTATCACCAGCTTGTTGGCTTACCGTTATGCGCCCGGAGCTAACTTTTATGGATGGAATATCGACCCGTTCACCTTGAACTCTTCAGTGGTTGACAAAGACAACAATAACGTGGCGATCAAACCGGGTGCGGTGATCAAACTGGGTGTAGTGAACGCCAGTTACGTGGGTTTAAATCTTCTTGCTGATTACCGGGACGTGACAACCCGCTTCATGAATCCATCCTTTCAAGGACAAGTGAATTACACCGATGCGGTGATTACCAAGGCTGCGGGTAATGACAGACGGAACTCTGAAATGGAGCCCATCAACAAGGCCATGGCCGGTATACCTTCCTTAAGCAACCGGGTATTGATAGTCGGTGCACTGACCCAGGCGGGGGACGTCAAAAAAACCGTTGACATCGCCTCTTACAGCAATAGAGCTGGCACAGACCCTTTAGTCAACAGCAGATACCTGCTTGCCAGCGGCACCACGCCTTTTGGCGTAGGCGATTTGGCTGTAGAAGGTCTTGCTATCAACTCAACCAACTCTTACTACTCCAACGCCGGCACCTCTTACGCCGCGCCGCGCGTGGCCGGCATGGTGGCTATCGTGCGCAGTAAATTTCCTAACCTCAGCGCCAGCCAGACCGCGTCCATCATGCTGGACACGGCGCGTTATGACACGCTGATTTGCTCTAAAACATTGGCGGGTTGCAACCCCGCCATTTACGGCAGGGGCGAAGCAAGTTTGTCGCGCGCCTTGGCGCCTGTAGGAAAGTTGCGTTGACATGCGTGGCTTGCTACAAAATCTGCTCATCATCACCGTTGTGCTGGTGTTGGTGGCTTGTGGTGGAGGTGGTGGCGGTGGATCTACTTCAGCCACTTTGGGGCCTGTCAAAAAAGACGAGCTGGTGACACCGCCTGTATCGAACGAGCTCAGCAAGTCCAAAGATCCGCCGAGCGTGGACACTCCTCCGGCCAAGGTCGACGATCCTGCTGTTGCAAAAGTTGATCCTCCAGCTCCGACTGACAACCCGAACAATGGTGTTGTTACGACTGACAAAGTGGTGACTTACGCAGATGGTATTCAAACCATCAAAATCACATCAAGTAACGGCAGCGTTCAAACGACGCAAAACCCGGCCAAGAGCAACATCGTCGACTGGTCTGCTGACCACGTGACCAAAACCGTGACATATGTGTTTGCCGATGGCACCAAGAACACAGTGAAACTCACAGTCAACCCGGTGGATCAAAACCCTGTCTTGTCTATAAGCGCCAGTTACCCGACGAATTGGACCAGTGGTGACGGCAGCGCCGTCGTGCTGACCTTGGTAACCGCCAAAAGTAAAAATTATGGCGACGGATTTGTAGAGGTTTATGAAAACGGCACGCCGGAAAAACCATTTTTGCAATCCACGCTCCTAGCACAATCCATCACAGATCCGAATGCTGTGGTTCGCGCGTCCATTGGCAATCTACCTGCCGGTGTGAACGCTGAGGCAGCTACCCCCGGGGACTACGACTTACGTTGGAGCACGCCGGACCCCAAGGGACCTGGCTATGCCGCACGCTACGCTACTGGCAGTTGGCAGCTCGCCAGCGGTTTTACTTTGTGGGGCAATACGCTGGGCAATAGCGTTGGTAGAGGGGCGGTGATTGTCAAGCCTGATGCAGAAGTGATGGACGCCTGGAAATCGGGCTGGACCGGTCGCGGCGTGAATGTGATGGTGGAAGATTTTTTGAACGACCAACACGCTGTGGTCACAGGTTTACTGGCCATGCGAAATGCGCCTGGCGCCAGTTTTTATGGTTACCGGGTCGACATACAAAACAGTCAAAAGGTTTTTGACCAACAACTCGGACAAATTCCCACGGCTTACACAGGCACAGTCAAGATAGGCGTGGTCAATTCAAGTGTTGTTTCTGATTTACCTTTAATGACCGGCAGATCAAATGGCTGGACCGAACAGCAATTACTTGTGGCCAGATATAACTACTGGGACGATTTGACAGTCAACCGCTACAAGGATGTAGGACAAACCGGACATGCTGCGAATTTCTTGTTCTCTGATGCGGTGATTGCAAAGTGCGCCGGCAATGACCGCTTGCGTTCGGAACAAGAGCCTTCTAATTGGTACATCGGCAAAGACACTGCGATACAGCCCCGCTTATTGATTGTCGGGGCCTTGAATCAGGCCGGTTCCGTCAATAGCCCGGCTTCTATCGCCTGGTACAGCAATACCGCTGGTGCAGATACAGATATAGCAAAAAGATTTTTGCTGGCCAGCGGCACGATTCCATTTTCTGGAAGTGAGATTGCCGTTAACGGCACACTACTGAGCAGGGGTTACGGTACCTCTTACGCCGCGCCGCGCGTGGCCGGCATGGTGGCCATTGTGCGCAGCAAATTTCCTAACCTCAGCGCCAGCCAGACTGCGTCCATCATGCTCGACACGGCGCGCTATGACACGCTGACTTGTTACCCGGCTTGCGCCCCCGCCATTTATGGCAGGGGAGAAGCCAGCTTATCGCGCGCCTTGGCACCTGTAGGAAAGTTGCGTTGACATGCGCGGTTTTGTTCAAAGCCTGCTGTGCATCTTGGTCGTGTTGACTGCGCATGCTCACGCAGGTGATGAAGATCAGCGCGACATGGTGCAACGCATATTGATGGCTTCGCGCGACGTGCATTTCAAACTGGACTATCCGTTTGTCACGCAAATGTATGTGCAGCGCGAGCAAGGCAATTTCACGCTCAGCTCAGGCCGTGGTTTGCTGTCGGTCAACGACACGGCCACCTCTGCCTATGACGAAGCCATCACGCACAACATCAGCGATTTTTACAAGGCCACAAACACACGCCAGCGCTGGGTGATGAATTACCTTGAGCCGGACACGCGTTGGTTGTTCTCATTCGGTTACGACTCCGGCACGCAAGCCGACAAGCTAAGCATTGAGCAATCGGTGTTTCTGGGGTTAGCGAAAAATTTTGAATTAAGCCGTGACCATCACCTGATGTTCTCCTGGGGCCAATGGTTTGGCGGCAAAGTCACCGACCGCCCTTGTCTGGACGCGTATGACCGCGAGTATTGGTGCCCGAACTTGAGTGCTTGGTCGGAGCGTCCTGTCTTGGACGCAACGCCTGGCAAATACTACGAACTTAAATACCAATGGCTGTTTTAAAACCTATTGCGCGCAATCTCATTGCGATAAATGCGGCAATCATCACGCCCAAGAGAGAAAAACACCATACCGCCTAGAATCATGGGCTGATGAATGCACCCATAGATGTCTCTTTTTTCCAGCGCGCAGCCAAGCCGCTGAGCAGTTACCGCAAGTATTGGGCGGCGCGTTTCGGCACCGCCCCGTTTTTACCCATGAGCCGCGCAGAAATGACGCAGCTTGGCTGGGACAGTTGCGACATCATTTTGGTCACCGGCGACGCGTATGTGGATCACCCGAGTTTCGGCATGGCGGTCATAGGCCGCATGCTCGAAGCGCAAGGCTTTCGCGTCGGCATCATTGCCCAGCCCGAGTGGAACAGCGCCGAGCCGTTTCAGGCATTAGGTCAACCGAATTTGTTTTTCGGCGTGACCGCCGGCAACATGGATTCCATGATCAACCGCTACACCGCTGACCGCAAAATCCGCAGCGATGACGCGTACACGCCAGGCGGCGTTGGCGGCAAGCGCCCTGACCGCAGCGTGTTGGTATACAGCCAGCGTTGTCGCGAAGCTTATTCAGCGGTGCCCATCATCATTGGCGGTATTGAAGCATCTCTGCGCCGGATAGCGCATTACGACTATTGGCAAGACAAAGTGCGTCGCTCTATATTGGTCGACGCCAAAGCAGATTTGCTGCTCTACGGCAACGCCGAACGCGCGCTGGTGGAAGTCGCGCACCGCATCGCCGCCAAAGAACCGATCACGCACATCACCGATGTGCGCGGCACAGCGTTTTTGGTGCGCGAAGCGCCTGCCGATTGGTTTGAAATCGATTCCACCGAAGTGGATACACCGGGACGGATCGAAGCGCATGTGAACCCGTATTTGATGGTCAGCGACCAGGCCAAGGCGCAAGGCGAAACCTGTGCGCGCGAAGACGAAGCGCAAGCGGTAGCAGATGCGCAAACCTTGGTGGTGTCTGTGTCTGCAAAGAAAAGCGAAGCCGGTTTCACCACTTCGCCTTTGCAATTCGTGCCCAACCCCGCGCTGCAAGGCAAAGGCAAACTCAAAGTGCCACCGCGCGAGCGCTCGGTTATTCGTTTGCCGTCTTACGAGCAAATCAAATCTGACCCGGTGTTGTACGCTCATGCGAACCGTGTGTTGCATTTGGAAACCAACCCCGGAAATGCGCGTGCATTGGTGCAATCGCATGGCGAAGGGCGCACCGCGCGCGATGTGTGGATCAACCCGCCGCCGATTCCTCTGACCACCGCCGAGATGGACCATGTGTTTGACTTGCCTTATGCACGCAGCCCGCACCCGGCGTATGCAGACAAGCAGGGCGGCCACGATGCTGAAACAAAAATTCCGGCGTGGGAAATGATCCGCTTTAGCGTCAACATCATGCGCGGCTGTTTTGGGGGATGCACGTTTTGTTCGATCACCGAACACGAAGGCCGCATCATCCAAAGCCGCAGCGAAGAATCCATACTGCGCGAAATTGAAGACATACGCGACAAAGTGCCGGGCTTTACCGGCGTGGTCAGCGATTTGGGCGGCCCCACCGCCAACATGTACCGCATCGGTTGCAAAACGCCAGAGATTGAAGCCGCGTGCCGCAAACCGAGTTGCGTGTTTCCCGGCATTTGCCAAAACCTGAACACCAGCCACGCGCCGTTGATACAGCTCTACCGCAAAGCACGTGCGCTGCGTGGCGTGAAAAAAATATTGATCGGCTCAGGCTTACGTTACGACCTGGCGGTCGAAAGCCCCGAGTACGTGAAAGAACTGGTGACGCACCACGTCGGCGGTTATTTGAAGATCGCGCCCGAGCACACCGAAGGCAGCCCCTTGTCGATGATGATGAAGCCGGGCATTGGCAGCTACGAGCGCTTCAAGCAAATGTTTGACAAGTACAGCGCCGAGGCGGGTAAAAAGCAATATTTGATTCCGTACTTCATCGCCGCCCACCCCGGCACCCGCGACGAAGACATGATGCATCTGGCGGTGTGGTTGAAGAAAAACGGTTTCCGCGCCGACCAGGTGCAAACCTTTTACCCCAGCCCCATGGCCACAGCGACAGCCATGTACCACTCGGGCAAAAACCCGCTCAAGCGGGTAGGGCGCGACAGCGAAGCGGTCGACATCGTGCGCGGCGACAAACGTCGCCGCTTACACAAAGCGTTTTTGCGCTACCACGACCCGAACAACTGGCCGCTGTTGCGCGAAGCGCTCAAAGCCATGGGCCATGCCGATTTGATAGGCAACGGCAAGCAACATTTGATACCGCGTTTTCAGCCGCTCAATACCGAGGGCTATACCAGCAGTCGGCGCAAAAACAGCACTGCTGCTTCTGCCAAAACCTCGTCTGTGACCACCGGACGGGTAAAGGCCGCGCCCGGAAAAATACTGACCCAGCACACCGGTTTGCCGCCTAGAAAAAAGTAAGCAAGCTTGGGGCTCATTACCGATCTAAAGCTGCGATGGCTACACCGCGTTTTTTCGCCGCTTTGCGCAAATCCTTGTCGAGGGTGGCTAAAGGACAGGACAAGTGTTCGGCCAGCAATACATAAGTTGCGTCGTAAGCTGATAGATCAAGCTCACACGCACTGAATGCAGTAAACATCACGTCTTGCGTTCCATGAGCAGGGGACACCACTTGCGCCTGCATATGGTTAATCAGCTCAAAGAAGGACTGCGCTTGCACGCGCGAGATAACTTCGACTTTCAAGGCCTTGGAAATGACGTTGGCGGCTTCTGCAATAAACAATGCAGGCACAAATACTTCGCTGGTTTCCACAAGTTGAGCTACTTGTGCTGCATACAAACGGTCCTGGTCTGAACCGTCTTTGAACAACCACCGCATGACAACAGAGTTATCAACGACAAGCTTCATCGACGACCTTCTAGCAACGCGGCCTGAACGTCAAAAGCAGGCATGGATTCGCTCTCCATATGAGTTTGCACGCGTTGGGCAAAACCAGTTTTACTGGTTTTTGCTGTGATCGGCATCAGTTGTGCCACAGGCACGCCTCTGACTGTGATTTCAAAGCTTTGTCCTTGTTGTACGGCTTTCACGTATTCGGACAGTTTGTTTTTGATCTCAGCAAGTTGAACCTGCATAGCTATTCCCTATTATTCTTTGATCTGAGCGTTATTTTGCACTTAATCTTTGTAGGTGTCTAGAGAGATGTCTAGCATGCGCAAGTGCTGGCAGATGAAGCGGCATGGGACAACACGGTGGCTGACGGTTTGCAGGGCCAGTAAGAGTAAATCAATCATAGAATTCGCCAATGAAACCATCCTTCGCCTTGTCAAGCAACAGAGCCGTTATACGGGCCCTTGTGAATGAGCATGGCATGCTCAATCCTAGGGTTTTCGGATCAGTTGCTCGCAATGAGGATACTGAAGCAAGTGACCTGGATATCTTGGTTGATACTCAACCAAACACATCCTTACTGGATATCGCAAAGCTTCAACTTTGTTTGGAAAAAAAGCTTGGCATACATGTAGATGTTCTAACTCCAAAGTCATTACCAGAGAGCTTTCGCAATCAAGTTGTTCTAAACGCCATCCCTATATGAATTCCTTAGACGAGTTGCGATTGGCTGATTTTTTACAGCACATGCTTCAGGCAATTGAACGCATTGAAGGGTATATCGAAGACCATTCAGAAATTTATTTTCTCAACACACCTCTTCTGCAAGACGCAGTGGTTAGGAATATTGAAATATTAGGCGAGGCTTCAAATAATTTGATGAAGCGATTTCCTGAATTCATTACTGCTCACCCCGAAGTTCCGTGGGAAGCCATTTACTACATGCGCAATCGAATTATTCACGGATATGTTTCAATAGACTACGAACTTGTGTGGATCGTCATCACCAAAGATTTGCCTGAACTCCAAAATCAATTGCTTTGTATTAAAGCCTAGTATTTCATATTGTTCAATAGCAACGCGGCTGTTAGAAATCTGACGTTTGAATTAAGCCATGGTCAGCAAAGGCAAGTCATGAGCAGTGGACAGCGCGTCGATCTGCTTGCGCGTGAGGCCTGCAAAAAATTCACTTAGCTTCACTCGCGTAGAAGGCAGCATCATCAAGTCCTGCCCGGGCTTGGCCGCTTTAATGCCAGCCACCTCGGCCAAACGCGCGGCGAAATGCGGCTCGAGCGCGGCCACGGCCACTCGCCCCTTGATGCATGCGTACACCGCATAGCCTGCGTGCGCGCCGCCTACGCTGCCGCGCGGCAGCGTCAAACCCCAGTGGCGCGGCAAGGCAAGGTAGGCGGCTGCGTCTTCTAAAGCCACTTCGTGACACACGCCTTTGCCATGCGTGCGCCCAGGCCGTGCGCGCTGCCACAGCGCTTTCAACACAGCTTCCACAGCCAGAGATGAACCCGCCATGTCTGCAAACAAAGTGGCCGGCAAATTCAAACTATTCACCAAGCCATGCGCGGCGAGATAGGTCAAATCGTGTCCGGGAATTTCTGCTGCTGCGCCTTTGGCGCCGACGATGCACACCTGTATCAGCGCCGGGTATTTGGCGTGCAGTGTCGCCCAGTCCATGCCCAGTTTTTTCAACGCAGAGGGTCTGAACGAGGTGATCAATACATCGGCTTTGGAGAGCAGGGCATGCAGGCTGGCTTGTCCTTTTACCGACTTCAAATCGGCTTGCACCACTTTCACACCTGCGTGCATTTGCGCATACGCGTGCGGCGCGTACATGCCCATGGGGTCGGTGGTGCTGCCCTTAGGAAAACCGGACGGAGGCAAAGGTTCGAGCTTGGTGCAAGAGGCGCCCATGTCCGCCAAACGCATGACAGCGGCGGGGCCGGGCAGGTTGAGCGCCACGCTGAGGATGCGAACGCCGCGCAGGCTGTTGTCTGAGGAAGTAAATCGAGTTGTTGTGTTTGACAAATTTTTAGCCCTCAATCAGTATGGGTCAATCTTAGACCGCACTCAGCAACTCAGTGATACCCATCACCCAAAATCCAACGGCAAACCCACATAATTCTCCGCCAGTGAAGTAGACAAGGCCTGGCTATGCACCAGGTAGTCCAGTTCAGCTTCTTGCATGCGCTGGCCGAAAGCGCCGCTCTCTGGAAATTGGTGCATTAACGTGGTCAGCCACCACGAAAAACGCTCGGCGCGCCATATGCGCGCGAGTGCGCGTTGCGAGTAAGTGTCAATACCCGCATCGCTTTTATCTTTGTAGTGCTCTATCAATGCGCTGCTTAAATATTTGACATCGCCAGCGGCCAGGTTCAAACCTTTGGCACCTGTGGGTGGCACGATATGCGCTGCATCGCCCGCTAAAAACAATCTTCCAAACCGCATGGGCTCTGCCACAAAGCTGCGCAGCGGGGCCATGCTTTTTTCTATGGACGGCCCGGTCTGCATGCGTTCAGCCATCTCCGGGTCCAGCCGCTTGCGTATCTCGTCCCAAAAGCGCTGGTCGCTCCAATCTTCCACTTTGTCGCTGTTCGGGCACTGCACGTAATAACGGCTGCGCGTCATGCTGCGCATAGAGCACAGCGCAAAGCCGCGCTCGCTGTTGGCGTACACGATGGCGTGGCTGGAGACAGGTGGCACATCGGCCAACACGCCCAGCCAAGCGAATGGGTACACCTTTTCATATTCGGTGATCGCGCCTTGAGGCACGCTTGCTCGCGCCACGCCGTGAAACCCGTCGCACCCGGCAATGAAGTCGCATTGCAACGTATGGCTAACGCCGTCTTTGTTGTATGTGACTGTAGGGTGGGTGCTGTCAAAGTCATGCAATTGCACATCGGCAGCTTCGTAGACAGTGGGCAAGCCGAGTCGGCTGCGGTGCTCCATCAGGTCGCGGGTTAGCTCGGTTTGTCCATACGCGGTGACCACTTTGCCCTTGGTGAGGCCGGTCACGTCAATTGCATGTCGCGTGTTTTTAAACACCAGTTCAATGCTGTGGTGAACAATACCGGCGTTGTCTACGCCGTGGCCCACACCGGCTTCGCGCAGTAAATCAACCGTCACTTGTTCCAAAATGCCGGCACGAATGCGGCTCAGCACATAGTCTGGGCTTTGACGCTCAAGGATGACATGCTCAATACCGGCTTTGTGAAGTAACGCACCCAGCAGCAAGCCCGAAGGCCCGGCTCCGATGATGGCGACCTGTGTGCGTGTGGTGGTCATCATCAAACTCCGAGATGCTGATTGAGTAAATCCGGTTGCGCCAGCAAGGCATCGCTGCTGCCTTCGAACACCACGTCGCCTTTGACCAAAATCACATTGCGCTGTGTGATGCGCGTGACGTGCTGCCAGTTTTTGTCCACGATGACGCTGCTGATGCCTGACTTGGCGATCAACTCGCAAATGCGCCAAATGTCTTGCGCAATCAATGGCGCCAGGCCTTCGGTGGCTTCGTCCAGCAGCAGCAAATCCGGGTTGGTCATCAAAGCGCGGCCAATGCTCAGCATTTGCTGTTCACCGCCGCTGAGTTGCTGGCCGCCGTGTTGCAGGCGCTCGCCTAAGCGCGGGAAGGTGTCGAGCACGCGCTGGTACGTCCAGTCCTGTTGGCCGCGCACGCCGGGGCGAGCCGACATGACCAGGTTTTCATGCACGCTTAAGTTGCCGAAAATGCCGCGTCCCTCGGGCACATAAGCCATGCCCAGCATGGCAATGTCATAAGGTGTTTTGCCGTGGATGGCGGTGTTTTGAAATTCGATGCGTCCGCTGCGCGGTTTCAGCAAGCCGGTGATGCTTTTAAGCAGCGTGGATTTGCCCATGCCGTTGCGGCCCATCAAGCCCACCGTTTGGCCGGCTTGCACTTTGAATTCCAGGTCGTGCAAGACATGGCTGGCACCATAATAAGTGTTCAGCCCGCTGACGTGTAACAAGGGCGTGCTCATGCGGTTTCCTCGCCCAGATAAGCCGCTTGCACTTTGGCGTCGCTGCGAATGTGTTGCGGCGTGCCGGTGGCAATCACCGTGCCGTTGACCATGACGGTCAACACATCGGCCAGCGCAAACACCGCGTCCATGTCGTGTTCCACCAGCAGCATGGCGTGGTCTTTTTTCAGCTTGTGCAACAGCGCCACCATGGCTTCGGCTTCGGCTGCACCCATACCCGCCAGCGGTTCGTCCAACAGCAAGACCTGCGGCTCGGTGGCCAGCACCATGGCAATTTCCAATTGGCGTTGCACGCCGTGGCTCAGGTTGGCCGCGATGATTTGCTTTTCTTGCGCCAGCCCGGCAAGTTGCAATGCGCGTTCGGCACGGTCACGCACCGCTTTGTCTTTAGATGCATTGCCCAGCCATGCCAGCGGGTTGTAGGGCGCGCGCGCTTGGCGCGATTGCGCGGCCAGCATCAGGTTGTCCCAGACACTGAGCGCTAAAAACACATTGGTCTTTTGGTAACTGCGACCCAAGCCATGCAATGACAAACGGTGGTGCGGCCAGCCGCTGACGTTGTGTCCACTCAACCAAAGTTCTCCCTGGGTGGGCGCGACATCGCCGCTGAGCAAATGGGTGAGGGTGGTTTTACCAGCACCGTTTGGGCCGATGACGGCGTGCAACTGGTCTTTGTAGAGCGACAAAGACACGTCGTTGACCGCCAGCAAACCGCCGTAGCGTTTGCTCAAACCTTTGGCTTGCAGCAGCGCATCATTCATCGTTTGTTCTCCGACGGCGCAGCAAACCCATCAGGCCTTGGGGTGCCACGATGACGACCAGCACAATCAAACTGCCCATCCACAGTTGCCAATGTTTAGCCGTGTCAAACTCGCCGATCTTTGGCAAGTCTTTGAACACGTCCAGAAAAATTTCAAAACCGAATGCGCCTATCAGTGCACCGGCCACATTGCCCATGCCGCCTAGGATGACCATCATGATGGCGTGTGCGCTCATGTGAAAACCCATCAAATCCGGGTTGACAAAACCGGTTTGGGCTGCCCACAAAAAACCGGCTAAACCAGCCAAAGCACCAGCCAGTGTGAACGCGGTGAGTTTGTAGCTGAAGCTGGCATAGCCTAGCGCGCGGGTGCGGTGTTCATTCAGTCGTATGCCGTTCAATGTTCTGCCGAACGGACTCCACAGCAAGCGGCGCAAAAATGCATAAGTGATGAGCATGCAAGCCAGCGTGAAGTAGTACAGCATCCACTTGTTTTCCAGGTCCAGACCCAGACCGCCGGGGCGCACATTGATGTATATACCGTCAGAGCCGCCCAGCGCCTTGTTGTCGAAAAACAAGTAATACATCATTTGCGAAAACGCCATGGTCACCATGATGAAATAAATGCCGTGGGTGCGCACCACAAAAAATCCTATGACCAATGCCGCTAAGGCCGAGGCCAGCATGGCCAGCGGCAGGGCAATCAGCCAATTGGCACCAGCGTCCTGCGGAGACAAATAAGCCACCACATAACCGGCCAGACCGAAATACGCAGCATGACCCAGCGACACCAGCCCGGTGATGCCTTGCAGCAAATCCAGACTCATGGCGAAGATGGCCAGAATCATCATGCGGGTAACGGTTTGCGTATAAAAGTCCTGACCGGCAAACGGGAAGGCCAGCAAGGCGATCAGGCCGACGAACAAAAACACTTGCACGCTGCGCGGCAGAACTTCCAAATGGGCTTGCGGTGTACTCATTGTTTGAACAAGCCTTCGGGTTTGTACAGCAGCACCAGAGCCATCAATACATACACCAGCATGCTGGCGAATTGCGGCAACAGCACTTTGCCGAAGGTGTCGACCAGACCGACCAACAGCGCCGCCGTGAGCGCGCCGCGCACCGAACCTATGCCGCCTATCACCACCACCACAAAGCACATGATCAGCACTTGCGAGCCCATGTAGGGGTAGACGCTGGAAAGCGGCGCAATCAACATGCCTGCCAACGAGGCCAGCGCCACGCCCAGCGCGAACACCAGCGCGTGCAAGCGAACAATGTTCACGCCCAAGGTCTGCGCCATGTCGCTGTTGAATGCACCGGCGCGGATTTTCATGCCGATTTTGGTGCGGCTGATCAACACCCACAGGCCCAGAGCTAACAGCAGACAAATGCCCAGCATGAACAAGCGGTAAGCCGGGTAAGAAAGAGTGTCGGTTAGCGCGATAGACCAGTTCAAGGATTCAGGCACAGCGACGTTATGCACATCGTCGCCCCACAGCATGGAGCGCAGTTCTTCAAATATGTAAATCAGGCCGAATGTCAGCAACACCTGATCTAAGTGGTCGCGGTGGTAAAAATGTTTGAACAGGATTTTTTCCAGCAACCAGCCCAGCAGCAGACTGAGCACAGCGCCGACGACGACGGCTAGAAACAAATTGCCCCAGGCGCCGGTGAGTGCGTAAGCCAGGTAAGCGCCGAGCATGTAAAAACTGCCGTGCGCCAAATTGACCACGCCCATGATGCCAAAGATCAGCGTCAAGCCGGCTGCCAGTAAAAAAAGCAGCAGGCCGTATTGAACGCTATTGAGCAGTTGGATTAAAAAATTAGCGAGATCCATTAACCCAGCTTGCAACCAGCTCCGGAATCAGACAGGGCTTTGGCGGCAACGCCGAGCACTACGTTTTCTTTGCCTTTGACCACGCGCAGGTAAATGTCCTGCACGGGATTGTGCGCTTTGCTCATGGTCCATTTGCCACGCGGGCTGTCGATGACGGCGTTTTCCATGGCTGCGTACAAGGTTTTCTTATTCGTCAAATCACCGTTCACAGCGGCTGCGCCTTGCAGCAGCAATTGACCGGCATCATAGCCTTGCACCGCGTACACATCGGGTTGCATCTTGAATCTTTTGGCATAGCTTAGGCGGAACGCGTCATTGCGTTTGCTGGCCAGCGAGGCGCTGTAGTGCAGCGTGGTCATGATGCCTTGGGCTGAAGGCGCGAGTTCATCGTCCAGCAGACCTTCAGTGAGAAAGCCCGAACCGTACAAAGGAATTTTGCTGGCTAAACCGGCTGCAGCGTAATCGCGGATGAATTTAGATGCGCCGCCGCCCGAGAAGAAGCAGGCCACAGCGTCGGGTTTGATGGAGGCGATTTCGGTCAGCAAAGCCTGAAATTCCACATTAGGAAAGGGCAAGCCAAGTTCTTTGATGATGGTGCCGCCGGCCGCCAGATAACCTTCTTTGAAACCTTCACCGGCTTCGTCGCCGGCCGCGTATTTCCAAGTGATCCAAACGGCTTTTTTGTGCCCTTTGTCCATCAACACCTTGCCCAGCGCTAAGGTGGGCTGGCTGTTGGTGAAGGAGGTGCGGAACACATTCGGGGCGCAAAGTGCGCGTGTGGCCGCATGCAAACCTGCGTTAGGGATGATGGACAGCACGCCGGTTTCGCGAGCTACTTTGTGTATGCCCATTTGCACGCCCGAGTGCACAGTGCCGATGATCACATCCACTTTGTCGCGCTGCACCAGTTTGTTCGCGTTTTCCACGCCTTTGGCCGGCTCGGACTCGTCGTCCACTTTGAAGTATTCGATCTCGCGGCCGCCGAGTTTGTTGCCTTTTTCTTCCAAGGCCAGGCGAAAACCGTTGTCGCAGGCCAGTCCCAGTTGGGCGAAGGTGCCGGTGTAGGGAAACATCATGCCGATGCGGACTTTGGCGTTTTGCGCGCGTGCCGGCAGCATCAGGCTGGTGGAGGCCGCGCCCAGAATGGCAGCGGATCGGGTCAGTACTTGTCGGCGCGAGGTCATGGAATTCTCCGGGGAAGGCAGGGATTTGGGGCGTGAGGTCAAGTCCGCAGTTTAAACCGCTGTATCTTGCCGGTGGCGGTTTTGGGCAATTCAGGCAAAAACTCTACCCAGCGCGGGTACTTAAAGGGTGCCAAATGGCTTTTCACATGGGCTTGCAGATCCGCGCCACTGACGCATTGCCCGGCTTTGAGCACCACATAGGCTTTGGGTTTGATCAGGCCTTCTTCGTCGGCCTGACCGACCACGGCAGCCTCCAGCACGGCAGCATGCGTCATCAATGAGGCTTCGACCTCAAAAGGCGACACGTAAATGCCGCCGACTTTCAACATATCGTCTGAGCGGCCGCCATAGGTGTAGTAACCGTCTGCGTCGCGGCTGTATTTGTCACCGCTGCGTGTCCATTCACCGGCAAACGTGTGCTTGGTTTTTTTGCGGTTGTTCCAGTACATGATGGCCGCACTCGGGCCGTTGATTTGCAACTCACCGAGTTCACCATGGGCGCATTCATGACCTTCGTCATTCACCAGCCGAAGCCGGTAGCCGGGCACGGCTTCGCCGGTGGTGCCATAACGCACACGACCGGGTTTGTTGGACAAAAAGATGTGCAGCATTTCGGTGGAACCAATGCCATCGAGTACCTCCACGCCGTATTCGTTCTGCCATTTGTGGCCGATCTCGGCGGGCAAGGCTTCACCGGCGCTGGTGCACACCCGCAGATTCAAATCTTTCGCGGACGGGCGCTCGGCATGCGCCAGCAAACCCGCAAATAAGGTGGGTACGCCGTAAAACACCGTGGGCCGGTGCGATTGCAAAACCTTGAACACATCGGCCGGCGTGGGCCTCGCTCCCAGCAACACAGTGGTGGCACCGACGGCCAATGGAAAACTGAGCGCATTGCCCAGGCCATAAGCAAAAAACAATTTGGCCGCAGAAAACACCACATCGTTTTCTTGCAAACCGAGCACCGCACGGCCGTACAACTCGGCGGTTTGAATGATGTGGCTGTGCAAATGCACCGTACCCTTGGGTGAACCGGTGGAGCCGCTGGAGTACAGCCAGCAACATACATCGTCAGCCAGTGTGTGCGCAGCTCGTGCCAGAGGCGGGTTGTGTTGAATGAGCTCAGCTATATCCACGCATCCCGGCGTGGTGTCTGCCGCATCAGCAAGAATAAATTTCAAATGAGGGCATTGATCGACGACAGGCGCAAACGCCGGCCACAAGGCCTTAGACACCAGCAGGGCACGCGAGCGCGAATCCTGCAACATGAATGCATAGTCTTGAGAAGTGAGCAGCGTATTGACCGCCACTGGAACCACACCTGCCAGCATGCAACCTAAAAACGCCACCGGCCACAGCAGACTGTCGTGCATGCACAGCAGCACGCGGTCTTCCTGGCGCAGGCCCAGTGTCAGCAAACCTTGTGCAAAACGGTGCGACTGTTCGTTCAATTGAGAATAGCTCAGACTCGCGCCGCTGATGGCGTCGATATAAGCCGCTTTGTCAGCGCGGGTGCCATGCCGCAGCAACAGATCGGACGCAGCGTTGTACACCCCGGGGATGTCAATCTGCGGCGGCGACGATGAGTGATCGGCTTGACTGAGTTGCATTGAAAAAAATGTTTATATCTAAAGAATGCGCGGATTATTGCCCATGCACCATGCATGAAAATGCAGATCACAAGAGACACGCCGCGAGTGCGGTTAGAATCACCGTATCGGGGCGTAGCGCAGTCTGGTAGCGCATCTGGTTTGGGACCAGAGGGTCGTAGGTTCGAATCCTATCGCCCCGACCATTAAAAAAGAAAAGGCCTTACAGGCCTTTTTTCATGAATTCTGCCCGTAGCTCAGTTGGATAGAGCAACAGCCTTCTAAGCTGTGGGTCGGGGGTTCGATCCCCTCCGGGCAGGCCAATCAGGCGGGGGTCAGGCAAACGCCGGACGTAAAACCCTCACACCATATTTTTCTTGCTTGCAGATATTTGCTTGCGCAATTGCAGAATCATTTCTGCGGCATTTTGCATTTGCGGGTTCACCAGGTTGGCGCGTTCCATGTAGTCGAGCGCCCGTTCAAACTGTCCTTTGTCAACCAGCATTCTGGCGTAGCCAGACAGAGCGCCGAAATGCTGCGGTACGCGTTTGAGCACTTCTTCACAGTCCTGGATGGACAAATCGTACTGCCCGATCATGAAATACAAGGTGGCACGCTTGTTCCAAGCCTCGGCAAATGCGGGTTGTATATCGATGATGTGGCTGAACTTATCAATGGCATGCGTCAGATCGCCAGCGCTCATTAGTTCAACGCCTTGCTGGTATTCGCGGTCTATGGCGGCGTCTCCTGAGTGGCCCCAGAGTTGCCATATCACTGCCTGCGCCACGCTGCGAACAGACGGGTCGGCGTCGCTGAGTAGCGGATACACAGTGTCAGCATCCGAGGCGGTTCCGATTTGAGACAAACGGTTCAAGCCGTTGATGCGTTGCGCCGTATTGCCGTGTGCCACATCTTCCTGGGCTTGCCGGTACTCAGACAAATTCGTTGGATCGTTGGCACTGGCATGGTTGGCGCAGAGCAGCACCAGGGCGAAAAGGCTGAGCCTGGCCAAAACGGGACGGAATCTGAGTTGCATGGAGAGCCTCCGGCAGATGATTTGTGACAAGCTTAACCGAGCGTATGCATTCGCGCAAAGTGCTGCCTTATGCCCCCGGCGAATGCCGCTGCCTGTCAGCCTTGCTCAGACCTTGGGTGCCATGTCTTGCAGCACTTGCAGCAGTCGGGCGACGTCCCGGTCATTGTTATACAAATGGGGAGTAACGCGTATGGCGCTGCCGCGAATACTGACATGCACTTGGGCGGCTGCAAGCTCGTCGGTCAAACCAGACGGCAGGCCGCCCGGCCAGCGCAGCCCCAGAAAATGCCCCGCACGCAAAGCCGAGGGCGCTGCTTGCAGTCCCCAGGAGGCGGCTTCATGGGCGATATGGTCGTTGCATAGGCGCAAAGTGTGGGCTATGCGCTGCGGTTGCCATTGCAAGATCTGCTCAAGCGCTGCAATCGCCATCGGCAGGGCGATGAAATTCGAGCGTTCGCCCATGTCGTATCGCCTGGCGCCATCAGCGTAGCCATCGCGGTAATCCAATAAGCGGGTGAAATCCTGGGCACCGGCCCGGTTGACCCAGTTTTCTTCCAGCGCTTCGCCTTGTTGCATATGCGGTGCCGCATACAAAAAGCCAAGGCTGTAAGGCCCCATCAGCCATTTATAGGCCGCAGCCACCAGAAAGTCGGGCCGCACGCTGCTGACGTCCAGCGGCAAGGCACCCAGCGATTGGGTGGCGTCAACCACCAGCAAGCCGCTATGTGCGTCCAGCGCCTGGCGAACCGCCGCCAGGTCGATCAGCCCGCCGTCGGTCCAATGGCAATGGGTCAGTAAGGCCAAGCGGGTATCGGCGTCTATGTGCGACAGAACAGCGCGAGTCCAGTCGTCATCTGCCGGTCGCTGCACCGTCACCAGTTCAGCGCCTGCTTGGTGCACTGCTCGGCGCACCGGGTAAAGGTTGGACGGGAATTCTTCGGCGCACACCAAAACTTTGTCACCGGCTTTCAGCCCTATGTTTTTCAAAGCGGTTTCTATGCCGTAGGACGCCGAGCCGACGATGGCGATATCGTCTGCCTTCGCGTTAATAAGTTGAGCAAACAGTTGGCGCGCTTTTTCCGGCAAGGAAAAGAAATCCGTCGGCTTCAAATGCCAGGGCTTGGTTTTGAGTGAGATACCTGATTCCCCGGCAGCAACTGCGGTGCGCAGCAGCGGGGATTGGTAGGCGCAATTGAAATACGCCACCTCGTCCGGTATGTCGAACAAGTGGCGCTGGCAGTCGATGACAGATGTGTCTGAGCTCATGCGCAAACTATAAGTGAGTCTGCGAGCTCATACCCAGGAATTTGATAACAGCAAATTCGGCTCTGAACAGGCCGCTTGAAGGCTTTAATGCGCCCCGTGTCCGGAAGGCTTTTCCTTGGCGGCCTTGTCAAAGAAGTGGTACCAGCATTCTTCCTTGGCCAGGATGTTGCTCTTATTGTCCAGGCAGTAAAAGCGCCGGATTTTTTTCTCGCGGTCGGTGATGAAATAACTGCGGTAAAGCGTTTTATTCAGCACATACATGATGGCTGTGCGCGACTGCGGGCAGGTTTCCCCAAGTATGCACGAGCGCATCACATTGGAATTGACGTAAAGCTCAACCGAAATAATGGGCAGTTTTTTTCCATGGTGAGTGGCAACAAGACGCACCGCGCAGGTAGAGCCGGTGACTTTATCCATACCGTCTTTTTCAGCCAACATATTGGCTTCCTGCGCCAGCAATTCGCGGTACCACTCGCCGATCACGCCACGGCAAATGAAGTATTCCTCGTCGCCGCTTTTATGAAATGGTTCGATGTAGGGGCGACGCTTGGAGTCAAAGTAAAAAAGCGGTTCTTGGCCTTCAAACGTTCGCCTGGGTCGTTCTTCTTTGGCCGGTGCACCGTGCGCGTCTTTGGCCGGGGCACCGTGCTCCTCTTTTTTAGGCGGCGCGCCGTGGTCGTCCTTTTTTTCTTCTTTTTTCGGTGGGGCTCCGTGGGCATCAGCCGCAGGCTTGGCCGGCGCAGGGTCGTTGGCCAAGGCGGCGCTTGACACAATCAGTGCCAGCAGCAAAAGCAAATGTTGCGTAAGAAGAAACAGAGTTTTCATGGGCTGGGGTTTACTACGTGTAAATGTAATCGGCTTCAACTCGCCGGTCTTGAGCAATCAGCGCAGCTGTGCAAGAGCTTAATCAACGGTGTAGCAGGTTTGGTCCCTGTGCCATTTGCCGGTGTCTGTGACGCAATGGTGTTGAATCAGTTTGCGGCTGATATCAGACAAAAAGTAAGACCTGTAAAGCGCATTTCTGTTGGGAACAAAGTTGACAGTGCGAAAAATGGGGCATTCCTCGTTACGTATGCAACGGTCGAACTGCTTGCTGTTCTCGTAGAGCTGTATGCTGATCCGGCCCGGGGTAAGGCTTTTTTCGGTACCGGCGGTAACAACACAGGTTTTAGGGTCAACAAAATGGAGTTCAGACAGTTCGTTGAAGTAGTTCATTTCGGCGACCACAAGTTCCAGAAACCAGGGTGCCACAATGCCTTTGCACTCGTAGTAGTCCAGTTTGTCCGAGTGGTAAACGACTTCGCCAAGGGGCATTTTGCTCTTGTCCAGCATCAGCATAGGCTCTTTGCCGGAGTTGGGGGGGCGTGCCTTGGACGCGCGAGGTGCTTCCTCCTGGCCTTCTTTGCTTTGCGAGCCTTCGTTCAACACAGATTCCACCCGCCGGTTGGTCAAGTCTTCTTCCCTGGTGATGGCTTTTTTCTCCGGCACCTGTAGGAATTTGCTGTCTTTGGCCGATTTGTCGTCTGAGCAAGCCGTGAGAAGGCCAGTTACCACAAAACCTGCAGCCAGGAAGCAGCCTTTTTTGAACAGGGAAATGATGGAAATCTTTGGCATGTTCACTATTATCGACGCATTGAGCTTGCCTGCAAAACCGGGTCGTTTTGATGGCAGGTCGCTTTGCGCTTTATGTCATCAACCGGTGAATACCAAGGAATACGCATTTTTCATTTTGGACAATGCCTTGTCGGCCTTGATATTTTGCGCATGAGTGATTTGCAACGGCTTGATGTTGCCGATCTGGGTAATGCTGGCGATTTTTTTAGTGCTGTTGGAGATGAAGTCAATGTTCTTGGAAATATTGCTGCTGGTATCCCGGATATTCAAATAAAACTCGGTGGAATACTTGTTGAACAAGTCGGTCAAGGCCTTGCCTTCAGCCACCGTCGCATTGATGGCTGCGCCTTTAAAGGCTTCAATCCCGGTCAGCATGCCCATGTCGTCCAGCGCTTTTAATCCCTTGTAATTGATAGCCAGAGCCTGGGTATCGTCATAGCCTACAAATTTAGAGCTGCCGCCGGGCACCACAGTGACCGTGGTTGAGGTAGTGGTCCCGGGGTTGGTCGCTGAACCGGAGCTTCCAATATGCGTTTGAACTTCAAATTTACCATTGACTGATTTAGACCACAGTTGGCTGTCCCAAGGTGAAATCATTTGTTTGGCTGTGCCGGCTGACGGCGTAATAACCATCTTGTTTATTTGAGGATTCAAAGTTCTCAATGTTGAAATATTGTTGTTGAGAGCATTAAAAGTGTCGTTCAATACCAAGGTGTTTTCAGGGAATTTTGCCAGCAGATTGACATATGTTTTGGCCTGAGGGGAGGTCAAATTGACTTTGGCCGGCATGTTCGTCACATTGACTTGCACGATTTGAGTTTGAACCGCATTCAAATCTTTGAGATTGGCTGAAATATTTGCGGCTGTGTCGGCAATAGATACTTTCATGCGACTGTTTATTTTCAACGCGGCCAAGGCTTGAGCCGCACTCATTGGCTTAGGGCTTGCCGGGGTGGCAATTCTGGCGGCGCTGACCCGTGAGACCTGCATGATTTATCCTCTAAATTTGATCAGAGCGGCAAAAAATTGCCGCTCAAGGCTTGCATATCCAAGGATTGATCGGATGGCAGGCACATTTGTTTAACCTGAATTGATATGCAAGTTATGCGCCTAGCCAGGTTAGCTTCCTAAGTAAGTAGCAGCCAAACCGAACCGGAGCCTGTCAAACGCCGCCTGGGAATGTTTCCAGCATTTATATACATACTGCTGACTTCAGAAGCCTGAGGATTTGTCGAAGTCAAAGACAAGGTCTGTTACGTTAGTCATCAACCATTGGAAATTCTCTGTGAAGCTCTTTTTTTGTCATTGCCTGGCCTCTATGCTGTGTGTTTTTGCGGCGCATGCTGAGTCCAACCGTTTCATAGGTGGCAATATTCAAATAGCCACGGGTTACCAGTTGAATACCCCGACGCTGGACAACTACAACAACTACCAAACCACCTCAAACTCAAATATCAAGGCCATTCCTTTGGTCTTAGGACTGGGCTACAGCTTGTCCTTGAATCAATCGACAGTCATCGGTCTGAGTTACGAAAAGAACCTGGTCGATACTTACTCAACGACCTTGTTTACTGGAAGTTCGACTACCGAAAGCCTGGCCTATACCAATCAGCAACGTTTTTCAGTCACTGGCGGTTACCTGTTGAGTAACTATTCAATGGTTTATGGAAAACTGGGGTACGCCAGCCTGACCACCACCAAAGCAGCAAATAACTTTGATCTCTCGGGTTATGTGCTCGGTGCGGGTTACAAATCTTTTCTCAATAATTACCAGTATGTGTTTGCCGAATACAACCACACGCGCATGCCCAAAACCAGCTTGACCGTCGGTACTTATACCTTTGACGCCAAGTCAGTAGGACATGAATTTTTGTTCGGTGTGGGCTTGCAGTTTTAATCCTGCAAAACAGTCAGCGTTTTTCGTATTGGGTCTTGCCGAACAGCGTTTCAAAGGCTTTTTTGTCGTCTTGCAAAGGCTTGCGCAATTCAGCCAGCACCGCGCAACCGCGAACCACCGCAGGGCGCGCGCCCACCGTGTCGAACCATTCTTTCAAACGCGGGTAATCGGCCCAGTCCATGCCCTGGTTTTTCCAGTTACGCAGCCAGGGATAAATGGCCATATCGGCAATGCTGTAGCTGTTGCCGGCGATGTACTTGCCCAAAGCCAGTTGCTTGTCCATCACGCCGTAAAGCCGCTTGGCTTCGTTGGTGTAACGATCGATGGCGTAAGGGATTTTTTCCGGCGCGTAGGTGCGGAAATGGTGGTTTTGACCCAGCATGGGGCCAACGCCGCCCATTTGGAACATCAGCCATTGCAACACCTCGAACTTGGCTCTGTCTGTTTTGGGCAGAAACTTGCCCGTCTTGGCCGCCAGGTACAACAAAATCGCACCCGACTCGAACACGCTGATGGGCTTGCCATCAGGCCCGACCGGGTCAACCAAAGCCGGTATTTTGTTGTTCGGGCTGATGGTCAAAAACTCGGGCGTGAACTGTTCACCTTGGCCAATGTTGACAGAATGGGCCAGCCAGTCACGACCGAGCCGGTAGCCGCATTCCTCCAACATGATGTGGACTTTGTGGCCGTTAGGTGTCGGCCAGCTGTAGACGTCGATCATGTGCTTAGCCATGCTCAGCTGCCGCGCGTGACAGGCATGTCCACTTCCTGCGGCATGGTGGCAATGTGGCGCGCCAGTTCCAGCTTGGCGATGGAATTGCGGTGCACTTCATCCGGGCCGTCAGCCAGACGCAGCGTGCGCTGGTGGGCGTAGGCGTAGGCCAGCGGGAAATCGTCGCTGACGCCACCGGCACCGTGCGCTTGAATCGCCCAGTCGATGATTTGCGTGGCCATCACAGGTGCGATCACCTTGATCATGGCGATTTCCGACTTGGCGATTTTGTTGCCGACCGTGTCCATCATGTACGCGGCTTTCAGCGTCAGCAAGCGGGCCTGCTCAATCATGATGCGCGACTCGGCGATACGCTCGTGCCACACGCCTTGCGATGACAGCACTTTGCCGAAAGCGGTGCGGCTGTTCAAACGTTTGCACATGAGTTCGAGTGCGCGCTCGGCGCAGCCTATGGTGCGCATGCAATGGTGAATACGGCCAGGGCCTAAGCGGCCTTGGGCGATTTCAAATCCGCGACCTTCGCCGAGCAACAAATTGCCCGCCGGCACGCGCACGTTTTTCAGCAGCACTTCCATGTGACCGTGCGGCGCATCGTCGTAACCGAAGACGCTCAAGGGGCGCAGCACTTCAACACCTGGCGCATTGGCCGGCACGATGATCATGCTTTGCTGTGAATGGCGTGGTGCATCCGGGTCGGTTTTGCCCATGACGATGTAGACGGCGCAGCGCGGGTCACCGGCACCTGACGACCACCACTTGCGGCCGTTGATCACGTATTCATTGCCTTCGCGGCGGATGGAACACTGAATATTGGTGGCGTCAGACGAAGCCACATCCGGCTCGGTCATCAAAAACGCAGAGCGTATGTCGCCGCGCAGCAAAGGCTCTAGCCATTCGTCTTTGAGTTCTTCGCTGGCATAGCGCTCGAAAGTTTCCATGTTGCCGGTGTCCGGCGCAGAACAGTTGAACACCTCGGCGGCGAAGGGCACGCGTCCCATGATTTCGCACAAAGGCGCGTACTCAAGATTGCTCAGGCCTTCGGGCGCGCGCTTGCTGTGCGGCAAAAACAGATTCCACAAACCGGCTTTGCGTGCCAGCGGTTTGAGTTCTTCGACGATTTCGGTAGGAATCCAGGGGTTGCCTTTGGCGCGGTTGGTGGCAATTTCTTTGAAAAATCGTTTTTCGTTCGGGTAAATATGTTCGTCCATGAAGGCGATCAAGCGCGCCTGCATATTCTTGACCTTGTCGGTGTAATCAAAGTTCATGTGGGTCTCCGTTTAGTGTGTGTATGTGATGTGTCAGAAAAAATCAATGGCGTTGTGCAAACAGCCAGGCGAGTTCGGCCATGGGGCGCGCGCCTGCACCAGAGGCCTTGGCCTGAGCGCTGGAAGCCGTGCCGTCTTCCACACGTTTGGCAATGCCTTGCAAAATCGCGGCAATGCGGAACATGTTGTAGGCCAGGTAAAAATTCCAGTCTTTCTTGAGAGCTTCCAGCGTGGTGATGCCGCTGCGTTTGCAATACAAATCGATGTATTCGTCTTCCAGCGGAATGCCTAAGTCGGCGTGATCAAGCCCGCCTATGCCTCTGAAGCTGCCCGGCGGAATATGCCAGGACATGCAGTGGTAACTGAAGTCAGCCAGCGGGTGGCCCAGCGTCGACAGTTCCCAGTCCAGCACCGCCAATATGCGCGGCTCGTCGGGGTGAAAAATCATATTGTCTAGGCGGAAGTCGCCGTGAACGATGCAGGTGATGTCGGCGCGAGCGCTGTCGGGCATGTGGGCCGGCAGCCAGTCCATCAGCTTGTCCATTTCTGCGATGGGCTGGGTGACCGAGGCGCGGTACTGCTTGCTCCAGCGACCGATCTGGCGGTCAAAGTAATTGCCCGGTTTACCGAAGTTTTCCAGTCCTTGCGCTTTGTGGTCAACCGCATGCAAAGCTGCGATGACGCGGTTCATTTCCAGGTAAATCTCGCGGCGTTGTTCGCGCGTCAGACCGGGCAAAGCCTGGTCCCACAATACGCGGCCTTGCACAAATTCCATGACGTAAAAAGCCCGGCCTATGACGGATTCGTCGTCGCACAGCACATGCATATGCGCCACCGGCACGCCAGTGCCTTGCAGACCGCGCATGACGGCGAATTCGCGCTCTATGGCGTGAGCCGAAGGCAGCAGCTTGGCGACAGGCCCGGGCTTGGCGCGCATCACATAGCTTTTGGACGGCGTGATGAGTTTGTAGGTCGGGTTGGACTGACCGCCTTTGAACATTTCGACTTGCAAGGGGCCGCTGAAGTCTTGCATATTTGCAGACAGCCAGTTTTCCAGTGCGGGTACATCGAAGCGGTGCGTGTCACTGACTTCACGGGTGCCAACGAAGTTATCAAAATTGCTCATGGCTTTACTCCGCTGCACTGATTTTCATCAGCGCTTCCCGGTTGCGAATGACCAGACCACCGGGCTCTATGCGCAAGGCTTCTTCGCGCTCCATGGCCTTGAGTTCCTGGTTGACGCGTTGGCGGGACGCACCCAGCAACTGCGCCAGCTCCTCTTGCGCCAGATGCAGACCGATGCGAATTTCCTCGCCGTGGTTGAGCGAGGGCACGCCGTAACTGCGCGCCAGATGCAGCAATTGCTTGGCCAAACGGGCGCGCAGCGGCAAGGTGTTGAGGTCTTCGACCAGACCGAACAACTGCCGTATGCGCCGCGCCTGCAAGCGCAGCATGGCTTGATAGAACTCGACGTGGGCCGCTAATATGCGTTCGAAATCGTGTCTGGCCACGCACAGAATCGTGGTCTCGCCGTGCGCATACGCATCGTGGGTGCGGCTGTCGCCGTCCAAAATCGCCACATCGCCGAACCAAATCCCCGGCTCGACATAGGTCAGCGTGATCTGCTTGCCCGACAGCGATGTTGAGCTGACACGCACCGCGCCCTTGGCGCAGGCAATCCACTCTTCCGGCGTGTCTCCGCGCGCGGTGATCAAGTCGCCGTCTTTGAGTCGTTTGACGTAAGCGCATCGGAGTATGTCGTGGCGGAGTGAGGGTGAGAGTGAAGAAAACCAGCGTCCGGCATTGACTGCCTCGCGTTCTTCTATGGTAAGGATTGGCTCGTCCATCGTCTGTCTTGTCGGTGACCAGTGGGTTGAAAAATGTCTCCGGCGAGACCGGTGACTGGTGAAAAGCAGTGATCAGGGCTTGTAGTGAGGAGTTTGCTTGTCCAGAAAAGCTTGTATGCCTATGCCGGCGTTCGGGTGATGCAGGTTCTTCACAAAGTGCTGTTTTTCGAGTTGCAGCTGCGCAAACAGGTCTTGGCCAGGTGCGGCATTGACCAGTTCTTTGATGCTTGCAAGTGTATTGGGTGCGCGTTGGTTCAGCCGCTCGGCCAATGCCAAGGCGCTTGCCAGGGCCTGGCCGGGCTCGGTGATTTCGTTGGCAAGACCGTGTTCGAACAGTTGCTCGGCGGGGACTTTTTCGCCAAGCATCAGCCAGCGATTGACCAGTGAGCGGGGCAGGGCGCGGGCCAATAGCCAGCTGCCGCCGCCGTCAGGTGACAAGGCGACGCTGCTGTAAGCCATGACAAACACGCTGTTGGAGGCGGCCACCAGAAAGTCGCATGCCAGTGCCAATGAAAACCCCGCGCCCGCAGCTGCGCCTTCGACCGCGGCCAGCACAGGCTTGGGAAAGGTGGCTATGGTCTCCAGCCAGGCGTGCAAGCCGTCTATGCTTTGGGCTTGGTGTTCAGGCGGCAGGCTGCGGTTATGCAGCAAGCGGTTCAGGTTGCCGCCAGCGCTGAAATGCGCGCCTTCGCCGGTGATGATGACGCTGCGCACATCGGTATTGCTTTCGGCCGCATTCAAAGCCTCTATTCCCGCCGTATACATCTCCGGGCCCAGCGCGTTTCGGTACTCCGGGTTGGAGAGGCTGAGGACCAGTGTCTGGCCGACGCTGTGGCTTTTGAGTTGTGCGGTCATGGTTCAGGTGCCGGTGTGAGTGAGGCTCAAACCCAGAGCGCCGCGACGGCGCAGCCAGGGACTGGGGCGGTAACGCGGGTCGCCGTACACGGTTTGCATATTGAACAATACCTCGAGCAGGCTGTCGGCACCGAGTGAGTCGCCCAGCGCCAACGGGCCTTTGGGGTAGCCCAGCCCCAATGTCACCGCAGTGTCAAGGTCAGCTGGTGAACAAATGCCTTGCTGGCAGATATCGCTGGCGATGTTGACGATTTGCGCCACGACGCGCTGGGTGACAAAGCCGCCGCTGTCTTGGATGACGCTGACCGGCTTGCCGTCTTTGGCAAACAAGGCATGCGCGGCGTCGCGCATATCGTGGCGAGTGGCCGGGTTGGTGGCCAGCACCCGGCGGCGGGTGGCTGCGTCCGGCATCAACAAGTCTATGCCCAGCGTGCGCGCCGGGTCTAGGCGCTCGACGATGGCGCAGGTAGTGACATCAAAACCCAAGGGAGCGACCAGACACAGCGCTTGGTTGGACGGGGCGTTACCGGTTTCTATTTGAGCGCCCAGATCTTTGAGAAGTTGAAACAGCTCGGGGCGACGTGCTGCGCGGGAAGAGACCCACACCGGCGGCAGTTCATTCACAGTTGGCGTTGGCGGTTCTGCGGGGACCTGGGCTTTGCCGTCTGTATAGGTATAAAAACCTTGCGCGGTTTTGCGACCCAGCCAGCCACCGGCCAAACGTTGCGCCGTGATGACCGAGGGGCGGTAGCGGGGTTCCTCGAAATACTGGTGGTAAATCGATTCCATCACCGGATGCGACACATCCAGCGCGGTCAAGTCCATGAGCTCGAATGGGCCGAGTTTGAAGCCGACCTGGTCTTTGAGAATCCGGTCTATGGTGGCGAAATCAGAAATGCTCTCTGTGACGATACGCAAGCTTTCCGTGCCGTAAGCGCGACCGGCATGGTTGACGATAAAGCCGGGCGTGTCCTGCGCCCGCACGGACTGGTGTCCCATGGCTTTGACGAAATCACTTAGGCGTTGGCAGACCGCTTCACTGGTGGCCAGACCGGGGATGACTTCAACCACTTTCATCAAAGGAACGGGATTGAAAAAATGCAAACCGGCAAAACGGCCAGGGTGCTTCATGCCGGCCGCCAGCGCGGTGATGGACAACGAAGAGGTATTGCTGGCAATCACCGCTTCGGCGCTCAAGAGTTTTTCGAGCTCGGCAAACAAGGATTGTTTGACGCCGGTGTTTTCTACAACCGCTTCAATGACCAGATCAGATTTGGCCAACTCACTCAAATTGCTTGCGGCTGAAAGGCGTTGCTGCAAGCTGTCAAGTTCAGCCGCGCTTAACCTGCCTTTGTCCAGCATTTTTTGCCATTGGGCGCGGATGGAGGCACAGGCTTTGTCAGCGGCACCAGCGGCGACATCGTGCACAAGTACAGCGGCACCCGCTTGAGCGGCCATTTGAGCAATGCCCTGGCCCATGGCACCTGCGCCCACCACGGCGACTTGTTGAAAGTGTTTATTCATATTGAAGAATTATGGCCGACATCGCCACAGTCTCAGTGGTGACAAAGTGCTGCAAAATGCTAGGCGTAAATATCAATATGGAGATACACCAATGGCACTCAAACTTTGCGGTTTTGCGCTCAGCAATTACTACAACAAACTCAAATGGCAACTGATGGAAAAACAGGTGGCTTTTGAGGAAGAGTTGGTGTGGACAGGTAACACCAACCCCAAACTGATTGACCGTTCACCTATGGGCAAGGTGCCTTTTCTGGAGACTGAGCACGGATGTGTGTCAGAGTCCATGGCCTGTGCTGAATACATAGAACAGCAATACCCGGCGCATCCTTTGATGCCTGCCGACCCGTTTGCCTCCGCCAAGGTGAGAGAACTGATTGTTTACCTGGAGTTGCATATCGAACTGGTGGTGCGCGAACTTTACAGCCAGGCTTTTTTCGGTGGTCAGGTAAGCGACGCCGTCAAGGACAAGGTTCGCAAACAACTGGCGCGCAACCTGCCTGCTTTTGCCAAGTTGGCGAAGTTCTCGCCCTTTTTGGCCGGGGATACGTTCACACTGGCTGACTGTGCAGCGGCGTTTCACCTGCCTATCGTGGCTTCAGCCTGCAAACTGGTGTTGGAAGAGGACTTGTTTGCGAACATTCCTATCAAAGCCTATACACAGCAATTTGCAGACAACCCGCACATGCAGAAAATTCAGGCGGAGCGCAAAGCCAATGGCGAATTGAGGGCGGCTTTGCGAGCTGCCAAAACATAAAACTCAGTTCGGGTAGATCTGGCGCTGGTTGTCCAGGTCTATCAACCGGTCTAGCTCGGCGCAGACATCAGCCATGCGGCCCGAGATGACCATGCGACCGGCGGTATGCAAAGGCGGGCGATGCTCTTCTGCGATATGGACCACCCGCAAAGGACGGTCTGACATGCAGCGTGATGACTGGGAAGGCGTTTGCACGCGTTTGTTTTGCAACAGTGAACGAACAGCGGAATCGACGCGCTGAAAAATCTGCTGGCTGCTCCAAAGGGCGAGTGACATGGTGATCTCCTGGGGTTAGAACTGGTTGCGGATCAGGCCGACGGCCAGACCTTCAATTTCAAAAATATCGCCTTCTTGCACCCGGATAGGCGAGAAGTCGGGGTTTTCAGGCAATAAGCTGATGCCTTGCGTGGTTTTATGAAAGCGTTTGACGGTGACTTCTTCGCCTACGCGGGCCACCACGATTTGACCGTTGCGGGCTTCGCGGGTGGTTTTGACCGCCAGCAAGTCGCCGTCCATGATGCCTATGTCGCGCATGGACAGGCCTTTGACTTTGAGCAGGTAATCGGGCTGCTGGGAAAACAGCGACGCTTCGACGTTGTAAGTTTGTTCAATATGCTCTTGCGCCAGTATGGGCGAACCGGCAGCCACGCGCCCGACCAGCGGCAGACACAGTTGTGCCAGGGCTTGCAGCGGCAGCTGGAACTGTTTGACCGTGCTGTTGGTGAAAGAGTCTGTGGCCGCATTTTTCAGACGTATGCCACGGGAAGTGCCGCTGACCAGTTGTATGACGCCTTTGCGGGCCAGGGCTTGCAAATGCTCTTCGGCGGCGTTGGCGGATTTGAATCCGAGTTCTGCCGCGATTTCTGCGCGTGTGGGCGGGGCCCCCGTGTTGTGCACGGCGGTTTGTATCAGTTCCAGGATTTGCTGCTGACGGGCCGTGAGCTTGATTGTTTCCATGGGGCTCCTGCACAATAGGTTGGTTGAAAAAGTTGTCCGCTTCGTTTTGGATAACTGTTTGTATATCCAGTAACTGTATTTTTAACCAGTTTTCAAGGTTTGGCAAGCATGTCGCTCAAAAATAATTTAAAAACTGTGGTTCTTGGCACCGGCGGCACGATTGCAGGCTTGCGTCAGCAAACTGATAAGCCTGACACCTACAGGTCTGGCCAGTTAGGAATAACTGACATATTAAGCAATGCAGGGCTGGATTTGAGCTTGGTCGAGTTCCAGGATGTGGCCCGCATAGACAGCAAAAACATGACTTTGCCGGTCTGGCAGGACTTGTACAAGGCAGTTGAGCTTGCCCAGAAACGCCCCGATGTCGGCGCCGTCTTGATCACGCACGGCACCGATACGCTGGAGGAAACCGCATTTTTGCTGCACGCTTTAGGCCCTTGGCCCAAGCCTGTGCTCATGACGTGCGCCATGAAACCGGCTGACCATCCGCAAGCTGATGGCCCTGGCAATTTGCGCGACGCGTTGTTGCTTGCCGCTTCCCCCGGTTTGAGCGGCGTGCATGTGGTGTTCAACGCCCGTGCGCACCACGCCATGCATGTGCAAAAAACATCTACCGACCATGCTGAGGCGTTCAGCAGTGGGATGGCCGGTGTGTCGGCTGAAAAAAACGGACCGGACTGGACGCTCAAGGCACCGCTTGTGCCGACACTCCCACAAAACATACCGAGTCCGGATTATTTTTTGCAGCAAAGCGCTTGGCCCAGGGTGGAATGGCTGACACATCATTCAGGCAGCACACCAGCCTTGATACAGGCTTTGCTGCAACCGCTGGCAGGCGCGGTGCAACTTCGGGGACTGGTGGTGGCCGGTACCGGGGCGGGTACGGTTAAACCTTCCTGGGAAGCGGCGTTACAGCAGGCCATGGCGCAAGGCGTGAGCGTCTGGCTGACCAGCCGCTGTACCTGGGGCGAGGCGCAAGTGCAGGCGCAACAAAACTGCGGTGAATTGAGTCCTTTGTCATCCGCCAAGGCCTGCGTGGGCCTGGCGCTGCACCTGATGGCGCAGGACGAAAAAGCTTCAGCTGCTTAAGGCCTTTAAAGCGCGGTCTTTGATTTCTTCGACGCTGCCTTGGCCGCTGATGGCGCGGTATTTGGGCGCGTTGGAGGGATCGTTGTTGGCCCACTGCGCGTAATAGTCGACCAGCGGCCGGGTTTGCGAGCTATAGACTTCGAGTCGTTTTTTCACGGTGTCTTCTTTGTCGTCATCACGCTGAATCAGCGGTTCGCCGGTGACGTCGTCCAGGCCTTCCACCTTGGGCGGGTTGAACCGCACATGGTAGGTGCGACCGCTGGCCACGTGGGCGCGGCGTCCGCTCATGCGCTCGATGATGGCGTCAAACGGCACATCGATTTCAAGCACGCAATCAAGCTTCACACCGGCATGTTTCAATGCGTCGGCTTGCGGCAGGGTGCGGGGAAAACCGTCAAACAAAAAACCCTTGGCGCAATCGGCGTGGGTGATGCGTTCTTTGACCAGGCCGATGATGATGTCATCACTGACCAGGCCGCCTGCGTCCATGATTTTTTTGGCGGCCAGCCCCATTTCGGTACCGGCTTTCACCGCAGCACGCAACATGTCGCCGGTGGAGATTTGGGGAATGCCATAAGCCTGGCAAATGAATGTGGCCTGGGTGCCTTTGCCGGCACCGGGCGCACCCAGCAGAATCAATCTCATTGTCGTCCTTGCATTTGAATGACAGCCACTGTCTTTGCAGCGCTTTGTCTCTTGTTAAGTCTTAAGAATAGCATGCACAGCCTGACAAAGTCTGACAGCCTCAGGACTTCATCCATTGGTTAACCCGCAGCAGATCTTCAGGCGTATCTACCCCTGCGGCACTGGCCTGCAATGACACGTGAACGGCGATCCGGTAGCCGTGCCACAGTGCCCGCAACTGCTCCAGTGCTTCAGCCGTTTCTGTCGGCGCGGGTGTCAGCCCGGGAAACAGGCTCAGAAAAGAGGCACGGTAGGCATACAAGCCCACGTGCCGGTACACCGTGTACGGCGGCAATTGACCGGCTTGAGCGTCTCGCCAGCAGGGGATACCGGCCCGGCTGAAGTAACTGGCGTGAGAGCGAGCGTCCAGCACGACTTTGACCACGTGCGGGCTGAGCCAATCTGCAAGCGCTGTGATCGGATGCGCCAGCGTACTCATGCTCACATCTTTGTCTGCGTCGAGGACTTGCGCCACCTGGTCAATGTGTTGCGGGTCTATCAGCGGTTCATCGCCTTGCACGTTGACCACAACAGTGTCAGGCGACAGGTTTAACAGCGCCACAGCCTCGGCCAGTCTGTCGCTGCCGCTGGGGTGGTCGCGGCGCGTGAGTATGGCTTCTATGCCATGGGACGCGCAGGCGGCAAGTATGCGTTCATCGTCGGCTGCCACCACCACGCGCTGGGCGGCGGATTTCAAACTCTGTTGCGCCACCCGCACCACCATGGGAAGACCGGCAATATCGGCAAGTGGTTTGTCCGGTAATCGCGAAGAACCCAGGCGCGCCGGAATCAGCACGACAAAAGGCGTTTCACTCATGCAATTTGTCCAGTTCCTCGTCGCTCAAGGTGCGGGCTTCAACTTCGAGCAGCACGGGAATACCGTCGCGCACAGGGTAGGCCAGCCGGGCACTGCGGGACACCAGTTCCTGGGTGTCGCGCTGGTAAATCAGGCTGCCTTTGGTGACCGGGCAAACCAGCAGTTCAAGTAGTTTTTTGTCCATGAAGCAATGATAGTCGCTGCACCTCGACGCTGAGTTGTTGCAGCAACTCGGGGGGCAATTCGCAGACCAGCGGCACCGCCCAGGCCGACGGCAAACGCGGCCATAGTTTGACCGCGTCTTTTTCTGTGCACAGCAGAGGTTCATCGCCGACGGGCAGCCAGTTGTCCAGCGAAGCGTGGTCGGGCAGAGCATGTTTTTGCGTGAGCCTCAGACCGGCTTGCTCCAGGGCGGCAAAAAACAAGGCCGGTTGGGCAATCGCCGCCAGCGCTTGAACCGCTTGTCCCTGCCAGCTGGAAATATCTCGTTCTTCGCCTTGGCCGTTGCGCGCAATCTGCGACAAGCTGCGTTTGGCCGCCAGACTCAGTCCGAATGCTTTGTCCCCGGTGTGCAAAAGAAACTGCTTGGTGCTTGTACTTGACCGTCGCGGCCAAAGTTCGCGCAAAGGCCCGGCGGGCAGCAGCCAGCCGTTACCCAGACCCCGGTCGTCGAACACGCACACCGCCAGGTCATGGTGAAGCGCATGGTGTTGCAAACCGTCGTCGCTGATGATGAGTTGTGTTTGCGGATAGGCTTTCAGCAAAGCCTGCGCTGCTTTACTTCGTTGCCGTCCGGTAAACACAGGTACATGGCAACGCAGCTTGAGCAGCAAAGGTTCGTCACCGGCTTGAGATGCACGGCTGTCGCTTAAAACTTCCATCACCGGCTCTTCCCCTGTGCCGTAAGCGCGCGCAATCACGCCGACTTGCAAGCCCAGCGACTTGAAATGCTCGACCAGACTGATGACGATGGGGGTTTTACCGGTGCCGCCCGCCAATACATTGCCGACCACCAGCACCGGCACTGGCAAATGCGCAGTTCCGCGCCAGCCCTTGGCATAGGCCATGGCGTTGAGCGCGAGCCAAGCATGGCTGATCAACGTGAACGGCCACAGCAGGCAGGCCAGCGGTCCGCGTGCGGCCCAGACCTGTTGTGAAAGGTAAGCCGACAAGCGCATCTGAATTCAGGGAAGAGCGGTGTTGCTGGTGCGCGCCTGGGCAGAAAAAGTGATGTGTTGCAAACCGGCTTTTTGCGCCGCTTCCAGCACTTGCATCACGGCCTGGTGGCTGGCGCGCGCATCTGCTGATATGACCAGCAGCGCGTCGGCATTTTGGTTGGCCGCAAGCGACAAAGCCTGTGTCAATGAGCCTATGTCAGAAGTGGACACAGCTGTTTTTTGCACCATGTACTGGCCGTCGCTGCTGACACTCACGCGTATTTCATCCGGGCGGTTTTCCTGTTGCGCGCTGTCGGCCTTGGGCAATCGCATGTCGAGTTGCGTCAAACGTCCGTAGGTGGTGGTCAGCATCAAAAAGATGAGAATCACCAGCAGCACATCTATGAACGGGATCAGGTTGATCTCAGGTTCGGAGGATTTGGGGCGACCGAAACGCATGTTTTATTTGCCGCTTTTTGTGGCGTAAAAATGGCGCACCAGACGTTCAGCGGAAATCTCTAGTTCAACGGTGAAATGGTCGACCTTGTTTCTGAAATAACGCCACATCACCAGACTGGGAATGGCAATCACCAGACCGAATGCGGTGTTGTACAAAGCCACTGAAATACCGTGAGCCAGTTGCGCGGGGTTGCCGGCACCTGGGGTTTGGGCACCGAAAATTTCTATCATGCCGATGACAGTGCCGAACAAACCCAGCAAAGGTGCCACCGAGGCGATCGAGCCCAGCGCGCTCAGGTAGTGTTCGAGTTTGCTGTTGACCCGACGCCCGCTGGCCTCGACCACGGCGCGTAATTCGCTCTCCGTTGAAGCCGGTTTGCGTTGCATGTGATTCAGACCCGCCACAATGATTTCACCGAGAGCGCAATGGCTTTTTAATTGCTCAATGGACTCGGGCTTGAGAAGAGCGGGGTGTGACAAGGTGAGCACTTCGTCCAGCAATTGCGGGGGAATGACCCGTTTGGTTTGCAAGCTGTATATGCGTTCAAAAATCAACGCCAACGCCGCGATAGAGCATGCGAGCAAAGGCCAGATCGGCCAACCGGCCGCTTGTATGATGCCTAGCAAAAGTGTTCTCCCGTCAGATACACATTCAATTATGGCCCAGTTGGTCTTCACTGATTTTTTCAAAACAACACGCCATGCCCGGATTCAATACTGTCACTGAAGCAAGCAGCAACCGGGTCTGGACCGTCGGCGGTCTGTGCCATGCCATCAGCGATCAACTCAAGGCCCGCTTCGGTCTGGTGCTGGTGCAAGGCGAGATATCCGGCATGACGCGGGCCGGCAGCGGGCATTGCTACCTGACGCTGAAAGACGAACAAGGTCAATTGCGTTGCGCCATGTTCCGCCGGGTCGCCGAGACATTGAACTTTGAACCGCGCAACGGCGACTTGGTGCAAGTGCAGGCCCGCGTCGGTTTGTATGAACCGCGCGGCGAAATGCAATTGGTGATTGAGTCCATGCGACCGGCTGGTGCCGGGCAATTGCACGAGGCTTTTTTAAAACTCAAAGCCAAGCTTCAAGCGCAAGGTTTGTTTGATGCAGACCGCAAACGACCGATTCCCGCCAGACCGCGTTGCATTGGCGTAGTGACTTCATTGTCAGCCGCCGCTTTGCATGATGTGGTCACCGCTTTACAGCGGCGCGTGCCGCACATACCGGTGCGCATTGTGCCGAGTCCGGTGCAAGGTGCAGATGCGCCGGCAGGATTGATCGCAGCGCTTGCCGCCGTCCAAAAGTTACCGCAGGTGGATGTGATATTGCTGGTGCGCGGCGGTGGTTCCATGGAAGATTTGTGGGCCTTCAACGATGAAGCGCTGGCGCATGCGATTGTTGACAGCAAGATACCTGTGGTGGTCGGCGTAGGCCATGAAACCGATGTCACCATCGCCGATTACTGCGCCGATTTGCGCGCACCCACACCTACCGCCGCAGCAGAACTCTGCGCCACCGAACAAGCCGCAGATTTGTCTGAATTGGATGACTGGCAAGCGGCACTGATGGCGCTCATGTACGCGCGGGTCGAGCAAAGCTGGCAGCGGCTGGACCGTGCTGAGCGTCAGCTCGGACGGCCTTCCGCCTGGTTGCACACACAGCAATTGGCGTGTGCCGGTTTGGGTAACCGGCTTGAGCGCGGTGTTTTCAACAGCTTGCAACGCAGACAGTTGGCGCTACAACCGCTGGCCATGCGACTGCGCCAGGCTGCGGCCAGTGTTCCCAGGCTGATGTCCCATCGCTTGGATAAATCCGAATGGTTGTTGCGCTCGCTCGACCCTGCATTGGTATTGAAACGCGGCTATGCCTGGTTGCAAAACAAGCAAGGTCAGGCGCTGGTGTCAGTCAAAGAATTTGAAAGCGGTCAGCAAGTCACTGCCAGGTTGTCCGACGGACAGGTTGACTTGACGGTCAATGTCAGCAAAGAAACTTAAACCACGGACAGGTTCAGCACGTTAAGGTTTTATTTGCTTGACGTGTTGTTAAACACACTGGACTTAAGCACATAACCCTTGCGAATTTGCTTGGCGGCGAACCAGCCTTGCTTCATTTCCAGCACATAGCGTACCGGCTTGTCAGAGCAATGTGAATCTGTGGTTAGCGGTTTCATGTCTGCCAGATTGACAATGCTGCCGTCGTCCGCGATAAAAGCCGCAGTCAGTGGCATGAGCGTGTTTTTCATCCAAAAGCATTGCACTTGAGGCTTTTCAAAAACAAACAACATGCCTTCGTGCTGAGGCATATCAGGCCGGTTCATCAAGCCTATGGCGCGTTGCTCGGGCGTGGATGCCACTTGCGCATTGATCTGGTACATGCCGGCTTGCATTTGTACGCGGGGTAATTCTGTTTGTGCGGTTTGCGCCCGGGCAGTCACGCTTAAAAGCAAAAGCAGCAAGGGCAGAAGGTATTTGGTCATTTTCGGGTCAGCAGCGATGGTTAGAATGATTTCACAGGTCAGGAATGCATTTTGCATCCAGCGGACCGTTCTTTTTTTCTGGAGATTCTCACTTGTACCAGCATATCAAGGTGCCCGCCCAGGGCGAAAAAATCATTGTCAATGCAGACATGTCTTTGACTGTTCCTGATCAGCCTGTCATTCCCTTTATCGAGGGTGACGGCACCGGCATGGACATCACCCCGGTGATGCTCAAAGTGGTCGATGCCGCGGTTGCCAAGGCTTACGGCGGCAAGCGAAAAATCCACTGGATGGAGGTGTATGCCGGCGAGAAATCCACCAAGGTTTACGGGCCAGATGTGTGGTTGCCACCTGAAACTTTGGCAGCCCTTAAAGAATACGTTGTCTCCATCAAAGGCCCGTTGACAACGCCTGTGGGCGGCGGCATACGCTCTTTGAACGTGGCATTGCGCCAGGAACTCGACCTGTATGTGTGTTTGCGCCCGGTGCAGTATTTCAAAGGCGTACCTTCGCCTGTGAAAGAACCTGAAAAAACCCATATGGTGATCTTCCGTGAAAACTCGGAGGACATTTACGCCGGTATCGAATACGAAGCAGAGTCCGACAAGGCCAAAAAACTCATCAAGTTCCTGATCGAGGAAATGGGTGTCACCAAGATCCGCTTCCCTAACACCTCTGGTATCGGTATCAAACCTGTGTCACGCGAAGGCACCGAGCGTCTGGTGCGCAAAGCCATTCAATACGCCATTGACAACGACAAGCCCAGCGTGACCATCGTGCACAAGGGCAACATCATGAAATACACCGAGGGTGGATTCCGTGACTGGGCTTACGGTCTGGCGCAAAAAGAATTCGGCGCTCAGTTGATAGACGGCGGCCCGTGGTGCAGTTTCAAAAACCCGCGCACCGGTCGCGAGATCATCGTCAAAGACAGCATTGCCGATGCTTTCCTGCAACAGATTTTGTTGCGTCCCGCTGAATACAGTGTGATTGCAACTTTGAATTTGAACGGCGACTACATTTCCGACGCACTGGCAGCACAGGTCGGCGGTATCGGCATTGCGCCCGGTGCCAATTTGTCAGATTCGGTGGCTTGTTTTGAAGCTACCCACGGCACAGCGCCTAAATACGCCGGCAAAGATTACGTGAATCCAGGTTCGGAGATTTTGTCTGCGGAAATGATGCTGCGTCACATGGGCTGGATTGAAGCCGCTGATTTGATCATTTCCTCGATGGAAAAATCCATTTTGAGCCGCCACGTCACTTATGACTTTGCCCGCCTGATGGAGGGCGCTACCCAGGTCAGTTGTTCAGGCTTCGGTCAGGTGATGATCGATCACATGTGAAGCGGCAACAAGGCTTTCAATAGCCTTGTTGCGGTATCAGATTGGCCCGGAATTGCGGGGTTCTGAGGCGTGAGCCTTTGAAATCCGCAGCCGGGCGGGTTTCTTCAGCCATGGCAGGAGCGGCAATCACTTTGATGCTTTTAGCCATCCAGCCGCGCGGGCCTTGTATGGGCTCATAAACCACGGTGGCACCCTGTTGCAGGGTTTTGAATCCCACCATATCGACTTCGCTGAAATGGGCGAAGACATCGGAATCAAATTCGGTGGATTCAATGAAGCCAAAACCCTTGTGGTTGTTAAACCATTTGACAATGCCATAAGCCATGTAACCCCCTGTGTTTTTGAATAATGAGACTCAAATAATTAAATACCGGAATTGAAGTTAATTATTACCAATGAATAATTATTACATGTAAATTATTATTTATTACATTTTTCAAGGCATATTTCATTAATTTCCTTGCATTCCTTCTGACGGTTGACACCGATAGAATCCTGACATGGCAACCCAATCACCGAAAACACCTACGCTCACGCCAGCCCGCGATTCCAACGGGGATTCTGTGGTTTTGGAGCGCAAAACCCTGAAAACCCAGCCTCCGCATATGTACCAGGTGGTCATGCTGAACGACGATTTCACGCCCATGGAGTTTGTGGTGCGTGTTTTGCAGGAGTTTTTCAGCAAGGACCGCGAAGCGGCCACCCAAATCATGCTCAAAATCCACCTGGACGGCAAAGGCGTCTGCGGCGTTTATTCCAAGGATGTCGCCGCCACCAAAGTCGATCAAGTACAGGACGCCGCCCACCAGGCAGGCCATCCTTTGCAATGTTTGGCCGAACCCGTTGAATAAATCCCATCCGTTTCCATATACAGTTGAACCCAAGATCGCACCAAGGAAGAAATCATGATTGCCCAAGAACTTGAAGTCAGCTTGCACATGGCCTTCGTAGAAGCCAGACAGCAGCGTCATGAATTCATCACCGTCGAGCATTTGCTGCTGGCATTGCTTGACAACCCCAGCGCCGCTGAAGTGTTGCGCGCTTGCTCGGCCAACATAGATGATTTGCGTAAATCGCTGTCCAATTTCATCAAGGACAACACGCCGCAAGTCGCTGGCACTGACGAAGTCGATACCCAGCCCACGCTGGGTTTTCAGCGCGTCATACAACGAGCCATCATGCACGTGCAATCCACCGGCAACGGCAAAAAAGAGGTCACCGGCGCGAATGTGCTGGTCGCCATCTTTGGTGAAAAAGATTCACACGCTGTGTATTACTTGCACCAGCAAGGCGTGACGCGTTTGGATGTGGTCAATTTCATTGCCCACGGCATCAAAAAATCCGACCCCCAGGAGCCTGTCAAAGGCGCTGAATCCAGCGCGCCCGAGGCAGAAGAAAACACCGACAAATCGGAAAAAGCCTCGCCGCTTGAGCAATTCACGCAAAACCTGAACCAGTTGGCCAAAGACGGCAAGATTGATCCTTTGATCGGTCGTGAATACGAAGTCGAGCGTGTCATCCAAATTCTGTGTCGCCGCCGCAAAAACAACCCTTTGTTGGTCGGCGAAGCCGGTGTCGGCAAGACCGCGATTGCCGAGGGCCTGGCCTGGCGCATCACGCAAAAAGACGTGCCCGAAATTTTGGCCGATTCACAGGTGTATTCGCTGGACATGGGTGCATTGCTGGCCGGTACCAAATACCGTGGCGATTTCGAGCAACGTCTCAAAGGCGTGTTGAAGTCTCTCAAAGACAAACCTAACGCGGTTTTGTTCATCGATGAAATTCACACTTTGATCGGTGCCGGAGCGGCTTCCGGCGGCACCTTGGACGCGTCCAATTTACTCAAACCTGCTTTGTCCAGTGGTCAGCTCAAATGCATAGGCGCCACCACATTCACAGAATACCGGGGCATTTTCGAAAAAGACGCGGCCTTGTCGCGCCGTTTCCAAAAAGTCGATGTGGTCGAACCCACGGTTGAACAAACTGTTGATATTCTCAAAGGACTGAAGTCGCGCTTTGAAGAACACCACAGCGTGAAATACGCCTTAGCTGCGTTGCAAGCAGCAGCAGAGCTGAGCGCCAAATACATCAACGACCGGCATTTGCCTGACAAGGCGATTGATGTGATTGACGAAGCCGGTGCAGCGCAACGTATTTTGCCGGTGTCAAAGCGCAAGAAAACCATCACCAAATCCGAGATTGAAGACATCGTCGCCAAGATTGCCCGCATCCCGCCGGCCAGCGTGTCCAACGACGATCGCGGAAAATTGCAAACCCTGGAACGCGATTTGAAGAGCGTGGTGTTTGGACAGGACAAAGCGCTTGAAGTATTGGCCGCATCCGTCAAGATGGCGCGTTCAGGCCTGGGCAAAGCCGACAAGCCAATCGGTGCGTTTTTGTTCAGCGGCCCCACGGGTGTGGGCAAAACCGAAGCCGCTAAGCAACTCGCCTACATCCTGGGTATTGAGTTGTTGCGCTTTGACATGTCTGAATACATGGAACGCCATGCGGTCAGCCGTTTGATCGGTGCGCCTCCAGGCTATGTCGGGTTTGATCAGGGCGGCTTGCTGACCGAAGCCGTGACCAAGAAACCGCATTCAGTCTTGTTGCTTGATGAAATCGAAAAAGCGCACCCGGATATTTTCAATGTCTTGTTGCAAGTCATGGACCACGGCACCTTGACCGACAACAACGGTCGCAAAGCCGATTTCCGTAACGTCATCATCATCATGACGACGAATGCCGGTGCCGAGACCATGAACAAGTCGACCATAGGCTTTACCAATGCGCGTGAGCAGGGCGACGAAATGGCTGACATCAAGCGTTTGTTCACCCCAGAGTTTCGCAATCGCCTGGATGCCACGGTCAGCTTTAAATCCCTTGACGAAACCGTCATCATGCGTGTTGTTGACAAGTTTTTGCTGCAACTCGAAACCCAGTTGGCCGAGAAAAAAGTCGATGTCACTTTCACCGATGATTTGCGCAAATACCTGGCCAAGAAGGGCTTCGACCCGCTCATGGGCGCGCGACCTATGCAGCGCCTGATACAAGACATGATCCGTCGTGCGCTGGCAGATGAGTTGCTCTTCGGTCGTTTGACCGACGGCGGCCGCTTGACTGTGGGCCTAGACGACAAAGAAGAAGTGCTGCTCGATATACAGCCGCTGCCTAAAAAGGAAAGTCGTTCTTCCAAATCCGAGCCGGCTGAACCTGAAGAAGCAGAGGCCAGTTAACGTGGCAGGACACAGTAAATGGGCCAATATCCAGCACCGCAAAGGCCGTCAGGACGAAAAACGCGGCAAGGTCTGGACCCGGGTTATCCGCGAAATCATGGTGGCGGCTCGCGCAGGCGGCGGCGATTTGCAGGTCAATCCCCGCTTGCGCCTGGCGATTGAAAAAGCCAAGGCTGTGAATATGCCGGCCGACACCATCAAGCGCAACGTTGACAAAGCCACCGGCAACCTTGAAGGCGTGCACTACGAGGAAATCCGCTACGAAGGTTACGGCATCGCCGGCGTCGCTTTGATGGTTGACACCATGACCGACAACAAGGTGCGCACCGTTGCCGAGGTACGCCACGCACTCAGCAAACACGGCGGTAACCTGGGTACCGATGGCTCGGTGGCTTTTCAATTCAAACACTGCGGTCAATTGATATTGGCACCGGGTACCTCTGAAGATGCCGTCATGGAAATCGCGCTTGAAGCCGGCGCGCAAGACGTGTTGACCGACGAGGACGGTGCCATCGAAGTGTTGACCGACCCGGCTGAATATGAGGCTGTCAAGGCGGCCCTTGACAATGCGGGTATGCCCCCTGCCGTGGCTGAAATCACTTACCGCGCAGATATCACCATTGATTTAAGCGAAGAAGACCAAATCAAAATGCAAAAAATCATTGATGCGCTGGAAGACCTTGACGATGTGCAAGAGGTCTATCACAACGCCGCCTTATGAAAATACTGGTCATTGGCTCCGGCGGCCGTGAACACGCACTGGCCTGGAAGCTGACAGCTTCGCCTCAAGTGCAAATGGTGTATGTCGCACCCGGCAATGCAGGTGTGGCGCTGAACAAAAATTTACAGGTGTTGCCCCTGACCGATGTCGTGGCTTTGCGTGAATGGGCGCAGGCCAATGACATAGGTTTGACCGTCGTCGGTCCCGAGGCTGCGTTGGCCGCCGGGGTGGTGGACGAATTCCGCGCCCATGGTTTGCGTATCTTCGGCCCGACCCGTGCTGCCGCGCAACTGGAAAGCTCCAAGGCTTTTTCCAAGGCCTTCATGCAGCGGCACCAGATTCCCACAGCGATCTACCAGGTCTTTGAAGACCCGGCTGCGGCTCACGCTTATGTGAATGCGCAAGGCGCGCCCATCGTGGTCAAGGCCGATGGTCTGGCCGCAGGCAAAGGCGTGGTGGTTGCCACCAGTTTGCAAGAAGCCCATGCGGCGATTGACCACATGCTGGCCCCGGATCAAACCGGTATTCAGCACGCAGGCGGCAAAGCCAGGGTGGTGATTGAAGAATGTCTGGAAGGCGAAGAAGCCAGCTTCATGGTCGTGGCGCATGGTCAGGTGGCGGTGGCTTTGGCTACTTCGCAAGACCACAAGCGACTTTCAGATGGTGATCAGGGTCCGAACACAGGCGGCATGGGCGCTTATTCACCCGCGCCGGTGGTGACACCTGAAATACATGCACGCGTCATGCGCGAAGTGATTCAACCTACGCTCAAGGGCATGGAATCTGACGGCATTCCCTACACCGGGTTTTTGTATGCCGGCTTGATGATCGGCCCGCTTGGCCAACTCAAAGTGCTGGAGTTCAATTGCCGCATGGGCGACCCCGAAACCCAGCCCATATTGATACGACTCAAAAGCGATTTGCTGACGCTGCTGCTGGCCGCTACCGAACCCGAACCTTCCAACCTGGCCAAAACCGAACTCGAGTGGGACCGTCGCGTGGCACTTGGCGTGGTCATGGCTGCCCATGGTTATCCGGGCACGGTTCGCAAGGGCGATGTCATACACGGGCTCAAAGCCGACAAACCCGATGCCATGGTGTTTCACGCGGCCACAGCCGCGCAAGGCGCTGACATCGTGACCTCTGGCGGGCGTGTGCTTTGCGTCACGGCCTTAGGCGACACGGTGCGCCAAGCGCAGGCACATGCCTATGAGCTGGTGGACGCCATCCATTTTGACGGCGCACAGGTAAGGCGCGACATCGGGCACCGGGGCGTCAAGCGTTGACGTCGGCCTTATTGATTCAAGGACTTAAACAATGAATCCCGCATTTGCGCCAGTGCGCACTTATTTGATGGACTTGCAGCAGCGCATCACCTCGGCGTTGACGCAGTTGGACGGCAAGTCTTTTTTATCCGACAGCTGGGAAAAGCCCAAAGGCGAAACACTGCAAGGCAACGGCATCACCATGATCATGGAGCAGGGCAATGTGTTTGAGCGGGCGGGCGTGGGTTTTTCTCACGTCACCGGCCCTAAGCTGCCGGCTTCAGCCACCCAGCACCGTCCCGAGTTGAACGGCTCGCCGTTTGAAGCCATGGGCGTGTCGCTGGTGTTTCACCCGCGCAATCCTTATGTCCCTACCGTTCACATGAATGTGCGCGCGCTGATGGCCAGAACCGAAGCCGGTGAGCCGGTGGCCTGGTTTGGTGGCGGCATGGACTTGACGCCGTATTACGGTTTTGAAGAAGACGCAGTGCATTTCCACAGCACCTGCAAGCAGGCACTTGACGGCTTTGGTGAACATTTGTACCCGCGCTTTAAAACCTGGTGCGACGAGTATTTCTTTTTAAAGCACCGCAATGAGCCGCGCGGCATTGGCGGTATTTTTTACGATGACTTTTCCGAGCTCGGTTTTGATCGGAGCTTTGAAATGATGCAAAGCGTCGGCGACCATTTGCTCAAAGCGTATTTACCCATCGTCGAAAAGCGCATGAACATGCCTCACGGCGAGCGCGAACGCGACCACCAGTTGTACCGCCGGGGTCGCTATGTCGAGTTCAATCTGGTGTTTGACCGGGGCACGCATTTCGGTTTGCAGTCAGGCGGACGCACCGAATCCATTTTGCTGTCCATGCCGCCGCTGGTGACCTGGTCTTACCGTCACCAGCCTGAAGAAGGGTCGGCTGAACACCGGCTCTACACCGATTTCCTCAAACCCAAAGCCTGGATTTGAACAATTCCAGCCAACAGCGCATAGGTTTGTATGGCGGCGCTTTTGATCCGCCGCACACAGGCCATCATGCGCTGGCTGCATGCGCCATCCGCCAATTGCAACTCGATGTGTTGCATGTATTACCCACCGGCGACGCCTGGCACAAAACCCGCGCGCTCAGCGACGCCACACACCGTTCGGCCATGGTCACGCTCAATTTCGCCGATTTACCCCAAGTATTGATCGATGAGCGCGAGTTGCTGAGGCAAGGGCCGAGTTACACCATAGACAGCTTGCGCGAACTGGTTGATCAATATCCCGGCGCCAGATTTTTTCTGCTCATGGGTGAAGATCAGGCCGCCCGCTTTGACACTTGGAAAGACTGGCAGCAAATTGCGCAACTGGCGCAATTGGCTGTGGCACCGCGTCAAATGCAGGCGCAATCCGGTAGCTTGCTGCATGAGTGGCACAATCACCCCTTGATAAAGGCTACGCTTTTGAACATGCCACTGGAAATCGTCAGCGCCACCGACATACGTTGCGGCTTAGAACAGGGCTTATTGCCCGGCCAGGCACTGAAGCCATCCGTCTTTCAATATATTCAACACCACCACCTTTATATGGACCGCCATGACAGAAGTCTCTGAAAAAAAAGACGTACAAAAATTGCAGCGTATCGTTGTTGACAGCCTGGAGGATGTCAAGGCGCAGGACATCTCTGTCTTCAACACCGAGCACCTGTCCCCGTTGTTTGAACGGGTCATCATTGCCAGCGGTACTTCCAACCGCCAGACCAAGGCGCTGGCCGCCAATGTGCGCGACGATGTGCGTGACGGCGGTTTCGGCAAACCGCGTATCGAAGGCGAAGAAAACGGCGAATGGATCATCGTCGACTGCGGCTCAGTGGTGGTGCACATCATGCAGCCTGCCATCCGTCTTTATTACCACTTGGAAGAAATCTGGGGCGACAAACCGGTGCGTATCAAGCTCGGCGCGCCGCTTCCCAAATCTGTGCCCAAAGCCGTTGAAGTGATTGAGCCGGTGGTTAAAAAACCTGCCCGCAAAGCAGCCGGCAAAACATCAACTGACAAAAGCAAAGCCAGGTCCCCTCGCGCCTCAGGCTCAGCAAAACCCGCCGCACCGGCTCGTCAAGCTGCGGCAAGCGCAAAACCTGCAACGGCTAAAAAACCGGCGGCCAAAGCACCCATCAAAAAAGTCATTCAGGCCAAACCGGTGGCTGCGAAAAAACCGGCAACCAAAAAACCTGCGGCGAAAAAATCAGCACCCGCTAAAACTGCTGCCCGCAAGCCGCGTGCATGAAACTCTGGGTGGTAGCCGTTGGCCAAAGGGTGCCGCCCTGGGCCCAAACGGCCTGGGACGACTATGCCAAACGTTTTCCGCCCGATATCAAGCTCACGCTCAAAACCGTCAAGACCGAGCCGCGCGCTTCCAAAACCCTGGCTCAAATCTGGGCTGCTGAACGCAGCCGCATAGACGCAGCCATTCCCAAAGACTGTCTGCGTGTCTGGTTGGATGAAAAAGGGCAGCAAATCACCACCGCTGCCCTGGCCGGCAAATGGCGTGGCTGGCAGGACAATGCACAAGACGTGGCGTTCATCATCGGCGGGCCAGACGGCTTTGATCCGGTGCTGCGCCAAGGCGGGCATGAATTGCTGGCTCTCTCTAATCTGACGCTGCCGCACGCCATGGTC
>CAMDKD010000016.1 GCA_945901125.1 Bordetella parapertussis
AGACATTGGAATTTTGCAGCAGGTACCTGATTCCTGATTCTGGCAAATAGGTGAATGGTGAAGTAACCCCAGCCAGGCCAAGTCCGAAAATAAAACGAAGACACATATAAGGGATGGCTCCGATCAGAAAGAATATGACAATTTTCATGCCTTGTCTGTAACGGATCACGCCGCAGGCATAGTTCATAACAAACATGCTTAAGGTGAATAAAACCAAAGGCATCCACACCCATTGAGGTGAAAAGTTGTGAATCAAAAAAGTGAAAATAATTGCGTGTGTCAGAAAAGTAAATACATACAGATATGTTATTTTTTGAATTAATGGAAAATATTTGTCTAATTGCAGAAAAGCACTGGCAAATAAAAAATAAAAGATAGCTTGTCCATAGCCTCCTATATTGTTAAATATGTAGGTAAGCGAGGTATTGGAAAAATAGACATCATCTGAATTAAAGATAAATTCAGTGAAATGAATTCCATCTTGAGTGGATAAACAAAATATTTGAATAAATGCAAATGTGATCCACAAAGCATAAAAGAAACTGGTCCGATCCTTGTTTGAAAAACAGGAAAACCAACCGAAAATTCCCAATGCAAACAGAATACCCAATAGTCCACCTTCTATATAAAGACCAAAGCGCCTTGTCTCAAGGAATCGAGCGTTATCCACTATCCGCAGAATAAATGACTTAGGGGGCAAGGATGCGTGAGGCTTTGTGTGAGAAAGCAGTGTCAGCGTTTCGCCTTGGTAAAGGGTAAAAAGTGCGTGCTGAGAGGGCACCTTGGCCGAACTGGGTTGAGTTGGATCGGTATCAGTCAGGTGGGCGTAGTTGCCATAATAAAAACCCGATGGCTTTAGAACATGTAGCGAACCATCCGGTCTGATTACGCTGGTGTTGATACTCAGCCAGCCTGTACCTTCTAGTCTGAAATCCCGGTCTGAACCAAGCCGACTGATAATTTTTTGCATTATCCAGTAATGGGAATGCGCATCAATCGATCCCATATCAGCAGCTGGTTTGAATTCATCCTGGCGCTTTAAAGCCTCCTGAGCGCTTATGGAGCCGGCGCGATCCTCCAGAACAAAAGTATTTTGTTTGGGGCTAAAAATAGTGGGTGTCGCCCCGATCACCTCAAAGGGTTTTTTTTCTTCTAATCCGGTTGCATGAGTTTGGCTAATAAAAGTAAGACAAACTGATAGCAGGAATAATTTGAGAAATCTTAACTGCAGCATATTTGAACCTAACTTGGAAAATGTTCAAAAGCTAGGGCGCTTAACTTATCCGGGTGCCAATGAATCTCAAAGAATAATCTAAACAATAACTGAATCTACGTTCATTTTGACTAGGGTTTGCTCTGATTTATATACTGTCCTTTGACGTAAATATCAGATAATTTCAAAAAATCTAAGCTTATTGACTGTTGCGAAATAAATAAAAATTTCTGAAACTTTTGTTGAGCTTGGTTAATCCTGTTTTTTCTGAAAAATCCAAAAGTGGAAGAATGGCAATCTTGCCTTCATTTCAACCTTACACCGACCCCTATATATGTCCATGAATCTAGATTTGCTGCCACGCCAGTTGAAAGTACTTGGTCTGCCATTTAACCGTCAGCTTGGGATAATCTATGACGGGGTTGTCGACAGCACAACAAAATCACATTTTCTCAGCACACCTGAGCTTGCGACTTTCGATGGTTATCTACATGGCGGTGTGTTGTCCGCTGTGTTTGAGGTGGCCGGTTTTCTTGCTTTGGTGCCGCACCTGGCTGACAGCCAGCACGCGGTGACCCATGATTTGCATGTGTCGTTTATGCGATCTATAGCGACCGGGGCTCGCTGTGATCTCAGCGCCAGCGTGAGCCGTTTGGGTAGAACCTTGGCGTTTCTCGAGGTCAGTGCCTTTGTGGGTGGTAAGTTGGTGGCAACCGCGCGTATCACTAAATCCATTACTGTGCTTAACAATTCACAATGAATATGCTGGTGAACTGTTAATGTTGAAGCGATGAGGAATGCACAAAACCTATGATGGCGTAGCCGATTTCTTCTAACGAACGGCTGTGTAGCGGTGCGTCGTTATAAAACAGCAAATCGTGTGAATACCAGCCGTAGCTGATGGCGTGTGCCATGCGCGCTACCGGAATGATTTTTTCCTCGGGAATAAGTGTAGAGCTTGAACGGAAAGCCTCGGCCCAGATATCTACAAAGGCTTCGTGGATTTTTCTGAGCGCATCGGGGGATGACACCTGACGTTCCAGTAACAGCAGTGCCGTCCATTCTCTGGGCCTGGCGAAACCGAGTTCTATCAAAGTGGTTAGCAAGGTGTTGACGACGATACTTATAGGTTGACCTGAGGTTTCCTTGATCTTGGTTTTCAAAATATCCGCGCATTCAACACAACGCTTATGAATGGTGGAAGCTGCCAAGGCCCGCATATTCGGCACATAGTCGTACATGGTCCCGACGCCCACACCGGCGACCGCGGCAACCTCGCGTATGGTCATTTTGTCGTAGCCGCGTTCGACCAAAACCTGAACAAATGCTTCCTGCAAGGCGGCTAATGTCATTTGTGAACGGCTTTGAACCGGCTTTTTCCGGGGTGAAACAGATGTTCTTCCCGTTATTTCCGGCTGCCTTCTGGAAATCCGAACATTATTCATAAGCATTTAAATTTAACTTTTGAATATGAATTCTGCATCAAATCTCGGAAAAATTATTGTCTTTTATCAATTTCCCTGTTAATTTTTATAAATTTGATATGACTGAAGACAAGTTACTGGAACTATGTGCCTGGATTGAAGGCAGATGGGCGCAACTTTCCGGGCGACATAAATTCAGACCCCGGCTAAGCCGGTATGTATAGCCCGTTTCAATAAAAGTATCTGAGTTCCATGAACAGTGTATTGTTCTTTTTCAAGTACCCGTAGTAGGTATTTGAATTGCCTGCGTAGTATTCATATCCTGCCAACAGCTTGATGCTGTCGCTCCACAAATAGGTGACCCGTGGACGCAGTGAATAACCGTTTCGCTCCAGCAGCGTAGAACCGGCCAGTTCGGTTTCGAGAGTTTCATTCAGCCATTTTTTGGCGATACGTATGCTGATGCCGTCCTGGTTACGGTCCAACTGTGAAATCACGACAGAGCGGAGAAGCTTTAAAGAAGTTGATGTGTCTGGGGTGCTGTAGTTGTAGATGTGGCGGTTGAAGATTTGAACAATGCCGCTGGTGTTATTGCCGAAATCATGCTCCACCCCGATCACGGTATACAAAAAGGGATTTTTGATGTACTCGTTCGTTCCGTTCATGTCCTGGGTCTGCGTATAAGCGGATTCCAAGGCGAAACGGTTACTGCCTATCGTGGTTGCTATGTCCATGCCTAAGACCTTGATCCTGTAATGTTCATAGACGTAGCTGGCAGACAGGTCTGGGGATAAATCGTAGCCATCGTAATACGACACAGACCAATCAATGGCCTTGCCGGATTGATCGTATTTGATAGCCCATTGGTTATTGGCTGTGGGTATGACCTCTGTAAATTTACTGTAACTTTTATTCGCTTGAAACTCTGGAAGCAGAACCAGAGTCAAACTGTCGTTAGCAGCCAGACTCCACAAGGCCTTGGCTGCCAGTGAGCCGAATCGGTCTTCATCAATATCCGTCGCCAACAGTCTGGCGTCTCTGGGGGTCAGATTGTCTGTCGGGTTAAGGCGGTCTGTCCTGCCCCAAGCAATGATTTGCCGACCGACACGGAAATCAAAATCACCTTTTCGTGTTTCCACATACATTTCACGAATGCTTGAACGCGTATTGCCGTCAGTGCGTAAATCTTCACGCGCTGAATAGCCCTCGGCAAACAAACCAATACCGTTATCCAGCTTCTTTTCCAGCTTCAACCAAGCCGAAGCTGTACCTACACCGCTGACATCGTCATACAACCGGTTCGAAGACCAGTACCCGGTACGAAAAGAGCCGGTAACACCAAGTCGACTAAGTTGCGCCTTGATGGGATAGGCAGTTGTCGCTGCGGCTTCTTCAATTGACATGGGCGGTGCCATGTCGTTGTCAAGGTCGGCGGCTTGTACCAAGTGCGATAAAAGTGAAAGGCAGAGAGCTGCTGCAAACAAACTGCTGTTGGAAAAAATTCCGTCAGGATTTGACGACGCGGTGTCTCTCAAGGCCTGGGGCATTTCTTCCCTAAGCATCATTGTTGTTCCATATACCGGGTTGTGAAGAACTCATCCTTAACACCGGTGTTGTACTTGGACTGGTCAATCGTGATTACCGTGCGGTGACCGGTTTGTAAGTTTTTGGCTTCCAAAATGCCGGCTTGCCATCTGCGCTTCACAGGCTCGACTTCTTTCCAGCGCTTGTAGGTGGCTTCTTTTAACAATTCATTGGCTTCGTCGTAAGTAACTGTTTTTAGAGTGACGAAGTTGTCTTTTTGAATCCAGCTGATGCGCTTGGCATAACCGGTATTGGCTTTGACTGTGGCATCTTTGGGCACTGATTCAATCACATAGCATGCGGCGCCTTCTACATCTTCCTCTTTCACCAAGGTATGGTTCCATTCGTTGACTTTGTGACCGATCACATCTCCATAAGAAAAGTCAGTACCTACAAAACTGTCTTTCTTATTGCTGGAGATCAGGCGTCTGACTTTTTTAACACTGGGCAGGTAAATCCAGATGTCGTCGTCTTTGTCTGAATGCTCAACCAGCAGTGAAACAGTGCCTTTGACGTCGGCGGGTTCCAGGAAACGCGTCATGCGTTTATTGTCAATGCCGTTGGCATCTAGCTTGCTGGTGCCAAAGGTTTTGCGCACGCGTTGCTGGCCGGATTTGTTAGTCAGCGTCATGGTGGATTCCGATGTTGAATCCGGATACTTGCCGACAATGAAATTCTTTTCCATGATCTCCACTGCGGTCAAAGCCCAGCTTGTCATGGGCAAGGCCATGCCTGCCATCAGCACCAGGCTTGAAAGCAGAAAAAAAGAGTTTTTAGAAAGTGTCATTTTTGATGTGATCATTTTTTGGCTCCTTTGAAGATGAATGAGGGGCGGAACTTCAGCACCAGCGCAGGCATCACGGTCAATGCAGCCGTGACGCTGACCAGCATGGCGGTACCGATCAAAATAGCTGTCCATGTATGCGGGTAGTAGCCGCGTGAACCGGCTTGCACCGCATAGCCGCCAGCGACTGCCGATGCCACGAACAAACAGGCTTTACCGGCGGTATTAAGTACTTTGTGAACCGCGAGCTCGAGTTCGGTGCCTTTGGCGACTTCTTCCCGCAACCGGAACAGCATATAAATCGCGTAGTCGGCACCGATGCCGATGGCCAGCGCAGAGGTCAAAGCGGTGGGTACGTTCAAACGCATGCCCAGCCAACCCATCAAGCCCATATTCACAAGTACTGATAGCAGCAATGGTGTGACCACCAGGACACCGGCAATCAGAGAGCGAAAGACAAAAGCTGTGGCGAGTAAGACCACGCTGGCAATCTGTAACACGTTCAATATTTTGTCTTTCACGATCACATCGGTGATGGCCGCACTTTGAGCCACACTGCCGCCGATATTGACTTTGATGTTAGGCGGGAACTTGTCTTTCACAAAGGCTTGAATCTCGCCCCAAAGCACATGCATGTCTGCGGTGCTGTCGCTGTGGGTAAAGACCACCATATTGGCCAGGCGGTAGTCATAGTCCACATAAGGGTCAAAGTCACCGGGTTCACCTGACATGGAGTAGAGCAGCAGGTATTCAGCGATGGTTTCCTGCTTATCTGGAATCTTGAAGAATTCCGGGTTGTCGGCGTTCATCGACTGGTTCATGCGTTTGATGAACTCGGCAATCGACATTACTTTGCCGATATTCGGACGTGTCGTCAGATAGACCTGCAACTCATCAATCGCTTTGAGTACAGCAGGATCCTTGATCGCGTCTGGCTTGTCGCCTTCAATCAGCAGGTAAATATTGTTAGTACCTGCCATGCGTTCGTTGAGTTTTTTGTCAGCCACCAGCAAAGGCAAATCAGGATCGAAGTATTTTTTCAGCGCACTTTCAATACGCAACTGAGTCATGCCGGCAAGTGCCAAAGCAATCAAAACACCTGCAATCATGAAAATTTTGTTGCGGTTCGGGCCGACCAAGGTGTTGGCGTAGAAATTGGTGATGCGGTCCCAGAAGCGCTCTTCGCGCTCCATGCGGGCTTCTTTTTCACCGGGAGCGGGAAGTACAGCACGCAGCGCGGGAATGAAAGTCATCTCTATCACCAGCACGCTGAGAATACCGACGCCGGCAAAAATACCGAACACGCGGATGGACACAATGTCAAAAATCATCAATGACAAAAACCCGGCAGCTGCGACCAGACCGGCGGTCAGCATGACCGGACCGATCTTGACAATCGACTCAATCACGGCCTGCTGGTTGGCCATTTTCGGGGTCAGATCAGGGTTTTGTCGAAGAATGTTGTATTCCTCGTAATAGCGTTTAAGCATCTGCACCGCGTGTCCGGCACCCACCGCCAGAATAAGAATGGGCGTGGTCATATTGAAAATATCCAGCGGCACATTGGCCAGACCCATGAATCCTTTGCCCCAGGTGACTGCAACAATAGGTGTGACCAGCGGCAGGATCAGGCCTTGCAGGGTACGAAAAGCTTCATAGTGAATCACGCCAATGATGCCAATGGCAATTAGCAGCAGCATGCCGCCCCGGCTGGAAAACTTCTCCAGTAAGGCGAGGAATGCGGGGTAGCCGGTGACGACGATGTCGACGCTGTCGTCGCGCTCTGCGTCTACGATTTCAACAATTTTGTTGTTGACGTAGGAGAAGCCGCCTTTGCCTTCTTTCAATTCAGCAGGTGTGGCGTCGCGCACCTCGGCCAAGATAGTGATAGTTTTGAAGTCTTCCGAAACAACGGAGTTCATATAAGCCGTGTTTCGCTGTAGCGCATCTTTCAAGATAGCCATTTGTTCCGGCGTGGTCGGCACGTCCGTCATCATTTGCTTGACTTCCATGCCTTCATCGGTGCCGCGAATGTCCTTGGCCCGGCGTGCAGCAACTGACAGCAAATTGGCTTTGACGACACGCGGGGTCTCGCGCAGTTTGGCCGTGATGCGTTGGACTTTCTCCAGCACCTTGGTATTGAATACATCGCCTTCTTTGGGCGTGATACCGATGACGCCGACATAACGTGAACCGAAGACTTCTTCCACCTTCAGCGTTGTAGCCACAAAGGGGTGCGAGCGAGGCACGATATTGTTAGGGTCAATGATGACGGTCAGCGTCTGACCGCGAAAGTGTAAAAACACTGTGGCAATCAATACCAGAGCAAGCACTGCCCAACGAAATCGGACAATGAAATTGATGTAACTTCTCATGAAACTGTCTCCCGGTGATTTGTTTTTTTAGGATGAAGCACAAGCTTCGCGATGGGCTAGCCCGCATCCGCATTACTGATGATATCGCTTGCTTAATGCCAGATATTCCATAGAGAGTCCTATTTTGATAAGTAATTACAAAATTGGTGCTTATAAAGTTATGTATTCAATCAAATATATGAATATTATGAGCTTATAAATACTCAGATCTGGCAAGACGCTTGCATGACAGTCAGCGCTTATTTGCTTTCATGCATAACCGCAATTTCTCAACCGCTTCATGAAGATTCTCCTCTGCGGTGATGGCTCTGACAAATGCCACCGAGCCCACACCTGTTTGCATGACTGCCGGCAGGCGTTCTAAGTCGATACCGCCTATGGCCACCAGCGATTGACCTTGCATCAAGTGCGCATACATACCGAGTCTTCCCAAGCCTTGCGGCGCAGTGGCCATGCGTTTGAGCGTTGTTGGAAACACGGCACCCAGGGCCAGGTAGCTGGGTTGTGCCGCGTGCGCTTTGAGCATTTCAGCGTAGCCGTGCGAACTCAAACCCAGGCGCAGCCCGGCAGACCTTATGGCTTCCAGCGGAGCCTCGACCATGTCTTCCTGACCCAGATGAACACCATAAGCACCTGCATCAATCGCTTGCTGCCAGTGGTCATTGATGAACAACAGCGTGTCGCTGCCTTCAACTGCTTTAACCGCAGCTTTTATTTGTTGGTCTATGGCCTTGTGATCGTCAGACTTGAAACGCAGTTGGACAGTGGGTACTTCTAGCTCGACCATGCGAGCTATCCAATCAGCATCCGGCAGCACCGCATACAAACCGAGTGACTGAGGGCAGGGCGCAAAAGCAGTAGCAGGATTGGCGGCGGGCAGTGCAAAGTCTTGCGGATCGCACGGCCAGTTTGTTGCATCAAACACCTCTTGACGCGCTGTTTGTGATTGCCAGGCTTTGGCAATGCATTGCGCGTCATGCGGCACAAAACCCAGCAGGCGCGCGCCTAACCAGGCCGCAGCAAACATTTGCGTTGAATCTGCGGGTATTTCTTTTACCAAGACTTCAACTGTAGATGTTTCGCCTGCCAGCAACAGGCTGTGTACGCGGGCAATCTCTTTGGCAACTTCTTGTATGTCCATGTTCTCGACTTTCAATTCTGGTGCCAGAACGGCGTACCCAGCAATGGCGTGCTGGCTTGTGCGGATTCCTGCGCTTGCATGACGCCTCCCAGAAACGCGTCTCTGCCGGCTTGCACCGCGAGAGCAAATGCATGCGCCATGCTGACCGGGTTGTTCGCGAGTGCCACGGCTGTATTCAACAGCACTGCGTCATATCCCCATTCCATCACTTGGCAGGCGTGCGATGGCAGTCCCAGACCGGCGTCAACAATCAAGGGGACATTCAAGCGTTCGCGCAATAAACGCATGGCATACGGGTTGATCGGGCCTTTGCCGGTGCCTATGGGTGCCGCCCAAGGCATGACAGCTTGGCAACCGACATCGACCAGCCGCTGACACAAGACCAGGTCTTCGGTGCAGTAGGGCAGCACCTTAAAGCCTGCTTTGATGAGTTGCTGAGCAGCCGAGGCTAAGTTGATGGTGTCTGGTTGCAAGCTGTAATCGTCGCCTATCAATTCCAGTTTCAGCCAATCGGTTTCAAACAATTCGCGCGCCATTTCGGCCGTGGTGATCACTTCTTGAATGCTGTGACAACCGGCGGTGTTGGGCAACACGGGAACTTTCATGTCGCGCAATAAATTCCAGAACGCAGGAGATGTGTCTGCGTGCGCAGTCTGGCGGCGCAGCGACGCGGTCAACATGGCAGGTCGAGCCAGTTGCACCGCATCGGCCAGTACTTGCGGTGACGGATAACGCGAGGTGCCCAGCAGCAGCCGGCTGTTGAATGCTTCGCCGTACAAGACCAGCGGGTCGGTGTGTGTGTTCAATTCATCCTCCTGTGACCGGCACGATCAATTCAATCTTGTCGTCGGTTTGCAAAATATGGTGGGCATAGTTTTTTTTCGGTACAAACTGCAAGTTCACCGCAGCCGCAAACGGCGGCTTGACCCCGGCGGCGGCTATCGCATCAGACAAATAAGCCGGAGCCGTCAACTCTGTGGCGATTTGGTTGACCCAAACTTGAATGCGGTGCGTGTCCATGTCAGTTTTCTTTTACCAATGCAAACCGATCAGCCAGCGAAGTATCGCCTTGCACCAGCGCCAGCACTGCGTCCAGCATGGCCGGCGCAATCAAAAAACCGTGGCGGTATAAGCCGTTGATTTGCAGGCATTTGTCACCGATACGGCGAATGCCAGGTAAGTTGTTTTTTAAAGCAGGGCGCAGTTGTGTATTGATTTCCAAAATGCGCGCCTCGGCAAAACCGCTGTGCAAACTGTAGGCAGCGCTCAGCAGCTCCAAGGTCGAGCGCACGCTGGCCTCTGAGGTATCGTCGCTTTCAATTTCGGTGGCGCCGATCACATACACATGTTCTTGCTTGGGCGCGATGTAAAGCGGGTAACGCGGGTGCACCAGACGCACCGGGCGTTGTAAGTTGACCTCGGGTGCAAACAAACGAATGACTTCTCCGCGCACGCCTCGCAGATGGGTCCAGTCTGAAGAAGCGCCGGTGCCACGGCAGTCAAACACCCAGTCTGCACCCCCGGCAAGCAAAGCAGCCAAATCATCCAGCGATTTCGCGCTGTGCCAATGTAAATCTACTTTTTGCTGTTGCAAGGATTGCAGCAAACCTGCCAGCAATTGGCGGTTGTCCAACTGGCCTTCGCGTGGCAAAAACAAGCCTTGTTGAAACTTGGCTGACAGTTCCGGCTCAAGCGTTCGTAATTCGTCGTTATCTATTTTTTGCGGGCTGCACTCTTGCGGCAGTTGACGGCTGTTAATCTGCAACTTATCCACCAGCATTCGCGCCTGAAGCGCATCCGGTTGATGCCAGAGTATCAATGTGCCTTGCTGTTGGAAGTACACCGGCGTTGGTAATTGTTGTATCAATGCGGGCCAGTGCTGCAAGCTGTACTGCCCCATGTCAACCACCGGCCATTCGGTGATGGCCGACTCGGCCAAAGGCGCCAACATGGAAGCCGCCACTCGCGCGGCCGCACCCATGCCGTCCTCGCTGCGTGCTTCATGAACAGTGACGCTGTGACCTGCTGTGGCCAATGCGTGCGCCAGCAAGCGGCCCATCAAACCGGCACCTAGCACCACGCAGTTCATGTGTTCAGCCACCGCTTTGTCCTTTGTGGTGGGCAAAGTCTGAGCGGCTTTGTTGATAATGCAGGCCATGCAAAACATTACTCTCACTGGTCAATACGCACGTGTGCTCAGCATCGCTGGTTCTGACAGCGGCGGCGGCGCAGGCATTCAAGCCGACTTGAAAACTTTTTCCGCCCTGGGCTGCTATGGCATGACGGCTATCACCGCATTGACCGCGCAAAACACCACGGGCGTGCAAGCGATTCATGGCGTGCCTGCGGCATTTTTGAAAGCGCAATTGCAATCGGTGCTGGACGACATAGGGGTCGATGCGGTCAAGATCGGCATGTTGCATTCGCCTGACGTGGTTGAAGTGGTCGCTTGGGCCATCGACCATTACGGCTTGAAACAAGTGGTGCTCGACCCGGTGATGGTGGCCACCAGCGGAGACCGTTTGATCGCGCAGGAAACCGTGGCCGTGCTGGTCAGCGAACTGTTTCCGCGTGTGCAACTGGTCACGCCGAATCTGGATGAAGCCTCGCTGCTTTTGCAAAAAAATCTGAATCAGATCGATGAATTGCAACCGGCGGGGCTTGAATTGCTGGCCATGGGCGCCAAGGCCGTTCTTCTCAAAGGCGGGCATCTGCAGGGCGATGTGCTGTGTGATGTATTGCATCAGGCGGGCACGGATGCCCGGGTTTTTCAAAGCACCCGAATTCACAGCCGCAACGTGCACGGCACCGGTTGCAGCTTGTCTTCTGCCATCGCGGCGTATCTGGCCTTGGGGCATGACATGCACTCCGCCGTGGAACAGGCGCGTGCCTTTATCCGCCAAGCCATAGCCAGCGGGGCGGCTGTGAAAACCGGTGAAGGTCACGGCCCGCTGAACCACGGCTTTGCACCGCTTGTTATGCATGTGAAACCGTTGCCGTAGCCGGACGTGTCAACCAGCCCAGCAACAAGGTGACGATCAGACTGGGCAGCGCTGAACCCCATTGCGGTGCCAATTGTGCACAGGCGTGAAACACCGCCACACCAGCCAGCCAGGCTGCGGCTGCCGAGATATCTATTTTGTGCGAATGACTGGCGACAGAGCCAAAGCCGAGTCTGCCCAAAATCACGCCGAACAGCGGCACAAACACTGAACTCAGCATCAGCAGAAACGGCTCCAGGCTGTGCATGGGCAGAAACAGTGCCAGCGCAGTACAAAGAACAGCGATGCCAAGACCGAACTGACGCGCACTGATGCCTGACCACAAGCTGTGGCTGTTGACCGCTGCCGAATACACATCGCCATAGGCGTTGTCGATTTCATCCAGCAGCACCAACCCGAGTGCCAGTAAACCGCCTTGCGCCAGCAGTAAAGTGTTGACCAGATTGGCATCCGGCGCGGACACACTGATCACCATGACACCGAGTGCATAACACCAGATATTGGCGATGGCGTAGCCGACCCAACTGCCGCTCAGGGCGCTGCGGCCGTTTTTACCGTGGCGTGCGTAATCCGCGATCAATGGCAACCAGGACACAGGCATGGCGATCACCAGATCCACCGCCGATAAAAAACCCATTTCCCCGGTGCCTGGTTTGTCCCAGAAGGCTTGCAGGCCTTGCGCTTGCAGCAAGCCCAGAAATTGCCAGCTCAGCCACAGCAAAGACAGCACCACCAGCGGCAAACCGAATCGGCTGACAAAACTTCTCACCAGACCGAGCATGGAACTCATCATCAGCAAGGTCAGCACGCCGCCCCACAGCAGCGTGGTGAGCACAGGGGAAGACCAGGCGCTGTCCGGCGCCATGGCCAGCGTGCCGTCGCGCATCACCACCAATTCGAACGTGGTCCAGCCTATCAATTGAACAATATTGAGCAGAACCGGCAGGCGCGCAAAACCGCTGCCGAACACCTGGTGCATCAGACCTGCGCTGGATAAACCGCTGTCGCAGCCTATCTTGGCTACCCAGGCCAGCAAACCTGCGCCGAGGACTGAGCCCAGCACAATCGCCAGCAAGGCGTCTTGCGTGCCCACGGCAGGCACGAGGTAGGCGCCGATTTGCATCACCAGCAGGCCCACGCCCAGGCTGAACCAGAGCGAGGCGTGCGAATACCAGCCGAAAACCCGTTGCTCGTCGCTCACAGGAGTTAAAGATTCGTTTGTGTGTGCCATCTGTTGTCCAAAAAGAATGGCAGTTCGGCGAGGCCCAGTGAATGCAAATGTTTTTTCAGTGGACCATGCTTCCCTGCGCGAGGATTACCTCAATCAGGTTCAAAGGGACTTTCTCAGCCTTGGTTCAATGTAAACCTCAGCACCCCCAGCGGACTTGTCATAGGACAAGAATTTGCATTATGCCTTTAAGCGAATCTCGCTTTGGTCAAACACCCAGTAAGCGGTGCAAGCGGGGCGAGGCCGTGGTGTATTCCAGCGGGATTTTCTGTCCGGGGCGCAGATAAGCGGCTGCACCGAATGCGGCCAGCGTGGCTTCGTGAAAACCGCTGACGATGAGTTTGCGTTTGCCCGGGTAAGTGTTGATGTCGCCGACCGCAAAAATACCGGGTGCGCTGGTGCTGAAGTCTTCGGTGTTGACGCTGAGCTGTTTGCGCGAGATGTCTAAACCCCAATCTGCCAGTGGACCGAGCTGTGGCGAAAGACCAAGTTTGACCAGGAGAAGGTCACAAGCCAGGGAAACTTGAGCGCCTTGAGGTGTCGCCAGTTTCAATCCATACAGCTTGGAGTTTTTAAAATCCAGCCCTTGAATTTGTGCCACTTCAAGATGCAATCTGCCGCAAAGACGGGCTTTGTTGAATGCCGCTTGCAATTCGGCCGAAGCATCCAAGGCGGCGCGCCGGTGTACCAGAACGACCATGGCAGCACCTTGTTCAAGACCCGACAGTGCGGTCTGTAAAGCATCATCATCGCCGCCTACCACCACCAGATGCTTGCCTTGCACATCCTCAGTGGCGGGAGAGTTGTAAAACAATTGCTTGCCTTCGAACGCATCTAACTCGGGCAATGGCAATTTGCGCGGCGTGAAAGCGCCGACACCGGCGGCAATAAACACTGTTTTGGCTACAAATCTGCCGCCGCTTGAAGTACCAAGCAGCCAGCGTTTGTCGTCTTGTTGCTGCAAGCTGCTGATGAGTTGATGCAAATGAAACACCGGTTTGAACGGTGCGGCTTGCTGTTGCAGGCGATCAATCAATTCTCGACCGGTGCAATGCGGCAACCCGGGAATATCGTAAATAGGTTTGTCGGCATAAAGCGCCATGCATTGACCGCCGACATAGGGCAGGACGTCAACCACATGGGTTTGTATCTCTTGAAGGCCGAGCTCGAATACTTGAAACAAGCCGACCGGACCGGCACCGATGACCAAAGCATCGGTTTCAATCGGCGGGGGCATTGAGCTCATGGCGTTTAGTCAGAGCCCGTGTCGCTTAGCGGGTCAGCTCTGACAGCTTGCCTGTCTTGTCTTTCCAGTCGTCGGCGTCGGCCAGCGGGGTTTTGCGCTTGGTGATGCTGGGCCAGCCGATGCGGGCCAGTTCCACATTCAAGGCGACCATGTGTTGTTGGTCGGCGGGTACGTCTTCTTCGGCGTAAATGGCGTTGACCGGGCACTCGGGGATGCAAACCGCGCAATCAATGCACTCGTCCGGGTCTATGGTCAGGAAATTCGGGCCTTCGCGGAAACAGTCTACGGGGCAAACATCTACGCAGTCGGTGTATTTGCAACGGATACAGGCTTCGGTAACAACGTGGGTCATGGTGTGAATCAACAGTTGGTCAATGCGGCGGGATAGCCACGAAACTAAACATTTTAGAGGAATGTGTCAGTCAGGCTTGAACCATGACCGCAGCGGAGGTTTTATGGGTAGCCGTATCGACCAGCACCAGCGAGCCCAGACTGCGCGAAACAGCAAACGGCAGGGTGACCAACGGTTGTTGCAAACTCAGTTGCACATGGCCGATGGCATTGGGTGGCAACTCGGCCGCGTCCATTTCCTGCAAGGTGTTGACGTCCAGTCGATGCAGGATGCGGACCACCTTGGCCTTGACCCAGCGGTGACCGTGTAAGGCCCAGTACACACGACCGGCCACCAGCGGTTCATCGTCCAGCCAGGCCAGCGTCACGTTCAACTGGGTTTGCCCTTGCGCCGCATGGGTTTGTGCCAGCAGCCAGTCGCCGCGAGACACATCGACTTCGCGGTCTAACACTAATCCGGCGCTGTGACCGGCGGGAATATCGCCCGGCTGGCGCACGCTACTGAGGACTTCTTTGACGATGGCGGTCTGGCCGCTGGGAAACACACGAATGCTGTCGCCAGAGCGCGCCACGCCGGTGCCGACCCGGCCCCAATACACGCGCCGCCCTTTGGATGTGTCTGCGCTGTCGTGGAATTTTTCCACCCACTGCACAGCAAACGCCAATTCACCGTCTTCTTCAAAGGCAGTGACGGGCAGGCTTTCCAGCAATTGCAGCAGGCTGGGGCCGCTGTAATTGCACCAGTTTGGTTGCGGGTTGACCACATTCCAGCCTTTGAGCGCGGATACCGGCACGATGGCAGTGATGTCTATTCCGGCTTCGTCGGCAAAGTTTTGCAAGGCTTGGGCGATGTTCACAAAAGCAGTCGCTGCATCCTCAATCGCATCGAGTTTGTTGATGGCAAACACAATAGAAGAGACGCGCAGAAGTTTGAGCAACAAACTGTGCCGGCGGGTTTGCGGCAGCAGGTTGAAACCGGCGACAGACCAGTCGAGTTTGGTGGCGTCCACCAGCACGACCGCAGCGTCGGCACTGGAAGCGCCGGTCACCATGTTGCGTGTGTATTGCTCGTGGCCGGGCGAGTCGCCGATGATGAATTTGCGCGACTCGGTGCTGAAGTAGCGGTAGGCCACGTCAATGGTGATGCCTTGTTCGCGCTCGGCAGACAGTCCGTCCGTCAGCAGTGCCAGGTCGGTTTCACCTTGGCGCTGCACACCGGCCAAATGGTCTTGCAGCACCGATTTGGAGTCGACCAGCAAACGGCCGATGAGCGTGGATTTGCCGTCGTCCACTGAACCGCAAGTGATGAATTTCAACGCAGGGCGTGTTGAAGTGTTGGTTTCCATCAGAAGTAGCCCTCTTTTTTGCGTTTTTCCATAGACGCGTCCGAGGTCTGGTCGTCCATGCGGGTAGCACCTCGTTCGCTGACATCAGCGGCCAAGGTTTCGATGACGATGTCGTCCGGCGTGGCCGCGGTGCTTTCCACCGGACAGGTGCAGGTGATGTCTCCCACAGTGCGAAAACGCACCTGGCGTTGTTGCACGGTTTCGCCATCGCGCGGCGGCGTCATGTGGGTGACCGGCACCAGCAAGCCTTTGCGCTCAATCACGTCGCGTGTGTGTGTGTAGTAAAGCGAAGGCAGGGCGATGTGTTCACGCGCAATGTATTGCCACACATCGAGCTCGGTCCAGTTTGAAATAGGGAACACGCGGAAATGCTCGCCCGGGTGTAAGCGCGTGTTGAACAAATTCCACAACTCGGGACGCTGTGATTTCGGTTGCCATTGGCCGAAGCTGTCGCGGTGGCTGAAGATGCGTTCTTTGGCGCGGGCTTTTTCTTCGTCTCGGCGTGCCCCACCTATGAGTGCATCAAAGCGGAATTCGTCAATCGCTTCAAGCAGCGTGACCGATTGGTGCACATTGCGCGATTCATCCGGACGGGCCAGACGCACGGTGCCGCGTTTCATGGAGTCTTCGACGCTGCGCACGATCAATTCAGCGCCCAATTCTTTGGCACGCAGGTCGCGAAAATCGGTCACCTCGGGGAAGTTGTGGCCGGTGTCAATCATCAACAGCGGGTAGGGAATGCGCCCGATACCAAAGGCTTTCTCGGCGCATTTCAGCATCACCAAAGAATCTTTGCCGCCAGAAAACAGCAGCGTGGGTCGCTCGAAAGCCGCAGCGACTTCGCGCAGGATGAAGATGGTTTCTTCTTCCAGTGCGTCTAGGTGGGCGTTGCTAAGCGTGTGTAGCTCGTTATGGGCTCTGGCGTTCATGTTGTTCTCTTTCAATTCTTTTTCTGGCCATCAAGCCTTCACATGCAAACCGCATTCCTTGGCGGCTTCATCTTCCCACCACCAGCGGCCGGCGCGGAAATCTTCGCCCAGACTGATGGCGCGGGTGCAGGGCGCGCAGCCGATGCTAGGGAAGAACTGGTCGTGCAGCGGGTTGTAGTCCACTTGGTGCGTGGCGATGTAATGCCAGACGTCACCCCAAGTCCAATCGACCAGCGGGTTGAGCTTGATGATAGGCACGCCGTTGGTCACATCAGCTTCTTGGGCGGACACTTCAGCGCGCGCTTGCGATTGTTCGCGGCGCAAGCCTGTGATCCACGCGCGTTGTCCGCCAAGCGCACGACCCAGCGGATCAAGCTTGCGTATGCCGCAGCACGCTTTGCGGTTGGCCATGCTGTCGTAAATGGCTTGTTGACCGGGTTGCTTCACAAATGCGATGACGGCTTCGTGCTGCGGGCGGTACACCTGCACAGGCGCATGCGAATGTGCTTGCAGACGTTCTAGCAAAGCCAAAGTGTCGCTGTGCAAAGCGCCGGTTTCCAGCACAAACACGGGAATGTCAAGTTGCAAGCTATTGATGATGTGGGTGATGACCACGTCTTCAGCGCCCAGGCTGGAAGCTTGCTTCAGCGGTTGCAGTTCAAGCGATGCAGCTTTTAATTGGGCTTGCGTGGCAGCCAGTTTGGCATCAAACGTGGCGCTGGCCTTAGCGTGCAATTCGGTGGCTTTGGCTAAGGGTTTCATCTTGCAAATAATGGTTGAGGCTGTGTCACGTCGCCTTGGTAAAAAGCACTGAAGTGAGCCAGCAATTCTTGCCCCTTGGCGATGTCTTGGTCAGCGCGCAGCACTGCGCTGGAAAAGCCGCAGCGTTGCATCTGGCTGAGTTGGTCAATCAGCACATCGCCGGTGGCGCGTATGTCGCCGGCGAAGCCGCATCGACGACGTAACATCAGTGCCTGGCTGAAAGCGCGGCCGTCGGTGAACTTAGGGAAATGCAGTTCAATGGCTTGCACGCCTTGCAAAACTTGCTGCATGGGGTCTGCGTCATTCGGTAATGTCAGCAGATGGTCGTGCGTCAAGGTTGTGTGTTGGGTGTGTGGAATCAGTTGCATGTTCGGCTTTCAGTCGACGGTGCTCAGGGCTTCGTCATCAGACAGATGGCGCGCGGCGTTGGCGGCGAGTTTGAAGGCTTCTATGCCTAAGCGGTTGACCGCATCGATAAAGCTTTCACCGTGGTGGCGTTGCTCTGTGTACACCTGCAACACCGCTTCAATCACATCCACCACTTCAGCAGAAGAGAAAGACGGGCCGACCACTTTGCCGGCCTTGGGTGCGCCACTGAGCGCAGACCCGTCAGACCCGCCCAGCGTGATCTGGTACCACTCCTTGCCATCTTTGTCGACGCCAAGAATTCCGATATGACCGCTGTGGTGATGACCGCATGAATTGATGCAGCCGCTGATGTGCAAATCGATTTCACCGAGATCAAACAATTCATCCAGGTCCTGGTAGCGCTCGCTGATGGCAGCTGAAACAGGCAGCGAACGTGCATTGGCCAAAGCGCAATAGTCGCCGCCTGGGCAGGCAATCATGTCGGTCAGCATACGGACGTTCGGTTTGGCCAGTCCCAAAGCTTTGGCTTGTTTGTAGAGCTCAGGCAAATCTTGTGCAGCCACCCAAGGCAAGACCAGGTTTTGGTCGTGGCTGACGCGGGCTTCACCGGCAGAAAAACGATCGGCCAATACGGCGGCAGCATCGAGTTGATCAGCGGTGGCGTCCCCGGGTGCCTGACCCAGCCGTTTGAAAGACAGCGTGACAACCCGCAAATGCGGGTCGCGGTGCGCGGCCACGTTTTGTTGCAGCCAGCGGGCAAAGTCTTTGTCTTTGTCGACTGCTTGTGTCAGTTGCTGGTGTATGGCTTCAGCAGACAAGCCGGTATGAGCGGCTAGCTGCGGCGCAGCGAAGTTGGCTTTGACGCGGTCGAATTCGGCTTGCGTGATGGTGTGCGGTGCGCCGTCCTGCGTAAGTATGCGTTGGTACTCGGCTTGCACTTCTTCCATGTAACGCGGGCCTTCGGCTTTGACCAAAATCTTGATACGCGCCTTGTAAATATTGTCGCGACGGCCCCAGCGGTTGTAGACGCGCACCACGGCTTCCAAGTAGTTAAGTATCTGGTTCCAGGGAAGGAATTCGCTTATCACGCTGCCGATGATGGGCGTGCGCCCCATGCCGCCGCCAACCATGACGCGAAACCCGACGTCACCTGCTGCATTGCGCTGCACATGCAAACCCACATCGTGCCAGGCGGTGGCTGCACGGTCTTCTGTGGCACCGCTGATAGCGATTTTGAATTTGCGCGGCAGAAAAGCAAATTCGGGATGCAGCGTGCTCCACTGACGCAAAATTTCTGCAAACGGGCGTGGATCAACGATTTCATCCGCGGCCACACCGGCACGTTCGTCGCTGGTGATATTTCGTATGCAGTTACCGCTGGTTTGAATGCCGTGCATGTTCACGCTGGCCAGCAAGTCCATCACGTCCGCGCTTTTGTTCAGCGGAATCCAGTTGTATTGCAGGTTTTGGCGGGTAGTGAAGTGGGCGTAGTTTTTGGTCAAAGCAGGGGCCGGAATGCCGCCTATGGCGTCTTGCGTGGTTTGGGCACGTTCAAACAAACCGGGTTCAGGCGTGTCGTAGTCACGCGCAATGGTGGCAAGCACGCGCAGTTGTGCGCTATTGAGTTCGCCGTAAGGCACGGCCACGCGCAACATGGGAGCATAGCGCTGCACATACCAGCCGTTTTGCAAACGCAATGGACGGAATTCTTCGTCGCGCAAGCGGCCGCTCAAGTGGCGCTCTAATTGGTCGCGGTATTGGGCAGCGCGTTCACGCACAAAGCGTTTGTCGAAATCGGTGTATTGGTACATGGTGTGTCAGATCAAAATCAATTTGGTACCGGCCCAAGCCAGCAAAACAGACAGGGCAGAGCGGATAAAACGTTCGGGGACTTTGGTAACCAGTTGTGAGCCAAGCCAGATGCCGGGCAGTGAACCGATCAGCAACATGCCCAGCAGGTTCCAGTCCACGGTGCCGATGGATGCATGGCCCAAACCCGCCACCAGTGTGAGTGGCACGGCATAAGCAATATCAGCAGCAACGATGCGAGGCAGGGGAAGTTGCGGGTACAGCAGCATTAACACGGTGACGCCGATGGCACCCGCTCCCACTGAAGTCAACGTGACCAGCACACCAATGACTGCACCGAAGACCACCGGCATCCACGGATGGGTTGTGGTGTCTGCGGGTGTTTGCTCTTCATCTTCGGCGCTGTCCTGGCGACGCAAAGGGCCGCGTAACGCTTTGTAAAGTGTGGCGGCTGCGGTCAGCAGCAAGGCAATGCCTAGCGTGAACGTGATGGCGTGTTGTACCGTGGGGTTGGAAGTGCCGAAATGATGTAACGCTGCCAGCGTGACGATGGCGGCAGGCACGCTGCCTAGGCTGAGGCTGAACACCACACGCCAGGGAATGATGCGCTGGCGCGCGAAATTCAGCAGTCCACCGAATTTGGTGCCTGCGGCAAACAGCAAATCTGTGCCGACCGCCAGCGCGGGCTTGATACCAAAGCCGAAAATCAGCAAAGGTGTCATGAGCGAACCGCCGCCCACACCGGTCAGCCCGACAATCAAGCCGACCACAAACCCGGCGATCACAAATGCAAATGAGAAATTTTCCATAAGTAGATGACTATAAGGGTCGCCCCTAGGAGGGCAAACTATTTTTTAGTTTGAGCTATATGCCGTTTGGATATAAGCACATGCACATTCTGTCTTTAAACCGGTTTTCACTGAAAACAGCAGCTGCGTCTGCATTCTGCGTGAAATGGCATAAGCAAACAAAGAATCAATCGTTTGGGAATTCGCTCATGCTAATCACAATCCGTTTTCAAAACATGTTTGTGAAAAATACTAATGGGCCACTCGCTTGTATTTCGATTTACGTCTGCTAAAACTGCCAGAGTTTTGCCCGGCTTTCACATCACGCTGGGTTTCACGCTGGCTTATTTGAGTCTGATTGTCTTGATCCCCTTGTCAGCTTTGGTGTTTAAAACATTGAACCTCACATGGGAGCAGTTTTGGCAAGCGGTCACTGCCCCGCGCGTCGTGGCTTCCTACAAACTTACTTTTGGCGCATCTTTTATTGCTGCAACAGTCAATGCTTTTTTCGGCATGTTGCTGGCTTGGGTGTTGGTGCGTTACCAGTTCTTCGGCAAAAAAATCATTGATGCGCTGATTGATCTGCCGTTTGCATTGCCCACTGCGGTGGCCGGTATTTCTTTGACAGCGCTGTTGGCCGGCAATGGATGGGTCGGGCAGTATTTGGAACCCTTGGGTATTCAACTGGCATTCAATCGCAATGGTGTGTTGATTGCGCTCATCTTCATTGGACTGCCATTTGTCGTGCGCACGGTGCAACCAATTTTGGAAGATGTTGAAAAAGAACTGGAAGAGGCTGCCACCTGCTTAGGAGCGACCCGCTGGCAAACCTTCAGCCGTGTGATTTTTCCTGCGTTGGCTCCTGCTTTGCTGACAGGCTTTGCCATGGCCTTTGCCCGTGCCATTGGCGAATACGGCTCGGTCATTTTCATTGCGGGCAATATGCCTATGGTGTCTGAAATCACACCACTCATCATCATCAGCAAACTCGAGCAATACGATTATGCAGGCGCCACTGCGGTTGCCCTGGTCATGCTGTGCGCGGCATTTGTCATGCTGTTGTTAATCAACGGCTTGCAAGCTTGGCAACGTTCACGTTCCGGAGCTTCGTCATGAGTTCGGTTCAACATGGCGTGCCCATGCACTCGGCGCAAAGCACGGGCGAGCCAGCTTGGTTGCGTCGCACACTCATTGCCATAGCACTGTTGTTTGTCGCTACGTTTTTGATATTGCCTTTGGCTGCGGTGTTCACAGAGGCTTTGCGCAAAGGCTTTGATGCTTTTTTTGAAGCCTTCAAAGAACCCGATGCATGGTCTGCCATCAAGCTTACTTTGCTGATTACGGTCATCACCGTACCTCTGAATTTGGTGTTTGGTGTCAGCGCGGCTTGGGCGATTGCCAAGTTTGAATTCAAAGGCAAGGCTTTATTGACCACTTTGGTGGATTTGCCTTTTTCAGTCTCACCCGTTGTAGCTGGATTGATTTATGTATTGGTATTCGGAGCCCAGGGCTGGTTCGGTCCGTGGTTGCAAGCGCATGACATCAAAATTATTTTTGCCTTGCCAGGCATGGTGCTGGCTACGGTGTTTGTGACTTTTCCGTTTATTGCGCGTGAACTTATTCCTTTGATGCAAGCGCAAGGCAATGAGGAAGAACAAGCCGCCATGGTGTTGGGTGCCAGTGGTTGGCAAATATTTTGGCGCGTGACCTTGCCCAATATCAAATGGGGTTTGCTGTACGGCGTGATTTTGTGCAACGCGCGCGCCATGGGTGAATTTGGTGCGGTGTCTGTGGTGTCGGGACATATCCGCGGACAAACCAACACCATGCCATTGCATGTGGAGATTTTGTACAACGAATACCAATCGGTAGCGGCTTTTGCTGTGGCCTCGCTGTTGGCCTTATTGGCCTTGATCACCTTGGTCATCAAAACTTTTATTGAGTGGCAGCAACAAAAACTCATGGCCGAATTGGCCGCGCTGTCACCTGAACGACCTGTTAACTGAGACTATGTATGAGCATTGAAATTCGAAACATCAGCAAGCAATTTGGTGACTTCCACGCTTTGCGTCAAGTCAATTTGGATATCGCTTCCGGTGAACTGGTGGCGTTGCTTGGACCGTCGGGCTGCGGCAAAACCACTTTGTTGCGCATCATCGCGGGGCTGGAAACCGCAGACCAGGGCACGATCGCATTTAGCGGTGAAGACACCACGCATTTGCATGTGCGTGACAGAAACGTGGGCTTTGTGTTTCAACACTATGCCTTATTCAGGCACATGACGGTGTTTGAAAACGTCGCATTCGGATTGCGCGTGCGACCCAAACACACACGCCCGAATGAAGCCGCGATTCAAAAGAAAGTGCATGAATTGCTTAACCTGGTGCAACTCGATTGGCTGGGCGACCGCTATCCTTCGCAACTCTCAGGCGGGCAACGTCAACGCATTGCACTTGCACGCGCGCTGGCCGTCGAGCCGAGAGTCTTGTTACTCGATGAACCCTTCGGTGCCTTAGATGCCAAAGTGCGCAAAGACCTGCGTCGCTGGTTGCGTCGCTTGCATGAAGATTTGGATGTCACCAGTATTTTTGTCACACACGATCAAGAAGAAGCTTTGGAAGTGGCTGACCGTGTGGTGTTGATGAACAGCGGACGGGTTGAGCAGGTGGGTTCGCCGCAGCAAGTCTGGGACAACCCGGCCAATCCGTTTGTCTATGGTTTTTTGGGCGATGTGAATTTATTCAAAGGCCGAAGCTCAGAAGGCGAAACGCATACCTATATCCGTCCGCATGACTTGGATGTGCGCCGGTATTCCCCGGGTGACACCGGCATCATTGCGCGTTTGGAGCGTGCCTTGGTAGTGGGATCTGTGGCCAGACTTGAGTTGGTGTCTAACGATGACAGTTCAACGCCTGACATCATTGAAGCAGAAATACCAGCCAGTGAATTTATTCAAAAGCAGTACCTGGAAGGCGAATTAATGGTTCTTACGCCTCGCAAATCTCAAGTGTTTGTGGCAGAGTCCAGTGCCAGTTAATTTTATTTACCAAAGGAGATGCAAATGAAAATTGAAACCTTGGCTGTTCACGCCGGCTACAAACCTGATCCAGTCACCAAAGCAGTCGTGCCTCCCATCTACCAGACGGTGGCCTATGCGTTCGACAGTGCACAACACGGTGCGGATTTGTTTGACTTGAAAGTGGCGGGCAATATTTACACCCGCATCATGAACCCGACACAGTCTGTGTTGGAAGAGCGTGTGGCGGCTTTGGAAGGTGGCATTGCTGCCTTGGCAGTGGCATCGGGTCAGTCGGCAATCACCTATGCGATACAAACCATCGCAGAAGCGGGTGACAACATTGTGTCGTCCAGCGCTTTGTACGGCGGTACCTACAACCTGTTTGCCCATACATTGCCGCAGTTCGGCATAGAAACGCGTTTTGCCGATTACCGTGATCCGGCCAGTTTTGAGCCCTTGATTGACGGCAAGACCAAAGCCATTTATGTGGAGTCTTTGGGTAACCCGCAAGGCAATATCACCGATATTGCAGCCATGGCTGCCATTGCACACAAGCACGGTATTCCATTGATTGTTGACAACACTGTACCAAGTCCATACCTGTGCCGCCCCATCGAACACGGTGCGGATATTGTGGTGCAGTCGCTCACCAAGTACCTGGGCGGCCATGGCAACAGCATAGGCGGCGCCATCATCGATTCAGGCAATTTCCCCTGGGCAGATCACAAAGCCCGGTTCAAGCGTTTGAACGAACCCGACGTCAGTTACCACGGTGTGGTCTACACCGAAGCCCTTGGCCCGGCGGCATTCATCGGACGCGCGCGTGTCGTGCCGCTGCGCAACACCGGGGCGGCCATTTCCCCTTTCAATGCATTCCTCATACTGCAAGGCATAGAAACTTTGGCTTTGCGCATGGATCGTATTTGCGACAACACGCTGGCGGTGGCGCAGCATTTGCGACAGAACGCCAAGGTCAAATGGGTGAATTACGCCGGTTTGCCGGATCACCGGGATCACGCATTGGTCAAAAAATACATGGGTGGTAAAGCATCGGGTTTGCTGACATTCGGTGTTGAAGGCGGGCGCGAAGGCGGCGCACGCTTCCTGGATGCGCTGCAATTGTTTACCCGCCTCGTGAATATCGGGGATGTGCGCTCACTGGCTACACATCCTGCTTCAACCACGCACCGCCAGTTGACACCGGAGGAGTTGGTGAAATCTGGCGTGACGGAAGACACCGTGCGTTTGTGCGTTGGCATAGAGCATATTGACGATTTGAAAGATGACTTGAACCAAGCATTAGCAGCGGTTTAAATTTCTTTCATTTTTTAGGAACCGACACAGTGTGTCGGTTTTTTTTATTTGAATTTCAATGCATAAGCTAATGAGTTTTTATATTAAGACACATACGTGATGAGCAAGTAATAAAACTGTAGTTCCATTTCTATTGAATAGATTTCAAAATTCCTTCACTGCCATATTGCAATGAATCTGAAGGATTGAAATGAAGAACAGACGTCTTTTTTTACAAACTATTTCCGCTTTGGTGTTAACGGGCTTTGTGGCTCAAAGCCATTCACAAAGCCCCGTCACACTGTTAAATGTTTCCTACGATCCAACCCGCGAGTTGTATGTCGAATTCAATGCAGCCTTTGCCAAGCAATGGAAAGCCTCTACCGGACAGGATTTGACCATCAAGCAGTCGCATGGCGGTTCAGGCAAGCAAGCACGTTCAGTCATTGACGGATTGGACGCCGATGTGGTCACGCTGGCACTGGCAGGTGACGTAGACGCATTGAATAAGCAAGCTCATCTGATTCCGTCCAACTGGCAAAAGCGTTTGCCTCATAACTCGTCTCCTTACACCTCCACCATTGTGCTGGTGGTGCGCCAAGGCAACCCCAAAGGCATCAAGGATTGGGACGATCTGGTCAAGCCTGGTATCAAAGTCATCACACCTAACCCGAAAACTTCCGGCGGCGCGCGCTGGAACTATCTGGCCGCTTGGGAGTTTGCCAAACGCAAATACGGCAGCGATGCCAAAGCGCAAGAGTTTGTGACCAAGCTCTTTACCAATGTGCCAGTGTTGGATTCAGGCGCGCGCGGTTCTTCAGTGACATTTGCGCAGCGTAACCAGGGCGATGTGTTTATTTCATGGGAAAACGAAGCGTATTTGCTGGAAAAAGAATTTGGCTCCAAGGTAGATATTGTTTACCCGTCGATCAGCATTCTGGCTGAGCCGCCTGTGACCGTGGTGGACAAAAACGTGGATCGCAAAGGCACACGCAAAGCGGCGGAAGCCTATTTGCAATACCTGTACTCCGACGAAGGTCAGGAAATTGCAGCCAAAAACTTTTACCGGCCCATCAACGAAAAAATCAAAGCCAAGTTTGAAAAAACTTTGCCAAAACTTCCTCTTTTCACTATTGAACAAGCCTTCGGTGGTTGGGACAAAGCCAGCAAAGAGCATTTTGCAGATGGCGCCACATACGACCAAATTACCCAATCCATTAAACGCTGAACTCATTGAAAAGGACAAATGATGAAAACCAAATACACACTTATCGCTCTGGCAGTTGCAATCACTTTGTCGCAGTTACCTGCTTTCGCCGCAGACGAAGCTGACATACAAAAGGCGATTGACTACGTGAAAAAGCATGAAAAAGACGGAAGCTTCAAACCCAGCGGAAACGGATGGGTATCGGCTGACGGTGAAAAATCTGCCAATCTGATTGGCTTGGTTCACTTCGACGCTCGAAGTATTTCAAATGGACTGACTGACTCAGCAGACAAAGATTCTGCTTCCGGTGCCAGTAACTATGAAGTCAGACGTGCTCGTCTCGGTTTCAACGGATCAATTGCCAAAGACCTTGATTATGAAATCCTCACCAATCTGGTTGGTTCTAACGCTAATTTGATTCACCGCGCTTATATCAATTACGGTTTCAACAAAAACGCACAATTCCGTGTGGGACGGTTCAAGCAGCCGTTTTCCTTAGAGGAAATGACCAGCGCTAATGCTGTCGATTTCCAGGAGCGTTCTTACGGTAACCAGCTGGTCGCCAGTCAAAGGCTGGGTGCCATGGTCTTCGGCGAACCAAAAAAAGGCTTCACTTATGCCCTATCTTCCTACCAGGATGGATTTAATGAGCTTTCCAACACCACCAACAGCGGTACTTTAGCCGTAGGGCGTGTCACTTTGAACTTTGCAGAGTTGGGTGGATTCAATAACAGTGTGGTTCACTTGGGTCTGGCATCTGACAAAGGCCGGTATGAGGTGACACCTGCCACTTCCACTGACACAGGTTCCACCACAGCCTCAACCACTCAGTCACAGAGCCTACCTGGGCCACAGCAAGAACGAATGTAACTAGCAGTGTTTCCACCGGAAAAGCGACAGCTCTAACTAACTCGAACTTCTCTCGCGGCGAAAATGCTGAGGGCGGAAACACCACCACCTTGGGAGTTAACTGGATTTTGAATCCCAACTCCAGAGTCATATTCAATTACGCATTGACCAAGTTTGACAGACCAGTAACTTATATATCCACCACTTCACTAGGTTCAACCTCTGAAGAAAAAGTGGTGTCAATCCGCACCCAAATCAACTTCTAATAAAAATACTTCCGAGGGGACACTTAGCAACGCAGTCCGCAAGGACTGCGTTTTTTTACGCGGCAGGCAATTCGCAGCGCATAGCTTTGAGCAGTGCGTCTGGCAGGCTTGGCGGCTTGCCCTCAATGCGGTCTGCGACAGCCTGCGCACACAGCAAGGCCAGCGTCAGTCCGCGCGAGCCCATCGCAGACAGCATATGCAAACCAGGAAAGCGTTTTTCGTCCAACGGCCCGAGCTTGGGCAAGCGGTTGATGGAGGCACAGCGCACACCATTCCATGCCTTGATCTGAGTTGTATCGTTCCATTGAGATGCCAGCTTATCTGCAACAGCGGGCAGCAATTCATCTAGCCGTTGCCGGTTATGCGCATGCGCTTCATTTGACGCGATCAGATGCGACTGGTGTCTGTCAAACGTTGAGCCTGTGTACCAGGCCAGTCCTTCTACCGTGGGCACATGCGCCACAAAACTGCCACGGCCGTTCACCGCAAACTTTGGTAATTCCTCACCCAATGACGAAGCTTGCATGCCCCAAGACACTTGCCCGGCAATAGAATGCAAGCCCATGTCAGGTTCATACAAAACTTGGTTCAAAAAATCCGGTGTGTGCGCGCCGGTGGCCAGCACCACATGGGGCGCGGATTCGCTGGTGTAAGTGAATGAACTGCCCATGCCGGGAATGGGAATATGGTGTTTGATGCGCAGCACCCATTCGCCGGTGGCAGGACTTTTTTGCATGCTCTCGACTTCGTGCAAGCCCAGAAACAGTATGTCGTCGCTGCTTAACAGTGCGCGAACCAAAGCAAGCGGTTTGATCCAGGCACCTTGCGGTTGCCACAGGTCGAGTGAAGAATCAGCGTTCAGGCCAGCTTGGCGAAGTTGTTCTTCCTGAGCGAGCTTGACATGCGAAAACCACACGCTGTCCTCTGCCGGTTCTTGCCAGGGTTTTTTGGCTTTGTCTGATTCAGCGAAGCGCCGCTCAAGCACGCCGACCGGTGACCAGTCTTGCCCCTCAATCAAATGCGCCTTGGCAAACGCAATAGTCGCTTGCAAACCGGCGCGGGTAAGTTGTGACAAAGGGTTGTCGTCAGGTGACGCATGGCAGGACACCACGCCCACAGGCACGCCCGAGGCTGCAGCACAGGGGTCTTTGGCTATGTCCAGCAGTTTGACCTGCCAGCCTCGGTCAACCAAAGCGCGTGCGCAAGCCGCACCGGCCACGCCGGCCCCGATGACTATGCAGCGCTTATCCAGGCTCATTCAATCAATCAGGCGGCAGGCGGGGGCACGTAGCCCTGCGCCGCGTCAGCGCCGTCGCCGAAGAAATGGTTTTCCATTTGACGTGCCAAATATTGGCGGGCGCGCAAATCGGCCAGGTTCAGGCGGTTTTCATTCACCAGCATGGTTTGGTGTTTCAGCCAAGCGGCCCAGGCATCTTTGCTGACGTTTTCCCAAATGCGTTTGCCCAGATCGCCAGGGTAGGGCGGGAAGTCCAAGCCTTCGGCCTCTTTTTCGAGTTTGATGCAGTGAACGGTGCGTGCCATGAAAATCCTTGCTTATGTCCGACAAAGGAGTGACTGTAGCAAGCTTTGCTTCTCCCCGGCATTCAAGCCATGGACTTAGCAAAAGTGCAGCTCAAGCGGATAATGACAGTTTTCACCATTTCAAAGCTAACAAAATGCTTTCACAACTTTGGAACCTGTTGAATTTGCGCCTGAGCTGGGCCTTGCTGGCCTTTGCCTGTGCAAGTCTGCTAGGTTTTGGTTTGTACTTGCAACACGAGGTCGGCTTGGAACCCTGCCCCATGTGCATCGTGCAACGCTACGCCATGACCGTCATCGGTTTGCTGGCCCTGTTGGCTGTGTTGATTCGCCAACTGAGGTTACAGCAGTTGCTAGTTTTGCTCGGTTTTTTAACTGCAGGCTTTGGTGCTTTCGTTGCTGCGCGCCAGTCCTGGTTGCAGTGGTATCCGCCAAATATCCTCAGTTGCGGTCGTGACTTCTACGGCATGATCGAATCGTTTCCGCTGCAACGCGCCATTCCGTTGATCTTCAGAGGCAGTGGCGACTGCACCAAAATCGACTGGACATTCTTAGGCGGATCTATCGCCAACTGGTCTTTCGTGGCTTTTATCGCCATGGGTTTGTGGTTGGTGCTGGTGGTGTGGCGCAATATTCAAACGCGTTTTCACGCAGCGAATGATGCGCATTTCGAGCCTCAACCCTGAGGCAGTTTTTTCACCAACACCACACTTTTGCGGTCCGGGCTGTATTTGCGTAAACGCGCCTGCGGCAACCAATCGATAGGTACTTGCACAAAGCCGCGTTTTAAAAACCAGTGCATGGTGCGCGTGGTCAGCACAAAAATACTTTCTACCCCAAGGTGACGGGCGCGCTGCTCGATGCGACGCAGAATTTTTTCGCCGTCTCCCTGGCCTTGCGAATGCGGGGAGACGCTCAACGCCGCCATTTCGGCGGTTTTGTTTTCCGTGTAAGGGTAGAGCGCGGCGCAACCGAAGATGACGCCGTCGTGTTCAATCACCGTGTAGTTGCCGATGTCGCGTTCTATCTCGGTGCGTTCACGGCGCACCAGGGTGCCGTCGTTCTCCAAGGGCTCGATCAATTGCAAAATGCCGCCTAGATCGTCCGGCGTGGCCTCGCGCAAACTCTCCAAGCGCTCGTCGACCACCATGGTGCCGATGCCGTCGTGCACATAAATTTCCAGCAGCAACACACCATCTATCGCGAACGGCAGTATGTGGCTACGCTCCACACCGTGCTTGCAGGCTTTCACGCAGTGTTGCAAGTAAAAAGCAATGTCTGTCGGCTGGTTGGCGGGTGGCGCGTCGGCCAGCAATTGCTCAGCGACATCGAGTGGCATTTCAGTATCGATCGGGTTGTCTTCTCCTGCTGGTTCCAGCGGTTTGATGCGAATGCCCGGTACTTCGGTCACGAAGATGAGTTTGTCAGCCTGCAAGGCGATGGCCACCGATGTGGCGACTTCTTCCATGGTCAGGTTGAAAGCTTCACCTGTCGGCGAAAACCCAAAGGGGGACAACAACACCATGGCACCCAGACTGAGTGTTTTGCTGATGCCGGTGACGTCGACTTTGCGAACCAGACCCGAATGCTGAAAATCTACACCGTCGACGATGCCCACTGGCCGGGCTGTGATGAAGTTACCGGAGATGACGCGAATGGTGGCTCCCGCCATCGGCGTGTTCGGTAAACCTTGGCTGAATGCAGCCTCGATTTCGTAACGCAGTTGACCGGCGGCCTCTTGCGCGCAATCGAGCGCCACGCTGTCGGTGATGCGTATGCCGTGCGAGTATTTAGGCGCGTGGCCCTTGGCCTTGAGTTGCTCGTTCACCTGCGGGCGAAACCCGTGCACCAGCACCACTTTCACGCCCATGCTTTGGATCATGGCCAGGTCTTGCACTAGGCTGGGCAATTTGCCGGCCTCGATAGCCTCACCCGCAATGGCCACCACAAAGGTTTTGCCACGGTGCATGTGTATGTAGGGGGCGACCGAGCGGAACCAGGGGACGAAGGTGAAATTGAATACGGTGGACATGGTTTAGCGGCTCACGAGGTAAAGGTGTTCGGCGGGCAGGATTTTTTTGAAATCACGGTCAAATGTGTGCAGTATTTCACCCAGTTGCAAAGCGGATGCGGCGATCCAAATATCAGTGGCCGAGTCGGGGCTGAGTTCGGCCCTGAGGCACAAGTCTTTGAAGCCTAGCCACTGACTCCCGTTACCCTGAAACACTACGCCGGGTGATAGAAGCAGAGTGTCTACAAATTCGATGGCTTGATTCAAACTGCTTGGCAATTGGAAGATTCTTCGGTTGGTCACGACACGAATAAAGCCAGCCACCACAACCCCAAGCAACACAATGGATGTATTGTTTGGCCGCAGTGAGGCTTTCTTCAATTCCGATTGCAAGTGGTTGTAAGCAATGGCGTGGTGCGGATGATCCACTCGCATGGCCGCTACCATCACATTCACGTCTGGACTCATTTAAGATTATTGAAGTCCATGTCAGCATCCATGGCGTCATAAAAGGAGCGGTTGCTGCTGGGGTCTATGCCCGGCATCAGGCCGCCACTTCCGCCAGTGGGCAGTTTGGGGATGACCGCAGCTTTTGCGGGTGCGTCTTGCTGCACATAAGCCGCGAGCATTTCGCGCACCTTGGCGCTGAGCGAGGTGCCTTCTTGTATGGCTTTGATGCGCGCTTGTTTGACGAGGTTTTCGTCCAGGGAAATGGTGAGATTGGCCATGATGTAGCTCCGTCAACACTGGTTCATGTGAATCAGTGTAGCACGTGAATACGTGTCGTGGGATAATTCGCTGCGTGACATCTCTCAACCCGACTCTAACTATCGAATTCCCAGAAGACCTGCCGGTCAGCGCTCGACGCGACGACATCATGTCGGCCATACAAGCGCACCAAGTAGTCATTGTTTGCGGCGAAACCGGGTCTGGCAAAACCACGCAATTGCCCAAAATGGCTTTGGCGCTTGGCAGAGGAAGCTGGAAGAAATTGGAGAAATCGGGGTCAGATACCGATTTTTCGAATAAAAAATTGAGGGCAGATAAATTGGGGTCAGATCCCGATTTTGCGCAGCAAAACTCGGGCTCTGACCCCAATTTATCCAAACCCAAACGCCGCCAAATCATCGGCCACACCCAACCCCGGCGCATTGCCGCCACCTCGGTGGCCAAACGCATCGCCGAGGAACTGAAAACACCGCTTGGCGAGGTGGTTGGCTACAAAGTGCGCTTCCAGGACAAGCTGTCGCGCGACGCATCGGTCAAGCTGATGACAGACGGCATTTTGCTGGCTGAAACACAAACCGATCCACTGCTGCTGGCCTACGACACGCTGATCATTGACGAGGCGCACGAGCGCAGCCTGAACATTGATTTTTTGTTGGGCTACCTCCGACAAATCCTGCCGCGCCGTCCCGATTTAAAAATCATCATTACCTCGGCCACCATAGACGCCGACCGGTTCGCCCAGCATTTCGCTAGCGCAAAGGGTCCGGCACCGGTGCTGATGGTGTCGGGCCGCACCTTCCCCGTGGAAATGCGCTACCGCCCCTGGGAAGAAAGCCGCGAGTACGACATTGGTAACGCCATTTCCGACGCGGTGGACGAACTTTGGACCGGCGCGCCGCGCGGCGACATTCTGGTGTTTTTGCCGGGCGAGCGCGAGATACGCGAAGCCGCCGAGCACTTGCGCGGCCATTTGTCGCACAACGCGTACACGCGCCACGTGGACGTGCTGCCGCTGTTCGCGCGCCTGACCCAAGCCGAGCAAGAACGCGTGTTCGAGACGGGCGGCGCACCGCGCATCGTGCTGGCCACCAACGTCGCCGAAACCTCGTTGACCGTTCCAGGCATTCGTTTTGTGATTGATGCGGGTTTGGCGCGCCTCAAGCGCTACAGCTTTCGCAGCAAGGTCGAGCAGTTGCTGGTCGAGCCCATCAGCCAATCAGCGGCCAACCAACGCGCCGGTCGCTGTGGCCGGGTCGCCGACGGTATTTGCATACGCTTGTACGACGAAAAAGATTTCAACGGCAGACCGCGTTTCACCGAGCCGGAAATATTGCGCAGCTCGCTGGCCGGGGTGATATTGCGCATGATGTCGCTGCACTTGGGCGATGTCGCCGACTTTCCGTTTCTGGAAGCGCCGCGCCCCAAAGCCATCGCCGATGGTTTTCAATTGCTGAATGAGTTGGGCGCTGTGTTTGACGACAACAGCCTCACGCCCATAGGCAAGACTTTGGCCAAACTGCCTTTGGATCCGCGCGTGGCGCGCATGATTTTGGCGGCGCGCGAGTTGCACTCACTGAGAGAAGTGTTGATCATCGCGTCAGCTTTGAGCGTGCAGGATGTGCGCGACCGCCCGCTACAAGCGCAAACCCAGGCAGATCAAGCGCATGCCAAATTCAAAGACGAAAAAAGCGAATTCAGCGGCTATTTGCGTTTATGGGATTGGCTGGAAGCTTCGCGCGGCGGCAACGGCGAGGATGCGCGTTTGTCGAACCGCCAGCATGAAAACTTATTGCGGCAAAACTTCATCAACATAAGGCGTTGGCGCGAATGGCGCGACGTTCATTCGCAGCTCTTGACCGTGGTGAATGAACAGCGCTGGGCGATGAACGACAAACCCGCCAGCTACGAGCAATTGCACCAATCCATGTTGACCGGTTTGCTCGGAAACATAGGCTGCAAACAAGACGAAGAAGACGTGTACTTGGGCGCGCGAGGCATCAAGTTTTACCGCCACCCGGGCGTGCATTTGAAGAAAAAACCGGGCAAGTGGCTGGTCTGCGCTGAACTGGTGGAAACCACGCGTTTGTTCGGGCGCGGCATTGCCAACATAGACCCTGTGTGGCTGGAGCAAGCCGGGGCGCATTTGTTGAAAAAACAATTGCTGGATCCGCACTGGGAAGCCAAGCACGGCGATGTCGTGGCGTTCGAGCGAGCCACGCTTTACGGCTTGGTTATTTACAGCGGACGCAAAGTGCCGTTTGCCAAAGCCGACCCAGTGCTGGCCCGGCAAATCTTCATACAGCAAGCGCTGGTGGAAGCGCAGTGGCAAACCGAGTTGCCGTTCATGGCGGCGAACAAAAAACTCGTGGCGCAAGTCATGGACTTGGAGCACAAATCACGCCGCCAGGACGTGTTGGTGGATGACAGCATGATTCAGGCGTTTTACGAACAGCATTTGCCCGAGGACGTTTGCAATTGCAAAGGCTTGGAGCGCTGGCACCGAGATGAGAGCCGACGCCGCCGCGAAGCGGGCGATAACAGCCAACCTTTGTTGATGACGCGCGAATCGCTGATGCGCCACGAAGCCGTGGGCATCACCGCGCAAGCGTTTCCCAAGATGGTGCGATTGGGCGGCGTGGATTGCGCCGCGCATTATTTGCATGCGCCGGGCGACGCCAAAGATGGCGTCACGGTTACCGTGCCTTTGTTTGTGCTGAACCAGGTAAGCGACGAGCGCGCCGAGTGGTTGGTGCCCGGCATGTTGAAAGACAAGATTCAGGCGCTGCTCAAAAGCTTGCCGCAGCGACCGCGCAGCCGGTTTGTGCCGCTGCCCGAGAGCGCCGCGCGCTTGGCTGCTGAGTTGTCAGTGCCAGAGGTGTTTGGCGCGGGCGGCTTGACCGATGTGTTGTTGAAGAAAGCCCGGGACGAAACCAGCTTGGACATCAAGCGCACCGACTTCAAGCTGGACATGTTGAGCGCGCATTTTTTCATGAACTTTCGCGTCGTCGACGAGCACGGACGACAGTTGGGGCAGGGCAGAAACCTGGGGGCATTGAAAGCGGAATTGGGCTCCAAAGCCAGAGGCGCGTTTCAGGCGCTGGCGGGGTTGAAGTTGGCTAATTCTGCTGAGAAATTGGGGTCAGAAAAATTGGTGTCAGATCCCGATTTAGCAAAGCAAAACTCGGGCTCTGACACCAATTTCTCAGCAGCAAAGAAGGCGGGCTCTGCCCCCAATTCACAGATCACCAACCAAAAATACACCACGTGGTCTTTCGGCGAACTGCCCGAACTGATGGAAATCAGCAAAGGCGGGCAAAGCCTGATCGGTTTTCCGGCACTGGTGGACATGGGCGACGCAGTCAGCATCGAAGTGTTTGACGAACCGGATGTGGCCGCTGCCAAAAACCGCGCCGGCCTGCGCCGATTGTTTGCGCTGCAAATCAAAGATGCCTTGAAGTACTTGGAGAAAAACATTCCCGACATGCAAAAAATGGCCGTGGCCTATATGCAATTGGGTAGCGCTGACGAGTTGAAAACGCAAATCATTGACGTGGCGCTGGACCGCGCGTTTTTGATGGATCCTCTGCCGAACGATGAAGCCAGTTTTAAGCGGCGCATCGACGAGGGACGCGGGCGCTTGACGCTGATAGCGAACGAAGTGGCCCGCCTGGCACTTGGCGTGCTGAGTGAATTTGCGCTGGCGCAGCGAAAAATCAAAGACACGAAAAACGCAGCCGACGCCACCGCCGACTGCACCCAGCAACTGCAACGCCTGTTGCCGAAAAACTTTCTGACCGCTACCCCGTGGCCGCAGTTGCAACATGGCGCGCGTTATTTGAAAGCCATCAGTTTGCGGCTGGAGAAATACCGCGCCGACCCGGCCCGGGACGCGCAGCGATTGACCGAACTGAAACCGCTGGAGCAAAAGTATTGGCGGCTGGTGGCCGAGCGCAAAGGCCAAACCGACGCGCGCATGTTGGAATTCCGGTGGTTATTGGAAGAACTGCGGGTCAGTTTTTTTGCGCAGGAACTGAGAACACCACAGCCGGTGAGTGTGAAGCGGTTGGAAAAAGCGTGGGCTCAGCTTTCGCACTGAGCACAAGCTTTTCAACGCAGACTCACATCTGTCTGAAAAAGTTTTGCCAAGCAAAAAACGCGGCGCCGCCAGCGCGCCGTTAGGCCAACGGTAGTTAGGCCTTTGGTGTATGGGGCTGTAGTCGAAACGGCCGTGGCTGCGCAGCGGGGCAAACGGCAAGATTGGTTGATCTGTTTTCTTTGGTAAAAGGAAAAAAGAGACAGGAAAATTTAAACACAGGGATTTGATACAACTCAAATCCTGCAGCAGTGCTCCTGACTTATCATGGGTACTTATATAAGACCGTATCGGGTCTCGGGAGGAAAGCCATGAAAAAGTTGTTGTTAAGTCTGTTGTCTTTGACCATGGCGGTATTGCCTGTGTCGGCTGCCTCTCCCGATGTGCCCAAGGTCAAGACCGTGATACCGCAAGAAGTCTATAAGCAACCGGTTCCGGGCATGTCTGCCAAAGACAAGCAAAGATTTGTAAAGGGTGAAAGAGTTTTCACCAATTTCTGGATCGCCGTGAACAATCCGGTGATTCCGCTGATCTGGGATCTTTCACAAAGCGGTCCCGGCGGAGGTGAATGGGGCCTTGGCCCTATGTTCATGTCCACCAATTGCGCCGGTTGTCATTTGAATGCCGGGCGCGGCAGGGCATTGGATGCCAGCGGTCTGCGCGTATTTCAGCAATTGGTTCGCTTGTCCGTTCCCGGCGAAACACCGCATGGCGGCCCCAAGCCCGACCCGAATTACGGTAACGACATTCAATCGTTTGACATGATCACCCGCACCGACCCGGACGCACGCGCAGGCGAGGGCGAAGTCTTTATTGACTGGGTTAACAGCAATTTCACTTTCCCTGACGGCAGCAGCATTGAATTGCGCAAGCCCAGTGTGCGGGTAGAAAACCTGAACTTCGGGCCTTTGGCCGATAACGTGATGATGTCGCTTCGCAATACCCAGGCAATACTGGGCATGGGTTATCTGGAAGCTATCAGCGAAAAAGATATCTTGAAGCAAGTCGAGAAGCAAAAAGCCTTGGGCTTGAACGGACGTCCCAATTATGTGCGCGACGACATCAACAAAAAAGTATCTTTAGGCCGCTTCGGCTGGAAAGCCAACCAGCCGAGTATCAAGCAGCAAGTCGCGGCTGCCTTTCTCGGCGACATAGGCATTAATTCAGCCATTTACCCTGAGCAAAGCTGCACGCCTGTGCAAAAAGAATGTCTTGCTGCTATATCGGGTAAAGAGCCCGAGTTGCGCGATGAACTGTGGGCGCCAATTACTTTCTGGTCGCAGTCACTTGATGTACCGGCCCAACGCAACCGTGAGACAGCAGACTTCAAAACCGGTGAGAAGTTGTTCGAGTTGGCCGGGTGCTCAGGTTGTCACGTGCCTGAAATGCGCACTGGCAAATACGCGGCTGTGCCTCAGTTGTCAAACAAGCTGATCCGCCCCTACACCGATTTGTTGTTGCACGACATGGGGCCGGACTTGGCTGATGGACGGCCCGACTTCAAGGCCAGTGGTTCGGATTGGCGCACCCCGCCTTTGTGGGGCGTGGGTTTGTCTATGCAGGTGAATGCCAGCAGTTCGTTTTTGCACGATGGCCGCGCGCGTAATCTGCTCGAAGCGATTGTGTGGCATGGCGGCGAGGCCAAGACGGCGCGGGACAAGTTCATTGCCTTTACCAAGAAGCAGCGGGACGAGTTGATTTACTTTTTGTCTTCGATTTAGTACCAGACGTACTTGGCAGTTTGAAGACACGCTTTGGCCGACCATCCGGTGCGATTTTTTTCTGCGCTTTCGCTCGAAAAAAACGCCCCCTCTGTCGGCCTTTGTGAAGTTGATTGTGCGCATCAGATTTCGTTAGCCGTGAAAACTTAGTGCATCTAACTGCAGAAATGCAGTCGGAGAAAACGTCGAATGGACGACGACATGGCGGCCGGGCCGACGCGAACATTGGCGCGTAGCGGCAGTGAGAGGCGACCGGACCGGCATGGCGTGTACACTTCACTTAAAACCGTCCTGGCGTGAACTCAACGACACAAGAGAAGCAACGCTGAGTCGTCCAACAGCCTACATGACCGCGCCTAATTGCCAGGGCACAAATTCATTTTGTCCGTAACCGTGCAATTCACTCTTGCTGGCCTCACCCGACGCACACGACAACATGCGCTCGAAAATCACCTGTCCCATGGCCTGCACTGTTGCGCCACCATCAACGATTTCCCCGCAATTGATGTCGATGTCATCCGACTGCCGCTCCCACAAGGCCGTGTTCGTGGCCAGTTTCAGCGAAGGCGAGGGCGCACAACCGTAGGCCGAGCCGCGTCCTGTGGTGAAGCAAATCATATTCGCCCCGCCCGCGACCTGACCCGTGGCACTCACCGGGTCGTACCCCGGTGTGTCCATGTACACAAAGCCGTGTTTGTCCACTTTCTCTGCGTACTCGTAAACCGCTTGCAAATTGCTGGTGCCGCCTTTGGCCACCGCACCCAGCGATTTTTCAAGAATCGTCGTCAAGCCCCCGGCCTTGTTACCGGGCGACGGGTTGTTGTTCATTTCACCTGAATGCATGGCCGTGTAATGCTCCCACCAGCGTATGCGTGCAACCAGTTTTTCGCCAACCTCGCGCGTCACCGCACGGCGTGTCAGCAAATGTTCGGCGCCGTATATCTCTGGTGTTTCGCTCAGAATGGCAGTGCCGCCGTGGGCTACCAGCAAGTCGACCGCCGCTCCCAACGCCGGGTTGGCGCTGATGCCCGAGTAACCGTCCGAGCCGCCGCATTGCAAACCTATGGTCAGATGCGCTGCACTGCATGGCGTGCGGGTTGACTTGTTCACCTCGGGCAGCATGGCTTGCACCAGTGCAATGCCTTTGGCCACGGTTTTGGTGGTGCCGCCGCTGTCCTGGATATTGAAGGTTTGCAAAGTGCTGCCCTCAGCCAAACCGCTGTGCGACAACCAGGACTTGAGTTGATTGGCTTCGCAGCCCAAACCCACAGCCAGCACACCGGCAAAGTTCGGGTGCGTGGCATAACCCGCCATGGTGCGCTCCAGCACTTGCATGCCCAGGCCTTGCGTGTCCATGCCGCAACCCGTGCCGTGGGTCAGCGCAATCACACCGTCCACATTAGGAAATGCCGCCAACGCAGAAGGATTGGTGGTGCGCGAGAAATGGTCGGCGATGGCACGCGCCACCGTGGCCGAGCAATTCACGCTGGACAAAATGCCAATGTAATTACGCGTAGCCACGCGCCCGTCGGCACGCACATAGCCCATGAACTCGGTGTGTTGCAATGCCGACTCAGGCTTGACGTCGGCGCAGTAGGCATAGTCGCGCGCAAAGTCGCCTTTGTTGTCGCCCAGGTTCAGGTTGTGCGTGTGTATGTGTTCGCCGGGCGCAATCGGCTGACTTGCAAAACCGATGATCTGGTTGTAGCGCCGAACAGCCTGGCCGGTTTCGATGGCGCGCGTGGCGATTTTGTGGCCCGGTGGAATCAGGCCGCGCACCGCAATGTTTTCAACTGAAGTGCCGCTCATGAGTTGTTGGCGGGCGATGACGACGTCGTCGTCAGGATGTAAGCGAATGAAGAAAGACATGGTGAAAAACTCAGGTGGTAGACATGTAATGAGGAAGCCAAAGTGAGATGGCAGGAACGTAGGTAATCAGCAGCAGGCTGCCCAGCAGCGGCACCAGCCAAGGCAGTATGGCCATTGTGGTTCGCTCCACACTCAGCTTGGCCACGCGCGCAAGCACAAACAACACCATGCCCAAGGGCGGGTGCAGCAAGCCTATCATCAGATTTAACACCATGACCAAGCCGAAATGCACCGGGTCAATGCCTAGCTCGCGACAAATGGGCAGCAGAATAGGTACCAGAATAGTGATGGCCGCAGTCGGCTCGAGAAAGCAACCGACAAACAGCATCAACAAATTGGCCAGCAACAAAAACTGCCAGGGCTGGTCGGTGACGCCCAGCACCCATTGACCGATGGTGGCCGTCACCCCGGTGGCGGTCAACATCCAGCCGAAGATGCTAGCAGCGGCGACGATGAACAACACCGTGGCTGTGGTCTCTACCGTTTCCAGACAAATCTTGACAAAGAGTTTGAAGTTCAGGGTGCGGTACCAGGCAAAGCCCAGTATCAATGCCCAGACGCAGGCGGCGATGGCGCCTTCGGTGGGCGTGAACACACCGGTGGTCATACCGCCTATCAACAATACCGGCGTCATGACCGGCAGCACTGCCTGGAAATCGAAAATCTTGTCTGCGGCAAACAAAACAAGCAAACCGATAAACACCGTCAACTGCGGCGGTGCGCCCAATTCAGTGACCAGCAACCAGATCGACATCGGCCAACCGATGACTACCAGGGTTTCGATCAAGGCTTTGATGAGTTTGAGTCCATCGAATTTGACATCGCCGCCCCAGCCATTTTTGTGGGCGAAATATGCCACGGTTAGCATCATTAAAATCGCCATGATGCCGCCGGGCAGAATGCCGGCCAGAAACAAAGAGCCGACAGAAACGTTGGCCATCATGCCGTAAATCACAAACGGCAGGCTGGGCGGAATAATGGGGCCAAGTGTGGCGGAAGCAGCGGTAACGCCCACCGCAAACTCAGGGTCATAACCATGGTCCACCATGGCCTTGACTTCAATCGTGCCCAAACCGGCAGCGTCAGCAACGGCCGTGCCGCTCATGCCGGCAAAAACAACCGAGCCGACCACGTTCACGTGGCCCAGGCCGCCTTTGAGCCAACCCACCAGCGACAGCGCGTATCCGTAAATACGGTGCGTGATGCCGGATGTGTTCATCAGATTGCCAGCCAGAATAAAGAAAGGCACGGCGAGCAGCGGAAAACTGTCTATGCCCGAGACCATGCGGTGTATCACCACAAACGGCGGCGAGCCGGGCACCAGCCAAAGGTAAATCAACGAAGCCGCAGCCATGGCCATGGCGACAGGCAGGCCGCCGCTGAGCAATACCAGAAAAATGATTTTTAACATGAGGCGCTCAATTGTTCTCGGGACGTTCCAGCACACTGAAGCCCTGGCGTAAATGTTTGCGCATGATCCAAACCGCGCGCCATGTCATCAGCACAAAGGCCAGCAGCACCACGCTGTACACAATGTTCATCGGCAGGTTGACGATGGTCATCTGGTAGCTGCCCATTTTTTGCATCAGCTCCCAGGTCATCCAACTCGCGCAGCCCAGAAAGCCGATTCGCAATACGTCGACCAGCAAGGAAATGCCGCGTGCCACCGCAGGCGACATGAAGCGGAAAAAGAAATCCACTTGTATGTGATTGTTCTTGGCTACGCCAATGACCGCTCCGACAAACACAGTGGCGATCAACAAATAACGGGCGATTTCCTCGGTCCAGGCGGCCGAATCGTTGAACACATAACGGGTGATGAACTGGTAGAAGACCGTCAGACCCAAAGCCCAGAAAAAGGCCAAAGCCAGCCAAGCTTCGGCAATCACACCGGATAAATCCACAGTCTCATCCACCTCGCCGAACGAGGTGGCCAGATCTTCAGCTGACTTGCTCATTTGAGGGCCTGTATGCGATCGTAATCTGCGCGCGACTGTCCAAGGCTTTCAACCGGTTTGACTTTCAACACAGTGTCCTGAAAACTTTTGCGGTTGACCTCGACCAGGTTCAAGCCTTTTTTCTTGAAGATGTCCATCAACTCGGCTTCACGTTTTTTGATTTTGGCCGATGCGCGTGTTGCAGCTTCTTGCATCACCTCGGTGAACATTTTTTGCTCGGCAGGCGTCAAGGTTTTCCAGACATGCGGTGCCACCATGGTGATCACACCATCGACAATGTGGCTGGTCAGCATGATGGATTTTTGAACTTCAAAAAACTTTTTGGCTTCGATGGTGGTCAAAGGATTTTCCTGTGCATCCACCGTGCCGTTTTGCAAAGCCAGATACACCTCGGCAAAAGCAATAGGTGTGGGGTTGGCACCGCAGGCCTGCCATGTCGCTGTGTAAGCCGGGGCGTCCGGCACGCGTATCTTCAAGCCCTTGACGTCAGCACATTCTTTGAAAGGCTTTTGTGCAGAAGTCTGGCGCGCGCCATAGTAGGTGTAGGCCGTCACTTGAATGCCCGTTTTGGCGCGAAACTCGTTGGCGATTTCCTGAAACAGCGCGCTCTTGGAATATGCCAGCAAATGGTCGCCGTCGCGGAAGATGAACGGGTAGTAGGCGATGCCGAAACGCGGGAGGGTGCGCGCGGCAAACGACGGGCCGCTGATGATGATGTCTACCGAGCCCAACGTCAGACCTTGGTTGATATCGGTTTCTTTGCCCAGGCTAGACGCTGGAAACACCTGGATATCGAATTTGCCGTTGGAGCGTTTTTTGATTTCTTCGGCCGCCCAGACCGACTCGGTGTGAAACGGTTCGGATGACTCGTAGACGTGGGCCCATTTCAGCTTTTGCTGGGCAGACGCGCCCAAAGGCAGCAGGGCAAACAAGACAGACAGCATCCAAAAGCTTGGATGTAGGAAAAAAGAGTGGCGCATGGGGATACCTTCAGGCGAAATGACAGTTGTCAGCAACCTTACAACTCTGAGTTATCCGCAGGCCTAAGCACAAACCCTAGGCTGTCAACTGTTATAGGTGCTGCCTGCGTCTGATTTGATTGCGGATAAGCCAAAGATTCGGGTCAGCCCTGCGTATGATGGCTGAAAACAATCAACCGGAGACTGACATGAAACCTTTGACTTCCCGACTGCTGAAAGCACTGGCCTTGGTGTTGCTGAGCAGCGCTTCTGCGTTTGCCGCTTCCTGCGACCCGGTCAATGCCGACGAAGCCGTCAAGGCCGAAGACGCGCGCTATGAGGCGCAAATGAACAATGACTTTGCCGCCATGAATTCGTTGCTTTCAGACGATCTGGTGTATTTCCATTCCAGCGCCGTGATTGACAACAAGCAGACCTATATTGATTCCTTGCGCAGCGGGGCTGTTCGTTATCGGGTGATGCGCCGTTCCGATGTCAATGTGCGCACCTACGGCTGCGTGGCCATGCTGACCGGCAACGGCAATTTTGATGTCACTGTCAACGGCAAGGACTTGAGCGTTCAAATCCGCTTTCACAGCATCTGGCAGAAAAAAGACGGCGTGCTGCAATTTGTCTCCTGGCAAGCCACCCGCATTCCCTGAGATGCCGCTCACCGCATTGCCCGATTGGCCGGGCGCTGCTGCTGCTGCGCAGGAACTGCTCAGGCAACAGGACAACGGTATGGCCTTCACCGGTCTGGCGGATGAATTCGCCCCCGGCGATGTGATGCAAGCCTATGCCACGCAGGATGCATTCATCGCCATGCAGTCGCAGCAACGCCGCACCGCCATCAGCGGCTACAAGATTGCCATCACCACGCCGGTGATGCGCGAGTTTGTCGGCTTTGACGACGCGGTGTCGGGTTTCGTGTTGGCAGACACCGTGTTTCAAAGCGGGCACACCGTGGTCATAGCCAAGCGACAGCACTTGATCATCGAGTTTGAACTGGCGCTGCAATTTGCCCGGGATGTGCCCGAGCGCAAAGCGCCTTGGACCGCAGACAGCATTCTGGACTTCATTGCCTGTGCCTACCCGTCGCTGGAAATCGCCGACGACAGACACGCGGTGTACCCCGATTTAAAGCAGAATTTTTTCAGTCTGGTGGCTGAAAACGCCTGGAACCACGGCGTGGTGCTGGGCTCGCAGATTGACAAATCCAGGTTTGCTGATTTGTGGCAAACCACCGGCACCGCTTATGTCGACGGCCAGCCCATAGGCAACGGCCACAGCCGCGACGTGATGGGCCATCCGCTGCAAGCCATGGCCTGGATTGCCAACCATTTTCAGCAACGCGGCCACCGCTTCAAAGCCGGGCAATGGGTGACCACCGGCAGTTGGCTGGCTTCATTTTTCCCCGTGAGCGGACAGGACCTGCGGTTTGACATCGCCGGTTGCGCCGACGTCGCGGTCTTTATCCGTTAATTCTTTCAGAGGAGAACATTCATGAGCAAACAAGTGATAGGTTTCATCGGCGTTGGCCTGATGGGCGCAGGTATGGCCAAAAACATCGTGACCAAAGGCCACCCGCTGGTCGTGATGGGACACAAGAACCGCGAACCCATAGAGCGTTTGAAAGCGCTGGGCGCCACCGAAGCCAAAAACGCGCGCGAGTTGGCAGCGCAATGCGACATCGTGCATTTGTGCGTCACCGGTTCGCCGCAAGTTGAAGCTTTGATGAACGGCCCGGATGGTTTGATTGCCGGTGGCAAAAAAGGCCTGATCATCATCGACTGCTCAACTTCCAACCCCGTGTCTACCAAGCAAATGGCCGCGCTGGCTGAGAGCCACGGCATGCATTTCATAGACGCGCCGCTGGGCCGCACCCCGGCCGAAGCCGAGGCAGGCACCTTGGACGCCATGGTCGGTGCGTCGCCCGAGTTGTTCAACGCGGTCAAGCCGGTGATCGAGTGCTGGGCCGCCAATATCGTTCACCTGGGCCCGGTCGGTCTGGGTCACACCATGAAACTGGTGAACAATTTTGTCGCCATGGGCTACGCCGCATTGTTTTCTGAAGCGCTAGCGATTGCGCGCAAAGCCGGTTTGAGCCAAGACCAGTTTCACTCGGTCATCGGCTCAGGCCGCATGCGCAGTCCGTTCTACGACACCTTCATGAAATGGACCATGAACGGCGACGAAAACGCGCACAAATTCACCATCACCAATGCGCACAAAGACATGCGTTACCTGAGCAGCCTGGCCACCGACATAGGCGCTTTGCATCCCATCCAATCGATGGTGAAAAACTCATTCGCCGCCATGGAGGCGCAAGGCTATGCGCAGAAATACGTGCCCATGCTGGCCGACTTTGTCGCCACGCAAAACGGTTTGCCGCCGTCGCATAAGTTTTAAATTCACCTGTCTATGAATGATTTGTTTGATTTGAGTGGCAAAGTCGCCGTCGTCACCGGGGGCAACGGCGGCATAGGCCTGGGCATGGCCACAGGCCTGGCAGCTGCCGGGGCCACGGTGGTGATCGCCGGACGTAATATTGAAAAAAATACCGTTGCGGTGACCCAGTTGCTGGCCGCCGGTGGTCGCGCTATTGCCATTCAGGTCGATGTGCAGCAAGAGGCTTCGTGCCACAGTCTGGTGCAAAAAACCGTGACGGCTCTGGGGCGCGTAGACATTCTGGTGAACAACGCCGGCATGAACATACGCAAGCCGCCGCAGGATTACGCCTTGGCCGAATGGAACCAGGTGTTGCAAACCAACCTGACCAGTGCCTTTTGCTGCTCGCAGGCGGTCTATCCTGAGTTCAAAAAACTAGGCGCAGGAAAAATCATCAACATCGGCTCCATGATGTCCATCTTCGGCGCTTCATTTGCCACGCCTTACGCCGCTTCCAAAGGCGGTTTGGTGCAAATGACACGCGCCATGGCCTGCGCCTGGGCGGCGGACAACATACAGGTGAACGCCATCCTGCCCGGCTGGATAGACACCGCCTTGACCCGCCAGGCGCGCATCGATGTCAACGGACTGCATGAGCGTGTGCTGGACAGAACGCCTGCCAAACGCTGGGGCGAGCCGGGCGACTTCGGCGGCATTGCGGTTTTTCTGGCAAGCGCGGCTTCGGATTTTCTGACCGGTACCGCCATACCGGTGGACGGCGGTTATTCGGTACAGGGTTGATGTTTCCCCGGCGCAGGCGGTCAAGTTCAGACCGCGACTGCCGATTGCTAACATCAGCCTTGTATGTCGAAGCCCCCCCATGTTTTTCACCTATAACAACAGCCTTTTTTTAAAAAGTCGATCTTTAATAGCCGCCTTGGTGCTGCTCGGCTTGGGCATGTTCCCCTTGGGTGCTCCCGGTCAGGCGAAGAAGCCTGTGCCAGAGGAAAAGGTTTCCCCAGTTTGCAAAGCGGAAGATTTCCGTAGCATGGCCTACTCCATCAATGATGTACAGGTTCGGGAAAAACGTGCGCTCGAGTGGCTGGGTAGGTACGGCAAAGACTGTTCCTACAACGAAATAGAAGCTATTCGCTCTAACGTGGCGGTGTGGCTGGGAACAGCAGACACGGACAAAGTGCACCAGACCGTCAAAGAACTGCATCTGAACAAAAAACCCCCGCCTTCGACCCTGGAGGTGAGCAAAAGCACGACCACCGCACCAGTGATTGCTCCCTCAGGCAGTGTCGACAACACGGCCACCAAAAAAGTCAAACGTCTGCCGAACAAAGTGGATGAAAAAACGGCTGCCAGCAAGGAATATTCTTTGCGCGACAGCGAGATCGCACAATGCCTGCCAAATGAAATCGCCAATTGGAACGATGGTGCTAAAGACACGAAAATGCTCAGTCCCAGCATGGTTTATGTGTATGAACACCTGGGCGCGCCATCCGGGGTCAGCGAGGACGCTGTGTTTTCTGTGTTGCAGCAGGCGGCGTCGGCCTGGGACCAGTGCGGTGGTCAGAACACGGTCATGCTAAAACGCGATTTGTTTGATGCCAAAGGCATTTTCAAAATAGCGGTGCAATGGAACGACGATGACAAACTCGGCACCATAGGCTTGGCCAATATCACTAAGAAAACCTTGACGCTCAGCCCCGAAGCATTTGCAAACCTGAAGAAAGCCAATGCCAGCCGCAATCTCATGGAAACCTTGCAAATGGTGGTGTCGCATGAAGTCGGGCATTTTCAGGGAATGACCTCGCATTCACGCCGCTGCGTCGATGTGCTTTCTTATTACAGCAACGATGCCGGTGAAAAGTGCTTTATCCGGGACAACGGCGTCATGCCGAAAAACTTCGAGTACCGGTCATTGCTACCCACCGCGTGTGATATTCAGCGTTGCCGCATGGCTAACTCCAATTAAACACCTGCCGCTTTGTCAGGTCAGCGATTGAACAGCTTCATGAGTTGTGGCTTCAGCGCTGATAATGCTTTTTTTCCTTAACTGCCTCACACCATGAAAATCACCACACTTTTGTCTTTTGCCTTGCTGGCTTTGTCTGTCGGCGTCTCCAGTGCCCAGAATAAAACCGAAACTCTTTCCTCGGGCGTGAAAATCGAGCACCTTAAAGAAGGCAGCGGCGCCAGCCCGACCGCCGCAGACACCGTGGTGGCGCATTACCGTGGCACTTTGCCTGACGGCAAGGAATTCGACAGCAGCTACAAACGCGGCGAGCCCATCGCTTTTCCTTTGTCCCGCGTGGTTCCTTGCTGGACCGAAGGCATGCAAAAAATCAAAGTGGGCGGCAAAGCGCGCCTGACCTGTCCTCCGGCCACAGCCTATGGCGACGAAGGCGTACGCGGCGTGATTCCGCCCAAGACGGTGTTGCAGTTTGAAGTTGAGCTGGTCAGCATCAAAAAATAAAGTTGTGTTCAGGCCATCAAGCGCCTTAGCCGGGCGCTGGTCTGATCTACCAGCACGGACAACAGCAGCATGGCGAAGATGAGCGTGCACGCCTGCGGGTAGTCCATCAGCGACAGCGCCACATAAAGCAACTGCCCCAAACCGCCTGCGCCGACAAAGCCCAGTATGGCGGCCATGCGTATGTTCATTTCCCAGCGGTACAGCGTGTAAGCGACCAACTGCGGCGCAATCTGCGGCAGGGTGGCATACACAAAAGCCAGGCTGCGTGATGCCCCGGCGTGCTGCAAGGCCAGCGCAGGAGCGCGCGTGGCATTGTCAATAGCTTGCGCGAACAGTCGCCCCAGCACTCCCGTGGTGTGCAAAGCCAGCGCCAGCGCACCGGCGAAGGGGCCGAGTCCGACCGCCAGCACGGTCAATGTCGCCCACACCAGTTCGGGCACGCTGCGGCATATGTTCAACACAGCGTTAACCAGCGTTCGCGGCTTGCTGACGGCGAGCAGCAAGCCGGCCACGGCGGCCAGTGCGGTGCCCAGCACCGACACCGCCAGTGTTTGCCAAATGCCATAGGCGCTTTTTGCCAGCACGTTGGCCGACACATCGGCGGGGAAAAAACCGGACACAAACCGGGCCATGGAATGGCCCGCCTGCAGCGACAGCAGTTCTGAAAAATCAATCGACAGCAAAGCAAAACTGCTGACGACCGAGGTCATCAATAACAGCGCACACCAGCTACTGCGCCAGCCGAACGCAGAACCTTGTCGCTGAGAAGGTGCATCCAATGCATAGCGCAGCCAAGTTGACAAGCTGTCTGCCAACACCACCAGACACAAAAAAACGATCAGCACCGAACACGCCTCTCCGCCGTTGAGCATCTTCATGGCCTGGTCCATCAACTGACCCAAGCCTCCGGCGCCGACAAAACCCATGACCACCGAGGCGCGCAATGCGCATTCCCAGCGGTAGACCGTGTATGAAATCAGTTCTTTGGCCGCCAGCGGCAGCAGTCCGTAAAGCATGGCCACTGGCCGACTCGCACCTGCGGCTTGCAAGGCGCGGGCAGGTGTCTGGTCCACCGACTCCAGGATTTCCGCGTAGACCTTGGCCAGCATGCCGCCGTAAGTCAAGCCAAGGGCCAGCACACCTGCCGCCGGGCCTAAGCCCATGACGCGCACAAACAGCAGCGCCCACACCAGTTCAGGTATGCCGCGCAATACTGTCAGCAAGCTGCGTGTGATCAGTTGCAAGCCCGGGTGAGAGCGGCAGACACGGCTGACCCGGTAAGCCAGCGGCACGGCGACCAGCAAGGCCAGCGTAATACCGGCTGTTGCAATCGCCAGGGTTTGCAGCGTGGCTTTAAACAGTTCGCTTAAAAACTCAGCACCTGTTTGCGGCGGCAGAAAAGCCGCCAGAAAATGGCCTATGACTTTCAAGTTCGCTGCATCAAACAATGCGCCGGGGTTGAACTCGGCGGCCTTCAGCACGGGCCAGGCCAGCAGCACCATGAGCAGCGACAGCGACAAGCGGTTCGCTGCAAGCGGGTCTCGGCGGCTGTCAAGCATTGCCATGGCTTTCACACCGGGTGCTGAAGCCGCGTGTGGTGTGCGGCGGACATGTCCCCGTCCTTTGCCTGCGTGGCTTCGTTGGCAAACAAATCGTCCAGCATCGCTTGCGTGACTTCTTGCGCGGGCAGATCAAACGCGATTTCTCCATCGCGCAAGCCGACGATGCGTGGAAAACAACCCAGTGCCAGATCGACGGCGTGCAAGCTGGTGATCAGCGTGGCACCGCGTGCGCTGGCGTCCAGTTGCAGCATTTGCAACATGGCCAGGGCCAGACCGGGGTCAAGCGCCGACACCGGCTCGTCGGCCAGCACCAAATCAGCTTGCTGGTAAAGCACACGCGCCATGCCCACGCGTTGCAATTGACCGCCCGAGAGTTGGTCGCAGCGGTCAAACAATTTGTCTGACAGTTGCACTTGCGACAGTACCTGCGCAGCGCCCGCGATGTCCCAGGGATAAAGCAAAGAGGCCAGCGATTTCCAGACCGGCCAGACACCGAGTCGTCCGGCCAGCACGGCGGTGACCACGCGTTGGCGTGCGGGCAGCGGAGGACTCTGGTAGATGGAGCCTATGCGCGGCCTGAGCAGCCGCAGTGAATGCTCGGCCTGCATATCAACGGCCTGATCCAGCACAGTCACTTGGCCGCGTGTTGGCACCAGGCGTGCGCCTATCACCGACAGCAGCGTGGTTTTGCCAGCCCCCGAGGGACCGATCAATGCCACGTGTTCACCCGCGCGCACTTGCAGATGTATGCGCTTGAGCGCCACCAAGCCGTTCGGGTGAATAAAGTCGAGTTGATCGAGCGTGACGCTCATGAACCGTGGTGTTTCATGGTCGGCATCAGGTGCTTGTTGCACTTGAAAGAAGACATGGCGTTTTTACTTCAGCAACCCTGCCGATACGGCCGCTTTTTCTATGCCGTCGTAGTTTTCCTTGCGCGTGGGTATGAAACGCGTGGCGCGTTGCAGCGTCAATATGTCTTTGTGCTCAGGGTTGTTCGCGTCGAGTTTTAAAAACGCATCGCTCAAAGCCTTGACCAGTTTTGGGTCCAGGTCACCGCGCACCGTCCAGTTGTAATCAAAGAACGGCGGCGTGGTGGCAAACACGCGTACTTTGTCCGTGTCGACTTTTTTCTGCTCGACCAGTTTGTCCCACACGGACGCGTTCAACACCCCGGCGTCAGCTTTACCGGCGGACACAAAAGCCGCTGTTGCATCGTGTGCGCCCGAGAAGGCGATATTTTTAAAATCTTTGTCTATGTTCAAGCCTGCTTGCTGCATGAAAAAACGTGGCATCAGACTGCCCGAGGTGGAAGAGGGCGCGCCGAAGGCAAAGGTCTTTCCCTTGAGATCGCTCAAACTTTTGATTGACGGGTCAGCGGTGATGAATTTGGAAGTGAATCTGGCGTCTTCTTCGCGTTGCACGATAGGAACTGCGCTGCCGTTTGTGCGTATGCGTGCTTGCACAAAAGTAAAGCCGCCCAGCCAGGCCAGGTCAATCTTGCCGGCCGCCAGCGCTTCGACCACTGCTGCGTAATCGGTGACCGGGGTGAACACTACTTTCAATCCAGTTTGTGCCGACAAGTAATTACCCAGAGGCGTGAACTTGCGTTGTAACTCGGTGGGCGCCTCGTCCGGAATGGCCGAGACGCGCAATACGCCGTCGTTGGCATATGCATGGTTTAAAAGCAGGGAAGAAGCGGGCAGGCACAAGGCCCATTGCAACGCCAGACGGCGTCCATTGAAGTCATTCATGGTGAAGTCCGATTTGAAAAAGCCACCTGCGTGCGGAATCACGCAGGTTTAATGAGCGCCGAAACGCGGAAAAGCAGGGTTCGGTACACAGGACCGAGGGCTCATTTTAGCGACAAGCTGTTTTTAATCGGTACTTACCCTCGGGCTTGGGTTGAAAGCTCATGCATATCTCTGTCAATGAAGTTGTCTGTGCTAAGGTCATTGGTTGATTGATACATAGCAAGGTGCTGAGCATGAACACTTCCACTTCCAACGTCACAGACAGTCCGGAATTTGTCAAGGCGACTTACGACAAAGTCGCCAGCCATTTGATTCCGTTTCTCTTTGTTTGTTACATCGTCGCTTTTCTTGACCGGGTCAATGTAGGCTTTGCCAAACTGCAAATGGCGGCAGACCTGAATTTTTCGGATGCAATTTACGGCTTCGGCGCAGGCATTTTCTTCATCGGTTACTTCATATTTGAAGTGCCCAGTAATATCATTTTGGAGAAAGTCGGCGCCCGCATGTGGATTGCCCGGATCATGATCACCTGGGGCATTATTTCCTCGGCCTTCATGTTCACAGATGACATTTATTGGGGCTCTATCGCCGCCTTGTTCAATTGCACCGACGCAGAATTCACTTTCTACGTATTCCGCTTTTTGCTGGGTGCCTGCGAAGCCGGCTTTTTCCCCGGCATTATTTTGTATTTGACCTACTGGTTTCCGGGCTCACGCCGCACCAAAGTGATTGCCTTGTTCATGACGGCGATTGCCATTTCCAACGTGATCGGTGCGCCGGTGTCGGGTGCCATCATGCAGTACATGCAAGGCATGGGCGGCTTGCGCGGTTGGGAATGGTTGTTCCTGCTCGAAGGCATTCCTTCCATCATCGTCGGCTGTCTGGTCTTCGTGTTTCTGCCCAATGGACCGCGCCATGCGCCCTGGCTGGACGAGCGTGAAAAAGAGTTCATCGTTCAAGAAGTTAAATTGGACGATGCCGCCAAGGACGAATTGGGCAAAGGCCACAGCCTGTGGGATGCCTTTTCTGACTACCGCGTATGGTGTCTGGCTCTGGTTTATTTCTCTGGCGTGATCTGTTTTTATGCCATCAACTTCTGGATGCCGACCATCATTCAGGAGCTTGGTGTTGACAAAAAAGACTTCTTCAAAGTCGGCTTGCTCAGCATGATCCCCTGGGGCATTTCAGCGGTGTTCATGGTGTTCTGGGGTGCGCATTCGGACAAAACCGGCGAGCGCCGTTGGCACGTGGCAGGTGCCCTGCTGATCGGTGTCGCTGGTCTGATTGGCCTGGCCTTGGTCGGGCACGCGCCTGTACCTTCTTTGATCGCATTGACGCTGGTTGCATCAGGCACACTGGCTTTTGTCGCTACCTTTTGGTCATTGCCGACAGCATTCCTCTCAGGAACAGCGGCAGCTGCGGGCATTGCCTTGGTCAACTCGGTGGGTAACCTCGGCGGCCACTTCGGTCCGGATCTCATCGGTCGCATTCGCACCATGTCGGGCGGCGCCAGTGAAGCGGCATTCTTCGCGCTGGCAGCTATTGCCGTCGTCGGTACGGTCATCACCTTGGTGCTGCCGAACACGCAGAAAAAACTGTCTTAAACCGGTTTTACTGACAGACATAAACCACCAGAGGAAGTATGAAAGACCCCTCTGGTGGGATCAATTGCCAGTTAAGCAAACCGGTTTTAACGTTATTCAGTTCGGACACTATCTTTCCGCTTCCCTTAAGCCCTTCATGCCAGGCTGAGTACAACACCCTGTAGTGGTTTTTTTTGCAGTCCACTTCAATTTGCACCTTGGATGAACGGTACAACCTGTTGCTGTGCATGGGTGAGGGTGTAGGTTGTTTCATCTCCCGTAAAAACCAGACCGAGACTTGGTCTCCGGCTCTCTTCACGGTTTGCAGGTCAATAAAGGCGGAACCGTCCGAGGCTTCCAGTAAAAAAGTCCACTCGGCCCTGGCGCTGGCCAGCGTCAGGGACAGCAACATCAACAGGCAAAGTTTCACAGGTCTCAACAGGTGGCTCGATTCTTCAGTCAAAGCGCTTATCAGGCGCCGGTGCCCAGGCGTTGTTTCAAACCGGGTGGATTGGAAAACGTCTTCATGAATGCGTCTTGTCCGGTGCCGGAGAATTTCAAACCCGCTTGTTTGATGGCCTCATCGCTGACCTTGTCCAGCGGCGTGTAAAACGGATGGTGGTGCTCGATGAACGGGTTGTTGCGCGCCGCGTTATAGCAAAACAGCACGGTCCAGCGCCGGTTGGGCGAGCGGTTCTGGTCTGAGCGGTGCATCACATTCGCATGAAAAAACAAGCCGTCGCCGGGTTCCATTTCCACGTACTCCAGCGGCATGCTGCGCATCATCTCTTCAACGCGCTTGGGGTCGGCACCGACTTGTTCGCCAGGGATGATGCCGTGCTCCACCCGTCCGGCCAGGTGTGAGCCGCGCAACACCTGCAAACAACCGTTTTCTTTGTTGGCCTTGTCCAGCGCCACCATGACGCTGGCCATGTGCGGTAGCAAACAGCCGTTGTGGTACCAGTAACCGTAATCTTGGTGCCATTCCCAGGCGCCGCCGTCCAGCGGCTCCTTGGCCGTGAGTTTGGAGTGGTAGTGGTAAACCTCGCCGCCTAGCATTTGCTCCATGGTGTCGACCACGCGAAGCGACCTGGCGGCCAGACCGTAAGCGCTGTCGCCGGGGTGGTTCCAGGTCGCCATCATGGTGGCTTTGCCCTGTGCATCCTTGCGGTTGTACAAACTGTTTTGCAGGTCCGGGTCTTGTTCAATCGAATCACGCATCAGCGCAATCTCTTCCTTGTCAAACAGACCGCGGACGATCACATAACCATCCGCCTCAAAGGCAGCTTGCTGAGCAGGGGTAAATACAGAAGCCATGACAAACTCCTTTGCTGGGGAACAAAACCGGTAACAAGTCCTCAGAATAACTCAATATGTCGGCATTTCAGGCGGCCGGTTTTAAAAATGCTGTGTCCATGCTGCGCGGTCTGTGACAAGTCAGTTGGCTGCCTACAATGACTTTCATGCCAGATCAACTTTTATTGACCTTAACCGGCATTTCCTCCATGGCGACCAAAGCCTTGCTGACCGATTTGTGTAAGCAGTACTTGGATAAAACCGGTGTGCCAGTCCATATCGAGTCTGTTGGCGGCGTTGATGCCGCCAAACGCGTACAAGCCGGTGAGTCTTTCGACCTGGTCTTGTTGGCCGCAGACGCGATTGCGCGCTTGCAGGATGCCGGGCATGTGCTGGCTGGCAGCCGTTGCGACTGGGTGGATTCACCGGTGGCGGTGGCGGTACCGTCACAAGTCACGCCGCCTGACATATCTACTGAAGCCCATTTGCGCGCAGCGGTGCTGGCAGCCCCTTCTTTAAGTTATTCCACCGGGCCTAGCGGCTCCTACCTGGAAAAACTGTTCACGCGCTGGGGCGTGATGGACGAATTAAAGCCACGCATTCTGGTGCCGCCGCCGGGTACACCGGTCGGTTTGCTGCTCGCTCAGGGCAAGGTAGCCCTCGGTTTTCAGCAGCGCAGCGAACTAATGAATCAAGCTGGCATCACCTTGATAGGCGACTTGCCGCCGGAAGTGGCCTGCATCACCAGGTTCAGCTCAGCCTTAGGTGCTGGCGCTGCGCAGGACGAGTCAAGATCTCAGGCAGCGCGCAGTTTCATGCAATTTCTGGCCTCGCCTGAACAAAGGGATTGCAAACGCTGGCACGGCATGGATTGGATTGACAATGTCTAAAGCATTCCATTTGCTAAGCTAAGCTCTTTTTTCTAGACTGCTCGAACCATAATGAAAAAACCTGTTTGTTTGATTCTGGGTGCCGGTGCCGGCATAGGCGGCCATGTGGCCATGCGCTTTGCCTCTGAGGGCTACCACGCGTATCTGGCCCGCCGTACCGACCAACAAGGCTTGCAGCGCTTGATTGCCGACATACAAGCCAGCGGCGGCTCAGCCGACGGCAGTTTGATCAACGTGGCTGAAGAGGGCAGCATAGAAACCCTGGTCAGGCACATAGAAGACAACATCGGGCCCATAGAAGTGGCGGTATTCAACATAGGCGCACAAATCGGCGACCGGTCCCTGGGCAACACCTCGCTCAAGGCCTTTGAGATGGGCTGGCGTCTGGCTACCTTCAGCTTGTTCCGGCTGGCTTCGGTGCTGTTCCCCTACATGGAAGAGCGCGGCAAGGGCACTTTGCTGGTCACCGGGGCCACCGCTGCGGTGCGCGGCAACGCCGGTCAGCATTCACACGCCTCGGCCATGGCGGGCAGACGCATGCTGTGTCAGTCATTGAATGCGCAGTTCTCCATCAAGGGCATACATGTGGCGCATATTTTGATTGATGGTGCTGTGGATGCACCGGACACCTTGGGCAAAATGCTGGGTCCGGAAAAATTCCAACAATTGCGCCAGGACAAAGGCCTTGAAAACGACGGCTTGATACTGCCGGCCCAAGTCGCGGACACGTATTTCCATCTGGCGCAGCAACACCGGTCGGCCTGGACGCATGAACTCGATCTGCGCGCTTATTCCGACCTGCCCTGGTGGAACCACGCCTCCAGCATCTACAACAAATAACCACTTTGCAAAGAAAAACACACATGCCAAAAACCTTCGACTTTTATTTCGACTTCGGTAGCTTGGCCGCCTACCTGGCGCATACCCAGTTGCCGCATATATGCGCTGACACCAGCGCGACTGTTCATATGCTGCCCATGCTATTGGGCGGCGTGTTTCAGGCCACCGGCAATGCAGCGCCCATGACGGTACCGGCCAAGGGCAAGTACTTGATCATTGACATGCAACGCTATGCCAAGAGTTACGGTGTGCCTTTGAACTTCAATCCGTTTTTCCCCATCATCACGACCACTTTGATGCGCATGGTCACCGGTTTGCAAATGCGCTCAGACCCGCAATTGCAGCATTTCATGGACACGGTTTATACCGCCATCTGGGTCGACGGTATGAACATGAACGACCCGGCGGTGGTTGCCGATGTTTTGACCGGTGCCGGTTTTGCGGCTGCCGAGATGCTGGCGCTGGCCAATCAGCAGGCCACCAAGGACAAGCTCAAAGCCGTTACCATGCGTGCGGTAGAGCGTGGCGTCTTCGGTGCCCCGACGTTTTTTGTCGGCGACGACATGTACTGGGGCCAGGACCGCATAGAGCAGGTCAAGTCCGCGCTCAAACACTGATTTTTTTCACCCATCCAACTTCACTTTCCCCAATGAAAACTCTCATCACAGACATGTTCGGTATCCGCCACCCCATTATTCAAGGCGGTATGCACTATGTAGGCTTTGCCGAACTGGCTGCAGCTGTTTCCAACGCGGGCGGCTTGGGCATCATCACCGGGCTGACACAGCGCACGCCGCAAGACCTGGCCAATGAAATCCGTCGCTGCCGCGAGATGACCGATAAGCCCTTTGGTGTGAATCTCACTTTTTTGCCGGCCCTCAAGGAACCCGACTACCCCGGCTACATACAAGCCATCATCGAAGGCGGCGTCAAGGCGGTCGAAACCGCAGGCAATAACCCGCAAAAATATTTACCGGCTTTGCAGGCTGCCGGTGTCAAAGTGATTCACAAATGCACCTCGGTGCGCCACGCGCTCAAAGCGCAGACCATAGGTTGCGACGCGCTCAGCATTGACGGTTTCGAGTGCGGCGGTCACCCGGGCGAGGACGATATCCCCAACTTCATCCTGCTGCCGCGCGCTGCCGACGAATTGAAAATCCCGTTTGTCGCGTCCGGCGGCATGGCCGATGGCCGCTCTCTGGTGGCAGCACTTGCTTTGGGCGCGCAAGGCATGAACATGGGCACGCGTTTTATCGCTACTGTGGAAGCCCCGGTGCACGAGAAAGTCAAACAAGCCATTTTGGCTGCTACCGAACTCGATACGCGTCTGGTCATGCGCCCGCTGCGCAACACCGAGCGGGTGCTGCGCAACCCGGCGGTCGACCGTTTGCTGGAAAAAGAACGCGCGCTTGGCAGCAGCATCAAGTTTGAAGACATCATGGACGAAGTCGCCGGTGTGTATCCGCGCGTCATGGTCGACGGCGACATGGACTCAGGCGCATGGTCTTGCGGCATGGTCGCCGGTTTGATTCACGACATACCCACGGTTCAGCAACTGATAGACCGCATCATGGCCGAGGCCGAAGGCATCATCCGCCAACGCCTTAGCGGCATGTTGAACGCCTAAGCATGTTTTGATACCGGCTGCTGACTTGCAAGCCAGGGCACAGCGCTGGTTGTCGGCCAGGCCGGTGCTGCTGGCCATGGGCTTGTCTTTGGGCAGCATCATCGGCACCAGTCTGGTCCGGTTTTCCTACGCTTTGTTTGTGCCGGCCATGCGCGCCGATCTGGGCTGGTCCTACCTGTTGCTCGGAGCGATGAACACCGCGCATGCCGCCGGTTATTTGCTCGGCGCGCTCAGTCTGTCAATGGTGATACGGCGCTTTTCCTCCTGGGGCTCGTTTGTGGCCGGCGGCATTTTCTCCAGCGTGTTTCTGGGCTTGTGTGCGCTGGTCACCGATGCTTCTTTGATCGGTTTGCTGCGGTTTTTGTCCGGCTTCACCAGTGCATCTGTATTTGCTGGCGGCACTGTATTGATCGCGCAATTGGCTTCGCTGCACCCGCGGCGCTCGGGCCTGCTACTCGGTATTTACTATGCCGGCGGCGGACTGGGAATGGTGATTTGTGCCGGCTTGGTGCCGTGGACGCTGTACCTGGGCGAGCTGGCGCAATGGCCGCATCCCTGGCAGCCCGGCTGGCTGGCGGTGGGTGCCACCGGCTTGTTGCTGACCTTGTTGATGTGGCAACCGGCCAGGGCCGTGCCGGCCGCTCCCGGGCGCAGCAGTGCAACTGACACCACCGCCAAAGCTCGCTACAGTTATATGTTGGCCGGTTATTTTTGTTTTGGCATGGGCTACATAGGCTACATGACGTTTGTCATTTCACTGCTGCGTGAATTGCATTGGACGGCCTGGCAAACCGGCGCGTTTTATGCTGTGATGGGTTTGTGCGGCATGTTCAGTGTGCAACTCTGGTCCGGTGCGCTCGACAGATTCAAAGCCGGTCAGTGCCTGGCTATCGTCAACAGTTTGCTGGCGCTGGCCTGCGTCATGCCGGCTTGCATAGCGCTGAGCGGCAGCGATTTCCACGGCTGGGATGTCGTTGCCATATTTGCTTCGGGCATGTTGTTCGGCGGGTGTTTTGCGACAGCAGTGGCATCGACCACCGCCTTCATCAAACACAATCTGCCGGCCACACAGTGGGTGTCGGTCATCACGGTGTTCACCAGCGTGTTTGCCGTGGGGCAGGTGTTCGGCCCGAGTTTGACCGGCTGGGTGTCAGACCATGCAGGCGGTTTACCTGGCGGTTTATTGTTCTCGGCGGCGATTTTGTTGTCTGGCGCCATGCTGGCTTGGCGGCAAACCCCTTTGATGCATTCACCCTGAGTTCGGTTGGCAGACGCTGTAGCCGACCGCAAAAAGCACGGGGCCTGGGCAACGGCCTGGCGTTTCAGGTTTTCAAGGAATCTGCTTCAAGGCCTTGAGCACATCGACCACCAACCTGTCCTGTTTGTATTCGATGCCGTTGGGGTCGACGCCGGTTCTCACAATCACCAGGTCATGGCCGGGCACCACGGTCACGTACTGACCTTTGTTACCGAAAGTGGTGTAAGTGCCTTTGGGCACCTCGGGCATGGTGTCTAGCAACCAGAACTGCGCGCCATAACCCCATTCACCGGCCACCACCGGCCTGGCGGGTGCAGGGGTACTGACAAACTGTATCCAGCCTTCAGGCAGCAAGCGTTTGCCTTGGTGAACCCCGTCCTGGTCCAGAAATATGCCAAAGCGGGCCAAGTCGCGCGCCGTGGTGTAGACCTGGCTGGAGGCGATGAAGTTTCCAGCATGGTCTACCTCCATGCGCGTGTGGTGCATGCCCAGCGGGTGCAGCAATTCGTCATAAGGAAAACGCAAATAACGCAAATCATCGGCCAGCAGATGGCGCAGCGAGCGCATCAGCAGCAGCGTGTCGTTGTTGGCGTATTTCCAGCGCGTGCCGGGTTTGACTTCCAAGGGTGTGCCAGTCGCCGCACTGACCACGTCCTGGCCGCCGAAATACACCGCTGCCGAATTCGCGCCGCCGCTGTACAAACCGCTGGACATGCGCATCAGCTGTTGGTAGGTGATTTGTCGACGCGGATCACCCTCGGGCCATTCGGGTATGGAGACCGGCTTGTTCAATTCCAGCATGCCTTGTTGGCTGGCAATCGCCAACAGCGCTGCACTGATACTTTTGGCGGTAGACCAGGTGCGGTAGCCGCTGTGTATGCCAAAACCTGGGCGGTAGCGTTCGGCAATCAGCTTGTAATGGTTTTGCTTATCGCGTTTGATGACCAGCACGGCTGTGGTGACGGTGCCGGGTACTTTGGCATGTGTCACGCCGTCAAAGGCTTTGGTCAGCACCGATGCCAGTTGCGGATAATACGGATCTACGCCATCAGCAGGCAATCCGACCTTGTCACCAGCCGGAAACGCCAGCGCGCTGACATCGGGCGCGGGCGCATAAGCCACATTTGGCAAACGCGGCACATCACTGAGTTGCCAGTGCGGCGGCAACAGCGTGCAGCCCATGTCCGGGCGGTAGGCGGCAATGCGCCGGTACTTCAATGTCGGGTCGGAGGCAAACACCAGTTGGCGTTTTTCATCAATCACCGGGTCCGGGAAACCTTTGCCTTGCACGTCTACGAGTTCGACCTTGAGTATGTCGCTCAACTGCCTGCCGGCAAAGAAATGCGCCGAACAGGTGAAGATGGCGCGGTAGCCCGCGACGATGTCCGGGGCTTCGTGGTCGGCGGCACCGGCCGGCATTTGGTAGGGCTGGGCGGCGGCGACCGACAAAGGCAGCAAGCAGAAACACAGGGATTGAATCAGGAAGCGCATGGTTTTGATCCGTTTCAAACATTGAACTCAGCACTGACGGGCTCGGCCATGATAAGCCTGCCCGTCCAAGGCAAAATAGGTGCATGAATGCTATTGCCACTGAACACGTTTTTCTGACGGCGGCTTTTTACAAGTTCGTCGACCTGCCGGATTTCCAGGACATGAAACCGCCTTTGCTGGCTTTTTGCGAAGCCCACCATGTCAAAGGCATGATTTTGCTGGCGCGCGAAGGCATTAACAGCACGATTGCCGGTAAGGCGCAAGACGTGCACGCGGTGCTGGCTTACTTGCGTGCCGACCCGCGCCTGGCCGATTTGGAACACAAAGAGTCTTTTGCAGACGCACCGCCTTTTCACCGCATGAAAGTGCGTTTGAAAAAAGAAATCGTCACCATGGGCGTGGACGGCATCAGCCCGATTCACATGGCCGGTACTTATGTGAAACCGCAGGACTGGAACGCTTTGATCAGCGACCCGGACGTGGTGCTCATAGATACGCGCAACGACTACGAAGTGGAAATAGGCACGTTCGCCGGGGCCATCAACCCTGACATACAAACGTTTTCCCAGTTACCCGCATGGGTGGAAAAAGCGCGTGAATTACAAACTGATAGCGGGCGCAAACCCAAGGTCGCCATGTTTTGCACCGGCGGCATACGCTGCGAAAAATCCACTGCGCTCATGCGCACCCACGGCTTTGACGAGGTGTTTCATTTGCAAGGCGGTATTTTGAAATACCTGGAGCAAGTCGCACCCGCGCAAAGCCTGTGGCAGGGTGAGTGTTTTGTGTTCGATGAACGCACCTCGGTCGGTCACGGTCTGGTGCCGGGCAAACTCGGCATATGTCGCAGTTGCCGCGACCCGCTGGCCGAAGGCATGACAGAGTCACCTTTGTTTGAACTCGGTGTCAGTTGCCCGCGCTGCCATGCGAACACCAGCGAAGAACACAAGCAACGCGCGCGCGAAAGACAAAAACAGTTTGTGCTGGCCAAGGCGCGCGGGCAAGTGCATTTGGGCGAACCGCAAAAACAAAAAAGCATTGCCGCCTTGCTGCCACCCGAGGCACCTGTTCTGTATTCATTCCGCCGTTGTCCTTACGCCATGCGCGCCCGCATGGCGCTGCTGGCCGCAGGCATACGCTGTGAAATTCGTGAAGTCGCGCTGGCGCAAAAACCGCAAAACATGTTGGATGTGTCGCCCAAAGGCACGGTGCCGGTGTTGGTCTTACCGCACGCAGTGATCGAGCAAAGCCTGGACATCATGCTGTGGGCTTTGCGCCGGCACGACCCGCAGTCATGGTTGCCGGATGACAGCCAATTGTTGTCGCAGCAACTGGCCTTGATCGCCGCCTGCGACGACGGATTCAAACACCACCTGGACCGCTACAAATACCCAGGCCGTTACAACTTGCCCGACGGTGTCTCAAACCGCGATGCTGGCGCTGAGTTTTTGCAGCAACTGAATCAACGCCTCACCCAAAGCGCGTACCTGAGCGGCGACAGTTTTGGACTGGCAGATGCTGCCATTGCGCCGTTTGTCAGGCAGTTCGCTCACACCGACCCTGACTGGTTTACCGCTCAAGCTTGGGGCTGTTTGCAGCAATGGCTATCGGCTTTTGAAAGCTCAGCTTCCTACCAGCAATGCATGCACAAATACAAAGTCTGGTACCCGGGACACAAGCCGCTGGCTTTTCCTCCGGTCTGAGTTACCTGTTTTTTTTCAATCCGGACTTCACCATGGAACTTACACGCAACGCACTTATCACAGGCGCTAACACCGGTATAGGCCGGGTCACTGCCATCGAACTGTCCAAGCAGGGCTACCGCTTGTTTCTGGCAGGCCGTTCATTGCAACGCACACAAGCCGTGATGGATGAGATTCGTGCCATCACCGGCCGCCAAGACACGGTGCAATTCTTGCCCTTGCAACTCGATGATTTAGCTTCAGTCAAAGCCTGTGCGCAGCAGTTTCTAGACACCGGACTCGACTTGCACTTGCTGGTCAACAACGCCGGTCTGGCCGGCAAACGCGGCACAACGCAACAAGGCTTTGAGCTGGCTTTCGGGGCGAATCATCTGGGACATTTTTTGTTGACGCTGTTGTTGCTGGACAAACTCAAAAGCAGTGCACCGGCTCGTGTAGTCACGGTGGCAAGTCGCGCCCACCGCATGGCATTCAAGGGCATGCCTTGGGATAAATTGCAGCAAAGCAGCCGCAGCCTGAGCGGTGTGCCGGAATACGCGGTCTCCAAACTCGCCAATATTCTTTTCAGCCGGCAACTGGCCGGTGTCTTGTCCGCTTCAGGTGTGTCTTGTTATGCATTGCACCCCGGCGTGGTTGCTACTGAGGTGTGGCGCGAATTGCCGCGCTTTTTGCGTCCGCTCTTGAAATGGCGCGGAATGTTGACGCCTGAGCAAGGGGCGCAAACCAGCTTGCACTGTTGCCTGACGGCGCCTGCAACTGAAAGCGGTTTGTACTATGACAAATGCCGCCCGGTATCAGCTTGTGCCGCTGCATCCAACGATGAGGCCGCACACAGGCTCTGGGACAGTTCCATGCATTGGGTGAAGGACTTTTTGTGATCCATAGCCGTTCTTATATTGAGTGGCAAAAACAGCAGTAAAAAGCATCAGATGTAGCTTCATGGCCTGGTTTGCCGCTACCTGCTTGACAAACTGCTGCGGGCCTTAGGTGCAGATTAGCGCTCAGTGACAGACAAGGAAAATACCTACTGAAAAGAAATGTCACTCATTGCAATCACTGCTTCATTGAAATCGTAGATCATTTTTACGCCCTTAGGTTTTTTTCTAATGACAGAAATACCCGCGCCGCCTGCCCATATTTGAATCTGCGGCGGAAGCAAGCGCCGAAAATGCAGCAGCGTTGGCAACACATCGCGCGCCGGGTGCGCAAAGCTGAAAGAAAGTGCAACCGCATCAACCTTGCATGAAATAGCGGCAAGCTTTAGGTTATTCAACGGGATATCAGATCCAATATTGATAGTGACAGCGCCGTTCTCAGCCAGCACAGCCTCGGCCATTAACAGCCCAAGCAAATGGTGCTCTCCCGGTGGAAGCGCGAACAAAATAACCGGTAAACCTTTTTTAGGTTGGAAATTGAGGATCTCTGCCTGTAAATAGCGTTCGATATAAGCGGTACAAAGGTGCTCATGGTGAATATCAATTTCATCTCGAGTCCAAGCGTCCCCAATACTGATCATAAGCGGAGTGATGGTATTTTGAACAAACGTTAGCATTGTTTGCGTGCGGCGCTTCTTTTTTAAAAGAGCTATAAATTCTTTTAATTTTGCCAACTTGATGTATTCAATGAATTTATGTGTTGATTCATCGGGCATTGCAAGTTGAATATTCAAGCCTAGCTCAGATTTGAGCTTTTCAAGTTCCAACACAGTCTTGCCTACAACTTGTGCAGGCCGAAAACCGGCTTCCAGCAAGCGTTTTATCAAGAGAAGCTGCTCTACAGTTTTGAGTGAGAAGCCCGGCTTGCCATCAAGGTTTGATTCCTTGGGAGGGAATTCGAATCGCTGACGCCATTTTCGCAACTGTTCATTACTGAATCCCGTTTCACGTTCGATTTCAGATGGTAAAAAAAATGGGCTGGTACGCATGATCATTCACGGTAACAGTTAAATAAACATTTGTCCGATCTATTTTGTCACGGACAAAGTCACTATATTTGTTCTGTAAGCACGATCTAGAAACACGTGCTTTAACTGTGCACTTGAAATTTAAGTCGTGTGGCTTGATCTGGTGCAGTAAATGAGAGAACAACACTAGTGTCCCAACGTTTGCCGTCAGACTCAGCGTAACCTCATGATTTATTTGAATAAATCTGACTTTCCCCTTGTCCACGATTTGAATCGTTTTCCGGACTTAGGGCATGCTCGGCGGATCTCATCTGCTGGGGACTGGCATGCA
>CAMDKD010000017.1 GCA_945901125.1 Bordetella parapertussis
TTTGAAGACATTCCCACAGCCATGTATTGGGCGGTCGTCACCTTGGCCAGTGTGGGTTATGGCGACATCACCCCCATCACCCCTGCGGGGCGTTTGTTGACAGTATTGTTGGCCTTGGTTGGCATTGGTGTGTTTGCCATTCCGGCCGCCATCATGTCGTCGGCCTTCACAGACCAGCTCCGTGTAGAACGAGAAGCATCTTTGAAAGAACAGCAGCCCACAGACCACCCTGAGCTTCATCCTGCTTTGCTGCAAAGCAATGCCGACTATGCGCTAGCGCGTTACCGAACCTTGTTAAGTCAAATGCGCGAATTGGCGGCTTTGAGCGACCACGCCCAAATCAGCCAACGCCTGGCCGATGAGGGCTTGTCCGATGAGCGTCAGGTCTGGCAAAGCCTGAAAAAGCGCTGATTCAGCGCAGCGTCACGGCCTGCATCAACGCTTGAAAAGCTTGCACGGCCAACTGCATATCGTCTGCGGTGGTGCATTCCAGCGGGTTGTGACTGATGCCTTGGTTTTCCCCGCGCACAAACAACATAGCTTGCGGCATCAAGTCGTGTAATTTCATGGCATCGTGCCCGGCACCGCTTGGCATGCGGTGTACCGGCAGTCCCAGTGCCTGGACCACTGCTTCCCAGCGTTGTTGTAAACCTGTGTCGCTAGGTGCTGCGGCGGCTCTGACGGTTTCTTCTAACCGGAACTGCAAGCCACGTTTTTCACACACCGCAGTCAGTTGTTTCAATATGTCTTGCGCCATGGCGTCGCGTTGCGCGTCAGTGGGTGCGCGCATGTCCAGGCTGAAATGACAATTGCCCGGCACCACATTGATGGAGCCTTGCGGGACATTGAGCATGCCGACGGTGGCGACCGAGTCGCCATCGGCCCGGGCGCGCTCTTCCACATACACCGCCCATTCAGCAAAGCCGGCCACTGCGTCCTGGCGCTGGTTCATGGGACTGGTGCCTGCGCGGCTTGCCGTTCCGCTGATCTCTATGAGGTAGCGCACGCTGCCGTTAATGGATGTCACAACACCTAATGGCAGGTTCAGGCTTTGCAACACCGGGCCTTGTTCAATATGCACTTCAACAAAGCCCAGGTAGTTCGACGGGTCGCGCTGTATGGCGGGTATATATGCCGGATTCAGACCGGCCTGTTGCATGGCCTGGCGCATGCTGACGCCATTTGCATCGATTTGATCCAGCCATTCTTGACGAAAGCTACCGGTGAGCGCGCTGGACGCCAGGAAAGTGGCTTTGTAGCGCTGGCCTTCCTCTTCGGCAAAAGCAACCACTTCCAGGCCAATATTCAGCCGTTTGCCCTCGCGCACGAGTTCGCGCACACAGGCCATAGGCACAAAAATACCCAAGCGTCCATCGTATTTGCCGCCATTGCGTACCGTGTCGTAATGGCTGCCGGTCAACACATAACGCGCACCCGGGCGCGCCGGGTGGTAGCGCCCGACCACATTGCCTACCGCATCAATGCATACTTCATCAAAACCGCAGGCGCGCATGCCAAGCACCAGCGTTTGCGCACAGGCCTGATGGGCGTGCGTGAGATAGCTGACACTCAATTCGCCTTTTTCGGCAAATCCCGGGTCGCTGAACTGAGCCAGCCATTCGTGCCAGTCCCAGACTTCTGCGCCGGTGACGGGATAGGTATGGGATTTATCGTTCAGACGGGTTTCCGCCATCCGGTGAATCTGGCGCAAACACTCTGCAAATTCGACTGAGGTGGACGCATGCAAACGGCGGCTGAGTTCATTCAGCATTGTTTGCGGCGGCAGGCCCTGTCCGCGGGGGCCGCGCTCATCGATGACGAAAGCCCAGCCGAAGCGTTCCAAGTAAGCGGTGTTCAATGCTTTTAATTGCGAGGCTTGCTTTGGCGTGGCTTGCCACAGCCCGGTTTGAGCTTCGGGTGTCAAGTCGGTTGAAGGCTCGACCGTCAGCAGCGGATGGGCTTTGATCAAGGCCAGTTGCTGTTCGTGACCAGCCTGTGCCACGCTGTCGGCCAGTGCCCATTTCAGATGCGCCAGACTGAGAAACGGACGATGCGCTAACGCTGCCTGTGCCACCCAAGGGCTTTGCCCGTACAAACCCTCCAGCCATTGAAGAGCGTTTTTGTCATCGGCTCGGTTCAGCCATTCCAGCGTGAAACCGGATCGGGCGTTTGTGTGTGGCACTGTCATGGAGGCAAATGTTTTATTTTTGACCTTCAGTCAGCGTATCCAATTGGAAACGGCCGCTGTCATGCCATAGCCAAGTTTCGGTATAGGTCACGTTGCGCAATTTGACAGGTGCCGGATAAGGCCCGGCACTCAAAATCAGGTTTTCAATTTCCTGCGTGACATCGGCATGCCTGGGTGCGCGCCACCAGGTGATTTTTAAGACTTGTCCTTTGGGTCCGACCACCACGTCCACCACACCGACCGCCTTGAGCAGAGGCGGCAGTTTGCCTTTGTAAATGCGGTGTGAATAGTGATGGTACAAATGCCGCGCTGCGTCCTGGCGGTAGTCATTCGGGTCTGTCGCCAAAGATTGCAAAACAGGCGCAACCTCCGTGCTCGCAGGTGGAACCGGCGCTGGAGCCGGTGGCGGTTTCGGCGCAGGTGCCGGCGGGGGTGGTGGTGCTACTGGTGTGGGCGCAGGTATTGGCTGTGGCGGCTGAACTGATGCGGGCGGTGCAGGCGGGGGCGTTGGTGCAGGCGGGGGCTTAGGTGCCGGTGTCGGTGTCGGAGCAGGCGCAGGGGCAGGGGCAGGGGCAGGGGCTGGTTTTGCCGGTGTGTCTGGTGTTGAAGGAGCGGGGGCGGCAGGCGGGACAACCACAGGCTGAGGCGGGGCAGGTAGAGTTGGCGTCGACATCGGCGGCTTACCCATGGGTTTATCAGCCTGAGGTTTTTTTTCCGGCGCAGGTCTTTCTATCAATGACACCACGGCACAGCCTGTCAGCTGAAACACCAGGACCAAACCGGCATAGGCATAAAAACGGGCAAGACTCATGACGCTCCTGTGGTTTTATTCTTTGACGCGTATTGTCAGCGCGTTGTTTGTTTATCGCCTGTATCGCATTGCGTACTTGCGTTGAGCGCGAATTTAGCATTTTCAAGCAGACCAGGTATTGCTGGGATTGGCGGCTTGTCTAATGCCTATAAGCTAGGCTGCCGGTATCAGGGTGCAGGAGCTGCCAGCGCCGGGGCAGCGGTATCTGCCGGGGGCGTCTGGTTTCTGAGTTTTTTCTCGTAAGCCTGCAAACGTTTTTCCCGCTGCGCCAGGTAAGCTTGGTATTCCTGCATCATTTGCTGCTTGTGCGCTTGCTTTTGTGTTTCTATGCGGGCGTCCTGATGGAACTTCAATTTATCGTTATAAATGGCTTGGGCCAGAAAAGCAGCAGCACCTTTGTTGAGCAATTTCCAGACGGCCCAAGCTATGACCAATGGAAAAAACACCACTGACGCAAACATCAACCACAGACTTTCGGGACTGTTGGCGGTGTCTTTCAGGTATTTGCTGACGTCAGAAGCTTGCATGATTGGCTTTCAAAGGATATCGAAATAAGCATCGGCAGCAAACGCTTGAACTTGAGCCCATCCGTTATCCTTAACTTCTATGATTTCTCATCCCGACCCCCACCAAAACCCGAAAGCGTTTTTACGCCATTTGTTTGACACTGCGGTCGCGCGCGCCCAGCCTTTGCTGAATATGCCGGGATTGCTGCCGCCACCGCCGCGCGGAAGAACCATTGTGCTTGGCGCGGGCAAGGCGGCAGGCGCCATGGCGCAGGCTTTGGAACACCTGTGGCCTGCTGATGCGCCTTTGGTCGGACTGGTGGTCACGCGCTACCACCACACGCCGCCGCGGCCCCAGGGTTTGCGCCAGCGAATTGAAGTGGTGGAAGCGTCCCACCCGGTGCCGGATCAGGCCGGCATGGATGCTTCCGCGCGTTTGCTGGCGCTGACCCGGGGCTTGAGCGCAGATGATTTGGTCATTTGTCTGATTTCCGGCGGCGGTTCTTCACTTTTAACCATGCCGGCTCTGGGCCTGACGCTGGCCGACAAGCAGCGCATCAACCGCGAATTGCTGGCTTGTGGCGCGCCGATTGGCGAGATGAACACCGTGCGTAAACACCTCTCGCGCATCAAAGGCGGACGATTGGCCGCGGCTTGTCACCCGGCGCAGGTGTTGACCTTGACCATCAGCGATGTTCCCGGCGATGACCCGGCGGTGATCGCCAGCGGCCCGACCGTGCCGGATGACACCACTTGCGATCAGGCTCTGATTTTGCTAGACAGGTACGGCATACAGATTCCAGCGACGGTTCGCGCAGCGCTGCAAGACGGTTCATTGGAAACACCTAAACCGGGTGACACGGTTTTCACAGGGCATCAGGTGAAGATGATGGCCACGCCCATGCAATCCCTGCAAGCAGCGGCGGATGCTGCACGCGCCGCAGGCTTGAATGCATACATTTTGTCAGATGAAATCGAGGGTGAATCGCGTGAAGTTGCCAAGGTTCATGCGGCGCTGGCCAGAGCCTCCGCACGCGGACAAGGGCCGTTTCAAAAACCGTGTGTGATATTGAGCGGCGGCGAAACCACGGTCACCATCCGCCCGCAGACACCTGGTTTTCCCAAAGGACGGGGCGGTCGCGCAGGAGAGTTTTGTTTAGGTTTGGCCACGGCTTTACAAGGACAAGAGGGTGTGTGGGCGTTGGCCGCAGACACAGACGGTATAGACGGGGTTGAGGACAATGCCGGCGCTCAGGTGACGCCGGACAGTTTGCAACGCTGTGAACAACTCGGTTTGAAACCCGCCGCATTTGCTGACCGCAATGACAGCTACCGTTTGTTTGAAGCTTTGGGCGATCTGGTGGTCAGCGGCCCGACGCACACCAATGTGAATGACTTGCGGGCATTATTGGTGCTCTAGTTTCATTCGCCCGACGCGTTCAATACTTTCACTTGCAAGCCCGGCATACCGGCAAAATCTTTGCCATTGAGTGTCAAAAGTACGTAGCTGTTTTCAATGGCTTGAGCGGCTATCCAAAGGTCGTTGTACCTGGGACGCGGTGATTTGCCCGCTTGTTTTAAAGAAGCGCACAGCAACCCGAATGCCTCGGCGGTATGTTTTGAAATATCAAGCATCGGGCTGCTCTCAATCTGACGAAAAAATGCGGCGCGGCGAGCGCGTTCTGCCGGATCTGCACAGGCATGAACGCCAAAGCTGAGTTCGCCCAAAGAGACGACCGAGGTAATGACGGGTGCGACCCCGGTGGCATCAATCAGTGCTTGTTTTGTTATCTGTCCGGCTGCCAGTGCGACCCAGATGCAACTGTCCCAAATCACTCCCATGGGTTTGCCACACTGTCGTCAAATCCCTGTTTGCTGTCATTCAGCCATTCATCGGCTTGTCCAGGACTCAACAAGGGCAGCTTGATACCGGCCAGTACCTGCGAAGCAGTTATGCTGAGAAGCGGCGGGCTGAGCCGGGCGATCAAGGCGTTGTTGCGGGAAATACCCAGGGTCTGCCCGCGACTGGTCACTTTGTCGAGTATGTCACTGGTGTTGCGGGCCAGTTCGGTTGCGCTGACTGTGTCCATATCATGTAAAGTATGTATTGATGCGTATATTATGCATTTTTAATGGCGATAGTCAAACCAAAGCTTGGGCTGCGGGGGAATGAGCCGATTGAACTTCTGCGCTTTATTCGGCAAGATGAGCCTCAATGCCGATGGGCAACAAACAAACAGGGCAAAAGCATGACTAGTTTTTCCAGACCCATGGTCATGACCGAGCGGCAGCGCCGTTTCAGGGAAACCTACCGCGCCAACATCAGCCCTTTTTACAACGGCTTGCTGCATGTGGGCGTCATGTACACGGTCGGCATCAGCCTGCTTGTGTATTGCTTTGATCAGCTGGACCTTGCCACTTGGGCCTGGTTGATGGTGTTGCCGGTCGCAGTCGCAGGTAATTTCGGCGAATGGGCCATGCACAAATACGTGATGCACCGGCATATCGATGTGTTTGCGCTGCGCGCCATTTATGACCGCCACACCCGCCAGCACCACCAGTATTTCACTGACACTGATTACACCATAGACAGTGTCAGGGAGTTTCGCATTGTGTTTTTTCCGTGGCGTGTGCTGACGGTGCTAGGCCTTGGCGGCGGTGCGGTGGCACTCGTCTGCGCTTATGTGTTCGGTGCGAATGCGGGCTACATCGCTTACATGACGGTGATCGGCCACTATGTGTTGTACGAGACTTTTCACTATTGCTGCCACATACAGGAAAACGCTTTTGTGCGGAACATGCCTTTCATCAACACCATACGCCGGCACCACGCAGCCCATCACAATCTGGGCATCATGATGCATAAAAACATGAACCTGACGTTTCCGCTGGCAGATTGGCTCATGGGTACCAGCGATGTCAAGCGTTCATTGCTCGGTACTTTGTTCAACGGCTTTGACGAATCGCACATAGACCCGGCACTCAAACCCTTGATAGAAAAATTTCGTGACGGCCAAGTGCAGCAAAACAGTGCAAGCTTGGATGGGCCTTTGCTTAACGAGCAGGAGAGGGCGGCGCTGGGCGGTGCTTAAATGAGCAAGACTTCTTACTTTGGTTTGGCGTCTGATGTATTGAATTCAAGCTCACGGCCAAGCAACTCCGCTTTGCTTGAATTGCGCGACATCAGCAAGCGCTATCCCGCTGTGCTGGCGAATGACCGTGTGTCATTGCAGGTGATGCCGGGTCAGATTCACGCCATCCTCGGCGAAAACGGCGCCGGCAAATCCACCTTGATGAAAATCATTTACGGCGCGGTGCAGCCAGACCAGGGCGATATCCGCTTTGACGGCAAGCCGGTTCACATCCGCAATCCGCAGCAAGCCAGGGCTTTGGGCATTAGCATGGTGTTCCAGCATTTCAGTTTGTTTGATACCTTGAGCGTGGCGCAAAACGTCTGGCTGGGTCTGGATAAATCGCTGTCACTGGCCGAGGTCAGTCGCCGCATTCGAGACAAAGCTGTGGCCTATGGTCTTGACTTGGAGCCGGACAGGCCGGTGCACACGCTCAGTGTCGGTGAAATGCAAAGAGTGGAAATCATTCGCGCCTTGCTCTGCGAACCCCGTTTGCTGATTCTGGATGAGCCCACCTCGGTGCTGACGCCGCAAGCAGTTGACAAGCTGTTTTCCGTCTTGCGCCAACTTGTCGCCGAGGGTTGCAGCATTTTGTACATCAGCCATAAGCTGCATGAAATCCGCGCGCTGTGCACGCATTGCACTGTGCTGCGCGCAGGCAAAGTCACGGGTGAGTGCGATCCGCGGGCGCAAAGCAATGCGTCGCTCAGTCAAATGATGATTGGCAGCGAACCGCCTGCGCTGGTTCACAGTCAACGCACGCCCGGACAACTGGTGCTGAATGTCAGTCAACTCAGTCTGACTTGCCTTGACCCGTTTGGTACGCGTTTGTCAGCAGTCGATTTGCAAGTTCACGCAGGTGAAATCGTCGGTATAGCCGGTGTCTCTGGTAACGGTCAACGTGAATTGCTGTATGCCTTGAGCGGTGAAGACACACGCGCAACTTCGGACAGTATCTGTTTGAGCGGGCAGGCGGTGGGAAACCAGGGGCCTTTGCAGCGCAGGGCACTGGGCTTGCATTTTGTGCCTGACGAGCGACTCGGGCGCGGTGCGGTGCCGACTTTAAGTCTGGCGCATAACCTATTGCTCACGCGCAGCGAAGCCGTCAGCGGTTCAGGTTGGATCAATATGTCTGCACTGTATGAGCAAGCGCAAGCCATCATTGCCAAATACCAGGTCAAAGCCGGTGGTCCGCAGGCGCCGGCCCAGTCTTTGTCCGGCGGCAATTTGCAAAAGTTCATCGTCGGACGTGAGATAGATGCCAACCCTAAACTGTTGATCGTTTCGCAGCCGACCTGGGGCGTGGATGTCGGTGCGGCAGCGCAAATCCGCGCCGCACTGGTGGCATTGAGGGACGCAGGTTGCGCGGTGCTGGTGGTCAGCGAAGAGCTGGACGAATTGTTCGAACTCTGCGACCGCATGCACGTGATGGCACAGGGCCGCTTATCGCCTTCTTTGACCCGATCCCAGGCGACGGTGGAGAAGATCGGCAGTTGGATGAGCGGTTTGTGGTCAGACACTGAAAGCTTAGTGAACTGATATGTGGAAACTGGAAGCACGGCCTGAACCCTCTGCTTTTTGGCGCATTGCTTCGCCTTTGCTGGCGTTGGTGCTCACTGTTATGTTGGGTGTTTTGTTATTCCTGGTTTTGGGCAAGGATCCGGTCAAAGGTTTGCAGGTATTTTTTTGGGAACCGATTCGCAGTGCTTATGCATTGGGCGAATTGGTGGTCAAGGCGACGCCCTTGTTATTGATAGCTTTAGGACTGGCGTTGTGCTTTCGCTCGAATGTATGGAACATAGGCGCTGAAGGTCAGTACGTCATGGGGGCTGTGTTTGCCGCAGGTGTTGCGCTGTTGGCAGACAAAACAAGTGGCGGGTGGTTTTTCATTCCTGTGCTTTTAGCGGGTGTGGTCGGCGGCATGTGCTGGGCGGCTATCACGGCTTGGTTGCGTGACCGTTTTCACGCCAATGAAATTCTGGTCAGCCTGATGCTGGTGTATGTCGCCATCATGGTGCTTGGTTTTCTGGTTTACGGCCCGTGGAAAGACCCTTTGGGCTATAACTTTCCGCAAAGCAAAACCTTTGAAGCGGCGACTCAGGTGCCGCGTTTGTTCAAGGGTTCGCGTGTCAATATCGGTGTGTTGCTTGCGCTTGCAGGTGTGGCTGCCATGTGGGTATTTTTGTTCCGCACGCGTGCCGGATGGGCGCAGCAAATTGGCGGGCTTGCGCCGGCCGCGGCGCGCTATGCGGGCTTTTCTTCACGGCGAGCCATTTGGCTGGCGCTCTTGGTATCTGGCGCTTGCGCCGGTCTGGCCGGCGCTTTGGAAGTCGCCGGGCCTATCGGGCAACTCACGCCATATGTACCTGTGGGTTACGGGTTCGCTGCCATCATTGTTGCGTTTGTCGGTCGTTTGCATCCGCTTGGCATGGTGTTATCGGCCATTTTGATGAGCATGTTTTACATAGGCGGTGAATTGGCGCAATCTCGCCTCGGTTTGCCCAAGTCTCTTACCGGTGTGTTCCAAGGGCTGCTGTTGTTTTGCTTGCTGGCCTGTGATGTGTTGATGAATTACCGCTTGCGTTTGAAACCTCTACAAGCGTTGGAGGGCGCGTGATGGAAACCTATGCTTTGCTGTTTGCCGCCACCTTGAGTGCCGGCACTGTATTGGCGATTGCATCACTGGGTTTGTTGATCAACGAAAAAGCAGGCATTGTCAATTTGGGTACTGAGGGCATGATGTTGTGTGCCGCTATTGCGGCTTATGCAACCGTGGTGCACACTGGCAGCGATTTTTTGGGCTTTGTCGCCGGCGCGGGCGCGGGCGCCTTGCTTGCATTGATTTTTGGTGCCTTAGTGATTGGACTGAACACCAACCAATACGCCACCGGCCTGGCGCTGAGTTTATTCGGCACGGGTTTTTCTGCTTTTGTCGGAACCGGTTATGTGCAAGCCAGTTTGCCTGAACGCATCAGCTATCAAGTGCCGTATCTGGCGGATCTGCCGGTGGTCGGTTTGGCCTTGTTCCGTCAGCACCCCATGGTGTACTTGGTCATTGGCTTTACCTTGGCATTGATTTGGTTTTTAGAGCGCAGCCGGGCTGGTCTGGTGTTGCGTGCGGTCGGCGAGTCGCCGCAATCTGCGCACGCCTTGGGTTATCCGGTTCGCCGTATCCGCCTGGCGGCTGTGGTGTGTGGCGGTGCTTTGTGCGGTTTGGCCGGTGCATATATTTCTGTGATTTACACGCCATTGTGGGTGGAGGGCATGATTGCGGGCAAGGGCTGGATTGCATTAGCGTTGACCACATTTGCCACCTGGCGGCCTGCGCGCATTTTGCTCGGTGCGTATTTGTTTGGCGGCGTGACTATGTTGCAGTTTCATTTGCAGGCTACTGGTTTAGAAGTACCGAGTCAGTTTTTGAGCATGTTGCCGTATGTGGCGACCATCGTAGTCCTCGCGCTGATTTCGCGCAATCCGCAGTGGATACGGGTGAATATGCCGGCGTCTTTGGGTAAGCCGTTTTATCCTGGTGCTTGAGTTTAAAAAGCCATACAGGGTGATTGTCTTTCTTAGGTTTCTATGCAGACACGCTTTGGCCGATCATCCGGTTGGGTTGGCATTCCTGCTGTCATGGAGACACGCTTTGGCCGACCATCCGGTGCGATTTTTTTCTGCGCTTTCGCTCGAAAAAAACGCCCCCTCTGTCGGCCTCTGTGATGTTTTTGGTGTGAGCGCTGTTTCGGTTTTCATGAGGTTTTGGTATATCGAACCGCAGAAATGCAGTCGGTGAAAAACTTCGAGCAGATAACGACATGGCGGGCGGGCCGACGCGAACATTGGCGCGTAGCGGCAGTGAGCGGCGACCGAACCGGCGTGGCGTGAGCACTTGACTTAGATGAAACATACAAGCGACCAACAAAAAACGAATTCACGGGAAAACCCTGAAATCAAGGCCATAATCCGGTTTTTGCTTATTGACCAACTCTTGTGAAATTTAAAAAGGATGGACATGACTGATTTTCAAAAGCTCACTTGGCTTCGTGCAGCAGCCCTTAGCGTAATGGCTGCGGCTCTCATCGTTGGTTGCGGTAAAAAAGAAGAACCTAAACCTGCTCCTGTGGCTGAAGCCCCTAAGCCCGAGCCCTTGAAAATTGCATTTGCTTACATTGGACCGGTTGGCGACGGCGGGTGGACATTTGCCCATGACAACGCCCGCAAGGCCATCGAAGCCGAGTTCGGCGACAAAGTCAAAACCTCATTTGTTGAAAGCGTGTCCGAATCTGCTGACGCAGAACGCAATTTCCGCGACATGGTTTTGCAAGGCAATAAGTTGATTTTCGGCACCACCTTTGGCTACATGGAACCCATGTTGAAGGTCGCTGCTGACAGCAAAGATGTCAAGTTCGAACACGCCACCGGCTACAAGCAGGCTGAGAACATGCGCACTTACGACAGCCGCACTTATGAAGGCGCTTACATGGCCGGCGTGATCGCCGGCAAGATGACCAAAACCAACACGTTGGGCGTGGTCGCGTCTTTACCGATTCCGGAGGTGGTTCGCAACATCAACAGCTTCACGTTGGGCGCCCAATCGGTCAACCCCAAAATCAAAACCAAAGTGGTTTGGGTCAATGAATGGTTCAATCCACCCAAAGAAACTGAAGCCGCCATATCGTTGATCAACAGCGGTGCCGACATCCTGTTTCAAAACACGGATTCAGCCGCTGTTCTGAAAACTGCGGAAGCCAAGGGCAAACGCGCTTTCGGCTGGGACTCAGACATGACTGCCTTCGGCCCCAAAGCCCATCTTGCATCTGCCGTCATCAACTGGGCGCCTTACTACATCAAGGCCACGCGTGAAGCTCTCGAAGGCACATGGACCGGCGGCTCTGCAGTCTGGTGGGGAGTGAAAGAAGGCGCTATCGATATCGTTTCTATTGCCGAAGATGTGCCTGCTGAAACCAAAAGCAAAGTTGACGAAGTCAAAGCCGGCTTGAAAGACGGTAGCTTTGTGATTTGGAAAGGCCCGTTGCTGGACAACACCGGCAAAACCTTGCTGAAGAAAGACGAAGTCGCTGACGACAAGTTTCTGGGTGGACTCATCATCTACGTCAAAGGCGTGGAAGGCAAAGTGCCGGGCAGCGACAAGAAATAATTTGTTAACTGATTCCGCTAAATGGCTGCCTGCGGGCAGCTTTTTTGTGTGATGTTTAATAGTCCTTGTTTCAGTAATGCAATGACAATAGATCAGCTGATTTCGTGATCAACTGTGTTTCATTAAAAGTAACCAAAATTCACTTCACCGATATTCACAAGCAAGCATGAAAATCAAAAAAGCCTGGACTGATTCGCTGATTGTGCTGGCTGTAGGCTTGGCTTTCTGGGCAGTGGCTACGCATTGGGAATTGTCAGAGCATATTGCGGCGTTTAGCCGCATCCATGAAACCGATCAACTTGATGAGTTGCCTTTTTTATTGATTGTTTTGTTTCTGGGCATGACATGGTATTCATGGCGACGCAGTATGGAGGCCAGGCAGGAAATCGCGGAACGCATACGCTCTGAGCAACAAGTGCAGGAATTGCTGCGTCACAACAGTGATCTGGCGCAACGATTGTTCACCGCACAGGAGGATGAAAGACGCGCGCTGGCGCGTGAATTGCACGACGAAATGGCGCAGACTGTGACTGCTATTCGCACTGAAGCGGCTGTGTTAACCGCGCATCAAGCCAGTCCTCGAGAGGTGTATCTGTCGGCGCAACGCATTGCCGATGCGGCACAGCAAGTCTCGCAAATGACTCGGCAAATGCTGTTGCAGTTACGGCCTATGGCGCTAGACAGCATGGGTTTGCGCGAGGCGTTATTAGCACTGTCTCAACAGTGGCAAAACAGTTCAGGCATTGTGTGTGAATGTGAGATTCAGGAGGTGTTGGACGATGCTTCGCAAGATTACCTCTGTGTCACGGTATACCGCCTAGTGCAAGAGGCACTGACCAATGTGGCAAGACATTCCAAGGCGACAAAGGTATTGTTGAATTTATACACAACCACTCAAGGCAATTTGCTTTTGACAATCCGGGATAACGGCCGGGGTTTGCCTTCTGTCCAACATAGCAGTCAAGGCTTTGGCTTGCTGGGCATGCGTGAACGGGTAGCCAGTTTGAAAGGTCGCTTTAACCTGCTTACCAAACCTGGTCAGGGTGTCGAAATCAGCATTGAATTACCGGTGAAGACCGACAAAACCGGTCAACTTAGTTGAAGGATTTGATGATGCCGTTGCGCTGAGCAAGATGAACCAGTGCCGCAGGTGTTTCAACATTCAGTTTGGTGCGTATTGCTGTCTGGTAGTTGTTGACGGTTTTCTCTGACAAGCTAAGGATTTTTGCGCATTCAGGTATGGATTTACCTTCTGCCAGCATTTTCAGGACTTCAAATTCTTTGGAAGACAGATGTTTGATAGCCTCAGATTCTTTGGTGAACGCATTGTCGTGTTGGCTGGTCAGCAAATCCTCGCTCAGGTAAATACCACCTGCGTGCACGGCATGTATCGCTTTCACAATATGTACCGGGTCTGAGGATTTGCTTATGAAGCCCCGTGCACCGTTATTCAAAGCAGAAGAAATCAGTGATGAATCGTCGTACATGCTGCAAATAATGACTTTGGCGTTCTTGTCGCGGCTCAGGATTTTTTGCAAAAGTGACATGCCGGACAAGCGTTTCATGGCCAAATCGGTGATTACCACATCCGGGGTTGAGCCATTAAAAAGCGAATAACCTTCCTCGGCAGATTCTGCTTCGCCGCATACGCTGAGCAACGGGTCTGAAGCGATCAAACGCACATAGCCTTGGCGCACGATAGCGTGATCATCAACGATCAAAACACTTACCATGGGCTTCAACCTTTTAAAAAAATGAATTTTTTGACCCGTCAATCACGGTGTCTAAGCATAGAGCTTAGGGGAAAACTGTTCTAGAAAATAGACCAATTCATTGGATTGCGCGTTATATAGGGAGTTTTTCCTGAGTTATCTGGCAAACAATCCCACCTTTGGAAAATTTTTGCTGGCATGCGTTTCTGTGAGATTTTTGGCGACCATATGGCCTGTAACTTGTAACAATAAATTTCGTCGGAGTTCGTGGCAGTTTTTTAAAATGCCTAGCTTTTCAAATAGTTTCAATTAAAGACTTTTTTGTTTGACGACAGTCAGGGTGGCTTTAAGATGTAAGACGAGTTATGCCTTTTTAAAAATCAACCTAGATTTTTGCAATTTTAGTCGTGAATGCCTTCATTAGCCCCGTGCCTCGGGAGGGTATTGCCTCTAATTCATTTAAATTGTTGCAAAACGAGAATTTGAGGGCTAAAGCAAGGGCTTTCCCTAGGGTGCTTGCGATGAAAAATCACTAATATGACTACGTTCCGCATCCCTCAATCAAGGAAGTATTTATGAGCCTTCAATTCAAAGTTAACGGTAAATCCGTTTCGTCCAACTCCGAGGCTGACACGCCTTTGCTTTGGGTCATCCGTGATGAACTCGGCCTGACCGGCACTAAATTCGGTTGCGGCGCTGCCCTGTGCGGCTCCTGTACCGTGCATGTGAACGGTGAAGCTGTTCGTTCATGTCAAACCCAAGTCGGCAACATTGTCGGCTCCAACGTCGCCACCATCGAAGGCCTCGGCGGCTCACACGCTCTGCAAAAAGCCTGGGTCAAGCATCAGGTTCCCCAGTGCGGCTACTGCCAGTCCGGTCAGTTGATGAGCGCTGCTGCACTGCTGAGCAAAAACAAAAACCCCTCAGATGCCGATATCGACGCAGCCATGGCTGGTAATGTCTGCCGTTGCGGTACTTACACACGTATCCGTGCTGCCGTTAAAGACGCAGCATCCATGTTGCGCGCTGCTTAATTTCAAAGGAAATACATCATGATAAGCACAGAAACAAATCGCCGCGACTTCATCAAAACCACCAGCATCGCCACATCCGGCTTGATGATGGGTGTGGTTCTGCCAAGTACCGTATCTAAATCTATCGCTGCCGGCACATTGCACACACCTAACGCTTGGGTGCACATTGCCGACGACAACACCATCACTTTGTTGTCAGCACGTTCAGAAATGGGCCAAGGTGTTTACACCTCTATGCCTATGCTGATCGCTGAAGAGTTGAACGTTGACGTTAACAAGGTTGTCATTTCTGCGGCCCCTCCCGGAGCTGTGTATGTCAATGCTTTGCTCGGCGCCATGATCACCGGTGGTTCTACCTCCGTTCGTGACGGCTGGGAAAAACTCCGTATAGCCGGCGCACAAGTCCGGGAAATGCTGATTGCCGGTGCTGCTGCTGAATGGGGTGTTCCCGCCAGTGCAGTCAAAGCTGAAAACGGCATGTTGACCGGCCCTGGCGGTAAAAAAGCCACTTACGGTCAAATGGCAGAAGCCGCTTCCAAGCAGCCCGTGCCTGAAAAACCCGCCATCAAAGCAGCCAAAGACTTCCGCGTTGTCGGTAAGCGCATTGCACGTACTGATGCTCCTGCAAAAGTCAACGGCACCGCTGAATTCGGTATTGACGTTCGTCTGCCCGGCATGGTTTACGCCAGTTTGGAACAGTCACCTGTCATCGGCGGCAAAGTCATTCGTGTTGACAGCACAGCAGCCAAAGCCATGCCTGGCGTGGTTGACGTGATTGAAATCCCTGATGGCGTGGCTGTTGTTGCCAACTCCTACTGGGGTGCAGTCAAAGCACGTCGCGCTCTGAAAATCGATTGGGACTTCGGCGCAGGCGCAAACCTGTCATCCGACGGCATGATCGAAACTCACAGACAAGCTTCTTCTACCGGTAAAGTGCTGCCCATCCAGCCTGCCAAAGGCGATGCATTGGGTGCAATCGGTGGTTCAGCCAAGAAATTGTCTGCTACTTACATCACACCACTGCAGTCTCACTCACCCATGGAACCCATGAACTTCACGGCCCACGTCACCGGCGGTAAAGCGCTGTTGATCGGACCTACCCAGTTCCAACAAGGTGTTCAAGGTAGCGTTGCTGGTGCTCTGGGTATCAAGCCCGAAGACGTACAAGTACAAACCACCTTCCTGGGTGGCGGTTTTGGTCGTCGTATCGAGCTGGACTTCCCTGTTCAGGCTGCTCTGATTTCTAAAGCTGTCAAGCTGCCAGTGAAATTGGTCTGGTCACGCGAAGATGACATGACCCATGACTTCTACCGTCCCATCGGCTTCAACCAGATCAATGCTGGTTTGGATTCCAATGGTATGCCTGTCGGCCTGCACTTCAAGCTGACTTCACAGTCCATCACACAGCGCGCTTTCGGTCTGCCGAAAGACACCATGGATCCTTTCATGGTTGAAGCAGCTGTTGCGCCTTACAACATTGCCAATACCCAGCACGACCTGGTCATCCATGATGCCGGTTTGCGTGTCGGTTACTGGCGCGGTGTGAGCCACAACATGAACGTTTTTGCCAACGAAAGCTTTGTTGACGAAATGGCTCTGGCTGCCGGCAAAGACCCTGTGGAATACCGCATGGCCATGCTGGAAGGTAAAACACGTTTCCAGAACGTCTTGAAACTGGCTACTGAAAAAGCCGGCTACAAAAAGGGCGCAGGTAAAGGCAATGCCTTCGGCGTATCCATCATGGAAGGTTACGACACCTACGTCGCCGTAGTTGCTGAAATCAGCATCGGTGCTGACGGCGAAGTCAAAGTGGTGAAAACTACTGTGGCGGCCGACATGGGAATGATCGTCAACCCTGAAATCGTTGACCAGCAAATCCAGTCCAGCATCATCATGGGCATGGGCACCACGCTCAAGCATTCCATCACGCTGGCAAACGGACGCGTTCAGCAGACCAACTTCAATACATACCCGATGGTTCGTACCAACGAAGCACCGTTGATTGATATTGTCTTGGTCAAGAGCTCTGAGAAGCCTGGTGGTATCGGCGAACCCGTCACAGCAGCCATCGTGCCTGCTCTGGCCAACGCTGTTGCCAAACTGACTGGCAAGCGTGTTCGCACACTGCCTATCACCGGCAAAGCTATTCAGCAAGCTTGATCAACACCAGTGGCTGTTCACAGCCATTGGGTTTGATTCGAAAAAGAGCGGGAATTCCCCGCTCTTTTTTTTGTCTAAAATTTCAGCATATTGCTTGCAAAAAATCTCACAATCTATTTTGAGAGGTAGAAATCAGATGTCGTGTACATCAATTCACAAGTGCAGTTTTTTTTGGATTTGTACTGTGCTTAGTTTTTCTGCTTTTGCACAAAGTAGCCCGTTGCCTGATCCACGTTTAACACCAGGCAGCATCGACCCGTCAGTAACGCAAGAGAATATTCGCTCGACTATTTGCATCAAGGGATATACAGACAGCGTAAGACCGGACAAGGAATACACCAACCGCTTAAAGCATGAGCAATTACGGCAATACCGCTATCCGGATTTGAACCCTCGAAGTTATGAACAAGACCATTTGATTCCATTGAATATAGGCGGCAATCCAAGCGACCCGAAAAATCTCTGGCCTCAACCCAGACAAGGTGAATGGTCAGCTGAACAAAAAAACGATCTTGAGTTCGTGGTTTATAAAATGGTATGCAGAGGCGAACTAGCTTTGTATGAAGCACAACAACGCATGGCGCGTGACTGGATTCAAGCCTACAAAGATTGGGTTCCCTCTCATCGCAACTTGTTGCCGAAACATAGACGTCACAGTGTCGATTAATTGAGATCGCAAGTCTGGCGAAAATCTAACACCCTCGACGATAGGGCTGGAATAGCAAAAAAGCGTTTTTGCAACAATCAGGTATCACTTTTGGAGATTGCATCATGAATTTCGAAGCCATTGCGCCAGCACAGTTACCTGAATTGCTATGCGCCATGCCCAAAACTGAATTACATATGCACATAGAAGGCTCGCTTGAGCCTGAGCTGATATTTGATTTAGCAAAACGTAACCATGTCCGGCTAAATTATGCGAGCGTAGAGGAACTGCGCTCTGCTTATGCATTTACTGATTTACAAAGTTTTCTGGATATTTACTACGCAGGTGCCAGCGTTTTGCAGCAGCCGCAGGATTTTTATGACATGGCTTGGGCTTATTTTTTACGCGCCAAAGCTGATAACGTCGTCCATGCAGAAATATTTTTTGACCCGCAAACCCATACCGAACGCAAAGTCAGCATGCGCACGGTCATCACCGGTTTGCACGAGGCCTGCGTAGATGCTGAAAAAAAACTCGGCATAAGCTCTTCGTTAATTCTGTGCTTTCTTAGACACCTGAGCGAAGAATCAGCATTTGAAACCTTGGAGCAAGCCATACCTTTCAAGGATTTATTCATAGGCGTGGGATTGGATTCAAGCGAGCGAGGTCATCCGCCGGAAAAATTTGAACGTGTGTTCAAGCGCGCGCGACAACTCGGACTCAAAGTCGTTGCACACGCTGGAGAAGAGGGCCCGTCGGCTTACATATGGGACGCTTTAGACCTGCTACACGCTGAACGCATAGACCATGGTGTGCAAGCGATTCATGATCCGGCATTGATGAAGCGCTTGGCCGAAGAGCGCATACCTTTGACAGTATGTCCTTTATCGAACTTAAAACTGTGTGTGTTCCCGGATTTGACTCAACACAATTTAGGTGCCATGCTTGAGCAAGGCTTGTGCGTCATGCTCAATTCGGACGACCCGGCTTATTTCGGTGGCTATTTGAATGAGAATTTTTTGCAAACCTTTGCCGCATTAAATCTCAATGCATCCCACGCGTACCAGTTGGCGGCCAACAGCTTTGAAGCTGCATTTGTGCCGCAAGAGCGTAAGCAGTTATGGCGCAATCAACTCGATGTGTGCTTCCATCATTTCGGTGCTTAAGCTGTATATTTATCTTTCGAACCAAGCCACTGTGATGAAGCAATGTCAAAGCTGAAAACATTGGCTGTCGCAGGTGCTGGCATTGGCGGACTTGCAACTGCGCTGGCGCTGGGTCGAACTGGAGCAAGTCTTCGTTTGTACGAACAAGCGCATGCATTCACCGAGACAGGTGCCGGCATAGGACTCGGACCGAATGCCATGCGGGTGTTAGACCAATGGGGATTAAGCAGCGAATTACGTATTGCTGGCTGCATGCCAGCGTATTTGCAGTCACGCCGCGCAGATGACGGGCGTATAGCAGGTCGTTTGCCTATGGGCCAATCCTTTATTGAAAAATACGGCGCGCCGTATCTGACGGTTCACCGGGCTGATTTGCATCAGATATTGCTGGAGGCAGTAAAAAAACAAGCTGTCACTGAACTCTGTTTGAATCACAAACTGATGGCGATTGATGTCCGATCGCAAGAGCTTGATCTTCAGTTTCAAGAAATTAACGAGTCTCAACAAGCGCTGGCGCTGGTAGGTGCAGATGGTTTACACAGCCGTGTGCGATCTTCGGTATTTGACGCTGATGCACCTGTGTCAAGCGGTCATTGGGCTTATCGAGCGTTATTGCCCATGCACGGTTTACCTCAGCCAATTCAAGAATCACACATTGGTATTTGGATGGGTAAGCGCTTGCATGTGGTGCATTACCCGGTGCGAGGCGGTGAATTTTTAAACATCGTTGTGCTGGTTGAGACCACTGACCGTCAATCGCAAGCCGGTTGGGATGTGCAGCGCAGCACAGAGCAAATCAACGCTGATTTAAAACAAGCATTGCAAGGCTGTTGTAATGAATTACAAGCCCTGATTCACAGGGTAGAGGACTGGCGCGCCTGGTGCTTGTTTGATCGTCCGCCTTTGCAAAGGGCAGCGCAAATGGCGCAGGGCAGGGTGGCGCTATTGGGAGACGCAGCGCATCCCATGTTGCCTTATTTGGCGCAAGGGGCGGGTATGGCGATTGAAGATGCGGCTTGCCTTGCTATTCAATGGCAGCGTGCTGACTTGACTGTAGAACAGCGTTTGCACAATTACGCGCAGGCGAGATGGCAGCGGGTATCCCGAGTACAGCAGCGAGCGCGACGCAACGGCACCATCTTCCATGCCGATGGATGGCTGCGCTTGGCGCGTGACACGGCACTGGCGCTAGGTGGTTCTTATTTGATGGACATACCGTGGTTATACGCAGGCTGATTTAGATGGCAATCACAGTTCAAAAAACCTAAAAGCCAACTTTCAAAGCCGCCCCAGCAGCAGTAATTCCATCAAGGCTTTTTGCACATGTAAACGGTTTTCGGCTTCGTCCCAGACCACGGATTGCGGGCCGTCTATCACGGCAGCTTGAACCTCTTCACCGCGATGGGCGGGCAGGCAATGCATGAACAAGGCGTCGCCCTTGGCCGCAGCCATCATGGATTCATCCACACACCAAGCGGCAAATGCCTGGCGGCGAGCTTCATTCTCAGCCTCATAACCCATGCTAGTCCAGACGTCGGTGGTGACCAGATCTGCACCTGTGCAAGCTTGCAGCGGATCGGCAAATACTTTGAAGCACTGGTTGTTTGAAACACCGGCCACGGACTGATTGACTTCATAACCCCCCGGGGTGCTGACGTGTACCGTGAAGCCCAGCAGGTCAGCTGCTTGTAGCCATGTGTTGGCCATGTTGTTGCCGTCGCCGACCCAGGCTACCACTTTCCCCTTGAGACATGCCAGCGGCTGCGATACATCGCCACGGTGTTCGATGAAAGTGAATAAATCAGCCAGGATCTGACAAGGGTGGAACTCATTCGTCAAACCGTTGATGACGGGTACCCGTGAATTGGCGGCAAAGCGCTCGATCTTGGTTTGTTCATAAGTGCGGATCATGACCAGATCGACCATGCGGCTGATGACCTTGGCCGAATCATCAATGGGTTCAGCGCGCCCGAGTTGGCTGTCTCCAGTGGTCAGGTGAACCACAGCACCGCCCATTTGGTACATGCCTGCTTCAAAGCTGATGCGCGTACGCGTGGATGCTTTCTCGAAAATCATGGCCAGCGTGCGGTCTGTCAGCGGCTGGTGTTTTTCGTAAGCTTTGAATTTGCGTTTGATCAGCGCTGAACGCGTGAACAGGTAAGCGTAGTCCTCCGCTGTCAAATCGCTGAACTTTAGATAATGTTTCAGAGGCTGGCTCATGTCAGGCCTTAGGTGAAGTAGCTAGGAATTCTTTGACCAGAGGCGCCAGCAATGCCACCACTTCATCGGCCTCAGCCTCGGTCATGATGAGCGCGGGCAACAAGCGTATGACGCTGTCGGCTGTCACACTCAGCAGCAAACCTGCTTGCAGCGCCTGCCCCATCAAAGGGCCGCAGGGACGGTCCAGATCTATGCCAATCATCAAGCCGTTGCCGCGGATTTCCTTGAACCCCGCCACATGACCAAGCTCGCGTTGCAAAGCGTTTTTCAAATGCGTGCCGACGCGGGACGCGTTTTCTAGCAAACCGTCTTCTTCCATGATGCGCAGTGTTTCCACCCCTGCGCGCATGGCCAAAGGGTTGCCGCCAAAGGTGGTGCCGTGGTTGCCGGGTTGAAAAATACCGGCGGCTTTGGGTCCTGCGACCACTGCGCCAATCGGCACGCCCGAGCCCAAACCTTTGGCCAAAGGCATGACATCTGCATGAATGCCGGCCCATTGATGGGCAAACCATTTGCCGGTGCGACCTATGCCGCATTGCACTTCGTCAATCATCAATAACCAGTCACGCTCGTCACACAGTTTGCGCACTGCGTGCAAATAGTCTGCGCTCATGGGGTTGATGCCGCCTTCGCCTTGTATGGTTTCGAAAAACACGGCCACCACATTCGGATTACCGGCCGTGGCTTTTTCAATGGCAGCAATATCGTTCATAGGCACGCGTATGAAACCTTCGACCAGCGGCCCGAACCCTTGCTGAATTTTGGTGTTGCCGGTGGCGCTCAACGTTGCGATGCTGCGGCCGTGGAATGCTTTGTCATAGACCACGATTTCCGGTTTTTCAATACCTTTGTTGTGGCCGAATTTGCGCGCCATCTTCAGCGCGGCTTCGTTGGCTTCCAAACCTGAATTGCAGAAGAACACATTGCTCATGCCTGACAGCGCCACCAGTTTGTCGGCGAGTTGTTGTTGCAAAGGGATGTGGTAATAGTTGCAACTGTGCATCATCTTGCCGATTTGCTCTTGCAAGGCGGGCACCAGCTTGGGATGGTTGTGTCCCAAAGTGTTGACCGCAATACCGGCGAGCGCATCAAGATAGCGTTTGCCAGCGGTGTCCCACACATAAACACCTTGGCCGTGCGATACCGTCATAGGCAGACGGCCATAGGTGTTCATCAAATGCGCAGCAGGATCGACAGTGGACATGGGGACCTCGGGGTGTGGCAGAAAAGAAATCGGCTCTGAAGCCATGAAGACCTGGAGCCGAAGAATCGCATTTTAGGCGCGTCGCCCATGAAAAAACCGCCCCTGGGGGCGGTTTCTCACTTTTTGCCAACAGCGCACCGGTTTCAAACGGCGGTCTGCTTGCGGCAGACCGGGCTGGGTACCTGAATCGTCAGGCGGCGAGTGCCAGGTGTTTCACCTTGGCGGCCAGGCGGCTCTTGTCGCGAGCTGCCTTGTTTTTGTGGAAGATGTGTTTGTCAGCGATGATGTCCACCACCGATTGCATCTTGCCGAACAGTTCAGCGGCTTTGACTTTGTCACCGGCTTGAACTGCTTTTTCGACGTTCTTCACCGCTGTGCGGTATTTGGAGCGCAACGAGCTGTTGGCTTCGTTGAGTTTCACGTCCTGGCGGGCGCGTTTGCGGCCTGATGCCAGGCGCGGGTTCTTTTTCTTGGGTTTGGCTGAAGCCATGGTTTTTCCTTTGAGTGTCTGAGGATGATGTTAGCAAAGCCGGACATTGTAGCAAATGCCCCCGGCTGACTGTCACCGGCGGCGGCTACACTGCGGCGGATGAGCCTGTTCAAGTCCGCTTCTACCGTTTCCTTGTTGACCCTGGTGTCGCGTATCACCGGGTTCGCGCGAGAGACTCTGATCGCCACGGTTTTTGGTGCGAGTGCGCTGACCGACGCTTTCAATGTGGCTTTTCGCATTCCGAATCTGTTTCGCCGCTTGTTCGCCGAGGGCGCGTTCAGCCAGGCCTTTGTGCCGGTGCTGGCCGCCACCCGGGCCGAAAAAGGGGACGCTGCCACCCGCGTATTGATTGACAAAGTGGCCACTTTGCTGGCCTGGGCGGTGTTGTTGACCAGTTTGCTTGGCGTGCTGGGTGCGCCTTGGCTGGTCTGGGTGATGGCCAGCGGTTTGAAGCAGTCTGCGCAGGGTTTACAAACCGCCGTCAACCTGACCGGCATCATGTTCCCTTACATTGCCTTCATGTCCATGGTGGCCTTGTCAGCAGGTATTTTGAACACCTGGCGGCGTTTTGCCGTGCCTGCGGCCACGCCCGTGTTGTTGAATGTGTGCATGATTGGCAGTGCCTGGCTGGGCGCGCCTTGGTTGAGTTCGCGAGGCATTGAGCCGATTTACAGCTTGGCAGCCGGCGTCATGCTGGGCGGCGTGTTGCAGTTGGCGGTGCAAATTCCGGCACTTTTAAAGCTGGGCCTGTTGCCGCGCATCAGTGTCTCGCCGACAGACATCAAGGCCGCCTGGAAAGACGACGGTACCCGCAAAATTTTGGCCATGATGGGCCCGGCGCTGCTAGGTGTGGGCGTGGCCCAGTTGTCGCTGGTGATCAACACGCAAATCGCTTCGCATTTGACGCCGGGCAGCGTCAGTTGGATCAGTTACGCCGACCGCTTGATGGAGTTTCCCATCGCTTTGCTCGGCGTGGCGCTGGGCGTGGTGTTGATGCCGCAACTCGCCGCCGCTAAGGCTGCTTCAGACAGTGAGCGTTACAGCGCCATGCTCGATTGGGGGCTGCGCCTGGTAGTGGTGCTGGCGCTGCCGTGTGCGGTGGCGCTGCTGGTGTTTGCCGCGCCGCTGGTGTCGGTGCTTTATCACTATGGCATGTTTTCTGCCAATGACGTACAGCAGACCAGCCTGGCCTTGACGGGTTACGGCGTGGGCTTGCTCGGTCTGGTCGCCATCAAAGTGTTGGCTCCGGGCTTTTACGCCAACCAGGACACCCGCACGCCGGTGCGCATTGCGGTCGCGGTGCTGGTGTTCACGCAAGTCATGAACTGGCTGCTGGTGCCTTATCTGGCGCATGCCGCTTTGACTTTGTCGATTGCGCTGGGTGCCTTGGTTAACGCCTTGAGTTTGTTGATCGGTTTGCGCAGGCAGGGGCAATACAAGCCACTGCCAGGCTGGTTCCGTCTTTTGCTGCAAGTGTTGCTGGCTTGCGGCTTGATGGCTGCCGGTTTGTTGTGGGCTTCTCAACAATGGGATTGGACCGGCTTGCAGTCACACGCCTGGCAGCGCATAGGTTTGATGACGCTGGTGCTGGGTACATCGGGTGTTGTGTATTTGGTGACGCTTAGGGTTATTGGCGTTGATCTGCGTGCACTTTTGCGCCGCTGAAGGCATGATTGAGCCATGGATTACAAGTTGACACTCCCCTCGGCACTGGACTATTTCTCTACCCTGGTGCAAAGCGACGAAGAATTTCCCTTGCTGGAAACAGCAGTCAGTCTGGCGCAGGATGAATTCCCCGCGCTCGACATACAACAGGTTTTGGGTGAAATCGATGTGATGTCGGCCAAGCTCAAGCGGCGCTTGATGCCGAATGCCGACGCGCTGGACAAATTGCGTGAGCTGAACCGGTTTTTTTATGAAGACATGCGGTTTGCGGGCAATGTCAACCATTACGACGACCCGCACAACAGCTATTTGAACGTGATGCTCGGCAAGCGCCTGGGCATTCCCATCAGCCTGGCTGTGTTGTGGCTGGAGCTGGGTCAAAGTCTCGGTTTGAACGTCAGCGGGGTCAGTTTTCCCGGCCATTTTCTGGTCAAGCTGGATTTGAATTTTCCGCAGGAAGGCCATGTGGTGATTGACCCGTTCACCGGCGAATCGCTGAGCCGCGAAGACCTGGCCGAGCGGCTGATTCCCTGGCTGCCCGGCTCCAAGCTGGGCAAACCTCAAGCTATTTCTGATGACGCGCTGGCCTTTCATTTGGAACCGGCCGAACCGCGCCAAATCATTGCGCGCATGTTGCGCAATCTGCACGAGATTTACCGCCGCCAGGACGATCAGGAACGTTTATTGAAAGTCAGGGCCAGGTTGGCTTTGTTGTTGCCTGAAAATTAATTGATCACCACCGCAGCGCCATCGCCTTTGTCGGCAATCACACCAATGCGGTAAACCTGCTCGCCTAAATCGGCAAGAGTTTGAGCACATGCATCTGCGTGTTCAGCGGCAATCACCACCACCATGCCAATGCCGTTGTTAAAAGTGCGGCACATTTCGGCTTCGTCAATGCCTGCGGTTTGTTGTAACCAATTGAACAATTCTGTGCGCGGCCAACTGGCGCGTTGCAGGTGAGCGGCGCATTCGTCGGGCAGCACGCGCGGGATGTTTTCAGTCAAACCGCCGCCGGTGATGTGCGCCAAGGCTTTGATCGGATGCGCTTTCAGCGCAGCCAGCACAGATTTCACATACAAACGCGTGGGTGCCATCAGCGCTTCTTTGAACGGCTGGCCATCAAGCTGAGCCGGCAAATGCGATGAAGCACGGTCAATGCACTTGCGCACCAGGCTGAATCCGTTGGAATGCACGCCGCTGGAAGCCAGCCCCAGCACCACATCGCCGTGCGATACATTCTTGCCGGTCAGGATCAGCGATTTTTCCACCACGCCAACCGCAAATCCCGCCAAATCGTATTCGCCCGCCGGGTACATGCCCGGCATCTCGGCGGTTTCGCCGCCGATCAATGCGCAACCTGAGAGTTCGCAGCCTTTGGCGATGCCGCCGACCACGGCCGCGGCCGTGTCCACGTCTAGCTTGCCGCAAGCGAAATAGTCCAGGAAAAACAGTGGTTCTGCGCCTTGCACTAACACGTCATTCACGCTCATGGCGACCAGGTCAATGCCGACGGTGTCGTGCATCTGCCATTCAAACGCCAGTTTCAGCTTGGTACCGACGCCGTCGGTGCCGCTGACCAGCACCGGTTCTTTGTAGTTTTTCGGTACCTCAAACAGCGCGCCGAAGCCGCCAATGCCGGCCAGCACGCCGTCGCGCATGGTTTTTTTGGCCAGCGGTTTGATGCGTTCAACCAAGGCGTCGCCTGCGTCGATATCGACGCCTGCATCTTTGTAGGAAAGTGGTGTGTTCATATGCGTAGGGCGCTGCAATCATGCCCGGGGGTCGGGTCGATAGAATCAGAGCATTCTAAATGCGGGTACTTCTCCCCTGATGTCCATATCCCCCGACTACCGTTTTTACGCTGCCTGGCTGTTGATACTCAGCCTGCTCGCTGCGCTGTTGTGGTGGTTAACGCCTGTGCTCACCCCGTTTCTCATCGCCGGGGTGATCGCCTATGTGTTGTCGCCGCCGGTCCGGCGCTTGCAAGCCTTGCTTGGCCCCGGTGTGCCCAAGTTTCTCGTCGTGCTGGTCTGCGAAATTGTTTTTTTGCTGTTGCTGGTGGCTTTCGTCGGCTTGATTGTGCCGGTGCTGTTCAAGGAAGCCGGCCGGCTGCAAACTCAGTTACCCGGTTTGCTGGCCGAATTGCAGACTTGGGTCACACCTTTGCTACAAAGCATGGGCATTGAATTACAACTCGACCCGCAAGGCATCAAAGACTTTGTGTCTACCCAGTTCCAGTCTATTTTGCACAACAGCATGGACTCGGTGTTGTCCTCGTTGCGCATAGGCGGCAGTGTGGCGCTGGCGCTGATAGGCAACTTGATTCTGGTGCCGGTGGCGCTGTTTTACCTGCTGATGGACGGGCAGTACATGCTGGCGCAACTGCGTGACTGGCTGCCGCGCAAGGCTGAACCCGGGGTGATCGATTTTGTCTCCGAAGCCGATGCGGTGCTGGGCGAGTATGTGCGCGGTCAGTTGCTGGTGATGCTGAGTTTGTCTGTTTACTACGTGGCTGGTTTGTCGCTGTTTGGACTGTCAGTTGCCTGGCCCATAGGTATTCTGACCGGCATGGCGGTGTTCGTGCCATATGTCGGTTTCGGCGTGGGCTTGCTGCTGGCGGCTTTGTCGGGTTTTCTGGAGATGGCGCCGTTGCAAGCCTCGGTCATGCTGGCGGTGGTGTTCGGCATCGGACAGTTGCTGGAAGGCTTTGTGCTGACCCCGCGCCTGATCGGCGAGCGCATCGGTTTACACCCGCTGGCCGTCATTTTTGCTTTGCTGGCTTTTGGTCAGTTGCTGGGTTTTGTCGGTGTGTTGATAGCCTTGCCGGCCAGCGCGGTGTTGCTGGTGGCTTTGCGGCGCTTGCGTCAACGCTATGTGGCCAGCCGTTTGTATGCGGGCTGAGGTTTGATGAAACAAATCGCATTGGACATAGGTGTTTCAGTCGGCCCCAGTCTGGGGAATTTTCATCCCGGGCATAACGCTGCTGCGCTTGCGCATCTTGAATTGTGGATGGCCGGTCGCACGCGTTCGCCGGTTCCCACGTTTTTATGGGGCGACAACGGCAGCGGCAAAACCCATTTGCTGCGCGCGGTGGCAGACCATATTCGAAACCAAGGCGCCCGTGTCGGCTGGATGGACAAGACCACGGTGCAACCGCCTGAGTTCAACCCTGAATGGGAAGTGTTGCTGCTAGACGATGTGCAGTTTTTTTCTGCGGTTCAGCAACACATGGCGTTCAACTGGTTTGTCAACGCCGCTACCCCGGGGGCCGCGCGCCAACCCTGGGTGCTGGCCGCAGGCAGTCTGCCCCCTCAGGATTTGCCGTTGCGCGAGGATTTGCGTACCCGGCTGGGCTGGGGTCATGTGTTTCATTTGCAATTGCTGGACGATGACCAGCGCCGCGAGGTGCTGCTCAAGCACGCGCAAGCGCTGGGCATGCACCTTGGCAAGGATTTACTGGATTATTTGCTCAGCCGTTTCAGCCGGGACCTGGGGCATTTGATCCATCTGCTTGAACAACTCGACAACTACGCGCTGCAAACACAGCGGCCTTTGACCATTCCTTTATTGAGAGCCATGCTGGATGAAACCTGAACTGCAGATGAAACTTGCGCTGTTTGACCTTGACCACACCTTGCTGCCGCTGGACTCCGACCAGTCCTGGGGCGAATTCACTTTACAGCTGGGCTGGGTGGACGAAGCCGCTTTCCGGCAAAGAAACAATGCCTTTTACGCCGACTACAACGCCGGCTGTCTGGACATACACGAGTACGTGCGCTTTGCCACACGCAGCATGCGCGAGCGCGGCATGGATGAGGCGCTTGCTGCCCACCGCCAGTTCATGCAACAAGTGATTCAACCTGCGATCAAACCTGCTGCTTTGGAATTGGTGGCGCAGCACCGTGCTTTAGGTGAAACGCTGGTGATGGTGACTGCAACCAATGAATTTGTCACCGGCCCTATCGCCCAAGCCTTTGGTATGGATGTGTTGCTCGCTGTTGAATTAGAGCGGGACGACAACGGTCATTTCACCGGCGAAATCGCCGGCGTGCCCAGTTTGCGCGAAGGCAAAGTCACACGCGTGACCCAATGGCTGGCTCAGCAAGGCTTGGACTGGGCACAGGTGCAAGCCACCTTTTACAGCGATTCGACCAATGATTTGCCATTGCTTGAAAAAGTCCAGTTGCCGGTGGTGACCAACCCCGGCCCCGCCTTGAGGCAGATAGCCAATGAGCGGGCATGGCGTATCCTCGACCTTTTCGAGACCTCATGATCAAAAAAATCATTCAAAACCTGTTCGGCAAATCAGACAAGAGCGCCGCCGCGCGTTTCGGCAAGCGGCGCGTGATTCCTGCTTCCACCCACGGCATAGACCCGGAATTGGTGGACGAGCGTGCGTGGAACGTGGTGCGCACCTTGCAGGAACGCGGTTTTGAGGCTTACATCGTCGGCGGTGCCGTACGTGATTTGCTGGTCGGTTTAAAGCCCAAAGATTTTGATGTGGCCACCGACGCCACACCTGAAGAAGTCAAAGCGTGTTTTCGCCGCGCTTTCATCATCGGCAGACGCTTTCGCATCGTGCATGTGGTGTACGGGCGTGGGCGCGACCATGAAGTGATTGAAGTTTCCACGTTCCGGGCCCATTTGGACAGTAACGACGCCGAGCAGGTCAGCGGCAACGAGCGCACCAGCAAAAAAGCTTTGTCCAATATGACGCATGCGGTAGACGCCAGCGGCCGCGTGTTGCGCGACAACGTGTGGGGCCCGCAGGATGAAGACGCCACCCGGCGCGATTTCACCGTTAACGCCATGTATTACGACCCCAGCGTCGGCGAAGTCATCGACTACCACCACGGTTTTGAAGACGCGGCCAAACGTGTGATCCGCATGATTGGTGAGCCGTCGGCGCGTTACCGCGAAGACCCGGTGCGCATCATCCGCGCGGTGCGTTTTTCCGCCAAGCTCAGTGCGCTGGGCTTCAAGCTTGAGCCGCGCACCGCCAAGCCTTTGAAATCCATGATGGAGTTGCTGGCCGATGTGCCGCAAAGCCGTTTGTTCGATGAAATGCTCAAGCTGCTGCAAACCGGTCATTCCATCGCCAGCATTGAGCAATTGAAAAAACTAGGGCTGGCGCGCGGCATTTACCCGCTCTTGGATGTGGTGGTTGAGCGCGCCGACACCCCGTTTGTGCAAGCTGCGCTGTTGGACACCGACCGGCGCGTCGGCGAGGGCAAACCGGTGGCACCCAGTTTTCTGCTGGCCTGCGTGTTGTGGGCCGATGTACGCGAAGGCTGGCAGGCACGCACTGGCGAAATGGCGGTGTTCCCGGCTTTGCAGGAAGCCATTGAAGAAGTGTTCAATGCGCGCATCGGCGACGTATCAGGCCGCGGCAAATTGGCCGGTGACATGCGTGAAATCTGGACCATGCAACCACGCTTTGAGAAGCGCAACGGCAGTGCGCCCTTTGGGCTGGTCGAGCAGGCGCGTTTTCGCGCAGGTTTTGATTTCATGTGCTTGCGTGCCGAGGTCGGCGAAGTTGATGTGGAGTTAGCCGATTGGTGGGAAGACTTCAGCCTGGCAGATGACGACAGTCGGGTCGCCTTATTGCAAGCCGTCAAACCTGCAGCGCGTGCAGTTCGTGCTGAAGGCGAAGCCAAAAAACGCCCGCGCCGCCGCCGCAAACCCGCAGGCACCAAACCCGATGCCGGTGGTCCCACAGACGCGTGAACCGGTCAGCGCGTATGTCGCTGTCGGTGCCAATCTGGGTGACGCCATCGCTTCGGTCACTCAGGCTTTGCAAGACCTGAGCGGTTTGACGCAAACGCATGTCGAAGCGGTTTCCTCTTTGTACCGCAGCGCGCCTTATCAGGCCGAAGGCCCTGTCTTTATCAACGCCGTGGCACATATACGCACCCGTTTGAACGCGCCGGATTTACTTGTGGCTTTGCAAGCCATGGAGCAACGTGCCGGACGGGTGCGCAGTCATGTGAACGCACCGCGAACGTTGGACTTAGATATTCTTTTTTACGGCGACGCCAAGCTGCAAAGCAGTTACTTAACGCTGCCGCATCCGCGCTGGATGGAACGGGCTTTTGTGCTGCTGCCTTTGCAGGAAGTGGCGCCGCACAAAGTCATACCTGTCATGCTGCACGCTGTGGCCGATCAGCAGATCGAGAAATTGGTTTGAGCTTTGCTGTAGCGATATGGCGTTGAGATAAATGCTGTCTTACAAACACTCAACTCACTGCGATAGCTTGTTCGCTTCCTCGATTTGCGATTCAAAGTAACGCTGAAAACCATAAGCCAAGCTGGAGAGCAGGGCGGTGGTGCCCAGGATCAGCGACAGCACCAGTGCACCCACAGTCAACCAGTTGGTGTTGCCGCCTTTGGTCTCTGCGTCTGCGGCGGGGTTGTAGTGGGTGTTCCAGTTGGCGGAGGACATCAAACCCCAGTAAATGGTGTGCATGGCACTGACGGCGATGGAGATGCCAAGCAAGGGTGCCAGCCACCAACTTAAGGGGTCGTCCAGCCCGAACGATTGGGCGCGCTCAAAGCCGTAAATACCCAACAGGCTCATCAATATCTGCGACCAGGCTATCGAGTCGCGCAGTCCGAACATATAAAAGCGCGCCAGGCCAAAGGGCCCGCCGATCAGACTGAGCCAACACACCAGAGTTTTGTTTTTCATGCGCGGATTATCCGCTGGCTACATCGCCGTGTTGGCGGTCTGACAGATAACCGCAGTTCAGCTGATGGCCTCGGCTCATGAAGGATCGCAGCTTTGGCCCGGCCCCAGCGCTCTTTGCATCAGCACCGTGTCCAGCCAGCGCCCGTGTTTCCAGCCGCTGGCTTTGAGTAAACCGGTGTGGCTGAATCCCAGCCGCGCATGCAAAGCGATGGACCCTGCGTTGGCCGAGTCGCCGATCACTGCCAGCATTTGGCGCATACCGGCTTGTTCGCACAGGCCTATCAGTTCGGCCAGCAAGGCCGCGCCCAGACCTTGGGCTGTGTGTTGCGGGTGTATGTAAACCGAGTCTTCAACCAGGTAGCGAAAGCCCGGGCGCGGTCTGAACTGACCGGCATAGGCAAAACCCAATACCTCTTGGTCCCGACACGCAACCAGCCAGGGTAGGCCGAGTTTCATCACATTCGCATGGCGTTGCGACATATCTTGAACTGAAGGCGGATCGAGCTCAAAAGTCCCGCTGCCATGAATCACATGGTGGGCGTAAATGGCGGTGACCGCCTTTATATCTGCGGGCTGGCAAAGGCGGATTCCGGCTGTTTGAGGGTTCATGGCGGCGGCAGTCTATAATGGCAGGCTTTTCAGCGAGCGCTGGCCGGGTGGTCAAGTCGCGTGTCTCATCGCTGAATCAAAGACTGCACCCAAGGATAAACCATGGTCGTCATCCGACTTTCCCGAGGCGGCGCAAAAGCCCGTCCGTTTTTCAACATCGTTGTCGCTGACAAGCGCGTTCGCCGTGATGGCCGTTTCATCGAGCGTATCGGGTTTTACAACCCCATCGCCGCCGGTGGCGAAGAAGGTCTGCGCATTGCGCAAGACCGTCTGAGCTACTGGGTCGGTGTCGGTGCGCAAACATCGCCTACCGTTGACCGCCTGATCAAGCAGGCCGGCAAAACAGCCGCCTGATCACGCATCCTATGCTGCCCGCCTGGGAGCCTGCTGAATTACCAGCGGACGCTATCGAAGTCGGGCGCATTCTGGATGCCTGGGGACTCAAAGGCTGGTTCAAAGTCTTGCCCCACAGCGCCTCACCTGAGGCGCTTTTTTCTTCCAAGCGCTGGTTTCTACGACCTAACGAGCGCGGTGCTTCGCCTTTCAAAGGCACGGTGCTCATGCCTATACGCGAGGCCAAAGAACACGGTGACTCGGTGGTGGCTTGCCCCATGGAAAGCATAGACCGTGATGTCGCCGAAAGTCTCAAAGGCGCACGCATATTCGTGCCACGATCCTCTTTCCCATCAACCAAAGAAGACGAGTTTTACTGGGTCGACCTGATAGGCCTAACGGTGCTTAACCGCGACGGGCTGGACTTGGGCGCAGTCAGTGAATTGATGTCTACCGGCCCGCAAACCGTGCTGGTTCTCACCCAAGCCAACCCGGATGACCCGGCCAAACCGCTGGAGCGCATGATTCCATTTGTCAGCGCGTATGTGGACAAAGTGGACATGGCTGCCCGGTTGATTCTGGTCGATTGGCAGGCGGATTATTAAAGCCGTCGCCATGCGCATAGACGTCATCACGCTGTTTCCCGAGATGATTCAGTCTTTCATCGAGCAAGGCGTGACACGCCGCGCCTACGACAGCGGGCACATGGTTTTGAAATGCTGGAACCCGCGCGATTTTGCCGACGGCAATTACCGCCGGGTCGACGACCGTCCGTTCGGCGGCGGCCCCGGCATGGTGATGCTGGCCGAACCGCTGGCCGCTTGTTTGCTGGCGATTCGCAGCGAGCGCCAAGACGACCGACACAGCGCGCCGCTGATTTTTTTTTCCCCGACCGGCGAGGCGCTGAACCAAACCTTGGTGCGCGATTCCGCTGCTTCTGCCAACGGCGCCGTGTTGTTGTGCGGCCGTTATGAAGGTGTGGATCAGCGGTTTATCGACGCTCATGTGGACCGGCAAATCAGCTTGGGCGATTTCGTGCTGTCCGGCGGCGAATTGCCCGCCATGGCCTGGCTGGACGCGGTGGCACGCCTGCAACCCGGTGTTTTGAACGACAGCGACAGCCACGCCCAGGACAGTTTTTCGCCGGATTTAAGCGGCTTGCTCGACAGCCCGCACTTCACCCGTCCAGAGGTTTGGCGGAACCAGCCGGTGCCGCCTGAACTGTTGTCCGGCCACCATGCACAGATCGCCGACTGGCGGCGCGCCCAAAGCCTGCGACTGACGGCGGCCAATCGGCCTGACTTGATCGCCAAAGCCAGGCAGGCCGGGCTGCTCAGCGCCAAAGACGAACGAATATTGGCCGGCAAGAACTGATTTTGCAGTTGGTTATAATGTTGGGCTCCGATCCTCTGGATGGCCGCCTGGTGTTTCAGCCTTTGTGCAATCACCGGCCTTTTGTGTAGCGCATCCAAGATCGAACAGAGGACCTCATGAATCTCATCCAAATTCTGGAACAGGAAGAAATCGCCCGCATGGGCAAAAAAATCCCCGTGTTCGCCCCCGGCGACACCGTGGTGGTCAGCGTCAACGTGGTTGAAGGCAGCCGCAAACGTGTGCAGGCCTTTGAAGGCGTGGTGATTGCCAAGCGCAACCGCGGCATCAACAGCAACTTCATCGTGCGCAAAATCTCCAGCGGCGAAGGCGTGGAGCGTACTTTCCAAACCTACAGCCCCTTGATTGCAGGCATCGAAGTCAAACGCCGTGGCGATGTGCGCCGCGCCAAGTTGTATTACCTGCGTGAGCGCAGCGGCAAATCCGCACGTATCAAAGAAAAACTCACCGCCAAGGCCACACCGGCTTCCAAGGCAGCAGCAGCTCAGTAATTTCTAGCTGATGACTTGCTACCAAACCGCCCCAGTGCAAGCTGCGGCGGTTTTTTATCGACCATGAGCAGCACCTCTTTTTTCTCATTCATGCAAATCCCGAAGTTTTCGCCGCACGATGCCGAGGTGTTGGGCACTGACGCTCACTTGCCGCCGCTGAGCGAAAGCCGCTTAAGTCCGCTTGCATTGCGAGATCACTTCAGCCGCCCGGGCTTGCCGCAGCCGCAGGCGGTGCACGAGCCTTCATGGTCCGGCAAGCCGCCCAAACCGGCCTCGGTGTTGCTGGGCATAGTGACCCGATCCGAGCCCACGGTGCTGCTGACGGTGCGTACCGCGCATTTGTCCTCGCACTCGGGTCAGGTAGCCTTGCCCGGCGGTCGTCAGGACGCGCAGGATGCCGATGAAGTAGCCACCGCTTTGCGCGAAGCGCAGGAAGAGGTGGGCTTGCATCCGCAGTTTGTCTCGGTGCTGGGGTGCTTGCCTTTGTACATCACTGGCACCGGTTACAAGGTGACGCCGGTGGTGGCTTTGATCGACCCGGCGATGCAATTGACGGCGAATCCGCACGAGGTGGCCGATGTGTTTGAGGTGCCATTGGCCTATTTGATGAACCCGGCCAACCACCTTCGCCACGCGCTGGAATGGCAGGGCGTCAAGCGCCAATGGATTTCCATGCCTTATGAGGCCGGTCAGCGTGAACGCCTGATCTGGGGCGCGACGGCAGGCATGTTGCGCCATCTTTATGACTTTTTGCAGCCCCCAGACTGAAGACAGCCGCAGAGCTTCTATCATCGGGGCATGAGCTTTATCGCATTACTGTTTGCCTTGCTGCTTGAGCAGGTCAGGCCGCTGGCCTCGGGTCACGGCCTGGAGCGGATGTTTACCCAATGGGCGGACTGGCTCAAAAACAACCTGGACACCGGCGATATTCGCCACGGCTGGACCACCTGGGGACTGGCGGTCGGCCTGCCGTGTCTGTTGGTCGTGGCGGTTCACTGGTGGCTGGTTTGGTCTATGGGCTGGATCTTCGCCATGGTGTGGAGTCTGGCGGTGGTCTATGTCACGCTGGGGTTCAGGCGTTTCAGTCACCATTTCACCGGCATCCGGGATGCGCTGGCGGCAGGTGACGACATTCTGGCCAGAGAGTTATTGCGCGAATGGCAGGGCGAAGCCGATGTGACGCTGACGCGCTCCGAGATCGTCCGCCATGTGATCGAATTTTCTGCCCTGGCAGCGCACCGCCATGTTTTCGGCGTGATGGCCTGGTTCTCGCTGCTTGCTGCCCTGGGTCTGGGGCCGGCGGGGGCTTTGTTGTTTCGCCTGTCCTCCTTGTTGTTCAAGGCTTGGGGCGAGCCGCCAACCCCGGCAGAAGGCGATATCAGTCACACCAGCGATGCGCTGCAACACGTGGTTGCCCGCGCCTGGTACCTGGTGGACTGGCTGCCGGCACGCATGACGGCTTTGTCATTTGCGGTGGTCGGCAATTTCGAAGACGCGGTTGACGCCTGGCGTCAGGAAGCCGGCAATTTCCCCGGTGCCAATGACGGCGTGGTGCTGGCTGCTACCTCGGGCGCCATCAACGTGCGTTTAGGCGGCGCGTATTTGTCGCCGCAAGCCGCCGACGAAGAAGACGACGGCATGGTTCAGCCAACGGCGGGGCGCGAGCCGCAATACACGCATTTGCGCAGCATGGTCGGTCTGGTTTGGCGTGCGGTGGTGATGTGGATGGTGCTGCTGGCGCTGATGACTTTGGCCCGTTTGCTGGGTTGACGCACTGTCACTCAATAGGTTTTAGGCGCTGACAATTCAGCAAATAATTCGGTGAATATGGCGTAGCGACCGGTATCTATCAAGCCGTCTTTGACCGCCTGACGCACGCCGCAATCCGGTTCATGCACATGGGTGCAGTTATAAAACTTGCAGTGATCGGTAAAGCCTTTGATGTCCGGCATGCTGGCGGCCAGATCGCCGGGCGCTATGTGGTTAATTCCGAAGGCTTGAAAGCCGGGGGAATCCATCAAAGCCGTGGTCTTGAGTTCATCTACCCAGTACCAGGTGGTCGACGTGGTGGTGTGTTTGCCGCTGTGCAAGGCTTTGGAGATGATGTTGGTGGCGGCATTGGCTTGCGGCACCAGGCGGTTGATCAAAGTGCTTTTACCGGCACCGGATGGGCCGAGTACCAGCGTGATGCGACCTTGCAGTGCTTCCTTCAGCTTGAGTAAATCGTCGGTCTGGTTGCGCAAACCCAATGGCAGCACCTGACAGCCGAAATCGCGGTAGGGTTTGAGTTTGGTCCAGGCTTTTTCGAAAGGGTTGCTCAAGTCCTGCTTGTTCAAAGCAATCAGGCTGCGTATGCCTGCTTGCTCAGCCGCGATCAGGGCGCGTGCCACCTGGCTTTCGGAAAACTCAGGGTCGGCTGCGACCAGCACCAGTACCTGGTCCAGATTGGCTGCAAAGGATTTGGTACGTACATCATCCTGGCGGTAAAACAAATTGCGCCGCGGTTCTATGGCTTCTATGCTGCCTTCGTCTTCGCTGGCCAACCATTGCACCAGATCGCCGACCACGGCCTGGTTTTTTTTGCCGCGCGGGTGGCAGATACGCCGGTTGCCCGCACTGTCCTCAATCCACACATGTCGGCCGTGGCTGGCCACCACACGACCGGTTTGTGTCATGCAGTCAAACGTGCCAGACGCTGCGAAGCCGGCGGGTGCGAATGGTAGAAAGCCACGTACAGCGGGTCAGGCGTCAGCGTAGAGGCGTTGTCCTGGTAAAGCTTGATCAAGGCCTGTTTCAAATCTGAGGCGTTCGCATGCTGACTGGCAAACGCATCGGCTTCAAACTCGTGCTTGCGCGAGCGCGCCGCACGCAGCGGTGTGGTGATGAAAGTCAGCAAAGGCACGAATTGCATGAACAAGAGCAAGGCCAGTGCGTCGTTGGCTGAGAGCGCATGGGCTTGCACACCCAGGCCTTCAAAAAACCACAATTGGGTAGACAGCCAGCCCAGGGCTGCCATGCCTGCAAGCGTGACCAGAAAACTGCGCACCAACGATTTGGGAATGTGATTGAGTTTGGCGTGTCCTAATTCATGCGCCAACACGGCTTCCATTTCACCGGCATTCAAGGTTTTGAGCAGGGTATCGAAAAACACCACGCGTTTTTGTTTGCCCAGACCGGTGAAATACGCATTGGAGTGGGCCGAGCGGCGGCTGCCGTCCATGACAAAAAAACCGTCCGATTTGAAACCGGTGCGTTGCATCAAATTGTTAACACGGTCTTTGAGTTCAGCATCTTCCAGCGGTTGGAATTTGTTGAACAGCGGCATGATGAAATTCGGCGCTATCCACATGACAAACAACTGGTAAGCGACCAACAGCGCCCAGGCCAGCAGCCACCACAGGCTGCCACCGGATTGCATCAGCTGAAGCACCGCCCAAATGAGCGGCAAACCCAGTACCGCGCCCACCAGTGTGCTTTTGAGCAAATCGCTCAGCCACAAGCCTATGGTCATGTTGTTAAAGCCGAAGCGCTGTTCCAAATGAAAGGTCTGGTAGTAGGACACCGGCAGATTCAAAGCACCGGTGATCAACATGAAACCCATGACCAGCAGCAGTTGCTGCAGCATGCCGGGCCCGGTGATCGTCATCAGCCAGCCATCGAGCAGGCTCAGGCCGCCGAGCAAAGTCCAGCCCAGCAGCGCCAGCGCGTCCAGCGCCAGGTCCCAGTGGCCGAGCCGCAGTTTGGCCAAGGTGTAGTCGGCGGCCTTTTGGTGCGTAGGTAGGCTGATACTTTCTGCGAAATCAGCAGGCACTTGTTCGCGGTGAGTGGCCACATGGCGGATCTGTCGGTTGGCCAGCCACAGCTTGAGCAATAAATTGATCAGCAAAAAGAAAGCAAACAGCAAAGTGAAATTCATAGGAGACATCATTTTTAGAGTGTAGGGCTTTTCAAACACACAGCAGCAGACTTGCTGAGCAACGATCAAGTAAACGTCTATTTTCCTTCAGATGGGTTTTCAACATGCGCTTGAGGGACAATGCCTGCATGAATCCAGACAATCTCACTCCCGCGTCACCAAGTGCCGCCATCCTCGGCAAAAATGACAATAACCTGGTGTGGCTGGACTGCGAAATGTCCGGACTTGACCCGGAAAAAGAACGTCTGCTGGAAATCGCCGTGGTCATCACCGGTCCGGACCTGACCCCTCGGGTCGAAGGCCCGGTGCTGGTCATCCACCAAAGCAATGAACTGCTGGCCGGTATGGACGCCTGGAACAAGGGCACACACGGCAAAAGTGGATTGATTGACAAGGTGAAAGTCTCTTCCCTGACAGAATCACAGGCCGAAGAGCAATTGATCGAGTTCATTAAAAAATACGTGAGCAAGGGCGTGGCGCCCATGTGTGGCAACACCATCGGCCAAGACAGGCGTTTTCTGCTCAAGTACCTGCCAAAGCTGGAGGGCTGGTTCCATTACCGCAATCTGGATGTCAGCACCTTGAAGGAGTTGTCCAAACGCTGGAAACCGGAGGTTTACGCTTCTTTTAAAAAGCAGCAAAGCCATACCGCTCTGGCAGACGTACACGAGTCCATCGACGAACTTGCGCATTACCGCGAACATTTTCTGAAACTGTAAGTAGTCTTATAAAGCTGCAACAGCATCCGCATTTCGTGCGAGAATACCCTGAGTTGCACTTGATGGTGTGACATTGCTACATCCTCCTCACACCTTGGGTTCATCTGAACCGCGTTGCAAAAAGTTTTGCAGCATGCTTTGTTTGAAGGTTGATGTTTTTTCCAACCTTTGAACGGAGTTGCCTCACCTTTTCAGGTGCGGGCTTTACACAATGGACGATTTGAATTTGCATTCCCCGGCTGACGCTATGAACGATCACGCCTCTGACACACCTGCACCGGCTATCGCCGAGACCAAGGCTGTTACCCCCAACGCTTTTGCCCAGATGGGTCTGGCCCCTGAGTTGCTCGCCGCGGTTCGTGACCTGAATTTCACAGAACCCACCAACGTGCAACTCAAAGCCATTCCCTTGGCTTTGCAAGACAACGCCGACAAACCCGCCAACGATTTGCTGGTCTCCAGCCAGACCGGCAGCGGCAAGACCGCCGCATTTTTATTGCCTGTGCTTCACACCATTCTGATTGAGCGCCAGGCGCAAGAGCAGGAAGAAGCCAAAGAATGGGCTTTGAAAATAGAGCAGGCCAAGGCCAGCGGCGAAGAATTACCAAAGAAACCGCGCCGCAAAAACCCCACCGATACGCGCCATGTCAAACCTGCTTTCCCCAGCGCTTTGGTTTTGTGCCCGACGCGCGAACTGGCCCAGCAAGTGGCCAAGGACGCCATCGACCTGGTCAAACATTGCAAAGGTTTGCGCGTAGCCTGCGTGGTCGGCGGCATGCCTTACCCCTTGCAAATTGCACGTCTGCACAACGCTGACTTAGTCGTTGCCACACCCGGTCGTTTGCTGGATTTGCAGCGTTCCAAGCAATTGCATTTGAGCAAAGTACAGTTTCTGGTGGTCGACGAAGCTGACCGCATGCTGGACTTGGGTTTTGCTGAAGACTTGGCGGACATCCACAAATTGACCGAATCCCGTCGCCAAACCATGATGTTCAGCGCCACCATCGCGCCGCGCATCCAACAACTGGCAGCACGCATCATGCGCACGCCTCAGCGTTTGCAAATCGAATCGACCAAAGAGCAAAAAAGCAATATCAAGCAAATTCTGTTTTGGGCCGACAGCCAGCAGCACAAGCGCAAATTGCTTGACCATTGGTTGCGTGACACCACGATCGACCAGGCCATTGTGTTTGCCAGCACGCAAATCGAATGTGATGCTTTGGCTGAAGACCTGCAGCAAGTCGGTTTTTCCGCTGTGGCTTTGCACGGCGCGCTCAGCCAGGGTTTGCGTAATCGCCGTTTACAGGCTTTGCGTGACGGCCGGGTGCAAATTTTGGTCGCAACTGACGTGGCAGCGCGCGGCATTGATGTGCCCAGCATCAGCCATGTGTTCAATTTCGGTTTGCCCATGAAGCAGGAAGACTACGTACACCGCATTGGCCGCACCGGTCGCGCCGGTCGCGATGGCCTGGCGGTCACTTTTGCCGAATTCCGCGATCGCCGCAAAATCATGGATATCGAACATTACACGCAAGAAACGCTGAAGGCAGAAATCATTCCCGGTTTAGAGCCTACCCAGCGTCCTGCGCGTGCGCCGTCTCATGAACCTCGTCGCGGCAAGCCAGGTGGCGGCGGTGGTAAGCCTTTTGCCGGCGCCAAGCGCGGCAATGGTTTCAAGCCTCGCAGCGCCGCCAGAAGCTGAGCTCAACCGTTTGCAAACAGCCTGGCCTGAGCAGTTTCAAAACTGCCCGGGCTCGGCTTGACTGCAAGTGTTGTTGAATTGCAAAAAATGAAAAAATTTCCGAATCATTCATAATAGTTTGAATAATGAATTCTTTATAGTTCATTATTATTCGGGAAATGTTCATTTATTTGCAACACAGCTATATTCAAACTTTCAGAAACAACGTGGATTTATTGATTTTTTTCAATTAAATCAAGAGCTTCAAGAAAAAAGTTAATTTACATTAGATCTTTGTTAAGATCGAACTAAGGAGCATGTATGGCCAACCCAGCAGATTCATTAGAAAGTGTCGTTATAGGCGACGGTGTGGTAGTGAAAGGTGCTTTCACTGTGCCTGCCAAAGCGGTCATTAACGGCGTGATTGAAGGTGATTTAACCGCAGAAGAGGTATTGATAGGTCCTACCGGCCGTATCACCGGTCGTGTCTCTGCCAAACTGATTGATGTACGCGGCCAGCTTCACAACACCATCGTCAGCGAAAAAAGCCTTATCGTGCGCGCTACCGGCAAAATTGTCGGGAAAATTCACTACTCGGAAATTGAAATCGAAAAGGGTGGCGAGATCGAAGGTGCCTTGCACCAAGGCAGTGAACCCGTGGGTTCCTCTTCAGTATCCGCTTCTGGCGCAGTGCCTCAACAGGCCAAGCCTATTGGCAATTGATTGTCATTCAACGGTGAGTCCATGCGTGCAGCCCATTTCTATTTAACGTATATTCGACGTCTTCCAGAGTTGATCAAAAAGACTTGGACTCGCGACTACCAAGACGTACGGCTGATTCTTGAGCAAAGCGGCGATCTCAAGTACTTCAATATTTCAGCTTCCATTCAGCGTTACTTCGCGCGTGGCTTTATTGTTTCTGGTTTGACTTTGACAGCTTTGATTCTGATGCTTTCGGTGTCTACCCTGGTTTTAGGCATCAGTCGCGCTCGTTTAGAGCATTCGCACAAAGAGGTTTACCGCGCCTTGATCAGCAGCGCTTCGGACACAGTTAATGGCGAAGCAGGTGATTTGAACGACGATCAAATGGTGGCCTTGGCGCAAACCATCCGCGACCGCGACATGAGCATACGCCGCTTTGTCGAAACATCGATGGTGACCGTCTCCGAAGAAAATGACACTTTGAAAGCACAACTGGAAACATCCGGTTTGACTGAAAAGATTGTGAAGATCATTCAGCAAAACTCTTCCAGCGGTGGTTTCTCCATGGATTCGGATATTCAATCCAATCCTTTATTGCGCGGAAAAGTGGCCGATGAGTTGTCCACGAACCGGGGCTTGCGTGAGGTGTTGTACGCCTTGCCTAGCCACATGCCTGTGGCCAATTTCAGCGTTTCCTCCGATTTCGGTATTCGCAAGCACCCGTTGACCGGCAAGTCGCATTTCCACACTGGCTTAGACCTGATGAGTGAAACCGGCGACGATAAAGTATTTGCCGTCAAGCCGGGTATTGTGGTCATGGCGGAATATCATCCACAATATGGCAATACAGCAGTGATACGGCACCTGAACGGTGTAGAGTCGCTGTATGCGCATTTGGCGAAATTAACGGTCAAAGTGGGTGACAAGGTCACCACTGAAAGCCTGTTGGGGTATATCGGAAACACGGGAGAATCCTCTACCGGCAAGCATCTTCATTTTGAGATACTGGTAGGCGGTTATCCGGTCAATCCACAAAAAGTGATTCGGACTGCTCAATATGTTCAACAAATCCAAAACAGTAACAAATAACCCAAGCCAGCCACAGGCTGAGGCAACCGTACAAAATTCAGTTATCGAATCGCCCTCGGAACCTCAGCCAGTTGCCCAACCTCAGAGAACAAATATGATGGACATGATTTCCTCCAACGCCACCAAGCCCTCTATCCTTAGCGAGGGTTTCTCTTTCCGGGGTGAAATTTCCGCCAAAGGTGCCATACACGTTGAAGGTTCGCTCAATGGCCAGGTTCAGGTCGACGAACTCACCATCGGTTCCCGCGGTCAGGTTGAAGGCGTGGTTACCTGTTCAAGTTTGCACATCAAGGGTAAATTTTCTGGCACAGCCACTTGCAGCGAACTCATCGTCACTTCCTCGGCATCGGTCGACGGACATGTGGTTTATCAAACCTTGTCAGTGCAAAAAGGTGCGTCCATCAAGGGCGAATTGTTGCTCGTCAAGTAAATTTCAGCTCAAAGGCTTTGAATGTCGGACATCTCTCAGATTGACGGTCAGGCCGTTCGACTCCAACGTGAAACCTTGGGCTGGGCAACAACCGACCTGGCCACACTGGCTTGTTTATCCACCAAGCAAATCAAGCAAATTGAAGAAGGCGGCATCAGCGCTTTTTACAGCGAAAACGTGAAACTCACGGCAGCCCGCAAAGTGGCTGCGCTGTTGCAAATGACCGAGGCCCAGTTGTTCGGACAAGTGGCAGCCGCTGTGCTTGAAACCCCCGTGTCGATTACTCAAGAGCTTAGTCAGTCTGTTACTGAGACTGCTTCCATTTACTCAGTTCCAGACAAAGAACCGGTTGTTGAATCCCATCATGCCTCTTTGTCGCGCAGTGAGGCCTTGCACTTTTTGGCTCAACCGCCTGAAGACATTGATGCTCCTCATGAGCCGGTAGCGGTTGAACTTCCTGCCGAACCAATGCCCGTGGCGGCTGACGGCGTGCAAGCTACTAAGATGCAAATAGCGGAGCAAACTTCAGAGTCCGCTGAGCAGGAAACCGGTAGCAGCAATTACATGTTCAAGATATTTGCCTTGTTCCTGGTGGCCTTGGCAGTTGCCGCCTTGTTGCGACCTAAGGCCGCTGAAGAAAAGGCTGAAGCTGCGATTCAGGAAAGCACAGCACCTGCGCCGCCTCCCATGCAACTGCCAGGCACCATCTCTGGCAATCCACCCGATGCAGCCGAAGTGCAGCCTGCGGTTGATGCGTCCGTGCCTGCGGTCGCTGCGGAAAAACCGGCTGCCCCCTTTAACGGCTCTGTTCCTGCGACTACTTCAGACAGTACAAACCCGGCAGCAGTTGGTAAATAATTTCCCTAGTCAACCGCGCCCATGGCCAGCGCGGCTTGACGCGATTTCGCACTGTCTTCACCTGAAACTCCGCTCACAGGCCAGCCTGACAAGTGCGTATTAGCAATGTCTTGCAAACCTTGAATCCAGGCTGAGTTATCGTTCAGGCAGGCAATGTAATGAAACTCAGTGCCGCCGTCTTCAATGAATGCGGCTTTGACTTCCATGGCGATTTCTTCCAGCGTTTCCAGGCAGTCACAGACAAAGCCAGGACACACAATATCTATGGATTTGCAACCCTGTTTAGCCAATTCGCGCACAGTCGGTTCTGTGTAGGGTTCCAGCCATTTGGCTTTGCCAAACCGTGACTGGAAACACACCTTGTATTCGTCTTTTTTCAATTGCAATGCCTCTGCCAGAAGTCTTGCTGTTTTATGGCATTCGCAGTGGTAGGGGTCACCGAGTTTCAGCGTGCGTTCAGGCACGCCGTGAAAACTCATCACCAGTTGTTCACTGCGGCCGTTGGCAGCCCAATGCGCGCGAATGCTGTCGGCCAGCGCCTGTATATAGGCTGGGTGATCATGGTAGTGGTTGACAAAGCGAAACTCCGGCAGATAACGGGTTTGCAAGCCCCAGGTGTAGACCGCGTCAAACACGCTGGCTGTGGTCGTGGCGGAATATTGCGGGTAAGCAGGCAGCACCAGCACACGGTTCACGCCCTGGTCCTTTAACTCATTCAAAACTTCCAAAATCGAGGGCGAGCCATAGCGCATGGCATAGCGCACCTGAACCTGATTAGGGTCATACAAAGCTTGCAGTTTTTGGCTTTGCGTATCAGTCCAGACTTTGAGCGGCGAGCCCTCTGGGGTCCAGATACTGGCGTACTTGTGGGCGGACTTGGCCGGGCGAACCCGCAAAATGATGCCGTGCAAAATCAACAGCCACAAAAAACGCGGTATTTCAACTACCCTGGGATCGCTTAAAAACTCCGCGAGATACCGGCGTAAGGCCGCAGCAGTGGGGGCTTGCGGTGTACCGAGGTTGCAGTAAATGATGGCTGTTTTGGCAGGCTGGCCGTGGCTGTAAGCTGGTTCGGCGGCAAATCTAGGGGTCGAGGTCATAAGGTATTTTCCCTCATATGCAAACCCTTTAGCAAAGCCACTGCTTGAATGCCTGATCTGACTGCGGCTTCCAGGGTGGACGGGTAAGGTCCTTGCACGTAATCACCGCAAGCCACAACTTGGTCGCTCGGCTGTGCCGAGGGTCTGTCCACATCAGGTGTGCAGGCAAAGGCGGCGCGTTTTTCCAGCACAGCAAACAAGACTGTCGCCTGCGGCAAACCCAGTTGCTCGCGCGCTTGTGCTAAAACCGCTTGGCTGATCTGCTCTCTGTCGCCCATACTGGCGCTGACCACCATGGCAATCACGCCTTGCATGGCCGGATCACGGCTCAGCTTGGCTTTGTCAAAAGCGAACTGCGCCGGTGCCAACTCACTGCTGCGCAATGCCATGACTGGGTAAGGCCAATCCACTTTTGCATGTGCTTGTAAATAGACAGTGGCAATGGCCGTGTGTTGCAGCGCGGCGGCCTGCGCTGACCAGGCAGGGTTGATTGACTGCATCAAACGCGCCGCTTCCCAAGGCGGGCAGGCCAGTACGACAGGGGATGACAAGTACAGCGACAGATCTTCAACATAGTGACCGGTCGCCACTTCGGCCCCGCGCTGCTTCAGCCATTGAACGGCTGCGTCCGGCAACAAGCTGCTTTGATCAGTACAAGGAATCAACATGTCGCTGCTGCCGGCACCACCGAGCATTGCGTCCTGCAACACCCGCAAAAAAACTTGGGCGCTGGCTTGTGCGGGCGGCAGATTTAACGCTGACACGCACAAAGGTTCGATCATCAATTCCATGACGGCAGCCGGCAAACCACGGCATAACTCAGCCACGCTCATACCGGCGGGACATTCAAAATGCTGTTGCTGCCATTGAATGGCTCGGCGTATCAAGCTCCATTTATCGGCCCAGGTCCAGCCGTGTGCGCTGACAATGCCACCCAGCACATTCAAGGGCGCGGGCAAAGCAGGCAGTCGCAGACCGTCACCGTCCGGTGTGCGTAAAGTCAAGGGCATGCGCCATAAATGCTTGTCTGTGTCCACGCCGACCAGCTTCATCAAGGCTAGCGTGTCCCGGTAAGCGCCGATCAGAATATGTTGTCCGTTGTCCAGCGCCAGGCCCTGGTGTGTGATGCGGCGCGCCCGCCCGCCGGTCTGCGGTGCGGCTTCCAGCAGGCGTACCTGCCAGCCCGAGTTCACCGCGTGGACCGCGGCCGACAGTCCGGCCCAGCCGCCGCCGATGATGGTGACCTGGTTCAAAAACGCCCCAGCGCCTGCATCTTCCAGGCCAGCCAGAGTTTGCGCACCGGCGTCAGCGACACACGCTGGTTCAGCACCGGAAACTGTGCAGCTTGAATTTCATGCAATAGCGTGCGGTAAATGCTTGCCATCATCAGGCCGGGTTTCTGGCTGCGCCAATCCCCGGCCGGCAACATGGCCAGGGCTTGCTCGTACAAGCCCAATGCGCGCTCAGCCTGAAAACGCATCAATGCTTGAAAAGCCGGTGAATCACGGCGTTGCAACACATCAGCTGCTGTGACTTCGAACTGCTGCAACTCCTGCACCGGCAGGTAAATGCGGCCGCGCAAAGCATCTTCACCGACATCGCGGATGATGTTGGTCATCTGAAAAGCCAAACCCAGCGTGTGTGCGTAAGCGGTGGTCTGCGCCTGTGTCTGGCCGAATATGCGCGCTGCCACTTCGCCCACCACACCTGCCACCAGATGGCAATAGGTTTGCAGGCCGGTGAAGTCAAGGTAGCGTGTTTGCCGCAAATCCATGTCGCAGCCCTGTATCACTTGCTGCAAATGGTCTTCGGTGATGCCGAAGTCTTGCGTCAGCGGCAGCAAAGCCTGCATCACCGGGTGCTGTGCCTGTCCGGCAAAGCTGCGCGCGACTTCGAGCCGCCACCATTGCAGTTTTTGGGCGGCGACACCGGCATCCTGTACTTCGTCGACCACATCGTCGACTTCGCGGCAGAACGCATAAAAAGCAGTGATGGCCGCACGTTTGCGCGGCGGTAAAAAGAGAAAAGCGTAATAAAAGCTGCTGCCTGAGCCCGCGGCCTTATCCTGTACGTATTGCTGAGGTGTCATGGTCAGGATTGTGACATTGCAGGCAGATAAAACAGCGTTTTTTAGGGTTTTTGCATACGCAGACTGCGCCACAACATCAGCACAAAGTCAAAGGCATACAAGCGTGGCCGCTGGCGGGTGGTATCTGTGCGTTCAATTTTGTCCAGGATACGCAAACCGCCTTGCACCACCAGGCGAAGTTCCCAGCCCGCGCGTCCCGGTACCTGGTGCACCAGCGCAGCACCTTGCTCCATCAATTGCCGGGCATATGCAATCTCTTCGCGCAACACGGCCTGTTGCGGCAGGTAAAGCCGGCCCCGGGGAATATCCACGCTCAAATCCTGCCAGAAATTGATCAGTTGCAAGGCTGTGCAAACCGCATCGCTGTGCGCCAATGCCTGCGTGGAAGTGATGCCGTACAAATGCAATAACAAGCGCCCGATCGGGTTGGCCGAGCGGCTGCAATAGGCCAGCAGTTCTGCGCGGTCGGCATAGCGGCGCTGATCCCGGGTGTAGACCACGTCTTGTTCAAACGCGTCCAACAAAGCCAGCAACAAATCCAGCGGCAGCGCAAATACCTGGATTTGTTGCTGTAAAGGGCGCAACACATGAGCCCAGTCGGCGCTGACAAAGCCCGGGTTACCGGTTTGCGCCAGCAAATCCCTGCGCATGCTTTGCAGACTGTTCAGGCGACTGGCGGCAGGCGCGTCACCTTCATCGGCGATGTCGTCCGCGGTACGGGCAAAGTGGTAGATGGCCACGATAGGCGCACGCAAATGCGGCGGACACAACAGTGAAGCAACCGGAAAGTTCTCGTAGTGATTGACAGATGACATGGTCTTTGTATTGTCACTTGACAGTGCAGGTATTCAGAATTAGATTACTAACCAGTCAGTCATTAATATAATTCACCTTCAGGTCAGCCCCATGTTTTGTCGTTCTCAAGTCTTTTTCATCGCCATCGCCGCAGGCTTGGCCGCTTGTTCACCCGCACCCGACATACAGGCGCCGGTCAGAGCAGTCAAGGTGTTAGAGGTGAGCAAATCCACACTTACTAACGATTCTGAATTTGCCGGGGAAGTGCTTGCCAGGGTCGAATCCCGGCTGGGTATGCGCGTCGGCGGCAAGCTGACGGCTCGCCATGTGGAGCTCGGGCAGCGGGTCAAAGCCGGTCAACTGTTGGCAGAAATCGATGCCCAGGATTACCGTTTGTCGGTTGACAACGCCCGCGCGCAACTGAATGCAGCGCAAACCAATCACGATTTAGCCGCGGCTGATTTCAAGCGTTACAAGGAATTGCGCGACAAAGACTTCATCAGCGGTGCCGAACTCGAACGCCGCGAAACCGTTCTCAAGTCGGCGCAAGCGCAGCTCGATCAGGCCCGTGCGCAACTCTCCGGCCAGGGCAACCAATTGAGCTACAGCAAATTGTTCGCAGACAAAGCCGGTGTGATCACCGGCTTGGATGCTGAAGTCGGGCAGGTGGTCAGCGCCGGCATGACTGTCATGCGTCTGGCGCAAGACGGCCCGCGCGATGTGGTGTTTGCCGTGCCTGAGGACAAAGTGGCTGCTGTCAGGCAAGGCCAATCGGTCAAGGTCAAGCTTTGGGGCAGCGCGCAATCGCTTTCTGCCAAGGTGAATGAAATTGCCGCCAGCGCAGACCCGGTGACCCGTACTTTTGCCGTCAAGGCGGCGCTGGATGATCTGAAGATACCGCTGGGCACAACTGCGACGGTGTTTTTGAGTTCGACGTCCACAGGCCTTGAGGCGATGACTTTGCCCACCTCGGCCGTGTGGCAGGCAGCAGGCAAATCCAGCGTCTGGATTGTCGACCCGGCCAGCATGAAAGTGCGTTCGCAACCGGTACAGATCAGCGCTGTGCATGACAACCTGGTCGTGATCAGCAGCGGCCTGGAACCAGGCCAGCAAGTCGTGACCGCCGGTGTGCATGTCTTATCCGCCGGTCAAAAGGTCACGTATTTCAAAGCAGCCGGTGAGCAGCCATGAAACAAAAAAACGGCGCAGCCGGTGGTTTCAATCTGTCTGAATGGGCGCTGAACCACCGTGCCTTCACCCGCTATCTGATGGTGGTTTTGCTGTTGCTGGGCATAGCTGCGTATTTCCAACTCGGTCAGGACGAGGACCCGCCATTTACTTTTCGCATCATGGTGGTTCGCACTTACTGGCCGGGAGCGACAGCGCAACAAGTCGCCGAGCAGGTCACCGACAAGCTTGAGCGCACTTTGCAGGAGGCGCCTTATGCCGACAAGATCAACAGCTATTCCAAGCCCGGTGAATCTCAAATCATTTTCGAAATCAAGGACTATTCCAAGCCCGGCGAAGTGGCAGATGTCTGGTACACGGTGCGTAAAAAAATTGGCGATATGCGCCAAACCTTGCCGCAAGGTGTGCAAGGACCGTTCTTCAATGACGAGTTCGGCGATGTCTTTGGCGTTATTTACGCATTACAAGCAGAAGGCTTTAGCCTGGCCGAGTTGAAAGACATTGCCGACGACGCACGCCAGAAATTGCTGCGCGTCAAAGATGTGTCCAAGGTCGAACTCTTCGGCGTACAGGATGAAAAAATTTATATTGAAATACCGCAGAAAAAACTCGCCCAGCTAGGCTTGGACTTGAATGCGGTGATTGCGCCGTTGGGTCAGCAAAACGCAGTCGAAAGCGCCGGCAGTTTGCAAACGACACAGGACGTGATTCAGATCCGGGTCGACGGTCAGTTTGAAGCCGTGTCGCGTTTGCGCGCCATGCCGATTCGTGGTGCTTCAGGCCGGCACATCAAGCTGGGTGACATCGCTACCATCACCCGCGGTTACGTCGATCCAGCCGACGTGAAGGTGCGCTTTCAAGGCCAGCAAGTGATTGCGCTTGGCGTGTCCATGACCAAGGGCGGCGACATCATCAACCTCGGCCATTCGCTGGAGCAGACGGTGGCTGGTTTGCAGGCATCTTTACCCGCAGGCGTCAAACTCAGCAATTTGCAAAACCAGCCGCAGGCGGTCAGCAGCTCGGTGGGCGAATTCATCGCTGTGTTGATAGAAGCCGTGTTGATTGTGTTGATCGTCAGTTTCGTGTCGCTGGGCTGGCACAAAGGAGGGCGCTTCGGCTGGTACATAGACATGCGCCCGGGGCTGGTGGTGGGCATCACCATTCCGCTGGTGCTGGCCATGACCTTTTTGGGCATGTATTACCTCGGCATAGGCTTGCACAAAATTTCGCTGGGCTCGCTCATTATTTCTCTGGGATTGCTGGTCGATGACGCCATCATTGCGGTGGAAATGATGGTGCGCAAAATGGAAGAAGGCTTTGACAAAGTGCGTGCCGCCACGTTTGCTTACGAAGTCACCGCCATGCCCATGCTGACCGGCACCTTGATCACCGCAGCCGGTTTTTTGCCCATTGGTCTGGCCAAGTCGGTCACCGGCGAGTACACCTTTGCGATTTTTGCAGTGACAGTGCTGGCCTTGCTGCTGAGTTGGTGGGTTTCCGTGTTCTTTGTGCCGTTGCTAGGTGTCTGGTTGTTGAAAGTCAAGCCGCAACCCGTTGCACACCATTCACAGGAATTATTTGATTCGGGTTTTTACAAGGGGTTCAGGCGACTGGTTAACGCCTGTGTCAAACACCGCTGGCTCACCATTGCCGCCACACTGTTGATTTTTGCTGCCGGCATTTTCGGCATGGGCAAGGTGCAGCAACAGTTTTTCCCCGATTCCAGCCGCCCAGAAATCATGATGGAAATCTGGTTCCCCGAGGGCACATCCCTACAGGCCAATGAAGCGCTCAGCAAACAAGTTGAAAAAAGAATGCTGGCGCTCAAAGGCGTGGACTCCGTCAGCTTGTGGATAGGCTCGGGCGTGCCACGTTTTTACCTGCCGCTGGACCAGGTATTGCCGCAGACGAATGTGTCCCAGTTCATCATCCTGCCCAAGGACTTGGCCACCCGCGAATCGATGCGATTGGCTTTGCCGGGCTTGATGGCCAAAGAATTTCCTGAGGTTAATGCCCGGATTAAGTTGTTACCCAACGGCCCGCCGGTGGCTTACCCGGTGCAATTCCGCGTCTCCGGTCCCGATCCGCTGGTGTTGCGTCAACGAGCTGACGAGGTCAAAGCCGCCATGCGCGAAAACAGCAACACGCGCCAGGTGAACGACAACTGGAATGAATCCGTCAAAGTGCTGCGCTTCGAAGTGGACCAGGACAAGGCCCGCGCTTTGGGCGTCACCAGCCAGTCGATTGCGCAGGCTTTGCGCATGCTTCTCAGCGGCAATACGGTGGGTCAATACCGCGAAGGCGATAAATTGATTGACATCGTCTTGCGTCAACCCTTGAGCGAGCGTCAGACCATGTCTGACCTGGGCAATGCTTATGTGCCAACCACGAGTGGCAAGCCTGTGCCTTTGCTGCAAATCGCAAAGCCCGTGTTTGACTGGGAACCCGGCGTGATGTGGCGACTCAACCGCAATTACGCCATCACTGCACAGTGCGACATCACCGAGGGTTTGCAGGGCGCCACGGTCACCGGTCAGCTATTGCCCGCCATGAAAGCTTTGCAAGCCAAATGGGCGCAACAAGGTTTATCTGCTTACACCATCAGCGTAGCCGGTGCGGTCGAGGAGAGTGCCAAAGGTTCGTCATCGATTGCCGCCGGTGTGCCGCTGATGCTGTTCGTCACGTTTACCTTGTTGATGATTCAGTTGCAAAGTTTCAGCCGCGCTGTGCTGGTGTTTTTGACCGGACCCATGGGCATCGCGGGTGTGGCCATGTCGCTGTTGGTGTTGAACAGGCCATTCGGCTTCGTCGCCTTGCTGGGGGTTATCGCACTGATGGGCATGATTCAGCGCAATTCGGTGATCTTGATTGACCAGATCGAGCAGGATCGCGCGCGCGGCGTGCCGGCCTGGGACGCGATTGTCGAGTCCGCCGTGCGCCGCTTGCGTCCGATTGTGCTGACCGCTGCTGCCGCCGTGCTTGCCATGATCCCTTTGTCGCGCAGCGTTTTCTGGGGCCCCATGGCCGTGGCCATCATGGGTGGTCTGATCGTCGCCACCGTGCTGACTTTGCTGGCCTTACCGGCCATGTACGCAGCCTGGTTCAGGGTCAAGCGCTGATGTAAGAATCCCACTGGGAAGCGGGTTAGAATTTCTCTTTGACCGATTTTGAACGGGCGGTCTGTTTGCGCAGACCGCTTTTTGCTTTTTTTCTGGCCCGCGCGGGTGGCGAAATTGGTAGACGCACCAGGTTTAGGTCCTGACGGTAGCAATACTGTGGGGGTTCGAGTCCCCCCCCGCGCACCAAAGCGTTCACTGTCTGACGCGTGTTGATTCATTTTGGAGAAGCCTGATGGCCGTTACTGTAGAAACCCTTGAAAAGCTCGAACGCAAAATCACTTTGACTTTGCCGACCTCCGTCATTCAAAACGAGGTCAACACCCGCCTCAAGCGCCTGGCCCGTCAGGTCAAGGTCGATGGCTTTCGCCCCGGCAAGGTACCCATGAACATCGTGGCCCAGCGCTACGGCTATTCGGTGCATTACGAAGTGATGAATGACAAGGTCGGTGAGGCCTTCAGCGTCGCGGCCAATGAAGCCAAATTGCGCGTGGCCGGTCAACCGCGTATCAGCGAAAAAGAGCAGACCTCAGAAACCGAAATGGCGTTTGACGCTGTCTTCGAGGTCTATCCTGAAGTCGTGATCAAAGACATGAGTCAGGTCGAGGTTGAAACCCTCAAGTCCCAGGTCTCCGACGCAGCCATAGACAAAACCATAGACATTTTGCGCAAGCAAAAACGCACTTTTGCCCAACGCTCGGCCGATTCATCGGTGATTAACGATGACCGTGTCACGGTTGATTTCATCGGCAAGATTGACGGCGAACCGTTTGACGGCGGCCGCGCCGAAGACTTCCAGTTCATCGTTGGCGAAGGCCAGATGCTCAAGGAATTTGAAGAAGCCGTCGTTGGCATGAAATTGGGTGAGAGCAAGACTTTCCCCCTGTCATTCCCCGAGGATTACCAGGGCCGCGAAGTCGCCGGTAAAACCGCAGATTTTCTGGTCACGCTGAAAAAGCTCGAAGCCAGTCACCTGCCTGAAGTCACTGACGAGTTGGCCAAATCGCTAGGCGTGGCCTCCGCCACAGTCGAAGGTTTGCGCGCAGATATCCGTCAAAACCTGGAACGCGAAGTCAAATTCCGTTTGCTGGGTCGCAACAAGCAAGCGGCGTTGGATGCGCTGGTGGCGCATGCTGAACTCGATCTGCCTCATTCCATCGTGCAATCCGAGTTGGATCGCATGGCCGACAGTGCCCGTGAAGATTTAAAGCAGCGCGGTATCAAAGACGCAGACAAAGCCCCCATCCCCGAGGAAGTGTTCCGCCCGCAAGCCGAGCGCCGTGTGCGCATGGGCCTGGTGGTAGGGGAAGTGGTGCGATTGCACAACCTGCACGCTACGCCTGAACAAATCCATGCACACATCGAAGAATTGGCGGCCAGTTACGAAAAACCGGCTGAAGTCACGCGCTGGTATTACAGCGACAACCGCCGCATGGCCGAGGTCGAAGCTATTGTGATTGAGAACAATGTCACCAACTATGTGTTGTCTCTGGTCAAGGCCAAAGACAAGAACATTCCATTCGACGAATTGATGGGCCAGGCCTGAACCTGGACAGGAGACATGACATGAGCGCATTAGACATTCAATCCCTGGGCATGGTCCCGGTAGTGATCGAACAAAGCGGCCGGGGCGAACGCGCTTATGACATTTACTCGCGTTTGCTGCGCGAGCGCGTCATTTTTCTGGTCGGCCCGGTCAATGACCACACCGCCAACCTGATCGTGGCGCAGTTGTTGTTTTTAGAGAGTGAAAATCCTGACAAGGACATTTCCCTGTACATCAACTCGCCC
>CAMDKD010000018.1 GCA_945901125.1 Bordetella parapertussis
TATTGGCCGTCAATCAGCGCCTCAAACACCTTGCCCGGTTTGGCACCTTTCCATTGCGAAGACGAGCCTGAAAGCAGCCAGCCGGCCGTCATGGAGCTCATGGGCACCAAATTCATACCCGTACCCAGCAAATCGGCCAGTTTTTTGGCAAAGTGGGTTTTGCCGATGCCGGGCTCGCCCAGCAGCAAAATCGGGGTGACTTCTAAACCATCACGGCAATCTTGGCTAAGTGCCACGTGGCGTTTAACGTCGTCTAACACCTCGGTAAAATTGGGCAGCAGCGCGTACAGGTCGCGCATGTCTGGAATGCCGGAGGGCTTGACTTGAAAGCGCTCGGGGCCACGGTCCAGCATACGCAGGTAGGTGCTGCGCAGGTTTTCGTGTTCGCGCTCGGGCAGTTTGGCAAGCCTGCGCTCAACGTCTGCACGCTCGAAGACGCTGCGCATTTGGGCAACCGGCAGCCGCAGGCTGGTCGTAGGGGGGGTGAGACTGATGGAATCCATGTCGTACTCCTTTTAAATGACCGTTAACCCATTACAGCATAAGGTATGCCAGCCTGAAAGGCTGGATTAACCCTATTTTGGTGCGTTACTTTTGCCCATCCAGCACTTGCTGTAGTTCGCCGTTTTCGTACATTTCCATCATAATGTCCGAGCCGCCGATAAATTCGCCCTTGATGAACAGCTGCGGAATGGTGGGCCAGTTGCTATATTCTTTAATGCCTTGACGAATGCCATCGTCTTCCAGCACGTTCACGGTTTTTACCGCTTTGGTGTCCACACCGCAGGCTTTCAAAATTTGAATGGCGCGGCCTGAAAATCCGCACTGCGGAAAGCTGGCGTTGCCTTTCATGAAAAGCAAAATCTCGTTCGATTTAACCAAAGTGTCAATGCGCTGTTGTGCGTCGCTCATGGGGAATCCTTTAAAGTGGGGGAGTCTGTCAGATGGCGCAATTATTTCACTTCTCTAGGCATTTTTTTAAATCTGCATAGCATGTGCGCAAAACAAAAGGGTTTTTGGGATAATCAAGCCCTTAAACACCACGTGCTCACCATGAAAATTGAAAAAAATTCCGCTGTAACCATGCTTTATCAAGTTTTTAGCCTGCAAGGCAAATTGCTGGACGAAAGTAAGCAACCGATATCCTATTTGCATGGCGGTTATGGCAACACCTTGCCTAAAATTGAGGCCGCACTCGAAGGCCAGTCCGCGGGTTATGCCGCTGTGGTGGAGTTGCAGCCCATCGATGCTTTTGGCGAACGGGACGAATCCTTGGTTCAAACCATTCCTAAAACCCAATTTCCGCCCGGTGTAAAAGTGGGTGGACAACTCGAAGGCCGTGCCGATGACGGCCGCTCTGTACACTTTACGGTGGTTAAAATCAAAGGCCCTGAAGTGCATTTGGATGCCAATCACCCCTTGGCCGGTAAAGCACTGCGGTTTAGCTTGAAGGTGCTAGAAGTGCGTGCGGCTACCGAGGAAGAAGTGGCCCACGGCCATGTGCACGGCGCACACGGGCACCACCATTAAGCGGCTGTTGTTACGCTGCTTTGCCAGCAGCCGCCCGTGCAGCGCGCTATGCCGGCCAAGTCGCAGCGTGACTGTACTTGCACAAAACCGGCCTCGCGCAACATAGTGCTCACCGCCTGCGCTTGATCGTAGCCATGCTCTAGCAGCAACCAGCCCGCATTGTGCAGGTGCCGCGGTGCTTGCAGCACGATGGCGCGAATGTCGTCCAGCCCATCGGTGCCGCTTACCAGCGCCTGCTGCGGTTCGTGTTGCAGGGCGCTCAGGTGGGGGTCTTGTTCTGCAATATAGGGTGGGTTGCTCACAATGGCGTGAAAGCGCTGGGTAATGTTTTGCAGCCAGGCGCCCTGACTCCAGTGGATGTTAATGTTGAGCGCCGCGGCGTTGGCCTGCGCTACGGCCAGAGCGTCATGCGAATAATCGACAGCATGTACCTGCCAATCGGGTCGTTGATGTTTTAGGGCCAAAGCAATCGCACCGCTGCCGGTGCCAAGGTCTAGTATGCTGGCATTTGCACAGCACTGGAGTTGTTCTAGCGTCCAATCCACCAGCGTTTCGGTATCAGGGCGGGGCACCAGAACGCGCGCATCAACCTGCAGCCGCAGTCCGTAAAACTCTTGATTGCCGGTGATGTAGGCTATTGGTGCCCCCGTCAGGCGGCGCTCTAGGTTGCAATTAAAAAGTGCAAGTGCGGCTGGGGGAATGCTGTCATGCTGATGCGCCAGTAACCAAGCGCGGTCGTGCACAGAAATGTGCAGTGCATGCAGCACCAGGATTTGCGCATCCAGCCGATCCACCCCTTGGCTGCGTGCCTGCCTAATGGCTTGGTCAATGGTCACGACGCTTACTGTTCGCCTTGTAGCAACGCGTCGATGTAGCTGGCAATGGCTTCGGGGGGCATACCACCTTGCGCGCACAGCCGAATGCGCTGATAGAGGTTGTCATAACGGGCTTTGGACAGGTCTTTTTGGGCTTCTTGCACCCGTGCCATGGCATCTAGCATGTCGAGATGGGGGAGGTTGGCCGTTTCTTGTGCTTTGGAGGTGCCTTCCAAGGCCTCCAAATTCCATAAAAGTGCACTTTGTAATGCAGCCAGTTGGGTGTTGCCGACCTGCACTGCCTGAAACAGGCGTAGCACTTCAAGATCAATGCTGAGACCTTCGGTTGCAGCACCCGACTCAAACTGCGTGCCTTTTTTTGAGAGTTGAACTTCTGGGCTTGCGGCGTTTAGCGGTGCAGGAATGTAGGCAAAGGTGGAGCCCGGTACATCATTCACGGCACCATCGGTCAGGGTGCTGAGAATTTTGCGCTGTTGTTGCAGGTATTCGCGTGACTCGATCCACTGCGCCAGCAGGGTGCCAATGCGGGCGCGGGACTTGGCCAATTCGGTGTAAAAATCTTCTCCATTCAGAAAATGGCGACGAATTAAATTGCGCTGCATCACCACGGCATGAATTTGCGCATGCACTGCCTTGAAGTTGTCCTGCGCCACCATGGCGTGTAGATAAGCAACGGCAACCCGATCAATCAGTTCTGGCGTGCGGGCAGCGGGCGCGGTAGCCGTTGATGCGGGGGACGCACTTTGCTCGCGCCGCAAAGCGGCATTCAGGGTGGCACTAAAGTCTGCGGCCCACACGGTTGGCACCACTAACGCAAGGCCAATTACCGAACGTTTTAGCCATGTCAAACCTAAGAAGCCGGGGCAAACCATATGTGCGGGATGTGTGATTGTGAAATTAATTGAAGGACAGTGTATCTTTGTAGCCGCTGATTATGTCAGTTTCCCATTTCCAGTTCAGCAAGTTGTTGTGCTGATTCATAAGCCTGGAGCGCATGCACTACGTCATCCAAGTCGCCTTCCATAATGCTGAGTAGTTTGTACAGCGTTAAGTTGATGCGGTGGTCGGTGAGCCGCCCCTGGGGAAAGTTGTAGGTGCGAATGCGGTCGCTGCGGTCGCCACTGCCAATCAGGCTTTTACGTTCGGCGGCATCTTTAGCGGCACGCTCTGAGCGGTCTTTTTCTTGAATCCGCGCCGTTAACACGCGCAGCGCTTGCGCTTTATTGCTGTGTTGGCTGCGACCGTCCTGGCATTCAGCCACAATGCCGGTGGGTAAGTGGGTGATGCGCACGGCAGAATCGGTTTTGTTGATGTGCTGCCCGCCTGCACCGCTGGCGCGGAAGGTGTCAATACGCAAGTCTGAGGGGTTGATCTGGATGGCCACGGCTTCGTCGGGCTCGGCCAATACCGCAACGGTGCACGCGCTGGTATGAATGCGGCCTTGCGTTTCTGTGGCCGGTACACGTTGCACACGGTGGCCACCCGATTCGAATTTGAGTGCGCCATAGACGCTTTCGCCCTCAATACGCAGCACAATTTCTTTGTAGCCGCCGAGTTCGCTGGCAGATTCGCTGATGATTTCTGCCTTCCAGCCTTGGCGGTCGCAGTAGCGTGTGTACATTCGGGTTAAGTCACCGGCAAATAAGGCGGACTCATCGCCGCCGGTGCCCGCGCGAACCTCGATAAATGCATTGCGTGCATCGTCGGGGTCTTTGGGCAGCAGCATGCGCTGCAACTCGGCTTCAAGTTGCGCCATCTCGGCGGTGGCCGAGTCAATTTCTTCTTGTGCCATGGTGGCCATGTCGGCATCGTCACCGGCAGTTTGTAGCATGTCTCGGCCAGCACCCAGGTCGGCCTCACGCTGTTGCCAGCGTACCCAGCGGCCGGCAACTGCGGCCACTTCGGTGTGCTCGCGCGACAGCACCAAAAACTGCGCCATGTCTTTCATGATGTCTTCGCGCGAGAGTAAAAATTCTAGCTCCGCCAAGCGCAGTGCATAGCGCTCCATCTGGGCGCGTAGGTAAGGTTTCATTCGGGTGCCCTAACGGCTGTTACGTAAAAAGAAATGCGTTATGGCAGTGCTGGCCCGTTCACGCGCTGCGGCATCGCCGGCATGCAGTTCTGCCATGGCACCGTGCAGCATTTTTTGGGTGAGTCCTTTGCTCAGTGCTTCCAGCACGGCATCGACATCATCGCCCTTGGCCAGCATTTTGCGCGCGCGGATGAGCTCAGCGTTGCGCCAAGTCTCGGCCTGGGCATTGAGCTGCTGAATCAGCGGCACTGCGCTGCGCTGATCAACCCAATGCATAAAACTAAGCACGCCGGCATCAACAATCGCCTCCGCCTGCGCCACGGCAGCTTGGCGGTTGGACTGGGCGGTTTTTACCACGCCAGCCAAGTCGTCGATGGTGTAGAGGTAAACATCTTCCAGCGCCTTGACTTCAATTTCAATGTCGCGGGGCACGGCTAAATCGACCATCAGCATCGGGCGGTGGCGGCGGCGTTTTAAGGCGCGCTCTACGGCACCCAAGCCAATAATCGGCAAGGTGCTGGCGGTACAGCTAATCACGGCATCAAACTCATGCAGCCGATCGGGCAAGTCGGCCAGTCGCATCACTTCGCCAGCAAAACGGCTGGCCAGTTTTTCACCCCGCTCCAGGGTGCGGTTGGCAATGGTAATTTTTTTGGGTGTTTTGGCAGCAAAATGGGTGGTGCAGAGTTCGATCATCTCACCGGCCCCCACCATCAATACGTTGACTTGCTGCAGGTTTTCAAACAGCTGACCCGCCAAGCGCACGGTGGCGGCAGCCATGCTGATGGAGTGGGCGCCAATTTCGGTAGAGGTGCGCACCTCTTTGGCCACGGCAAAAGAGCGCTGAAACATTTGCGACAAAGTGCTGCCCAAGGCGCCCGCAGCGTCTGCCGCACGCACCGCGCTTTTGAGTTGACCTAAAATTTGCGGCTCACCCAACACCATAGAATCCAGCCCGCTTGCCACCCGAAAAGCATGCCGGGCAGCCTGATCGTCTTGCATGCTGTAGGTGTGCGCGCGCAAGGCGTGGCTGCTAATGCCGCCAAACTTTGCCAACCAGTCTAGCGTGGGCTCACGTTGGGATTGATCGCCTGCGCAATAAATTTCAGTGCGGTTGCAGGTGGAAATAATGGCCGCTTCAGGCGTAAGGTTCAGCGCTTGGCGCAGACCCCGCAAATGCGGTTCTAGTTGGTCCATGGCGAACGCAAACCGACCGCGCAAATCGAGCGGTGCGGTAGTGTGGTTGATGCCTAATGTCCAGACTGTCATAAGTAATAGCAGTAGATTATAAAATCACCAGCTTACTAATTTTCTGACGCATGCTGTGCGGCCGTCTGCTATGGGTTTTTTCGACTTTATCAATCATTTTTTCAACTTTTTGGCGCCCGCTGCAGTGGTAGGGCTGCTTTTGTCTTTGGTAGGGCCTTGGTTCGGGCTGAAATATTCGTCCTCATGGTCTTTGGGTCGTCAGATGGTGCTGAACACGCTGGTGGGCGTTGGGGTTTTGCTCTGCGGTTTATTTTTTTTTGGGCGCGATGGAAAAATGGCCTCTTACGCGGCCATGGTGCTCGCCTGCGCTGCCTGCCAGTGCGCGGTTTCTATGCGTCGGGCTTGAAATAATCCACCCGGTCGGTAATCAGGCCATCGACCCCTAGCGCCAGCAGTCTATCGGCAGTGGCAGCATCGTTCACGGTGTAACTCAATAACCGCAGGCCGGCTTCTTGCACCCGTGTTGCCATGGGTTTGTCAATCAGTCGGTGCTGGCAGACGATGGCTACGCATTGCAATGCAATCGCCGTTTCTAGCCAACCGTGCCACAAAGTGTCAAGCAGCAAGCCCCGGGGCAACGTGCTATGGGCGGTGAGAGCGCCTTGCAATGCATCCACCTTAAAAGATGTCAGCAGTGGTGCAACAGGGCATTCTTGCCAAAGGCGCGCCACATGCTCTGCCACCACCTGACCCGTGATGCGATCTGTGCCCGGCGAGGGTTTGATTTCTAAGTTTAAAAAATGCTTGCCTGCTATGCAAAATGCGGCAATTTCTTGAAGCAGGGGCAAACGCTGACCACTGTAAAAATCTGAATGCCAGCTTCCGGCATCGAGTGCCGAAAGAGTATTCCAAGAGTTCTCGCCTGCAACAAGGCTTTGGTCTGGTTTCCAAATGCTTGCGGCATTGCTTGTGCGCTCTAAGGTGTCGTCATGCAATAAAAAAGGCACGCCGTCTAGGCTCAATTTCACATCGCACTCAAACATGCGGTACCCATGGCGGGCACCGATTTGAAATGCCGCCAGCGTATTTTCAGGTGCCAGTTTGCCGGCGCCACGGTGCGCTATCCAGCGCGGATACGGCCAAGCAGTGGGCAGGGTAGGGTGGGGGCTGGGAGGCATATCAGGCTTGAAGTGGAGTAATGCAGTGGCTATTGTGGTCGAAAAAAACGCGGGTTTCCTCTGCATCCATAGGTGAATCGCCTCCTGCGGTAACATCTAGACCTTGCTGAACACCGTTTTTGGTGCACAGAACTGCAACCACACTATCCAATGAACGCGCCCATTTCGTTGAATCATCTCCTCTCTGGCGCCCCTCTGGGCTTGCCTGCGCATGAGCGCATTCGTGAAATTCCCTACAACTACACTTCGTTTTCCGACCGCGAAATTGTGATTCGCTTGTTGGGCGCTAAAGCCTGGGATTTGCTCAACCAGTTGCGCAACGAACGCCAAACGGGACGCTCTGCCCGCATGCTGTACGAGGTGCTGGGCGATGTCTGGGTGGTGCAGCGTAACCCCTATTTGCAAGACGACCTGCTAGATAACCCCAAACGCCGCAGCCAGTTGGTGGATGCGCTCAACCACCGCCTGAATGAAATAGAAAAACGCCGCACCCCGCACAACGACCCCGAGCGCGATGCGATGGTGGGGCAGTTGCTTACAGCCGCCCGCAGCACGGTGCATGCGTTTGATGAGGCTTTTGTCAATGTGGCGACTTTGCGGCGCAAGGCACAAAAACAACTGAGCAAGCTAACGGCCAAAGACAACATTAAATTTGATGGTCTTAGCCGCGTTTCGCACGTAACAGATGCCACCGACTGGCGCGTGGAGTACCCGTTTGTGGTGCTAACGCCTGATTCTGAAGAAGAAATGGCCGGGCTGGTGAAGGGGTGTATTGATTTAGGCTTGACCATTGTGCCGCGTGGTGGTGGTACTGGCTACACCGGTGGTGCGGTACCGCTGACATGGAAAAGCGCGGTGATGAACACCGAAAAGCTCGAAGCCATGACCGAGGTCGAGATGAAGCTTCTGCCCGGCATGAGTGCACCGGTGGCGACCGTGTGGACTGAGGCCGGCGTGGTCACCCAGCGCGTGGCCGACGCCGCCGAGCGCGGTGGCTTTGTGTTTGCGGTAGACCCGACATCTGCCGAAGCGTCGTGCATTGGTGGCAATATTGCCATGAATGCAGGTGGTAAAAAAGCGGTACTCTGGGGCACCGCCTTAGATAATTTAGCGTCATGGCGCATGGTCACCCCCAATGCCGAATGGCTGGAGGTCACCCGCATTAACCACAACATGGGCAAGATTCATGATGTGGAGGTGGCGCGGTTTGAGCTGCAATATTTCAAGGCCGATGGCAAAACGCCGATCCGCACCGAAACCCTGAACATTCCGGGCAAAACCTTCCGCAAAGAAGGCTTGGGCAAAGACGTTACCGACAAGTTTTTAAGTGGCTTGCCCGGCATCCAAAAAGAAGGTTGCGATGGCCTGATCACCAGCGCCCGCTGGGTCGTACACCGCATGCCAGCGCATGTGCGTACCGTATGCCTGGAGTTTTTTGGTCATGCGCGCAATGCCGTACCCAGCATTGTGGAAATTAAAGACTTTATGTTTGCCGAGCAAAAGCGCTCGGGCGTGCTGCTGGCCGGGCTGGAACATTTAGACGACCGCTACCTCAAAGCCGTAGGCTATGCCACCAAAAGCAAACGCGGTGGCCTGCCAAAAATGGTACTGGTGGGTGATTTGGCGGGCGATGATGCCGATGCCGTGGCCCGCGCCGCCTCTGAAGTCGTGCGCATTGCCAACTCGCGCAGTGGAGAAGGCTTTGTCGCCATCAGCCCCGAGGCTCGCAAAAAGTTTTGGCTAGACCGTAAAAAAACCGCAGCTATTTCGCGCCACACCAACGCCTTCAAGATTAACGAAGACGTGGTGATTCCGCTGCCGCGCATGGCCGAGTACACCGACGGCATTGAGCGCATCAATATAGAGTTGTCGCTGCGCAACAAAATCGCTTTGTGCGATGCCTTGAGCGATTTGCTGAGCAAGGGCCAACTGCCGATGGCGGCCGTGGACGATGAACTTGAGCGTCCTTCCCCTGAGCTGTTGCAAGAACGGGTCGAGCAGGCGCTGGCCGTGATCGCCGGTGTGCGCAGCTTGTGGCAAGGCTGGCTCAGCGGTATTGACGCTTATTTTTTGCAATTGCAAAACCACGAACTGCGCGCCAGCTGGAAAACCCAGTTGCGTGTGGAGTTACACAATTTGTTCAGCGGCGCGGCTTTCGCCCTTTTGCGACGCGAGTTTGACAAAGTGCACCAGCAAGTGCTCAAAGGCCGGGTCTGGGCCGCGCTGCACATGCACGCCGGTGACGGCAATGTGCACACCAACCTGCCGGTCAACAGCGACGACTACGACATGTTGCACACCGCACACGAAGCGGTGGCGCGCATCATGGCGCTGGCGCGTTCGCTCGACGGCGTCATCTCCGGAGAACACGGCATTGGCATCACCAAACTGGAATATTTGACGGATGCAGAATTGCAACCGTTTGCAGATTACAAAGCGCGCATAGACCCGAACGGTCATTTCAACAAAGGCAAATTGCTGCGCCAAACGTCTGCCAAAGACGACATGCGCATGGCGGATTTGAGTCAGGCTTACACGCCGAGCTTCGGCTTGATGGGCCACGAGTCTTTGATCATGCAGCAGTCGGACATAGGCGCGATTTCCGACTCCATCAAAGACTGCTTGCGCTGCGGCAAATGCAAGCCGGTGTGCGCCACCCACGTGCCGCGCGCCAATTTGCTTTACAGCCCGCGCGACAAAATTCTGGCCACTTCATTGCTGATCGAAGCCTTTTTGTACGAAGAGCAAACGCGTCGCGGCATCTCTGTCAAGCATTGGGAAGAGTTTGAGGACGTGGCCGACCATTGCACGCTGTGCCACAAATGCGCCACACCGTGCCCGGTCAACATCGACTTCGGTGAAGTCAGCATGAACATGCGCAATTTGTTGCGCAAAATGGGCCAGCAAAGTTTCCGGCCTGCGTCTGCGTTTCAGTCCTGGCTGGTCGGCACGGTCAATCCGCAAGCGATTCAAATCGGCCACCAACTCACACGACTGGGCATGCAAGCGCAACGCATAGCAAATGGTGTGTTCACGACTTTGGCACGCAAGCAAACCCGCCAGCCGCCAGCGTCTATCGGAGCGGCTGACATCAAGTCACAAGTGATTCATTTTGTGAACAAAAAAATGCCGGCCGGTTTGCCTAAGAAAACCGCGCGCGCTTTGCTCGACATTGAAGACCGCGACTACGTGCCCATCATCCGCAACCCGCAGACCACCAACACCGACGCTGAGGCAGTGTTTTATTTCCCCGGTTGCGGCTCCGAGCGTTTGTTCAGCCAGGTCGGTCTGGCCACCCAGGCCATGCTCTGGCACGCGGGCGTGCAAACCGTGTTGCCGCCCGGGTATTTGTGCTGCGGCTACCCGCAACGCGGCTCGGGCCAGCAGGACAAGGCAGACAAAATCATCACTGATAACCGGGTGCTGTTTCACCGCGTCGCCAACACCTTGAACTATTTGGACATCAAAACCGTGGTGGTCAGTTGCGGTACCTGTTTTGATCAGCTGCAAGGCTATGAGTTCGACAAAATTTTCCCCGGCTGCCGCATCGTCGATATTCACGAGTATTTACTGGGCAAAGGCATCACGCTGCCCGGCGGCCAAGCCTATCTGTACCACGACCCGTGTCACAGCCCGATGAAACAACAAGCGCCGATGAAAACCGTCAAAGCGCTGCTCGGTGAACAAGTGATTGAAAGCAAACGCTGCTGCGGCGAAAGCGGTGGCCTGGCGTACTCTCGCCCCGATGTGTCCACGCAAATTCGTTTTCGCAAGGAACAAGAAGTGTTGGCGGGCGAAGCCGAGATGCGCGATAAGGGCTGGGTGGCGCCCGAAGACAATATCAAGGTGCTGACTTCGTGCCCGAGTTGTTTGATCGGCCTGAACCGTTTTCAGGACGATTTACAAAACGGTTTGCTCGAAGCCGACTACATCGTGGTTGAAATGGCCAAAAAAATCCTGGGTGACAACTGGATGTCCGAGTATGTGCAACACGCCAACACCGGCGGCATCGAACGCGTATTGGTATAAATCATGGCCGGCCTGCAATCCACCACCCCGCAACCCACAGACATCGTTTTGCATGGCGTTTCTAAAACCTTAGAGGTGTCGTTCGACAACGGCCAGTCGTTTCGTTTGCCTTTTGAGTTGTTGCGGGTTTACAGCCCGTCAGCAGAAGTGCAAGGCCACGGTCCCGGGCAGGAAGTGCTGCAAACCGGCAAGCGACACGTTGGCATACTCAGTCTGGAGCCGGTCGGCAATTACGGCGTGCAACCGGCGTTCAGCGACGGTCACAACAGCGGTATTTTTTCCTGGGACTATCTGCACTTTTTAGGTGTCAATCAGGATAATTTGTGGACGCAGTATGAACAGCGCCTGCAACAAGCCGGTGTCTTGCGTGATGCGCCTATGGCGGCGCGCGGCGGCTCTTCCTGCCATTCATAGGACAACACATGGCCAGCACAGATTTCGGATTCAAAACCGTCGATGAGCAGGAAAAAGCACGGCGGGTGCGCGGCGTGTTCGACTCCGTCGCCGCCAAATATGACGTGATGAACGATTTGATGTCGCTGGGTTTGCACCGCGCCTGGAAGGCTTACACCTTGCTGGTGGCGAATTTGAAACCCGGCGACAAGGTACTGGACATTGCCGGCGGCACCGGCGACATGGCGCTGGCGTTTGCCGGTAAAGTCGGCCCGGTTGGCCAGGTGGTGCATACCGATATCAACCTGGCCATGCTGCGCCAAGGGCGCGAGCGTTTGATTGACATTGGCGTGTTGCTGCCCACTGCAGTCTGCGACGCCGAGCAGTTGCCGTTTGCCGATCAGCACTTTGACCTGGTGTGTGTGGCCTTTGGTTTACGCAATATGACGCACAAAGACCGTGCTTTGCGTGAGATGGCGCGGGTGCTCAAGCCCGACGGCAAGCTGCTGGTCTTGGAATTCTCCAAAGTGGCCGCACCTTTAACCAAGGCGTATGACTGGTATTCGTTTGAAGTCTTGCCACGGTTGGGAAAAATGGTCGCAGGCGATGATGCGAGTTACCGCTACCTGGCCGAGTCGATCCGCATGCACCCGGATCAGAAAAGCCTTAAAGCCCTTATGCAACAAAGTGGCTTTGCCCATGTGGACATACACAACCTCAGTCTGGGCGTGGTGGCGCTTCATGTTGGAATACGCTGTTAATGTGTCTGGTATTGTTTTACGGAGTTCTTGTCAAATGAAATTCTTCAGTGTTGTACTTGCCCTTTTCATGCTGCTGGCCAGCGTGCACGCAGATGCCGCCAAGCGTTTCGGCGGCGGTAAATCTTTCGGCCAGCAATCCGGCAACGTGACCCAGCGAGAAGCCGGCCGTTCTGCCCCGAATGCAGCGCCTAACGCAGCACCTTCGTCTGCACCGGCCGCACCGCTTGCCGCTGCCCCGCGTCGACCTTGGGGCGCCATGCTCGGCGGTCTGGCCGCAGGACTGGGCTTGGCCTGGCTGGCGCACTCAATGGGCTTCGGTGCCGAATTCGGACAATTACTGATGTTTGGGTTGATTGCCATGGCGGTGGTGGCGCTGATCGGTTTCTTCATGCGCAGACGCGGGCCGCAGACGCCTGCCGACCCCTACGCCTATGGCGGCGCAGGTTCATCCACCAACCCCGGCAACGTGCCGCAGTACAACCCGGCCAAGATCGGTAACGATGCCTCGGCCCGTCCTTGGGAACAGAACAACACCACGTTTGACAGCTCTGCACCCGCGCGTTCAGGTGTGCGCATAGGCTCATCCTTGATCGGCGGCAGCCAAAACTGGTTTATTCCCGCTGACTTTGACGTGCAAGGCTTTGTGTCTGCCGCCAAGCAAAATTTCATCAGTCTGCAGGCGGCCTGGGACCGGTCCGACATTCCAGCTTTACGTGCCATGATGACCGACAGCATGCTGCACGAAATTCAAGCCCAGCTGGCTGAGCGTGAAACCCTGGTGCAAGGCCCAAATACCACCGAGGTGGTGATGATTGAAGCCCAGTTGCTGGGCATCGAAGACTTGGGCGAAGGCTATATGGCCAGCATCGAGTTCTCCGGCATGATCCGCGAAGAAGCCAATGCCGCTCCCAGCCCGTTCCGCGAGGTGTGGAACATGACCAAGCCAAAAACCGGTGGCAGTGGCTGGCTGGTTGCCGGGGTGCAGGCCTTGCAATAATGCAGGCTGATTGACTCAACAAACACAAATACATGGCCTTTGCTTCCCCGCTTGCAGACTTGCCTGCCCGTTTGACCAGTTTGCTCGGGGAGTTCAAATTTCCTGACTGGCTGCAGCATGAACTCCAAGACAAGTTGGTCTTGCTGCTCAACCATCTATTAGGTCAGGAGCCTGCGGCGCTTGAGCGGTTGCGACGCCAACAAGGCCGCTGCGTGCAACTCAGCTGGCGTGAGTACCGGCTGCAATGGCTGATCACGCCTGCCGGTTTGTTTGAGCGCGCCGCCGCAGATGCCGAAGCCGATTTGCGTTTGCATGTGAATGAAGCCTCACCGGTATCGCTGTTACAGGGCTTGGTCAAAGGTGAAAAACCTGCCATGCGCATAGACGGCGACGTCATGCTGGCTGCAGATATCAACTGGCTGGTCGACCATGTGCGCTGGGACATGGAAGAAGATTTGTCGCGCGTGTTCGGCGACGCCACCGCGCACCACATGGCTGCTTTCTTCAAACGCATCGCATCCGCCATGCGCGAGTTCGTCGCCAAATGACACGCCTGTACCGGGGCGTTTTCATTCTGTGGATAGTGCTGCGCTTCGGGCTAGATGAACTGCTGCTGTCCGGCTTTAAACAACCCTGGCTGATCCGCTTCACGCGCGTACTCACCATAGGCCGCAACCTGAGTGCGCCGCGCGGCCAGCGATTGCGCCAGGCGCTGGAACATTTAGGCCCTATTTTTGTCAAACTCGGCCAGGTGCTGTCGACCCGGCGCGACCTGCTGCCCAACGACATCGCCGATGAACTGGCCAAGCTGCAAGACCAGGTGCCGCCATTCCCCTCAGACGTGGCGGTGGCTTCGATTGAACGCGCCTTCGGCCGGCGTGTGGATGAAATTTTCAGCCGCTTTGACCGGGTGCCGGTGGCCAGCGCATCGATTGCGCAAGTGCATTTCGCCAGCCTGAGAAACAGCAGCGGTCAGGAGCGCGAAGTCGCGGTCAAGGTGCTGCGCCCGGGCATGCTCAAGGTCATAGACAAAGACCTTGAGCTGATGCACACCATGGCCACCTGGCTGGACCGTTTGTCCACCGACGGCAAACGCTTAAAACCGCGTGAAGTGGTCGCCGAGTTCGACAAATACCTGCACGACGAGCTCGATCTGGTGCGCGAAGCCTCCAACGCCACGCAACTGCGCCGCAATATGGAAGGGCTGAATCTGGTCTTGATCCCTGAAATGGTCTGGGATTACTGCACCCGCGAAGTCATCGTCATGGAACGCATGTACGGTCTTCCTATCAGCCATGTGGATGCGTTGCGGCAGGCGGGCGTGGACATCCCTAAGCTGGCGCGTGATGGCGTCACTATTTTCTTTACCCAGGTGTTTCGCGATGGTTTTTTTCACGCCGACATGCACCCGGGCAATATCCAAGTCAGTGTGGCGCCGGCCACTTTCGGTCGGTATGTGTCGTTAGATTTCGGCATCGTCGGCACCTTGACCGAGTTCGACAAAGAATACCTGGCGCAAAACTTCACCGCATTTTTTCGCCGCGATTACAAGCGCGTGGCCGAGTTGCATATCGAATCGGGCTGGGTACCGGCGCATACGCGTGTCGACGAACTTGAGTCAGCCATCCGCTCCGTTTGTGAGCCCTACTTCGACCGGCCCTTGAAAGAGATTTCATTGGGTATGGTGTTGATGCGTTTGTTCCAGACCTCGCGCCGCTTTCAAGTCGAGATACAACCGCAGCTCGTGCTGCTGCAAAAAACCCTGCTCAATATCGAAGGCCTGGGCCGCCAGCTCGACCCCGAGCTGGATTTGTGGAGCACGGCCAAACCGTTTTTGGAAAAATGGATGCTCGAGCAAATCGGGCCGCAGCGTTTGTGGAAACAGCTGAAAGACGAAGCGCCGCGATTGGCGAAAATGCTGCCTGAAATACCGCGTCTGGTGCACGCTTTTTTACAGCGCGACCACGAAGAAGAACGCCGGCAGCTGATGGACTTGATCCGCATGCAGCAACGCACCAACCGCACGCTGCAAGCTATTTTGCTGTTGGCGCTGGGCTTTTTTGCCGGTATGGTGTTGACTGCGTTGCTGGGCGCGTGGAGCCTGGGAATTTGATTAATCTTCCGGCTGCATGCTGGTTTTGCGCGACTGGCGCGCAATTTGAATACCGTAAATCACCACGGCCAGTGTGACGGCCAGCATCAACAGACTGGCGGCGGCATAAATCGAGGGGTTGACCCCGCGCCTGGCGTAATTGAAGATGACTTGCGGCAAGGTGGTGACGCCGGGGCCGGCCAGAAATTCTGAAATCACCACGTCGTCAAACGACAAAGTGAAGGTGAGCAACCAGGCCGCCAGCAGGGCTTGTGTCATGTTTGGCAAGGTCACCAGGAAAAACACTTGAAACGGCCGGCAACCCAAGTCCAGCGCGGCTTCTTCTATGGATCGGTCCATTTCCTTGAGGCGCGATTGAATCACCACGCTGGCATAGGCCATGCCCAGCAACGCATGACCGAGCACGATGGTGAAAGTGCCGCGCTCCGGCCAGCCGAACATGCGCTCCATGCCTACAAACAACAGCAGCAGCGACAGGCCGATAATGACCTCGGGCATGACCAGCGGCGAGGACAACATGGCGTTGAAGAGGGTACGCCCCCGGAAGTTGCCAAAACGCACCAGCGCGAAAGCCGCCAGCGTGGCGAGCACCGTGCCCAAGGTGGCGCTCATCAAGGCCACGTTCAAAGACAGCGAGAAACCCTCGACCAGCCGCGAGTCGTTCCACAGCGCCTGGTACCAGCGCAGCGAAAAGCCGGTGAACACACTGTCCTGGCGCGTGCTGTTGAAAGAGAACACCACCAAAAATAACAGCGGCAGGTAGAAAAACGCAAACACGCCGCTCAGCCACAAACTGCTGATGTGTCGCTTCAGCCACGAGGTGATCATGCGGACAACTCCTGCTCGGCCTTGCGGGTGACGCGCTGGTTGTACCAGGCCAGCGGCATCACCACGCCGACGATCATGGCGATAGCCAGCGCACTGGCGCGCGGCCAGTTGTTGCTGCTGAACATCTCGTCCCAGACCACACGACCAATCATCAGATTTTCAGCGCCGCCCAGCAAAGACGGAATAACGAATTCACCCAGACAAGGAATGAAAACCAGCATGGAACCGGCGACGATGCCGGAACGGCTGAGCGGCACGGTCACCAGCCAAAAGGTTTGCCAGGGAGTGGCGCCCAGGTCTTGCGAGGCCTCGAGCAGGCGTTGATCCAGCTTGACCAGGTTGGCGTAAAGCGGCAGCACCATGAAGGGCAGATAAACATAAGTCATGCCCACCAGCATGGACACGTCGTTGTAAAGCATTTGTATGGGTTCGGCGGTGATACCCAGAAAAATCAGCATGTGGTTGATGATGCCTTGGTCGGTCAGCAAGCCCTTCCATGCGTACACACGCAACAGGAACGAGGTCCAAAACGGCAGCATGACCATCAGCAGCAGCAAGGGCCGCACCGATGGTTTGCTGCGGGCAAGAAAGTAGGCGAACGGGTAACCGAAAAACAGGCAAAGCAAGGTGGTCCACAGCGCGTATTTGAGCGACAGCAGGTAAGACTCGGTGTACAAGGTTTGTAACCAGCCGCTGTCGGCATCATGCAAGAGCGAAACGTAATTGGATAACTTTAGATGCAGCGACACCTGTCCGTTGTCGCTGGCGATGATGGGCGCAAAAGGATTCAGTCCTTCGCCCATGTCGGTCACGCTGATGCGCAACAAAATGAAAAACGGTACCGCGAAAAACAGCAGCAGCCAAAACCAGGGAACTGTGAGCACCAGGCTGCGGCCGTGGCGCAGAAACATATGGCTGAAAAATCCCGAGACTTTGGTCATGGCAGGTACTCAACCCCTACAAAAGAAAAGGCGGGCAGCGCAAGCATTGACGGCGCCCGCCTTCATGGCTTACTTGCCTTTCTTGAAGCTGGTGTAAACAGCCGTCATGGACTCGCGCGTGGCGTTGCCCAGGGCGGCCGGGGATACCATCAAAGCCAGGTTGGCTTCGTCAGGGAAGACGGCTTTGTTTTGCGCGACTTCAGGTGAGACGAGTGCAACGCTGTCTTTGTTGGCTGTGGGGTAGCCCAACTCATTGGTTTGAGAAGCGGAGACTTCAGCTTTCAGGTAGTAGTTAATGAAAGCCATGGCGTTGTTCGGGTGTTTGGCATCTGCGGGCACTGCGATATTGTCAAAAAAGATCAGGCCGCCGGTTTTGGGCAGCAATACTTCGATGTCATGTCCGCTTTTGTTCTCTTTGGCACGGGCTGCAGCCTGATTGAAGTCACCGGCCCAGCCCAAAGCCACGCACGCCTTGCCACCAGCCAGATCGTCGATCATGGTGCTGGTGAACAAACGGATGTCTTTGCGCACCTTGGCCAGCATCTCACCGGCAGCTTTGTGGTCAGCCGCGTCTTCAGAGTAAGCGTTTTTGCCGATGTAATGCAGAGCAGGCGGCAGGATTTCGGTGGGTGAATCCAGGAAAGCAATGCCGCAGGATTTGAGCTTGCTGGTGTAGGTCGGGTTGAACACCAGGTCCCAGGCGTTGTCCGGCATGGGTGTGCTGCCCAGCGCCTTGGCGACCTTGGCCTTGTTGATGGCCACGGTGGTGAAACTCCAGGCCCAGGGGATGACGTGTTCGTTGCCAGGATCGACGCCGACCAGTTTGGACATCAAATTGGGATCCAGGTTTTTGTAATTCGGGATTTGGGCTTTGTCCAGCTTTTTCAGCAGACCGGCTTCGACTTGAGCTTTGACAAACACAGAACCGGGCACCACGATGTCAAAACCAGTGTTGCCGGCCACCAGTTTGGCTTGCAGCGCTTCGTTGGTTTCAAAGGTCTGGTAATTGACTTTGATGCCGGTGTCTTTCTCGAAATTGGCGATCAGGTCTGGCGCCACGTAATCCGGCCAGTTATAAATATTGAGTACTTTTTCTTCGGTGTTGACAGCAGCAGCAGGCGCGGCAGCCTTGGGTTCTTCTTTTTTGCTGCAGGCGGCAAGGGCCAGCGCGGCCAATAAGACAAGTGAAAAGCGGTGCATCATAGGAAAACTCCATGAAAAGAGTGGGAATGGGTTTGGTAGAAACTCAGACAACTTGAGTTTCAGCTCCCTAGTATAAATACTGATTCATGCCAAAGGGGCGGGGGAAACAGTTTGTTGAACCTTAAAAGCATACAATCTGCGGCTTTGTCGAGCACTTTGAACCAGCGGTAACACCATGCCAATTTATGCCTATAAATGCGCAGCTTGCGGCTTCGCAAAAGATCTGCTGCAAAAAATGTCGGATCCGCCCCTGACCGAGTGCCCCGAATGCCACAAACCCTCGTTCAGCAAACAGCTGACAGCGGCCGGTTTTCAGCTCAAGGGTTCGGGCTGGTACGCCACCGATTTCAAAACCGGCGTCAATCCCGCGGCTGCCCCGGCCGCCACGCCGGCTGGCGGCGACGCCCCGGCGACCACCACAGCACCCGCTAAAACCGACACGCCAGCGGCTTCGGCCAGCGCATGCGCGCCCTCCTGCGCCTGCCATTAAACCCTCTGTTGCTGTAACTATGAACATTAAAAAATACATTTTTGCAGGCCTGCTGGTCTGGCTGCCGCTAGCTATTACCTTGTGGGTGCTGAGCTGGCTGGTCGGTGCCATGGACGGCATTTTTGCCAATGTGTTGTATGGCCTGAGCAGTGTGCTGCCGCAAGCTGTCAGCGATTCCTTGCAGCATTTGCTGCAAATCAAAGGCTTGGGTGTGGTGCTGGTATTTCTGGTGCTGGTCATCACCGGTGCCTTTGCGTCCAATGTCGCCGGTCGCTGGCTGGTCACGCAATGGGACAAGCTGTTCACGCATATTCCTATCGTCAAATCTATTTACACCAGCGTCAAAAAAGTGTCTGACACTTTGTTTTCCAGCAACGGCAATGCATTTCGCAAAGCGGTTCTGATTCAATACCCGCGTCAAGGTGCCTGGACGATTGCCTTTCAAACCGGCACGCCCTCGGGGGAACTGGTAGAACATGTGGGCCCGGGTTACATCAACGTGTATGTCCCCACTACCCCCAACCCGACCAGCGGTTTTTTCCTGGTGGTGCCGGCCGCTGATGTGGTTGAGTTAAATATGAGTGTGGATCAGGCCTTGACCTATGTGATTTCTATGGGTGCGGTGTCTCTGGACCAGCCTGATTTGAAAAGCCCGTCCTGAACCAGGCCTGCCTTTGGCGGCTTGCCCCCTTTGAAGAAACCTGTAACGAAAGAATTTTTACCATGGCAATGCGAACCCATTACTGCGGCTTGGTGACCGAAGCCATTCAAGGACAAACTGTCACGCTGTGCGGCTGGGTCAATCGCCGGCGCGACCATGGCGGTGTCATTTTTGTTGACTTGCGTGACCGTGAAGGCTATGTGCAAGTGGTTTGTGACCCGGATCGCGCCGAGATGTTCAAGCAAGCCGAAGAACTGCGCAACGAGTTTTGCATTCAGATCAAAGGTTTGGTGCGCTTGCGTCCTGATGGCACCAGCAACGACAGTTTGAAGAGCGGAAAAATCGAAGTGCTGTGCCACGAACTTGTGGTCTTAAACCCTTCAGTCACACCGCCGTTCCAGTTGGATGACGACAACCTGTCCGAGACCACGCGTCTGACGCACCGGGTGCTGGATTTGCGCCGCCCCTATATGCAGAAAAACCTGATGCTGCGCTACAAGGTGGCGATGGCGGTGCGCAAATTTCTGGACGCCAACGGCTTTGTCGACATCGAAACCCCGATGCTGACCAAAAGCACGCCCGAAGGTGCGCGTGATTACCTGGTGCCCAGCCGTGTGAACGACGGGCATTTTTTCGCGCTGCCTCAATCGCCCCAGTTGTTCAAACAGTTGTTGATGGTCGCCGGTTTTGACCGTTACTACCAGATCACCAAATGTTTCCGTGACGAAGACCTGCGCGCTGACCGCCAACCTGAATTCACGCAGATTGATATCGAAACCTCATTCATGGACGAAGAAGAAATCCGCGCTTTGTTCCAAAACATGATCAAAGGCGTTTTCGTTGAAGCCTTGGGCATTGAACTCGGCGACTTTCCCATCATGGCATACAGCGAAGCCATGCACCGTTTCGGCTCCGACAAGCCCGACTTGCGCGTCAAACTCGAGTTCACCGAATTGACCGACGTCATGGCCGATGTCGATTTCAAAGTGTTCAGCGCACCTGCCACCACACCCGGCGGTCGCGTGGTCGCATTGCGCGTGCCCAATGGCGGCGAAATGAGCCGGGGCGAGATCGACAGCTACACCGAGTTCGTGAAAATTTACGGTGCCAAAGGTCTTGCTTGGATCAAGGTGAATGACGTGGCCGCCGGGCGCGAAGGCTTGCAGTCGCCCATCGTGAAAAACATACACGATGCCGCCATCGCCGAAATATTGAAACGCAGTGGCGCACAAAACGGCGACCTGCTGTTCTTCGGCGCTGACAAAGCCAAAGTGGTGAACGACGCCATCGGCGCACTGCGCTTGAAAGTCGGCCACAGCGAGTTCGGTAAAAAACAAGGTTTGCTGGAAAACCGCTGGGCGCCTTTGTGGGTGGTCGACTTCCCCATGTTCGAGTACGACGAGGAAGCCCAGCGTTACAACGCGGTACACCACCCGTTCACCGCGCCCAAGGACGGCCACGAAGACTGGATGGTCACCGCGCCTGAAAAATGCGTGGCCAAGGGCTATGACATGGTGTTGAACGGCTGGGAAATCGGCGGCGGCTCGGTGCGTATACACCGCGCTGACGTGCAGCAAAAAGTGTTTGACGCGCTCAAGATCACGCCCGAGGAAGCCCAGGTCAAATTCGGCTTTTTGCTCGACGCTTTGCAATACGGTGCGCCGCCCCACGGCGGTCTGGCCTTCGGCCTGGACCGCATCGTCACCTTAATGACCGGCGCGGATTCCATTCGCGATGTGATTGCTTTCCCCAAAACCCAGCGCGCTCAGTGTTTGTTGACACAAGCACCGTCGCTGGTCGACGAAAAGCAATTGCGCGAACTGCACATACGTTTGCGCAACCTCGATATCAAAACGGCCTGACACCATGTCTAAATCTGTTGCTGACCAGGGTGTGCCCATCTCGGTGAAGATTCGCGAGCGCGTGCTGGCTTCTAAGCAACGCTTTCATGCGAATGACAATATTGCCGAGTTCATTCAGCCGGGTGAACTCGAAGCCTTGCTGGATGAAGTCGAAGACAAGATGAAGGGCGTGCTTGAAAGCCTGGTTATAGACACGGACAACGACCACAATACCGCCGACACGGCAAAGCGCCTGGCCAAGATGTATGTCAAGGAAGTCTTTAACGGCCGTTACGTCAAGTCGCCCGAGATCACCGAATTCCCGAATGCCGAGCGATTGAACGAACTCATGATCGTGGGGCCCATCACGGTGCGCAGCGCGTGCAGCCATCACTTTTGCCCGGTCATAGGAAAAATATGGATAGGCATACTGCCGAATAAAAACACCAATGTCATCGGCTTGTCCAAGTACGCCAGACTGGCCGAGTGGGTCATGGGCCGTCCGCAAATCCAGGAAGAAGCTGTGGTGCAACTGGCTGACCTGATCCAGCAAAAAACCCGCCCCGATGGCTTGGCGTTGGTGATGGAGGCCACGCACTTTTGCATGGCCTGGCGCGGCGTCAAAGACATGGACAGCCGCATGATCAATTCGGTCATGCGCGGCGCGTTTCTGAAGGACCCGATATTGCGGCGCGAGTTTTTAGCGCTGATTCCTCGTAAGGATTAGGCTTTTCAGGCCATGTCAGCCATGGACGGCGCCTCATGACACGCCTGCTCGGTTGCGACTTCAGCAGCAGCCCTTCTAAACGCAAACAGATTGTGGTCGCCTGGGGCGAAGCGGCAGGTGAGCGCGTTTTATTGAAACAGCTGCAGTTTTTTTCTTCGTTAGAAGCTTTCAGCGAATGTCTGCACGCACCCGGCCCCTGGGTAGCCGGTTTCGATTTGCCATTCGGCTTGCCGCGCGAACTGGTTGAAACCTTGGGTTGGCCCAAAGACTGGTTGGCTTGTATGCAGCATTTTGCGCAACTCAGCCGGGATGACATACGCGCGCAATTTGCACAGTTTTGCAATCAGCGCCCGGTCGGGGGGAAGTTTGCGCACCGTGCCACTGACTTGCCGGCCACTTCCAGTCCTTCCATGAAATGGGTGAACCCGCCGGTGGCCTTCATGATGCACGCCGGTGTCCCTTTGCTGCTCAAAGCCGGCGTTCATTTCCCCGGACTGCACGACGGCGATATTCAACGCGTAGCGCTGGAAACATATCCCGGCATGTGGGCGCGGCGGGTGCTGCAAAGACAAAGTTACAAAAACGATGCGGCTGCCAAACAAACCACCGAACGCTGGCTGGCGCGCAAAAATCTGTTGCACGCCTTGGTCTGGGGCCATGCGGATTTACCGGTGCGTTTGAAGCTGAGTTCGGCCATGGCAGACACGCTGGTCGATGACGCCAGCGGCGATAGCTTGGACGCGGTGATTTGCATGATGCAAGCCGCCTGGGCGCAACAGCAGTTTTTAAAAGGCGACCCGCTTTACGGCTTGCCGCATGGCATGGACCGGCTTGAAGGCTGGATAGTGAACGCATGAGCGAACCGGTGTTGGCACTGATACTCGAAACGCCGCGCATGTGGTTGCGTTGCCCTATGCCCGGGGACGGCGAAGCGGTTTACCAGGGCGTGCAAGAAACGCTGGCGCAATTGCAAACCTGGCCGGATTCACTGCCCTGGGCGCAACAACCTCAGTCGCCCGACATCTCGGAAGACTATTGCCAGACCTGTTACGCGGCCTGGGTCATGGGCCTGCGCTGGCCACTTCTCATGTGGGACAAACACACTGAGCAATTGGCGGGCAGCGTCGGCTTTCACCAAATGGACCATGACTCGCAGACTTGGGAGCTGGGTTACTGGTGCCGTCTGGCTTTTCAAGGCCAGGGCCGTACCACTGAAGCCGTGTCGGTATTGACCGCTTATGTGACGCAACACTGGCCGCTGGTGCGCGTGCTGTGTCGCATAGACACGCGCAATCTTGCCAGCGTACGCGTGGTGCAAAAGGCCGGTTTTCGAATAGAGAAAGAAGAGTCGATGGTGTCAGACAGCGGTTTGAGCTATCAGGTGCAGCATCATGTACTGGGTCGTGCGCTGCATATCGGGCAGTCGGTCTGACGCTGTAAGCGCATCTCGGTCCAACTGAGGTCGCGCCCGTCCAGCATTTGCAAACGCCCGGCCAGCGATTGACCCAGCCCTGCCAGCAGTTTCAGCGCCTCGGCGGCTTGCAAACTGCCTATCACGCCGACCAAGGGGGCAAGCACGCCCATGGTGGAGCAACTGACTTCCTCTGGTGCATCCTCGGGCGGAAACACGCAGGCATAGCAGGGCGAGGCTGTATGGCGCACGTCGTAGGTGGTGAGTTGACCGTCCAAGCGTATGACCGCGCCGCTGACCAGCGGCACCGCATGCGCCACACAGGCGGCGTTCAATGCGTGTCTGGTTTGGAAATTATCAGTACAGTCCAGCGCTACGTCAGCCTGCGCCACCAGTTGATTCAGCAGGCCGGCATCAGCGCGCTCAGAAATGATTTGCACATCGACGCCAGGGTTGAGCGCCAGCATGGCATCACGGGCTGACTTCACTTTGAGTTGCCCTATGCGCGCCGTGGTGTGGGCGATTTGTCTTTGTAAATTGGTTAAATCGACCGTGTCATGGTCTATCAAGGTGATGCGTCCTACACCGGAGGCCGCCAGGTACAGGGCGGCGGCACTGCCAAGACCGCCTGCGCCCAGCACCAAGGCATGGCTTTGCAGCAAACAGTCCTGCCCGGTATCGCCCAGTTCGTTAAGAAGTATGTGGCGCGAGTACCGCAGCAGCTGGGCGTCATTCACCCTTTACTGTTCCTTTTTTTCCACTGGCCGCTCGGTCAGTGTTTTGCTGATCTTCACCGGCTGGCGTTTCAAGTGGTTGAGCGCCTGTTGCAGTTGGAAGTCTTCAGCGCTGCCGAACTCGGGGGTTTTGCGATCAGCCACCGGTTTTCTGGATTCGTCTTCCAGACGCTTTAAGGCCTCTTCGCGGGCCTTTTCGCGCCCCGGGTCTTTCACCTCGGCACCCTGGCCGCTGTTGAGGTGTTTTTCCAGATCGGCTTCACGGGTACGCAGCGCGGCATACGGGCTGCCCTCAGCCGTGTCGTCGACCAGCAACTCGGGAACAATGCCCTTGGCCTGTATGGAGCGACCGCTGGGCGTGTAGTAACGCGCCGTGGTGATCTTCAGAGCGGTGTCCGCACCCAGTTGGCGCACGGTTTGTACCGAGCCTTTGCCGAAGGTCTGGCTGCCCATGAGGGTGGCGCGTTTGTGGTCTTGCAAAGCACCGGCGACGATTTCGCTGGCAGATGCTGAACCTTCGTTGACCAGCACCAGCAGAGGGATTTTTTTGTACAGACTCTGGGTTTTGCTGGTAAGGCTGGAGACCATGTCCTGGCCGCCGCGACGCAGATAGTATTCAGGCGCTGCCTTGTAGGTGAACTTGCTGTCTTCGAGTTGGCCGTTGGTAGACACTACGGTCACGTTATCCGGCAGGAACACGGCAGACACCGCCACAGCTGCATCCAGCAGACCGCCCGGGTCATTGCGAAGATCGAGTACCAGACCTTTCATTTTCGGGTCCTGCTTGTACAACTCTTCGAGTTTGCGAGTCATGTCTTCAACGGTGCGTTCCTGGAATTGGCTGATGCGGATCCAGCCGTAACCGTTTTCAATCATCTTGCTCTTGACGCTGACGGTTTTGATTTCTTCGCGGACGATGGTCACCGGGAAAGTGCGGTTTTCATCTTTACGGTAAATGGTCAACAAGACCTTGGTTTTGGGCTCGCCGCGCATGCGCTTGACGGCTTCGTTCAAAGACATGCCTTTGACGGCGGTGTCGTCAACCTTGGTGATCAGGTCACCCGGCTTCAAACCGGCGCGGTCGGCAGGCGAACCCTCGATGGGTGACACCACTTTGACCAAGCCGTCCTCTTGTGAAATTTCGATACCGACGCCGACAAACTTGCCGGTGGTGCCTTCACGGAATTCTTTGTAGGATTTTTTGTCGAAATACTGAGAATGCGGATCCAGGCTGGCTACCATGCCCGAGATGGCATCGTTGATGAGTTTTTTCTCGTCCACCGGCTCGACATAGTCAGACTTGACCATGCTGAACACCGCAGCCAGTTGCTGCAGCTCTTCCAGAGGAAGAGGCGCCATGTTGGCGCGCGCCACTGTCTGAAGTGAAAACGTGGTGAGTGCGCCTGTGAGTGCGCCGACTGTCAACCAACCTGCAATTTTAAGTTTCTGGCCCATGTTTAAGGATTCCCTGTGCTTATCGCGGACGTGGCGATTTAGGAAGATAGTTTACTGCTTATAAGCACAAAACCCGGACCCGTTTTGCGTATAACCCCAACAGCGCGCGGAAGACAGGTGCCCGTCTGTGTTCAAAGGTAGAAGTGACGCACCGGGCGCAGGTTCTCGTCCAGTTCGTAGACTAAAGGTTCTCCATTTGGAATATTGAGACCGACAATGTCCTGATCGGAGATGCCATCCAAGTACTTGACCATGGCGCGAATGGAGTTACCGTGGGCGCTGATCAGCACGCGTTTGCCGCTGCGTATGGCCGGTTCCAGCGAGTCCTTCCAGAACGGCATCACCCGTTCGACCGTGTCTTTCAGGCATTCAGTCAGCGGCACTTGGCCAGATTGCAGCCTGGCGTAACGCGGGTCGGTGCCCTCGTAGCGCTCGTCATCCGGCGTGAGCGCAGGAGGCGGCACGTCATAACTGCGCCGCCAGGCCAGCACTTGAGCGTCGCCAAATTTTTGCGCGGTTTCTGCCTTGTTCAAGCCTTGCAAGGCACCGTAATGGCGCTCGTTCAGGCGCCAGTGGTGGGCGACCGGCAACCAGGACCGGTCCATGCTGTCCAAGGTGTGCCACATGGTGTGTATGGCGCGCTTGAGCAGGCTGGTGTAACCGAGGTCGAAGTCATAACCGTGGGCCTTGAGTTTCAAACCGGCTCGCTTGGCTTGCTCAACGCCGGTGGCTGTCAATTCGACATCAGCCCAGCCGGTGAAGCGGTTTTCCAGGTTCCAGAGTGATTCACCGTGGCGGATAAGAACAAGCTTGTACATGAATGAAAAAAACCTTGTAGGAGTAAGCAGGCAAAAAAGGATTCTAGAATGGGTATTGATTGCTACTTGAGGTTGACTGCGTGAATTTTCTTATTGAAAACTGGATTCTGGTGTTGGTTGCTGTCACCTCCGGTGTCGGATTGTTGCTCCCCAATCTGCAAGCCATGGGCGCGCCCGGCCTGTCTCCTACCCAGGCCGTGCTGTTGATCAACCGGGAAAAAGCCAATGTGGTCGACGTGCGCAGTGCTGATGAATTCGCCACCGGCCACCTGATTGGTTCACGGCATGTGGCCATGGAAAACATTTCAGCCGATCTGGCCAAAACCGTGACCGACAAAAAACGTCCGCTCATACTGGTGTGCGCCAGCGGCATGCGCTCGCAAAAAGCCCAGCGCATCGCCCAGCAACTCGGCTATGAAAATGTGCACAGCCTGGGCGGCGGCCTGAAAATTTGGCAGGAAGCCAATCTACCGCTGGAAAAAGCCTGAACCTCATCACTTCATCACACCTGCCATGACACCTGTCAAGATGTACACCACCGCTGTTTGCCCTTACTGTGTGCGGGCCAAGCAATTCCTCAAAGCGCGCGGTGTCGAGCATATTGAAGAGGTGCGTATCGACTTGTCCCCCGAGCAACGCGACCACATGATGAACCTGACCGGACGGCGCACCGTGCCGCAGATTTTCATCGGCGACCATCATGTCGGCGGCTGCGATGATTTGATTGCGCTCGACAGCAGCGGCGGCCTCATGCCCTTGCTTGAGGCAAACTGAGATAATCCTTTCAAATTAACCCCGCCCTCCGAAATACTTGGAGGGTTTTATCCAGGACATCCCATGGCAGACACTTTCGAACCTATTTTTTTGATTCAGCGCATGTACCTGAAAGATTTGTCGCTGGAGCAACCTAATTCGCCAGCCATTTTGTTGTCTCAGGAACAGCCTGCGGTCGACATTCAAATCGGTTTGGGTTCCGAGCAAGTGGCAGATGGCGTGTTTGAAATCACCGTCACCGCCACCGTCACTGCCAAGGTCAACGAGCAAACCATGTTTCTGGTGGAAGCCAAGCAGGCCGGTATTTTTGAAATCCGTCACATGCCCGATGGCCAGATGGAGCCCATCACGGGCATCGCTTGCCCGCAAATCATTTACCCCTATTTGCGCAGCAACGTAGCCGATGTCATTCAACGCGCAGGCTTTCCGCCGGTGCACATGGCTGAAATCAACTTCCAGGCCATGTACGACCAGCAACAGCGCATGAAAGCCGAGCAGCAACTGCAGTGAACCTGCTGATTCTGGGCGCTGGTGCCTGGGGCACGGCACTGGCCATACAGGCCAGCCAGCGTCATGCGGTCACCTTATGGGCGCGCGACGCAGACCATGCGAGTCGCATGCTGTCGCAACGCCTGAATTCAAATTATTTACCCGGCCACACTTTGCCCGATGGCTTGACGCCTAGCCATGCGCCATTGCCGGGGCTGATTCAACACGCCGGCCTGGTGGTGCTGGCGGTGCCCATGGCCGCGCTGCGCCAGGTACTGCTGGAAGTCAGCCCGTTTATCCAAGACAAACCGCTGGCCTGGTTGTGCAAAGGCTTTGAAGCGGTCGAGCACACCCGGAATGTTTATGGCCTGATGGCTCACGAGGTGCAAGCTCAAGTCGCCCCGGCCATGTTGGCCGGTGTGTTGAGCGGTCCGAGCTTTGCGCAGGAAGTGGCAGCCGGTCAGCCCACGGCGCTGGTGGCGGCCAGCCGGCACGCTTCGGTCAGACAGGCCTTGGTCAACGCGTTTCATGCCGACAAGTTGCGCGTGTATGCCAACGAAGATGTGACCGGCGTGGAAACCGGCGGTGCTGTGAAAAATGTATTGGCCATTGCCACCGGTTTGTGCGATGGCCTGCAACTCGGTTTGAACGCGCGCGCCGCCCTCATCACCCGGGGCTTGGCTGAAATGACGCGCCTGGGCGTGGCGCTGGGTGCCAAAGCAGAAACCTTCATGGGCTTGAGCGGATTGGGCGACCTGGTGCTGACCGCGACCGGGGACTTATCGCGCAACCGGCAAGTCGGCATGGCTTTGGCGCAAGGCCGTTCTCTGCCCCAGGTATTGCAGTCGCTCGGTCATGTGGCCGAGGGGGTTTACAGCGCACGTACCGTGGTTGAACGTGCCGTTTTGGCCGGTGTTGATATGCCGATTGCGTCTGCTGTGGTGGCCGTTTTGCAAGAAGAAATGACACCGTCTCAAGCCGTGGCCATGCTCATGGGGCGGGGTGCCAAAGGCGAATAAGCGCGGTGGTCTTCGAAGCAGCAACCGCCTGGCGAAGGCTTGACTTGCATTTTTACTAGGTATGGCTATCATTTATACTAGGCATACCTAGTATTTTGTTAAAACAGCCATGTCCAACGCTTTTCAACGACCCTTTGTTCAGACTTTGGTCCAACGCTTGTCCCACACACCTGTGCTGATGCAAGTTTTGGTCGGACCTCGTCAGGTGGGAAAAACGACTGGGGTGCGCCAGCTGATGGGGCAGGCTGACTATCCCAGTTATTACGCTAATGCCGATGATGTGCTCAACAGCGACCGCAGTTGGCTGCTGGCGCAGTGGCAGCAGGCCTTGCTGTTGGGCGAGGGAGCTTTACTGGTGGTTGATGAGTTTCAAAAAATCCCCAACTGGCCGGAAACCATCAAAGCCCTGTGGGATGCCCGACCTGGCCACTTGCGCGTCGTGTTGCTGGGGTCAAGCGCGTTGCAAATTCAATCTGGAATCACCGAGAGTTTGGCCGGGCGTTTTGAGTTGACACGTATTCACCATTGGACATTTGCCGAATTGCATGAGGCATTCGGGTACGACTTATCGCGCTATTTGCGTTACGGAGGTTACCCGGGGGCTGTGCCCATGGAGAATGAGCCCGATCGCTGGCATGCATATATGAAAGAGTCAATCGTTGAGGCCGTCATTGGCAAAGACATCTTGCAAAACCGGCGCGTGGACAAGCCTGCATTGTTTCGCCAAGCGTTTGAGATTTTGTGTCATTACCCCGCGCAAGAAATCAGTTACACCAAGCTGTTAGGTCAATTGCAAGACCGGGGCAATACTGACTTGATCAAGTACTACATCGATTTGTACAGCAGCGCTTTTTTATTGCATGCATTGCAAAAGTACAGCGCTAAACAGTGGCTTAGCCGCAGCAGCAGCCCCAAGCTCGTACTGGCCTGCCCGGCCTTGTTTGCCATGGTGGATGGTGATCCAAACCGTGATTCAGAAACGTTTGGCCGTGCGTTTGAGTTGGCCGTGGGCGCCGAACTGCTGCAGCAACCCGGGCAAGTTTGTTATTGGCGTGAACGCAATGCCGAAGTCGATTTTGTGTACCAGCACCGCGAAAAGCTTTATGCCATCGAGGTCAAATCAGGCCGAAATAAAAGCGCTGCGGGATTGGATGCGTTTTGTAAACAAGTACCCATAGCGCGGCGCGTGATCATCACGCCGGAGAATTTCGCCCGGTTTTCGATGCAGCCCAGAGAGTTTCTGGAAACGGTGGCGGTGTGATCGCAGATCAAACCTCAAAGTTATCAATCAACCTTGTCTTGCCCAGCCTAGCCGCACCCAACACTACCAGCGGTTCTGAACCCACGGCAGTCACAGGCGATAAATCGTGTTGATGGCGCAAAGTGATGTAGTCCGGCACCCAGCCTCGAGCGCGCAGCGCGTCCATGGCTACAGCTTCAGCAGCCGCCACATCGAAGCGGCCGGAATCGGCAGCGGCGCGCACTGCTCGCGCCAATTGGTTCAAAGCCACAGACAGTTGCACCGCCTCGGCGCGTTCCTCGGCGCTCAGGTAGCCGTTGCGCGAACTCAGCGCCAGCCCGTCAGGCGCGCGCGTGGTGGCGCCGGTGACGATGTCAATCGGCATGGCCAATTGGCTCATCATGCGCCGCAGTATCAGCAACTGCTGAAAATCCTTTTGGCCGAACACGGCCACGCCGCCGCTGTGCGCGAACACACAATGAAACAGTTTCAACACCACGGTGCAAACGCCGGTGAAAAACCCGGGTCTGAACTGGCCTTCCAGAATGTCGGCCAAGGCCGGGTCGGGCAGCAGCTTAAAGCTTTGAACTTGCGGGTACAGCTCGGTTTCGTCAGGCGCAAACAGCAGATCGCAGCCGACGCTGTGCAACTTGTCGCAGTCGCTGTCAAACGTGCGCGGGTAACTGGCAAAGTCTTCGCCGGGTAAAAACTGTAAACGGTTGACAAAAATGCTGGCCACGCTGACATCGCCTTGTGCTTTGGCCATACGCATCAGGCTCAGGTGTCCTTCGTGCAGATTGCCCATGGTGGGCACAAAGGCAGGCTTTTTATAAGCTGACAGATGCTGGCGCAACTCCGCCACGGTACGCGCAATCAACATGAACAATCACCAGGCGTGGAGTTCATTCACAGGGAATTTTTTGGTTTTCACGGCTTGCACAAACGCTTGCATGGCACCGAGCACCGTGCCGGACTCGGTCATGAAGTTATAGGCAAATTTCGGAACCTTGCCCTGGGTCACGCCCAGCATGTCGTGAAGCACCAGAATTTGACCGGCGGTGTCTACGCCGGCACCTATGCCTATGGTGGCGCAGGTGGTGAGCGCACGTGTGATTTCACCCGACAGTACGGCCGGCACCATCTCCAGCACCAGCGCCTGGGCACCGGCGTTTTGCAATTGCAAGGCGTCGTTCATGAGTTGCTGCGCGCCGCTGTCGGTGCGGCCTTGGACACGGTAACCACCCAGGGTGTTCACGCTTTGCGGTGTCAGGCCCAGATGGCCGCAGACCGGGATGCCGCGCGTCACCAGAAACTCAACAGTCGGGGCTAACCATGCACCGCCTTCAAGCTTGATCATGTGGGCACCAGCTTTCATCAGCACCGACGCGCTTTGGAACGCCTGCTCGGGCGTGGCGTAGCTGGCGAACGGCATATCGCCCAAGATGATGGGTCGGCCGTTTTGTTTTTGCAGACCGCGCGCCACGCATTCGGTGTGGTAACGCATGGCTTCTAAAGTGACCGGCAGCGTGCTGTTGTGGCCCTGGCAGACCATGCCCAGCGAATCGCCGACCAGAATGATTTCGACACCGGCCAAATCGGCCACGGCGGCAAAGGTCGCGTCATACGCGGTCAGCATGGTGATTTTTTCGCCGTCAGCCAGCATTTTCATCAGGCTGTGCATGGTCATGGCCGGACGTTTACCGGCTTCGGGGGCTGAGGGTTGTACGCTCATGGTGCTTTCTCCTTTGTGGGGTTATTGAGCAGGTGAGTAAGCCAGACGCACATAGATGGGTGCGTAGGCTTCGGCTTGGGTGATGTCGACCAACATTTCTTTGGCGAGTTCCAGCAAGGCGATGAAAGTCACCAGCATCACCGGCACGCCGAGTGCGGGGTCAAACAGGTTTTCAAATTCGACAAAACGCTGGCCTTGCAATTTTTTGAGCACCATGCTCATGTGCTCGCGCACCGACAGTTCCTGGCGGCTGATTTTGTGGTGTTGAATCAGTTTGGCGCGGCGCAGTATGTCGGCCCAGGCTGCTTGCAAATCGGGCACGGCCACGTGCGGAAAGCGTGGTTGCATGGATTGTTCGATATAGACCTGGGCGCGCAAAAAATCCCGGCCTTGCTGTGGTACTTCATTCAGGCGAGCGGCTGCTAATTTCAGCTGTTCGTATTCCAACAGACGGCGCACCAGTTCGGCACGCGGGTCTTCGGGCTCTGCGCCTTCGGGCACTTTCTTGGGCGGCAGCAACATGCGGGACTTGATTTCAATCAGCATGGCGGCCATCAGCAAATACTCGGCGGCGAGCTCCAGATTGGTCTTGCGGATTTCCTCGACATAACTCAGGTACTGGCGGGTCAGGCCCGCCATGGGGATGTCCAGAATATTGAAATTTTGTTTGCGGATCAGGTAGAGCAGCAAATCCAGCGGGCCTTCAAAGGCTTCCAGAAAAATTTGCAGCGCGTCCGGCGGTATGTACAAGTCCTGGGGCATGGCGAACAGCGGTTCGCCATACAAACGCGCCACCGCCACGTGGTCTATGACCGTAGGCATGTGGGGCAGATCGGCATTCGGCCCGGCGGGCCAATTTGCCACAGTCGGGGTGTTCACTTGGGCGCGTTGGTCTGGTAGACGTAGGGCTTTTGCGCCACGCGAGCGTCTTTGAATCCGGTTTGTTCCTGGCGGTTCAGGCTTTTGTCCCACAACAGCGCCCGTCCCTGGCGTTGCTCGGCCTCCAGCGTGGGCTTGGCGGCTTTGAGTTGCTGTAAAAACTCGGTGGTTTCAGAAATATACGCAGGACGGCTGAACAATGACATAAGCGGTAGTTTCCAGGTGAGATACAGATTCTACCCAGTGGTCACACTCGGCGGTGAATGGATTCAGAGCATGCAAGTTGCCTGCTTGTTTTAAAATAAGGCGCGTAAACACCTAAGCACCCAAACACCGAGGCTATCATGGAAACTGTTCGTTGGAATATTGCCGTATCGCCGGACACGGATCAATCCGTGCGCATGTTCATCGCCGCCCAGGGTGGCGGGCGCAAAGGTGACTTGTCGCGCTTCATTGAAGAGGCTGTGCGTTCTTATCTTTTAGAGAAGGCAGTCGAACAAGCCAAAAGCGCAGCCTCCGGCATGAGCGAACTGGCGTTGAATGACCTGATAGATGAGGCAGTGCAATGGGCGCGTGAAAAATAATGCGCGTCATCCTGGATACCAATGTGCTGCTGGCGGCCCTGATTTCACCCCAAGGACCGCCTGACAAGATATACCGTGCTTGGCGCTCAGCCACATTTGAGCTGGTGACATCCACGGCTCAACTGGATGAACTGCGACGCGTGAGTCGCTATCCCAAACTCAAGCATTTACTGCCCGCCCACAGGGTAGGCACGATGGTGAACAACATGCAACGTGCCATTGTTCTGGGGGACTTGTCTTCGCTGCCTCAAAATTTGGATTTAAACGATGCCAATGACGCTTTTCTGATCGCCATGGCATTGGCCGGCGAGGCAGACTATCTGGTGACCGGCGATCGTCGCGCAGGACTGTTGCAACACAGCGTTGTCGGTCGAACACGTATCGTCACACCTGCCTTGTTTTGTACACAAGCGCTTTGATGCAATTCAAGCATTGAAAGTCAATCACTTTTTGGCAGCTTATCCGCCTGGTTTGAGTCAATCGCCGTTTGCCAATCCGCCACCACACCGCCGGGCTTGAGCCGCGCCAGCAAGCCGGTTCGCCCCAGTATGTCCAAGGGTTGCGGGTTCAGCGCGCACAGCTTGAGTTCAACGTGCTTGTGCTCACAGGCGTCAAGCAAACCGTGTAAGCCATCGGCACCGCTGGAGTCGATGTAAATCAGGCCGCCCAAGTCCAGCACCAGCGTTTTTTCGGGCAAGTCATGCGACGTCTGTTCAATCAAATCCACCGCGCCGAAAAACAGCGCGCCGTCGAAGGCCCAGACTTGGGTGTGCGCCGTGGCGTGCAGCAACTTGCGCTGCGTCAGGCTGGAGATGCGGTAGATGAAAGTCAGACAGGCGGCGGCCAGGCCGACGGCCATGCCAACCGATAAATCCACCAGCACGGTCAGCACAAAGACGGCGAGCAGCGTGAAACGGTAAGGCCAGCGAAATTGCGACAAGCGCACAAACGCGCGCCAGTCGCCCATGTTCCAGGCGATAAAGAGCAGCAAAGCGCTCAACACGCCTAAGGGAATATGCGAGACCAGCGGCGCGGCCAGCAGCACAATCAACAACAGTCCCAGTGCATGCACCATACCGGCCACGGGGCTGCTGGCGCCGTTTTTCACATTGGTGACGGTGCGCGCCAAGGCACCGGTGGCCGGCATGCCGCCGACAAAAGGCATGGCCATGTTGGCCAGACCTTGGGCCATCAATTCCTGGTTAGGGTCGTGGCGGTCGCCGATCATGCTGTCGCTGGCGCGCGCGCACAGCAGCGATGAAATCGCGCCCAATACCGCCAGCGTGAAGCCGGGCACCAGCACGGCTTGCAATTGCGCCAGCGACATGGTTGGCCAACTCAAGTCAAGCAGGCTGGAAGGAATGCCGCCAAAGCGGCTGCCTATGGTCGCCACCGGCCAGTCAGTCGTGTAAACAAACGCTGTGGCTAACAGCATGACCAACATCGGGCCGGGCATGAGCGACAGCCGTTGAGCAATTTTCGTTGGCAACCAACGCGGCATCAGCAGTTGCCAGAACACCAACACCAGCAAGCTGCTGAGCGTCAGCGCCAACGTAGCTATATCGGTCTGGTTTAAATGCGTTGAGATGACGCTGACGATGCCGAACACATCGGCCGGCATGGTTTGAATCGGCAGGCCGAGGAAGTCTTTGAGTTGCAGCATGCCTATCAAGACCGCAATGCCGTTGGTAAAGCCGGTGATCACGGCCACCGGTATGAAGCGAATCAACACACCCAGCCGGAATACGCCCATGAGCAGCAACCACATGCCCGACATCAAGGTGGCCAACATCAAGCCGTTGACGCCGTGCATATGCACGATGCCGTAAACCATGACAACAAAGCCGCCGGCCGCGCCGCTGATTTGCACCCGGCTGCCGCCCAGCGCCGAGGTGAGAAAACCGGCGACGATGGCGGTGACCAGACCGGCCTCGGGCTTGAGCCCGCAGGCAATCGCAAACGCCATGGAAATGGGCAAAGCCACCACGCTGACCGTCAAACCTGCGCCCAAGTCTTTGAAAAACCGTTGGCGGTCATAGCCGCGCAATGCGTCTATCAGTTTGGGTCGGAAAGCCGAAAGCTGAAGCATGTTTCACTATACGCCCGCTGATGGCGGTAACTGCTGATGAAAATAAACAGTGGTGCAGGTTTAGCGAGTCAGTCTGTCCAGGCGGGCGGCCATTCGAGTTTCGTGCCATGCTGTTTTTCAAAATCAGCGATGTCTTCGGGCCGATCCAGGTCGGTGACAAAGTGCGGGTTGTCACTTGTGAATTTGTATGTATGTGCAGAGTGGCTTTGTCGCCATTCTTTGCAACCGTAGTCGCTCTCACCGGCCAGTATGTCTGCGCGTGCGCGTGCGCTGAGCAGCACCGGGTTGCCGGGCTGACCATTGACAAACGGGAACAGCATGTCTTTGGTGGAAGAGGCGAATACGAGCAACAGCGTTTGTATATCTTGCGTGGTGACCAAAGGTTGATCGGCTAACGACATCACCACGGCGTCTGTATTGGCTTCAATCGCTTGCAAACCCAGGCGCTGCGAAGATACCAGTCCTAGGTTCGGGTCGGGGTTGTAGACCTTGTGCACCGGCAGGCCGTACAGCGGTGCTTCTATGTCGGCGGCGTAATGCCCGAGCACCACCACCAGTTGCGTCACGCCTGCCTCCAGCAGTTGGCGGGCGCTGCGTCGTATCAGCGGCTCGCCATTCAGCTCTAACAGCGACTTTGGCTTGTGCCCCATGCGCGAGCCCGAACCGGCGGCCAGCAACACCGCAGATGTGCGCATGGTCGGGTTCATGCGAAGCGCTTCAATGGATGCGCATGCCGAGTTGCGCGCCCGGCCACGGCTCAAGCACATAAATGCCGGGCTGTGCTTTTTCGTCTGCGTGCGACGCGGCCAGCACCATGCCCTCGGACACGCCGAATTTCATTTTTCGCGGCGCTAAGTTGGCAACCATGACTGTGTGTTTGCCAATCAAATCTTCGGGCTTGTACGCGCTGGCTATGCCACTGAACACATTGCGCATGCGGCCTTCACCCACATCCAGCGTCAAACGCAGCAGCTTGGTGCTGCCTTCCACCGGTTCGCAGTTGACGATCAAGGCGATGCGTAAATCTATCTTGGCGAAATCGTCGATGGAGATGACGGGGGCGATGTCCTCGCCGCCGGGCCGCCCCAAGGCGAGGACGCCCCCCTCGGGGGGCAGGGAGGACGCGTCAGCGCCGACCGAGGGGGCTTTGTTTTCGCCGCCGGGGATGGATAAATCGGGCTCTGACCCCAATTTATCCGGCGCTTCGAACAAAGCATCCAACATTTTCTCGTCCACGCGTTGCATCAGATGTTGGTAGTTGCCGATCACATGCCCCGCGCCCAAGGGCTTGGCCGCATTGCTGAAGGTCATGGGTTCAATCTTCAAGAAACTTTCCACTTGTACGGCCAGTTGCGGCAGCACGGGTTTAAGCATGGTGCTCAGCAAGCGGAAAGCTTCTATGCAAGTGGTGCACACGTCTTGCAAGCGCGCATCCATGTCGGGTTTTTTAGCCAGATCCCAAGGTTTGTTGGCGTCCACGTATTCGTTCACCCGGTCGGCCAGCGCCATGGCGTCGCGCAAGGCTTTGGCGTAATCGCGCTGATCAAACAAATCGGCGATTGCCGCCAATCCGTTTTGCAGTTGCGCTAGCAATGCAAGGCCATCGGCGCTCACCGCACCCAGCTTGCCTTCAAATCGCTTGGCAATAAACCCCGCCGCACGCGAAGCGATATTGATGTACTTACCCACCAAATCGCTATTGACCCGCGCCATGAAATCTTCAGCGTTGAAGTCAATGTCTTCATTGCGCCCGTTGAGTTTGGCAGCCAGGTAATAACGCAGCCACTCGGGGTTCATGCCCAACTTCAGGTATTTCAACGGGTCAAGGCCGGTGCCACGACTCTTGCTCATTTTCTCGCCGTTGTTCACCGTCAAAAAGCCGTGGACAAACACTTTGTCCGGCGTTTTGCGGCCACTGAATTTCAATATCGCCGGCCAGAACAAAGTGTGAAACGTGACGATGTCTTTGCCAATGAAATGGTATTGCTCAAGGTCTGGTGCTTTGATGTAGTCGTCGAAACTTTCACCGCGTTTATCCAATAGGTTTTTTAGCGATGCCAAATAGCCGATGGGCGCATCCAGCCAGACATAAAAATACTTGCCGGGTGCGTCCGGTATTTCTATGCCGAAATAAGGCGCATCGCGGCTGATGTCCCAGTCGCCCAAACCTTCGCTGGTCGTGCCGTCCGGGTTACTGCGCACGCTGAACCATTCTTTCACCTTGTTCGCCACCTCGGGCTGAAGGTGTTTGCCGTTTTGCGTCCAGTCTTGTAAAAACTCTACGCAACGCGGGTCCGACAATTTGAAGAAAAAATGCTCAGCCTGTTTCAGCACCGGTGTCGCGCCGCTCAAGCCCGAGTAAGGGTTTTTCAAATCGGTGGGCGCATACACCGCGCCGCAGTTTTCACAGTTGTCGCCGTACTGGTCTTTGGCGCCGCACTTAGGGCATTCGCCTTTGATGAAGCGATCCGGCAAAAACATGTTTTTCTCAGGATCAAAAAACTGCTCTATGGTTTTGCGCTCTATCAGCGTGCCGCCTTGTTCGGCAGACAAATCGCGCAGGTCCCGGTAAATCTGTTGCGCCAGCGCGTGGTTTTCCGGCGCGTCGGTGGAATGCCAGTTGTCAAAGCTGATGTGAAAACCGTCTAAATACTGTTGACGCCCGGCGGCGATATCAGCCACAAATTGCTGTGGGGTCTTACTGGCCTTTTCTGCGGCGATCATGATGGGCGCGCCGTGCGTGTCGTCGGCGCACACAAAATTCACCGCGTGCCCCTGCATGCGTTGAAAACGCACCCAGATGTCCGCCTGTATGTATTCCATCATGTGGCCGTTGTGGAAGTTGCCGTTGGCATAGGGCATGGCGGTGGTGACAAATAAGCGGCTCTGGGTCATAGGTAGGTGCTTGTATCCGGGTAAAGCGGTGATTTTATGCGGCGCGCTCCGGGCCTGGTGCCCGCCTGCCTTGTGCGCAGACCTGTGTTGTCAAAGCGGTCATGCGCGCCGATGCAGTGCGCCGCATACCCGCTTGGCTAGACTAGCCGCTTTTCGCATTGAATGTGCTGGAGCAGTTATGGCCGTGACCGAACAAGACATTACCCTCGCCTTGCAAACCGTGGCGGACCCGTTGACCGGCCAGGATTTTGTGGCTGCCAAAGCCATCAAACACCTGAACATACAAGACGGCGTCGTCAGTTTTGATTTGGTGCTAGGCTACCCGGCCAAAAGTTTGTGGGACTCATACCGGCAGCAACTCGAACACGTGGTGTCGCAAGTGCCAGGCGTTTCCTCGGTGAAGGTGACGGTCAGCAGCCAGGTGGTGGCGCACACGGCGCAGCCCGGCGTGGCTTTACTGCCACAGGTGAAAAACATCATCGCTGTCGCTTCGGGCAAAGGCGGTGTGGGTAAATCCACTACCGCTGCCAACCTGGCGCTGGCACTGGCCGCCGAAGGTGCCAGTGTGGGTTTGCTGGACGCAGATATTTACGGTCCCAGCCAGCCCATGATGATGGGTTTGTCCGGCAGGCCTGAGAGTGCTGACGGCAAAACCATGCAACCGCTGGAGGCCCACGGCGTGCAAGTCATGTCCATAGGTTTTTTGGTGGCGCAAGACCAGGCCATGGTGTGGCGCGGGCCGATGGCAACGCAAGCTTTAGAACAACTGCTTCGTCAAACCAACTGGCGCGACCTGGATTATTTGATTGTGGATATGCCACCGGGCACCGGCGATATCCAATTGACGCTGAGCCAACGCGTGCCTTTGACCGGCGCGGTCATTGTCACCACGCCGCAGGACATCGCCTTGATTGACGCCATGAAAGGCATACGCATGTTCCAAAAAGTCGGCGTGCCTATTTTGGGCATTGTGGAAAACATGGCAGTGCATGTGTGCAGCCAATGCGGTCATGCCGAACACATCTTCGGCGCTGAAGGCGGCAAAAAAATGGCGCAAGCCGAGGGCATGACTTATTTGGGCGCCTTGCCGCTGAGCATGGCCATACGGGTGCAAGCCGACAGCGGCATGCCCAGCGTGGCGTCCGAGCCGGATGGTGAGGTGGCCGGCATTTACAAAGCCGTGGCGCGGCAACTCGCCGTCAAGGTCGCTGCCAGGGCCAGGGACTTTTCGTCCAAATTCCCGACCATCAAGGTGTCCAAGGACACCTGATTGGCAGACTCGCCGTAATGCATTAAAGTGCATTCATGGCTTTACCTTCATCCGCACAAGAACGGCACCCTTACCTGACTGCTTTGGGCGAGCGTGTGCGCGCCTTGCGGGCTCGGCGTGGACTCACGCGCAAAGCCGCCGCCGCCCGCGCTCAGGTGTCAGAGCGGCATTGGGCGAATTTGGAGTCCGGCACCGGCAACGCCTCGGTGCTGGTGTTGTTGCAAGTGGCCAAGGCCTTGCAGTGCGGGCTGGTCAGTTTGCTGGAAGAAGAAGCAGCCAGCGGCACGGCGCGGCACCAGCATATTGCGCTGATCGGTTTGCGCGGTGCCGGCAAATCCACGCTGGGCCAGCGTCTGGCGCGCGAACTCGGCTATGTGTTCATCGAAATCAGCCGCGTCATTGAAACCCTGGCCGGTTGCAGCATCAGCGAAATCCACGGTTTGTACGGACCGCAGGCTTACCGGCGCTACGAGCGGCGCGCGCTGGAGGACAGTCTGGCGCAAAACCCTTTGGCCGTGCTGGCCACGCCCGGCGGTCTGGTGTCCGACGATGCCAGTTTCCAGTTGCTGTTGGCGCAGTGCTTCACCGTCTGGCTGCAAGCCACGCCCGAAGACCACATGGCGCGCGTCGTGGCCCAGGGCGACACCCGCCCGATGGCGGCCAGCCCCGAGGCCATGGGCGATTTGCGCCGCATTTTGCAAGACCGCAGCCCTTACTACGCCCGCGCCGATTGGCAGCTGGACACCAGCGCCCAATCGCAGGAAGACAGTTTTCAGGCGCTTAAAAAATATTGCGAATCACTGCATTAATGCATTATTATGCATTAATCAATGCCCTTAATGCAGGATGATGCACAGCTTCGAGAGCCGAGTAGCTTGACTGACCCGGACAACCCAAGGAAGCGCCATGACCGATTTCTCTGTCAATTACCAGACCAGCCCCGAACACTACCGCCATTGGTCCTTCAAAGCGGATGGCGAAATCGCCACCTTGTCGCTGGACATACAAGAAGACGGCGGCATCCTGCCCGGCTACAAACTCAAGCTGAATTCTTATGACCTGGGCGTCGACATAGAGCTGAACGACGCGGTGCAACGCTTGCGCTTCGAACACCCCGAGGTCAAAACCGTGGTCGTCACCAGCCTGAAGGACCGCATTTTTTGCTCTGGTGCCAACATCTTCATGCTGGGCTTGTCCACCCACGCATGGAAAGTCAACTTTTGCAAATTCACCAATGAAACCCGCAACGGTTTGGAAGACAGCAGCCGCCACGGCGGTTTGAAATTTCTGGCCGCCGTCAATGGCGCGTGTGCCGGTGGCGGTTATGAATTGGCTTTGGCTTGCGACGAGATATTGCTGGTCGACGACCGCTCAAGCAGCGTGTCGCTGCCCGAAGTGCCATTGCTTGGCGTGTTGCCCGGCACCGGCGGTTTGACCCGCATCACCGACAAGCGCCATGTGCGCCACGACCACGCCGATGTGTTTTGCACCAGCGTCGAAGGCGTGCGCGGCCAGCGTGCCGTCGATTGGCGCTTGGTGGACGCGATTGCCAAACCCGCGCAATTCACCACAGCGGTTGCAGCCCGCGCGGCGCAACTGGCCGTGACTGGCCAACGCGCAGGTGGCGTCGCCAAAGGCCAGGGCGTCAAGCTCAATCCGTTGAACAAAACCGTCACCGCAAACGGCTTGCATTACACCTATGTGAAAGTCGACATAGACCGCGAAAAACGCACCGCCACCCTTTGCGTGTCAGCGCCTGTGGCGGCATTGCCGACCACGCTGGCGGATATTCATGCTGCCGGTGACAGCTGGTACCCGCTGCAAATGGCGCGTGAATTGGATGACGCGATTTTGAGCTTGCGAACCAATGAACTCGACATAGGCACTTGGTTGTTGCGCACCCAAGGCGATGCCCATCTGGCGCTGCAATCCGACGCGATTTTGTTGCAACACCAAAGCCATTGGCTGGTGAAAGAAACCATAGGCTTGCTGCGTCGTACGCTGGCGCGCCTGGACGTGTCCTCGCGTTCCATGTTTGCCTTGATTGATGAAGGCTCTTGCTTTGCAGGCACGCTGGCCGAATTGGCGTTTGCCGCTGACCGCGCTTACATGCTGGCCTTGCCGGACTCACCGGAGACTGCACCGCATATCGCTTTGAGTGAAATGAATTTGGGCTTGTTCCCCATGGTGAATCACCAGTCGCGTTTACAGCGCCGGTTTTACGAAGAGACAGCGCCACTCGAAGCGGTGCGTGCCGTTGTCGGTCAGCAATTGGACGCGGACACTGCGTTGACGCTGGGTCTGGTCACAGCAGCGCCGGACGACATCGATTGGGCCGACGAAATTCGCATCGCCATCGAAGAGCGTGCCGCCATGTCGCCCGACTCGCTCACTGGCCTGGAAGCCAACCTGCGTTTCAGCCAAAAAGAGTCCATGGAGACACGCATCTTTGGCCGCTTGTCCGCCTGGCAAAACTGGATATTCAACCGGCCTAACGCGGTCGGCGACAAAGGCGCGTTGAAGGTCTATGGCAAAGGCGAGAAAGCCGCTTTTGACATGAACCGCGTCTGAATTAATTGGGGTCATTAATTGGGGTCAGACTCCAATTAATTCCCTTCACATTTAATCAAGCATTAATCGGGGTCTGACCCCAATTAATTTAAATCTTTAAAACACTCTGGAGTCCCTCATGTCAGCCATCAACTACAGCGAAAAAATTCCCAATAACGTCGACCTCGGTGGCGACCGTACTTTGCAACGCGCCTTGGAACAGTGGCAGCCCAACTTCATCAACTGGTGGGACGACATGGGCCCCGAAGGCACGACCGACAATGATGTGTATTTGCGCACCGCCGTCAGCGTGGATCCGCAAGGCTGGGCGCAGTTTGGCCATGTGAAGATGCGCGACTACCGCTGGGGCATTTTCCTGAACCAAGGCGAAGCCGATCGCCATATCCACTTCGGCGACCACAAAGGCGAGAAGGCTTGGCAAGACGTGCCCGGCGAACACCGCGCCAATTTGCGCCGCATCATCGTCACCCAAGGCGACACCGAGCCCGCGTCTGTCGAGCAGCAACGCCACCTGGGCCTGACCGCGCCCAGCATGTACGACTTGCGCAACCTGTTTCAAATCAACGTGGAAGAAGGCCGTCACCTGTGGGCCATGGTGTATTTGTTGCACAAACATTTTGGCCGCGATGGCCGCGAAGAAGCCGAAGCGCTGCTTGAGCGCCGCAGCGGTCAGGAAGACAACCCGCGCATTTTGCAAGCCTTTAACGAAGAGACGCCAGACTGGCTGAGCTTCTTCATGTTCACGTATTTCACCGACCGCGACGGCAAGTTCCAGTTGTGCGCTTTGGCGGAAAGCAGTTTCGATCCGCTGGCACGCACGACCAAGTTCATGCTGACCGAAGAAGCGCACCACATGTTTGTCGGTGAGTCCGGCATCAGCCGCATCATTCAGCGCACTTGCGCGGCGATGAATGAAATGAAAACCGACGACGTGGGCAAACTGCGCGCCGCCGGCGTGATTGACTTACCGACTTTGCAGCGCTATTTGAATTTCCACTTCAGCGTGACCATCGATTTGTTCGGTGCAGACGAATCGAGCAACGCGGCCACGTTTTATTCCACCGGCATCAAAGGCCGTTACGAAGAAACCAAGCGCGACGACGACCATGTGTTGCGCGGCCAGACTTACAAAGTGTTGAACGTGGTCAATGGCCAGTTGCAGGAAAAAGAAGTTCCTATGCTGAACGCGCTGAACGAAGTGCTGCGCGACGATTTCATCAAAGACTCGGTCGGTGGTGTCGAGCGCTGGAACCGGGTTATTGACAAAGCCGGTTTACCGCACCGTCTGAGCGTGCCGCACAAAGCGTTTCACCGCAATATTGGCGCTTTGTCCGGCGCCAAGGTATCGCCTGATGGTCGCGTGGTGTCCGAGAACGAATGGAATGCCAAGGTCGGCGAATGGTTGCCCACGGCAGAAGACCGTGCGTTTGTGCAAAGCCTGATGGGGCGCGTGGTTGAGCCGGGCAAGTTCGCCAACTGGATCGCACCGCCAGCCATTGGTATCAACCGTCAGCCGGTGGACTTTGAGTATGTGCGTTTCAACTGATTGCTGAACCTGCGTGTCGGTGGCGATATAGGTCGGTTCCTGGTTTGCACGCATGCTGAACCCGCGCGTCGGCAACGCCAGGCGGGGTTCCTCATGACGCAAGCTTTAAATCGTCACCCCGCCTGCCGCTGCCACCACGCTGCGAACTGCGTCATTGGCGTGCGCTTGAATCGGAAAATGCACTTTCACTGCCGTCTCAGCTTGTGAGGTACGGTAAACACAGGGCGCTTCTTCGCAGAGGACATGCAGGCCGGGGTCGGGCGACGATTTAAAGCTTGCGTCATGAGGAGCCCGGCCCCGGCCTGCGTGGCCTAGAGCTCAGCATAAAACCTGCACTCAGAATACCTGCACTCAGAAAACCGCCACCTTGCAAAAGCCGCTGCTGAGTACAAAACGAAGCTAAGCACAAATCGTCACTCAGCTAACACCAGGCAAATAGCAAGAGTCAATTACAGACACAATCGCAACAACACGAACACAGAATCAAGCCATGAGCACAGACACCACCGAACTGCTACATCAACACGTGATCGACCCCGAGGTGTGCATACGCTGCAACACCTGCGAAGCCACCTGCCCCGTGGGTGCCGTCACGCACGACAGCCGCAACTACGTGGTCGACCCGGACAAATGCAACCACTGCATGGCTTGCGTGCCGCCGTGCCCGACCGGTTCGATTGACCATTGGTTGCCGGTGTTGCGCAGCAAGGCGTACTCGCTGCAAGAACAGTTGTCCTGGGACGAATTGCCTGCAGAGCAAAGCGTGAATGCGTTGCCGGTCGCTGCACAGGTGTCGGGCAGCACAGCGTTTGAAACAGCGGCCACATCCGTCACAAGCACCCATGACAATGCGCCCGTGGTCAACGCAGCAACATTGGGAGCTACCGTACCGCCTTGGTCTGCGGCGCATCCGTACACGAATTTGCATGCTCCCAAGTCACCGATCACCGCGACCGTGGTCGGCAATATGCAAGTCAATGAAGCCGGCACAGACAACGAGACACACCATATCGTGCTGGACTTTGGCAGCATGCCGTTTCCAGTGCTCGAAGGCCAATCGGTGGGCATTGTGCCGCCCGGCGCGGACGCGAACGGCAAGCCGCACCATGCGCGCCAATATTCTGTGGCCAGCCCGCGCAATGGCGAGCGCCCCGGTTACAACAACTTGTCACTCACCGTGAAACGCGTGGTGCAAGACCACCAGGGCCAAGCAGTCAAAGGCGTGGCGTCCAATTACTTGTGCGATTTGAAAACCGGCGACAGCGTACAAGTGATAGGCCCGTTCGGCCACAGCTTTTTGATGCCCAACCACCCCGGCAGCCACATCGTGATGATTTGCACCGGTACCGGCAGCGCACCCATGCGTGGCATGACCGAGTGGCGCAGACGCATACAGGCCAGCGGCAAATTTGCAGGCGGCAAGCTGCTGCTGTTTTTCGGCGCGCGCACGCAACAAGAGCTGCCTTACTTCGGGCCGCTGCAAAAACTGCCCAAAGATTTCATTGACATTCACTTTGCGTTTTCACGCACACCCGGGCAACCGAAGCGCTATGTGCAAGACGCGATGCGGGATGCATCCGCACAACTGGCCGCTTTGCTGCAAGACCCGCAAACGCATTTTTATGTCTGCGGTTTGAAGAGCATGGAAGAAGGCGTGTTGCAGGCCATGCACGACATCGCTGTAGCTGCGGGCTTGGACTGGAACTCGGTGGCGGCGGGTTTGAAGCAAGAGGGTAGGTTGCAGTTGGAGACTTATTGAGGGCAAACACTCTTCAGAAATTCAAGTTATTTCTGTACGTTAAAGGCAGATCGTTAGCGGAGCTGTCAATGAGAATATATTTCTCAAATGCTATACAAGAATCTGAATCCAGAAAAAGCGCTGATTTGGCGCATCATCCACCGCGACAATTTGCCGTGGGTGTTGGCGCATGGCTTGCACTGTGGCAACAGTGCATTGCGAGCACCAAACTGGGTGAGTATTGGAAATTCAGAATTGATTGATAAGCGGGCGCGCCATGCGGTACCCGTTCCGCCCGGTGGGCTGCTAAACGATTACATCCCTTTTTATTTCACGCCCTTTTCCGTGATGATGCGTAACATCCGTTCTGGGCGCGGGGGAGTGCAGCAGCGCAGCAACGATGAAATTGTGATTTTAGTTTCGAGCCTGCATCACATTACCAAGAAAGGGCTGCCCTTCTTGTTCACCAATATGCATGCTTATTACCGATGGGCCTCGTATTACGACGATTTGGCTCATTTAGACCAGGTGGATTGGCCCTTATTGCAGGCTCGGGACTTCCGCAGAGATGAGAACGATCCGGTTAAGTTTGAACGTTATCAAGCCGAGGCTTTTATTCATAAGCACTGCCCGGTGTCTGGGTTGATAGGGATTGTTTGCCATTCAGAAACAGGCAAAATGAGTGCTTAATCGCAAATTGACGCCAATGGGCTGAATTTGCCAATTTATGTTCGTCCTGACTGGTATTTCTGATGCTCAATTTCACAACAGGTAATTTGCTGGAAGCCCGCGCGCAAGCGTTGGTGAACACAGTGAACACCGTCGGCGTGATGGGCAAAGGCATTGCCTTGATGTTCAAAGAGCGTTTTGCGGACAACTACCGCCAATACGCCGCAGCTTGCAAGGCGAGCGAAGTGCGTACAGGACAAATGTTCATCACAGAACCCGCAGAGTTGGATGGCCCACGCTGGATTGTGAATTTCCCGACAAAGCAACATTGGCGCTCGCCCTCTCAGTTGAAGTGGGTGATTGAGGGTTTGCAAGACCTTCGCCTCTTTCTGATCGAAAACGGGGTTCACTCCATTGCTATTCCTCCTTTGGGGGCTGGCAATGGCGGGCTGGATTGGGAGTTGGTGAAGCCCGAGATTCAGCGCGCACTAGGTGATTTGCACAACATCGACATCATTGTTTTTGAACCTACCAAGCAATACCAAAACGTGGCCAAACGCGCTGGCGTTGAGAAGCTAACACCTGCACGCGCCTTGATCGCTGAATTGGTTCGACGCTATTGGGTGTTGGGCATGGAATGCAGCTTGCTAGAAGTTCAAAAACTGGCTTGGTTTCTTGAGCGGTCAATCAAAAAATTGAATTCAAACAGTCCTTTGAAACTGAAATTTGAGGCCAATAAATTTGGTTCATTTGCGGCGGATTTGAACCACTTACTCAACAGCTTAGATGGCAGTTATCTTCACAGCGAAAAGCGCATTTCCGACTCGACTCCTTTTGATGTGATTTGGTTTGATGATCAACGCAAAGAACTGGTTCAAGCGTATTTGCAAAGTGAGGCGAAAAATTACTTACCTGCACTTGAAGAGACCACAACTCTGATTGATGGCTTTGAGTCACCATTTGGCATGGAGCTTTTGGCTACGGTTGACTGGCTTTTGACCAACCAACGCGCACAGCCCAATGTGCAATCTGTTCGTGAAGGATTGCTTGCGTGGCCCGTCGAGAGTGCGGCACAGCGTAAGGCTAAATTATTTTCAGATGAAGCAGTCAGCTTCGCGTTAGAGCGATTGACTTCGCACTAAATCATATTTGCATCGTACAAATGCCGAGCAACTGAGTGATCCCATGCAAACCGGAAATATCAGCAAAGTGGCTATGGCTCAGCGCATGGTGATGAGTCGTTCGCAACTTGACTGTGTGCTTGCCCCTAACAACTTATCTATTCAATTGGATACGCTCATTAAAGCGGCCTGGGCGGTGGGTAAGACGGTTGAAATTCAGTTGAAATAGTTTGCTTTCAAGCTAGATAAAGACTTTGATCGTTTCGCAATTTGTCAGCGATTGCCGGAAGCAGGCCATTGGCAAAAGCATTCAGTATGGGGCTTTCATTGCCATCAGTCCAACTTTCATGTCTGAGTAAAAAATGCACAAGCTGACGCAAGCGCATGAAATCAAATTTTCTGATGGCTTCGTCAGGTGGTTGTCTTGATTCAGAAATCGGGTTATCTGGCTTGGCATCACGCATGACAAAACCACAGGCATGCGCACCGTTGATGAACAGCATGTACGTGTCCAGTTTGAAAAAATCCTTGTGTTTGTCAGTTGGCAAACGGCTGTAATCCGAGACTCTGAAATGTTCGCAAGCATCACGGCCCAGTCTGTCAATCAGGTCTGCCAAATGAAGGGCCTGGTACTCGTTGACATGGGATCGTTTTGAGCACGGCTTCTTATGAATGAAGTGATGCGTTTGTATTGTTTCTTGGGATTTCATAGCGGGTATTTAAATGTGTTTTTGTGTTTCGAAACTGTGATGTCAATGCTGATTTAATTTTTAGTAACTTGGCTAAGCAAATCATCTACGAACTCAGAGGCAGGCGAAACTTGTGGATGATGAGTCGTGAGTCGCAGTCCAAGCGGGTGGACCAAAAATACTTGGCATAGGACTTATGAATCCGCTGCAACAGCATGCACTGGTTCGCCGTGTTTTGTTGCCTGTTGAATTCGGTGATCTTGAATAACTTTTGTTCTTCGGTGGACAGGCGGGACAGGTTGTCGGCGAAGGTGTCGGAGATACGGAATTGCATGGGCAGTTTTAATCGACCAATGCTTGCACTCTGGCCGCTGTGTCTTTGAAACTGGGTGAGAGGTTGTTCCTTGGCTTCATGTGTGGGGTGATTTGCGCGGCACACTCATGCTTGAATGCACCAATGCTGTGAAACCCTTCTTTTTTAAGTGCCTCTGCACCACCTTTGACCAGAGCGTCTGCCAGTACTTCCCAGGTGCCGCAAACTGAGTCTTGCTTGTATCTCTTCAATACTTTGTTGTTTGCCCTCGGGTAGGCTGCCAGCAGTGCCGTGCGATCACCCAGATACCAGGCTTCGACTTCTTCTGTTGCCATACAAAAAGCTGTTTTTGGCGCTTGGTGCAAACGCTTGTACATGTCATCTAAATCGCGCCGGAACTCGTCGGGATTTCTATTGTCCGTGTCCACAAGCACGATCACCGCGTCATGGCCTGGTGTCTGCGCAAAGCCTAGAAGCATTGCTGGCAGCTTGTCGAGCAAGGTTTTTTTGTGCATATCTGTCGTGCGCTTCATATTCTTTGGAATATGCCCAACACCTTTGTACCCACGTACCTTAAAGGTATAGGTGAACTTTGTCGGGTTGAGAAACTTCGGAATAAGCTGCTCCATCAACGCTGCGCCGGAACTGTCTTCCACCAATACGTCAATATGCATGACTCACTCCGAGTCCAAGTAGTCGCTGTACCAGAGACCACCTAAGGGCAAACCTTGATCTACCATGTTGCGAACCAATACGATGTCTGAAACGCGCTGAATTTGCGAAAAACCATCGCCTCCCTTTTTGAGCACCCAAACCTCACTGGGCTCCAGAGCGTCCACAAAGTAAGGCTGATGGGTCGTTACAAAAACTTGCGATGCATTTCGCTTGCTTGTGGCGTGTGCTCGTAGTTCACTGGCCAGTGAATCTAGAAGCTTGTGATAGAGACCGTTTTCAGGTTCTTCAATACAGATAAATGGCGGTGGATCAGGGTCTTCCATCAGCAGCAGATAGGCGAACACCTTGAGGGTGCCATCTGACATTTGTCCTGCGTAAAAGGCATCCTGAAATGCGCCATCGTTGAACGTGAGCGCAAGGCGCTTGTCGATGGTTGTCTCCGCCTTAATTGACTTGATGCCCGGAATTTTTTCGGCAATTCGTTTGAGTACGGACTTGAAGCGTGCACCTTGTTCGCGCTGCATGTATTGCACCACGTTTCCGATGTTGTCACCGTGGATGTTGAGGTGCTTTTGCGCGCCTGTAGGTGGAACTGTCCTAGCGGCGTCTGGATGGAAGTAGGAGAGATACCAGCCTTTCAAAAAGTCACGAAACCGTTTAATACGGGGATGCTCCTTAAGCGTACCCAACGTGGCAATACCCAATTGCCTTGGATCGGTCAACTTCACTTCAACTTGAATGTTGGGTTCTTCGTCCCCCTCTCCCTGAACTGCCTCATTGCCAGCCCAAGCTTTACCTTTACCGCGTTTGAGTCGCAAGAATGGGTGTGGCCTGCCGTATTGTTGCCCCTGCCGCCGCTGCCCGAGAAACTCCGACTCAACATACGGCCTGCCATGCTTGTCTAACTGAATTTCAAGCTTGTAGGTGATCGGCCGCTCGTTGGGTGCTTCGCGGTAGTAAATCTCAAATTTAATCGGATCTTCAGTTCCCATGGAGTGCATGCGCTCAAAACCGCCACGGCGTGGATCATCACAGGCGGTTTCGACATCACGATTAAGACAATCCGCAACAAAGCCAAATGCATCGAAAAGGGTGCTTTTCCCCGAGCCGTTTTTACCAATTACTACCGTAAAGGGAGTCAATGCCTCGCTCTGCTGATCGGTTGAAAGCTTGCCCAACGTCACATCTCGCAAAGCCCGGTAGTTCTGAACCCTGAAACCTTCGATCATTGCCATGGCTTTTGCTCCTTAGACGACCCTGAACACCTTCATCACTTCATCCCCCAGATGGTTGATGACCTTGACTGCGATTCTCCCAGACTTCGGTTTGTCAAACGCCCGCGACGTATCGCTGTTGAGTGACTCCCAGGCTTCCTGGTTGATCTCTGCCTTCAGTGTGGTCTTCAACGACTTGTAAGGGTCGTTCGCGCCCAAGAAATAGGCGTGGCGCACGAAGAAGCTTTCTTCGTTGTAGTCGGTATCTATGAACCAAGCAGCGATGCCTGCAGTGTCGCTGGAGCGAATGTCGCCAGTATTCGGATCGAAAACGTCGATGCCATTCACCTTCACTCTGATCTCGGGCCCGCCATCGTCCAGGATTTTCACATCAGGCTCGCCGAACACGACGAACATGTTGCCGCGCCCGGTGTTCTTCAACTCCTCTGACATGTGCATA
>CAMDKD010000019.1 GCA_945901125.1 Bordetella parapertussis
GCCGAATTCAGCCAGTTTGTTCAAAGTGGTTTGCAGCACGCCTGCGGCCAGTCCGCGCCAGCCGGCGTGGGCGGCGGCCACCACCCGTGCGCTGCGCAAGTAAAAAAGCACAGGCAGGCCGTCAGCCACCATGATGGTGCAGGCAAGGCCTGACTGTGTGCTCCAACAAGCGTCGGCTTGCAGCAACTGTCCTTCAGGTATTGAATCAATGCACACCAACTCTGTGCCGTGAACCTGTTGCATGAATACCGGACGCGCGCCCCATAAATGGGCCAAGCGCTGGCGGTTGATGGCGACCTTATCCGGGTCGTCTCCAACGTGATCGCCCAAGTTCAGGCTGTCATAAGGGGCGGCGGACACGCCACCGCTGCGTCCGCTGCAAAACAAGCGCGCACCAGGCCAAAGCGGTAATTCAAGCTTCAAAGTCAAGGCAGGCGCTGGGCTGGGCTTGTTGGAATGCGGGCAAGTCCATACAGGCTTGGAAAACCGCCATGGTTTTGTCCAGGCCGGAGAAATCCACGTTAAAGCGTTTGCCGTTGAAGATTTGCGGCACCAGCACGCAATCGGCCATGCCGGGTGTGTCGCCGTGGCAATATGGACCGGACGGGGAATGCAACAACTGCTGCTCAAATGCTTGCAAGCCCAAACGCACCCAATGGCGGTACCAGGTGTTTTTGCTGTCTTCATCCAGCTTGAGTGTGTTACTCAAATACTTCAACACACGCAAATTGTTCAAAGGGTGAATTTCGCAAGCGATGGATTGCGACAGCGCCCTCACCCGCGCGCGCCCGGGCGCATCGGCCGGCAGCAAGGCGGGCGTGGGGCAGGTTTCTTCCAGGTATTCGATGATGGCCAGCGACTGGGTCAAACGCAATCCATCGATCTCCAGCATGGGGACCAGGGCGTCACTGTTCAGGCTGGTGAAGCTGTCCTTGAGTTGCTCGCCCTTGGCCAGATGAACCGGCACGTAGTCGTAAGGCAAACCTTTGAGCGCCAAGGCGATACGCACCCTGAAGGACGCGGATGAACGGAAGTAGTTATGCAGTTTCATGTTCCAAGGATAACGCCAATCTTCCTGCCGCCTGAGCCGGGACTGTCCTAAACTCAAGTCATTGCAGGCCTGCCCTGCCCCACTTTTCCTCACAACATGTCCCACCCCGGCCCGACCTCGATCAAACATTGCAAAAACTGCGGCACCGCTGTGGTTCAACGCCTGCCGGACGACGGCGACACCCGCTTGCGGGCGGTCTGTCCGGCGTGTCACACCGTGCATTACGAAAACCCGCTGAACGTGGTCGGCACGGTTCCGGTGTGGCAAGACCAGGTCTTGCTGTGTAAACGCAATATCGAGCCGCGCAAAGGCTTTTGGACCCTGCCTGCGGGCTTCATGGAAATGCGCGAAACCTTGGCCGAAGGCGCAGCCAGGGAAACAGATGAAGAAGCAGGTGCGCAAATCGAAATGCAAAACCTGTTCACTATCGTTGATGTACCGCGCGTCGGCCAGGTGCATTTCTTTTTCCTGGCGGCCTTGCAAAGCCCGGTGTTCAACCCCGGCCACGAAACCCTGGAAGCCCGTTTATTCAGCGAAGCAGATATTCCCTGGGATGAACTTGCTTTTCGCACCGTCAAAGAAACACTGCGCTGTTATTTTTCAGACCGCTCAAAAGGTGAATTTGAACTTCACACCTTGAGCATCAGCTAAAGACACGGTTTATTTCAATCCCAGCCCCATGCTGCGGGTGATGACTTCTTTCATGATCTCGTTGGTGCCGCCGTAAATTCGCTGCACCCGCGCATCAGCGTAGGCACGCGTGATCGGGTACTCCCACATGAAGCCGCTGCCGCCGTGCAGTTGCACGCATTCGTCCATGACCTTGCATTGCAAATCGGTGGTCCAGTATTTCGCCATGCTGGCCGTGGCCGTGTCGAGTTTGTTCTGCATCAGCAATTCTGTGCATTTGTCGACAAACACGCGCGCTACCTGCACCTCGGTTTGCATTTCGGCCAGCTTGAATCTGGTGTTTTGAAAAGACGCCACCGGTTGACCGAAGACGTGACGCTGTTTCACAAAATCCAGTGTCCAGCCAATGGCCGCTTGAGCCGCCGCCACCGCGCCTATGGCGATTTGCAAACGCTCCCAGGGCAGTTGCTCCATCAAGCAAATAAAACCACGGTTCAAAAAATCTGTGCCGCCGAGCAGACTGTCTGCGGGCAAGCGCACGTTATCAAAAAACAATTCGCACGTATCCTGGGCTTTCAAGCCGAGCTTGTGCAAAGGCTTGCCCTTGGTGAAGCCGGGTGTGCCTGCTTCCACCAAAAACAAACTCGTGCCCTTGGCACCGGCTGCCGGGTTGGTCTTGGCCACCACGATCACCAGGTCAGAGTGCCAGCCATTGGTGATGTAGGTTTTGCTGCCGTTGAGCAAATAACTGCCATCGGCCTGCAAACTCGCGGTGGTTTTAATGCCTTGCAAATCGCTGCCGGCCGACGGTTCGGTCATGGCAATCGCGCCCACCATCTCGCCGCTTGACAAACGCGGCAGGTATGTGTTCATTTGCGCAGGCGTTGCGTAGTGCAACAAATAAGGTGACACGATTTCCGAATGAAGCACATAACCGATGCCGCTGAAACCGGCAGCACTCAGCTCTTCAATTTGAACAATTGCAAATAATTTGTCCGCATCTGCGCCGCCGTGTGTTGACGGCATGCTCATGTTCAGAAATCCCAAAGCCCCGGCCTTGCCCCAAACCGCCTTGTCCACATAGCCTTGCTCTTCCCAGGCGGCATGGAATGGAGCTATTTCAGCATTCATGAAACGCCTGAAACTGTCACGAAAGGACTCATGCTCGGGGCTGAATAAAGTGCGTTGAATCATTATTTCCTCTGTTTCTCAATGGGATAGGAAAACCCTTTGACAGTTCTTCCTATAATTTTCATTTTTGCGCTTGGAGAACACGCGATGACTTGGCAACAAATATACGACCCGATGGGTAACATGGTTTTATCAACCTTATTAGCGGCCATTCCTGTGGTTGTCATGTTGGCAGGTTTAGGTTTCTTTCATTTGAAAGCCCATATTGCAGCAGGTGCAGGCCTGGTCGCCGCATTGGCTATTGCCATTGTTGTTTACGGCATGCCAAGCGAAATGGCTGCAAACGCTGCTCTGTACGGCGGGCTTACCGGTTTATTGCCCATAGGTTGGATCGTACTCAACATCATTTTCCTGCATCAATTGACAGAGCAAAACGGCAGTTTCAAAGTCCTGCAAGACTCGATTGCAAGCATCACTGAAGACCGTCGCCTTCAGCTGTTGTTGATCGCCTTTGCATTCGGTGCATTCTTTGAAGGTGCAGCCGGTTTCGGTACCCCGGTGGCTGTGACTGCGGCCATTTTGATCGGCCTGGGTTTTTCGCCTTTAGCTGCTTCTGGTTTGTCTCTGATAGCCAATACAGCGCCTGTGGCATTTGGTGCTTTGGGTACCCCCATCATCACCTTGGCCAAAGTCCATGGCTATGATGCCATGGAAGTTTCCATGATGGTCGGTCGCCAGTTGCCATTCTTTTCTTTGCTCGTGCCCTTTTGGCTGATCTGGGCATTTGCAGGAAGACGCGCTATGTGGGATATTTGGCCAGCCATTTTGGTGACTGGTTTGAGTTTTGCAGTGATGCAATTTTTGGTCTCCAACTTCATTGGTCCCGAGCTGGTTGACATCATTGCAGCCGTGGTCAGCATGGCCAGTTTGGTTACCTTCTTACGCTATTGGCAACCCAAAACTATTTGGACCTCCGTGTCTTTAAAAGGCCACGAGGCCACCGGCGGCGAAGCTCAAGCACCACGCGCCGTTACAGTGCATTCACGTGACGACATTATTCGGGCTTGGACACCTTGGGCAATCCTCACTGTGTTCATCTTCATCTGGGGTTTGCCATCTGTGAAGGCCTATTTGAATGGCATCTTTGCCCCGCAATTTCCCATGGATGGTTTGCACAACCTGATTGAGAAAATGCCTCCGGTGGTGCCGTCACCCAAAACTGAAAGTGCCATCTACACGCTGAATTTGTTGTCCTCCACAGGCACTGGCATTTTGTTGTCCGCCATTGTTGGTGGTTTGGTCATGAAATACAACCCAATCAACATGATCCGTATTTTCTTCTCGACGATTTGGCTGGTTCGCTATTCACTTCTCACTATTGTTTTGATGCTGGCATTGGGTTACTTGACACGCTACTCTGGCACTGACACAACCTTAGGTTTGGCGTTTGCCAACACCGGCGTCTTCTATCCCTTCTTTGGAACCTTGATGGGTTGGCTTGGCGTTGCGTTGACAGGATCCGACACTGCATCCAATGTGCTGTTCGGTGGCATGCAAAAAGTGGCTGCCGAGCAATTGGGCTTGTCTCCTAACCTTATGGGCGCGGCGAACAGTTCAGGCGGCGTTATGGGCAAGATGATCGATGCTCAGTCCATTGTGGTTGCATCCACTGCCACACGCTGGTTCAACCACGAAGGCGACATTCTTCGTTATGTGTTCTTCCACTCTATCGCTCTTGCCTGTCTGGTTGGTATTTTGGTGACATTGCAAGCTTATGTCTTCCCGTTCACCTTGATGGTGGTTCACTGAACTGAAGTACCCGGCCTGTCTTCGCCACTTGCACAGACAGGCCGGACTACTCAAGTTTTCAGTGACGGTGCCGACCAAGAAGAGGTCAATGAATTTTCATTCTTCTCAAGGTCAACCATGATGTTTTCCACTTTACGAATGCTTGGCATGCTGCTGTTGCTGGCATTGCTCGGCTGCGTCCATCCTCGTCAGGCACAGCAGGAAGTGCCTTTTCACGTTGTCATGGGCTCAAACTCCTACGGCTATCCCGGTTCGCAAATGCAATTGGTCAATTCCATTCAAGGGGATTTGTTCCAAGCCAGACTCAGCCGCTTGAAATTCCCCGACTGCTCCAGCGGCAGCCTGGACGTGGTGGAGTTTTCCGGCACGATTGACAGCACCAGCGTGTCCAGCCTGAACAGCATCATGCAGACGCTTCAGCCTTGCATACGCAGAGACGGCAGCCGGGTGGTGAGCCCGGTTTACCTGAATTCCGCACAAGGGGATCTTTTGCTCGGCATCCAATTGGGCAAATCGTTTCAAACCCAGGCGGTTGAAGTCATTGTCAGCGAGGGGCAGATCTGCGAGTCTGCCTGCGCGGTGGCCTATCTAGGCGCTGTTTATAAGAGGGTTCAAGCTACGGGCAGAGTGGTTTTGTATTTAAGCGGGGAATACGGCAGAGGATTTGATTGCGCCAGAAGTGTCGATATGATGCCGCTTAAGAACTACTTGCTATCCACAAATAGTAGACAATCAGGTCAGTCTTTGTATAACCAGGCGCTTACGCATTGCAGAAGCGGAAAAGGGTGGGATTTATCTTGATATGCCAGTGATAGTGATAGCCAACCCCAAAGGGGGCTCCGGTAAATCCACCCTGTCAACCAATGTTGCAGGGTTTTTTGCTTCACGCGGTCATTCAGTGATGCTGGGCGATGCTGATGTACAGCAGTCTTCCCGCTTGTGGTTGGGGCTTAGACCTGCGCAAGCCCCGGTCATTACCACCTGGGAATTGCAAGCAGATCTGGTGTTGACGGCCAAGCCCCCTAGAGGCACCACCCATGTGGTGATTGACACGCCCGGCGGCCTGGGTGGCTGGCGGTTTAAAGAAGTGGTGTCCCGGGCAGACAAGTTATTGATTCCTATCATGCCTTCCATCTTCGACATGTTTGCTTCACAAGCTTTCATTGAGCAATTAAGTGAAATCACCAAGACCGGCAAAACCAAACTCGGCATCATCGGCATGCGGGTGGATGAACGCACGGTGGCGGCCAGCAAGCTGCGTGAATTCATGGACAAGCTAGACGTGCCCATCATCGGTTTTTTACGAGACACTCAGTACTACCTGCACATGGCTGCGCATGGACTCAGTCTGTTTGACATCACACCATCTAAAGTGCAAAAAGACCTGGAACAGTGGCAGGTCATATGCGAATGGCTGGAAAGCTGATTACTTTAAAAATTCCAAAATAGCTTCAGCCACTTTAAGCGGTGCTTCACGTTGCGGGAAATGCCCGACACCGTTTAGCAAATACCTTTCATAACGGCCGCTGAAAAACTTTTCTTTATTGGCAGAGGTGGCTGGCAGACTGACACCATCGACAGCACCGTGCAACATCAGTGTGGGCACATCCAGCACAGGCGCCGGGTGCAATGTTTTTTCATCCGGGTCGTAATACGGGTCGCCGGGCGCATGGCCCCAGCGGTGCTGGTAAGAATGCAAGGTGATCTCAGCCCAATCCGGGTTGTTGAAAGCCAACGCCGTCTGCTCAAATTCATCTGGCAAATACCAGCCGGTGGGTGCCCAGGTGTCCCACATGCGCTGAGAGAACGCCTTGCCTTCAGCGCGCACTGTGCGTTGCCCGCGTTCGGTGGCCATGAACCAGTGGTACCAGTACAACTGAGTTTGCTCCATGCTCAAGGACTGCGTCGGGTCGTTGGTGCCATAGCCCACGGATAACAACACCATGTGGCTGGCAATACCGGGCTGCAAACCGCAGGCATTGGCAACCGCGCGAGCGCCCCAGTCGTGGCCCACTAATACTGGCGTTTGAGGCAAATTCAAGGCTGCGACGAACTCCACCATGTCACGACCCAGCGATGACAACTGGCCGGTCCGTGGTGTGTCGTTATGCAAAAAGGTCGTCGGCAAAAAACCGCGCAAGGCTGGTGCAATCACTCGGTAACCGGCTTGCACCAAGGGCGGCACGACGTGGTGCCAGCAACGGATGCTGTCCGGCCATCCATGCGCCAGCACAATGGTTTGTTTGCCGTCCGGGTTCCATTCCCGGTAGCCGATACGAAGCAGTCTGGTTTCAACGAATTGCATGTTCATGTGAAATTGGATGAAGATTTATCTCAGCAACGGCCCGCGCAGACAGGCCACGAGTTGAAGGTTTTTAAGCACAGTGCCGTACTTGGTTTTGTCCCATTGAGACGGCGTGGGAATATTCACGAGTTTGGCGCCGGTTTGCATCTGGCCTTCATAGCCATACACGGCAAGGTATCGGTATTTGTCACGGTCACAATCGAACTCCACCCACTTACTGACCGACAACACGTTCTGCACCGTGATATTGCCGTGATTGGTCAGCATCCATATGGTGGAGTTGCGGTTTTTATTTTGCACCAGCGTGGTTCTGTCAACCAGCACGGTGTCCCCGTCCAGGCTAGCAAAATACGTCCACTCCGCCAGCGCAGGCAACGGTGTAGCTGCCAAGAAAACAGCACATACCGCAGTCAGTGAAAACAAAAAACCGGAACAACCCCGTCTCATGAAAATATCAATGCGGGGCGGCAGGTAAGCGGGGCACGTTGGCGAAATCAGCAGGAATATCGCCGGTCAGACTTTCCAGAAAGCTCACGATGTGGCTGACATCTTCGTCTGACAATTGCTTGCCGAGTTGCAACTGCGCCATGACGCGCACAGCTTGCGGCAAGGTGGCCACAGAACCGTCATGGAAATAAGGCGGCGTGACGGCCACATTGCGCAATTGCGGCACTTTGAAAATAAAAGCGTCTGCCTCGTCCTTGGTGTCGTGGAAACGGCCTTTGTCATAGCCTTTGAATGCGTCCTTAGGTGTGCTGCCCGTGACCAGCCAATAGTCCTGGGTGATACCGAATTTCTGGTACGACTGGCCGCCCACCGTCACGCCGTTGTGGCAACCGACACAGCCTGTGTTGATGAACTTCTCCAAGCCCAGTTTGGCCGGACGCGAAAGTGCTTGCGCGTCGCCTTTCAAGAATTTATCAAACGGTGCAGGCGTCAGGAGTGTGCGTTCAAATGCGCCTATGGCCTTGCTCCAGTTTTCAACGCTCACCGGTTTAGCATCAGCGGGATACGCTGCTTTGAACAATGGAAAATAACCCAATTGCATCAGCTTAGTTTCCACTTGTTCATTGCTGGTATTGCCATACGCCAGCGGACTGAGTACGGCTTTATAAGCCTGTTCCTCCACCGTGGCCCGGTTGCCGCCGTAATGCTGTGAGATCAGCAAAGAAGTATTGAAGACTGTGTGTGCATTGCGAGGCAATTGTTTGCCGTGAATGCCCACGGTCAACGCCAAAGAATCCGCACCATGATAGGCCGGGTTGTGGCAAGTGGCACAGCCAAGGCGTCCGTCAGAGGAGACACGGGTTTCGAAAAACAAAGCCTTACCCAGAGAAACACGCACAGGTGTGAGTTCGGTATTTTCCAATGCAGAAGTAGCAGGCAAAGGCGTGAACAAAGCGTTGGCTTTGGCGATCAAGGCCTGGTCGGCGTTATCTGACAACGCTAATGAAGGGAACATCAGAAAAGCGCCGGCAGCTAAGGCTAAGGCACTGAGGCAGTAAATCAGTTGTTGTTGTTTTTTCATGAAAGTCTTTCAGAACAAACCGACAATATTTCCACTGTCATCGACATCGATGGCATGGGCAGAAGGAACCTTGGGTAAACCGGGCATGGTCATCACATCGCCACAGACCATGACGATGAACTCTGCCCCTGAGGCAAGCCTCACTTCGCGGATATGCAAAGTGTGTCCGCTGGGCGCACCCAAAGCCTTGGGATCTGTGGAGAAAGAATACTGGGTTTTGGCAATGCAAATCGGATAGTGACCGTAGCCCTGCTCTTGCAATTTGTCTATCAAAGTCTTGGCCTTGGCATCGGCAGAAATACCTTGTGCGCCGTAAATTTTACGCGCCAGTGTTTCAGCTTTTTGCCACAGGCTTTGCTGCTCGTCGTAGGCAAATTGGAATTGGTTAGGTTGTTCACACAAGGCCACCACCGCATGCGCCAGATCCACCGCACCGGCACCGCCCTGCGCCCAGTGCCTGGCCACCACCACTTGAGCACCATACACGGCACAGGCTTTTTCCAGCACGGCGATTTCGGCCGCTGTGTCTTCGGTGCGGTGGTTGATGGCAACCACACAAGGCAAACCGAAATGCTGGCGGATGTTGTGCAAATGACGTTCCAGATTCACCATGCCTTTTTCAAGCGCGGAAATGTTTTCCGAACCCAGGTCTTTGACCGCTACACCGCCGTGGTATTTGAGCGCCCGTACCGTCGCCACCAGCACCACGGCTGAGGGCTGCAATCCGGCTTTGCGGCATTTGATATCTATGAACTTTTCAGCGCCCAGGTCTGCACCGAAACCGGCTTCAGTCACCACATAGTCGGCCAGTTTGGCTGCAGTGCTGGTGGCAATCACCGAGTTACAACCGTGGGCAATATTGGCAAACGGGCCGCCGTGGATAAACGCCAGATTGTTCTCCAGCGTTTGAGCCAGATTCGGGGCCAAGGCATCCTTGAGCAAAGCTGTCATCGCCCCTTGAGCTTGCAAATCCGAGGCAAGCACGGGTGCGCCTTCGGTGTTGTATGCGACGACAATGCGTCCCAGACGAGTTTTCAAATCGGCCAGGCTGGTGGCCAGACAGAAAATGGCCATGACCTCTGAAGCCACCACGATGTCAAAACCGTCTTCACGCGGCACGCCGTTGGCCGTGCCGCCTAGGCCGACCACCATTTGGCGCAAAGCACGGTCATTCATGTCCATGACGCGCTTCCAGGCGATGCGCCTGGTGTCAATTTTCAAAGTATTGCCATGGTGGATATGGTTGTCCAACATGGCGGCCAGCAGGTTATGCGCCAGACCGATGGCGCCAAAGTCACCGGTGAAATGCAGGTTGATGTCTTCCATGGGCACGACTTGCGCCATGCCGCCGCCGGTGGCGCCGCCCTTCATGCCGAACACCGGCCCAAGAGACGGCTCGCGCAGACAAATCAAACTTTTCTTGCCGATTTTGCAAAGCGCGTCCCCCAGACCGACGGTGGTGGTGGTCTTGCCCTCACCAGCCGGCGTGGGTGATATGGCTGTGACCAAAATAAGTTTGCTGTCTTTTTTGGCCGGCAGACCTGCGATGTATTTCAAAGACAACTTGGCTTTGTGATGCCCATAGGCGTACAAATGGTCATCGGTGATGCCCAAGTAGTTTTCGACCAGCTCGGGGATGCGCTTGAGGCTGGCATGTTGAGCGATCTCAATATCACTTTTCATGGTTTATCTCAGATAGAAAATAAAGATACCGAGTTTACGACAGGCCACCCGCTCAGAAGTAACGCTCTGGAGGTTATCCGGCAACTCACAGGGTTGCCCGCCGGGCAAGCAGAAGCACGGGTGATAAAGTCAGTTCATACACTTTTCTGGAGTCTGTCATGAGATGGTTCATCAGCGCATTGCTCGCTTGTCTGGCGGGTTCCGTCAGTGCGCAAGCGAATTTGCAAGTCGATTTCCGTTGGCTGATGTCTAACCATTGCAACAACACATCGCCTGCGCTGAAATTGAAAAACATCCCGCCCGGCACCACCAGTCTGCATATTCAAATGATTGATCTGGATAACAACAAACACGACCACGGCGGCGGTGAACTGGTCAAGTCCGAAGGTTTTCCCGCAGAATTCCTGGTTATCGCAGGCAGTCTGGATAAGTACAAAGGCCCTTGCCCTGAAAATTTCACCACGCTTGGACACGAATACCAATTCAATGTGTCTGCGCTCAACAGCGACAACAAAACCCTGGCCAGCGGTTCAGCCAAGGCCCCCTTCTCAGCAAAATTTGTGATACTGCAAGGTGTCATCGGCAACCAATGATTTATTCAACCCCATGAAAACAACTTCTGTGACTTTAGTAACCGGTGGCGCAAGCGGCATCGGTGCGGCATGCGTTAAATACCTGATCGACCAAGGCCACCAAGTGGTAGTGATGGATTTGCCTGACCCGGCCTCTTTCGATCCCCGCGCTTTGGGCTTTATAGCCTGCGATGTGACCGACGAAGCTGCGGTGAAAGCGAGCCTGGAAAAAATCGAAGCTGAATACGGCCCGGTGGACGCGCTGGTCAACAGTGCCGGTATTTTGCAAAACCGTTTGCCGCCTGACAGACTGAGCATGAATGAGTGGGAGCGCGTGTTGAATGTGGACTTTCGCGGCACGTATTTGTGCTGCGCCGTGTTCGGCACGGCCATGGTCAAGCGCAAGCACGGTGCAATTGTCAATATTGCCTCGATTGCAGGCATGCGTTCCAACCCGCTGCATGCGTATGCACCGGCCAAGGCAGCGGTGATTTCCATGACAGCCGGCCTGGCCGCGGAATGGGGCCGCACCGGCGTACGCATCAATGCAGTCTCGCCGGGCTATACCCGCACCGAGGCTTTGCAAGCGGCCATAGACCGGGGCGACCGGGATCCGCGAGATTTGATTTCTCAAGCAGCCATGGGACGCTTGGTTGAACCGCAGGAAGTGGCGGTAGGCGTGGCATTTTTATTGTCGCCCGAGGCAACTGCCATCACCGGCATCAATTTACCTGTAGATGCTGGGTGGCTGGCAGGTTCAACCTGGCAAACCTACGGCGGGGTGCCGCAGGCTCAGTGAAATATATCGCCGGACATGTCCTGCACCAGTTCCTGGTAAAGGTCATGAAACTCGATGGAGCTCATGACCGGTTGATCCGGCATCAAGGCTTCATCTAAGCCGGCCAAAGGCCGGGTCAAGCGCTGATCGACCGGCCAGTTTTGTGAAACTGCATATTTCATACAAGCACGAAAAGTCACCAGACAAGCGTCAATTTTCTTTTCATGCCAGCCGTTTTCCTGCATGCGAAAGACGAATTTGCGAACGCTTTGCGCAGATATATTTTCAATCAGGTATTCGCCGAAAAAGCCCAGCAGCGGATGACTCAAGTGATTAATGCGGGTCTGAATTTGAGTTGCGCGGCTTTCAGTAGAAAGACCGGCTATGTAACGCAGTGCCAATTGATTAAATGACAGACTCGCAGGTGTTTTGTGCCACTGTGGTTGTGGTTTGTCTTGTCTGACTGACTTGAAGACAGTATTCACGTACACCCTTTCAGGGTTAAACAATGATCATTTCCCGCAAACCTTCTACACGCGTCATGATGGTATCGATATCAATCTTCGCCACACCGGCATGGGTCAGCGTATCTTTCAATACATCTGCCACTTCGTCAAAGTGAATGCCATGAATATGATATTTTGCATGGGCAGTGTACATGTCGCGACCGGTATAGATTTCTGCGGGTTTACCCATGACATAAGCAATATATAAAACAGTATGTTCGGCGAGATGCTCTAGATCAATTCCTTCGAAGTAAGCCGCCAAGTGCGGCCTGAGCATGATTTCTTTGTGAAAAGATCGCACCAATTTGGCAATAGTCGGCACGCCGCCGTACTTGTCAAACAAAGTGACAGTTTCCGCAGGTGCGCTGGTTTTTACCTGGGAAGTGGTAGCTGGTGCGGAAACACTAAGCTCAGTTTTCTTCGGGGCAAAAGCAGATGGAACTGATTCGTAAAATTCTCTTGCACCGCATTTTCCGCACCTTAACGGTTTCGGGCTGCTGTCAGGCAAGCCGCATTTCTGACAAACCATAACGCCCATACTTTACATCCTGTTATTGTTTAAAGCCTTCATCATTTATATATTTTAAAATTTATTTGGTGTTGGCGCAAACTTTTTCCATGATTTTTTCATCCAGTGTTCCGCTGTCAGGTTGTATCCAGTTGCCATTGCCATTGCCTCTGGCAAGTATTTCGCCGCCGGCCATTTCGCCGGTAAAGGCGGCGATTTGCATGACGCGGCCCTTGACTTGAGGGCAATCGTATTCCTCAACTGAACGGAATGACATGACGCCTTGATCATTGGCTTTACCGAGATCGTTCAAAACCCAAATGCGTTTGTAAGTATCAACAACTGTGACGGTTTCTAAGTCAATAAAGAACCTGGAGTTGCCCTGTTCGGTATGAATCAATTGCCATTCAGCCTGGGCTGAAACACAAAGAAAAGCAGCGAGAAACACGAGTTTTTTCATGGTGCGGTCGATCAAAAAGTGGTTGATACAAAAAAGGGTTAGTTCTTTGAAAGAACTAACCCTGAATGTTTGGTCGGCGTGGCGGGATTCGAACTCGCGACCCCTTGCACCCCATGCAAGTGCGCTACCAGGCTGCGCTACACGCCGATGAAGGCATTATAGCCATGCTAAGCGTTGAACTTAATCGAGCAAGCCGCGTATCTCGAACAATTCCTGTCTGAGCAACTGTAATTTGCTGGCGTCATTGCCGGACAAACTACCAGCCCAGGGATCTTCATTTTTACCATCGTCTAAAGGCAGATTTTCTTCAAGCTCTTCAAGCCCGGCCAACATGACTTCACCGGAACGTTTTTTGTCTCGTTCGTGTTGAACCAGTTCCTGCAATTTGTTGCGTGCACCAATGATAGTGAAACCCTGCTCGTAAAGCAGGTCCCGGATTCTGCGGATCATCAATACTTCATGGTGCTGGTAATAGCGGCGATTACCGCGTCTTTTCATAGGACGAAGTTGCGTGAACTCCTGCTCCCAATAGCGCAAAACATGCGGCTTGACGCCGCATAGTTCGCTGACTTCACCAATGGTGAAGTAGCGTTTTGCTGGAATGGAAGGGAGAGAATTCTCCATGAAAACAATCAGTTAGAAGCGGGTTATAGAGGTTACACGAAGACCAGAGTCATTCAAAGCATATCGACATAAAAACAGAAAAAAATAGCCAAATAAAGGGCAATACACCAACATTTGCACAATTACCGCAGAGGCATGACAGTGAGACCCGGTAAAAATGAAAAATTAAGTTTGCTTATTCAGGTGAGGCTGCAACCAAGCCTTGAATTTGCTCTTTGAGCTTTTGGCTGGCGTGAAAAGTAACCACGCGTCTGGCCTCTATCGGAATGGCCTCACCGGTGCGCGGATTGCGACCGGGTCTGGGTGCTTTTGTGCGGATTTGGAAATTGCCGAAACCGGAAATCTTCACATCTTCACCGGCCACCAGCTTTTGTGCAATCAAATCAAAAAAAGCATCAATCATGTCGTTGGACTCGCGCTTGTTCAAACCGATTTGCTGAAACAGTAATTCAGCCAATTGGGCTTTGGTCAGTGCCGGCGTTTCCAGGCTTTCAAATGACAGGTTCATGGATACCGCTCCTTCAAGTACGCAGTCTGGCCTGCAGCTTACGGGTCAATTGCTCAACAATGGCTTGGATGATCGCTTCAATTTGCGATTCTGTCATGGTGTTCTCATCCTTGCTTTGCAGGAACAGGCGAACCGCCATGCTTTTCTCACCGGCAGATACCGTGGCATCGGGTTTTTGTGGCCGGTACACATCAAACAATACAGCATGATTCACGCCGGTGGCCGCAGGTGTGCTGTGTATGCATTGCATGAGCGCGTCGTGGGTCACCGACTCATTGACGACGATGGCCAAATCCCGCTCGACCGGGTGAAGTCTGGAGACGGTTTGAGCATGCGGCAAAGGATGCTCGAGCAAGGCATCCAGGGTCAATTCAAACAACACAGGGGCCTGGGCGAAATTCCATTGCTGCCGCCACTTGGGGTGCAACTCACCCAGCCAGCCTATGGTTTGTCCTTGGTGTTCTATTCGCGCACAGCGTCCAGGGTGCAAAGCAGGATGTTCAGCCGAATGAAACACGGGTTGCAAACCGGTCAATAAATTGCAGACCTCTGTTTTGACATCAAAAAAGCCGACAGACGCAGTGTCAGCATTCCAGCCCAAAGGCTGAACAGGCCCATAAGAAAGTCCAGCCAGATGCATGGGTTGGTGTATACCGGCCACGGTTTGCAAACTGTCCGTCACAGACGGGTCACGTTTGAAGACGCGACCAGCTTCAAACACTTTGATGCGAGAGGCTTTTCTGTCTAAATTGAATTTTGCAACTTGCAACAACGAAGCCATCAAAGAAGAACGCATCACGCTCATCTGACTGGCAATCGGATTGAGCAACTGCAAGGGGCTTGCATTACCTGCCAGCGTATGTTCCCAGGCGACATCGACAAAACTGAAATTAATGGTTTCCTGGTAACCCAGATCGGCCAGGTGGCGGCGAACCGAAAACACATTGCGGCGGTGTTCAGGTAGGATTTTCGGGGTGATGGGAGCGCTTGGCGGCGTTGACGGCAGTTTGTCAAAACCGGACATGCGCGCCACTTCTTCGATCAAATCTTCTTCGATCTTCAAATCAAAGCGAAAGCTTGGCGGCATCACTTCAATCACGCCGGGGCTTTCTTTGACTTGCAGGCCAAGACCTTGCAAAGCGTCCGTCATTGCCTGCTGACTCAGGTCCGTGCCCAGAACTTTGTTGGCCCTAGCCACGCGCATAGTCACGGGTGTTGGCTGCGGCATGTTTGTCAGGTGATCATCCACAGTGCCAACTTGCATAGAAGGTGTTGCACAAATAGAAGCTATCAATGCAGTGATGTGTTCAATATGCTCGACAGTGCAGGCAGGGTCCACACCGCGTTCGAAGCGATGTCCGGCATCGGTGGCAAAGTTGAAACGTCGTGATCTGCCGGCAATCGCCGTCGGCCACCAGAAAGCGGCTTCAAGGTAAATATCGGTGGTGCTGTCTGACACGGCAGTGGCGGCACCGCCCATGATGCCGGCCAGCGATTCAACCTGTTGCTCGTCAGCGATCACGCCGACCTTGTCGTCAAGCGTCACGCTTTGGCCGTTGAGTAAGGACAGTGTTTCACCGCTTTTGCCCCAGCGCACAGTCAAACCACCGTGGATTTTTTGCAAATCAAAAATATGTGTCGGTCTGCCGAACTCAAACATCACGTAATTGGATATATCCACCAAGGGGCTGACACTGCGCTGGCCGCAACGTGCCAGGCGCTGCACCATCCATTGCGGCGTTTTGACATTGGTATTTAAGCCCCTGATGATGCGACCGCTGAAACGTCCGCACAAGTCATGTGCTTGAACATCGACGGGCAATACGTCTTGTATGTCGGGTGAAACGGGCGTGAAAACTTGTTGCTTTAAAGGCGCGCCGGTCAATGCGGAAACTTCACGCGCCACGCCGTAAACGCTCAGGCAATGCGCCAGATTCGGCGTTAGCTTGAGGGTAAACAGCGTGTCATCCAAGTTCAAATGCTCGCGGATATTGACGCCTGCCACCGCATCAGCAGCCAACTCCAGCAAGCCTTGGCTGTCTTCGGAAATTTTCAATTCGCGCGCCGAGCACAACATGCCCTGGCTTTCAACGCCGCGCAACTTGCCCAGCTTGATCAGAAGAGGTTTACCGTCTTCACCGGGCGGCAATTCGGCACCAACGAGTGCACAAGGTACTTTGATACCGGCACGCGCATTCGGCGCACCGCACACGATAGACAAAGTGTGTTCCTTGCCGACATTGACTTTGCAGATACGCAAGCGGTCTGCGTCAGGATGCTGCTCGACAGACTCGATTTCACCGACCACCACATGACTAAACGGCGGCGCAACGGTTTGCAGCTCTTCGACTTCCAGACCAGCCATGGTCAAGGTATCGGCCAATTGCTGCGTATTGATAGGAGGGTCGCAGAATTCGCGCAACCAGGATTCAGGAAACTGCATGAACTTGCCTTGAGAATGTCATTGGAATTGGCTGAGAAAACGAAGGTCACCGTCAAAAAACAGCCGCAAATCGTTCACGCCGTAACGCAACATGGTGAGCCGGTCCGGTCCCATGCCAAATGCAAAGCCTATGAATCGCTCGGGATCCAGTCCCATGTTGCGCACGACATTCGGGTGTACTTGGCCGGAGCCTGCAACTTCCAACCAGCGCCCGGCCAAGGGACCGCTGGGAAATTGAATATCTATCTCTGCGCTGGGTTCAGTAAACGGGAAAAAACTCGGTCTGAAACGCAACACCAGATCGTCGTTTTCAAAAAAGGTTTTACAAAAATCGGTGAACACCACTTTCAAGTCCTTGAAGCTGATGTTCTCGCCTATCCACAAGCCTTCGCATTGGTGAAACATGGGTGAGTGCGTAGCATCGCTGTCCACGCGGTAAGTACGCCCCGGGGCAATCACGCGTATTTCAGGCATGGATTGGCCAGCATCAATGCGGGACTGGTACTTTTGCACATGCGCCATGGCGTGACGGATTTGCATGGGGCTGGTGTGGGTACGCAGCAGGTAACCGCCTTCGACATAAAACGTGTCGTGCATGGAACGGGCCGGATGGTCTTCGGGCGTATTCAGCGCCGTGAAGTTGAACCAGTCGGTTTCAATTTCCGGCCCCTGAGCTACTTCAAAACCCATGGAAGAGAAAATATTTTCTATGCGCTCAAGGCTCAAACTGACCGGATGCAAACCGCCCTGGCTGTGTGATGTGCCAGGTAAAGTCACATCGTAAGTTTCAGACTTTAACTGTGCATCCAACTCGGCTTGTGCGAGTTGTTGTCGGCAATGGTTTAACGCCTCTTCAATAGCTTGCTTAGCCGCATTGATTAATGCGCCTTGGCTTTTCTTTGCTTCGATATCGAGTTTGGCCAAGCCCTTCATGCGCTCGGTTAAATGCCCTGATTTGCCCAGGAACTGGGCCTTGGCATTTTCCAGCTCAACAGGTGAAGTGCAACCGGCGAACAGATCCTGCGCCTGTTTCACCAAGGAATCGAGCTCGTTCATGGCATGTCTCTGGTACAAATGAAGAAGGGATTGAAGCTTGGAAACCTCAACCCCTCGGGAACAACAAACCACCCGTCATGCAACGGGCAATTCAAAGGCCGGATCAGGCCGCCAATTTGGCCTTGACCTGGTCAACAATCTGACCGAAGGCAGCTTTGTCGTGCACAGCCAGATCGGCCAGCATTTTGCGGTCGATCTCAATGGCGGCTTTGCGCAAGCCGTTGGCGAACTGGCTGTAGGTAATGCCGAATTCACGCGCAGCTGCGTTGATACGTGCGATCCACAACTGACGGAACACACGCTTTTTGGCGCGACGGTCACGGTAGGCATATTGCCCGGCCTTCATCACCGCTTCTTTAGCGATGCGATAGACGTTACCGCGGCGACCGCGGAATCCTTTTGCAAGGGCTAAAACTTTTTTGTGTCTGGCGCGAGCCGTAACACCACGTTTTACGCGAGGCATATCAAATTCTCCTTGTTCGTCCGTTGATCACAGGCCTGCCATGGGCAGCATTTGCGCCATGTGACCCATATTGGTTTCATGCACACCGGCAGGACCGCGCAAGTGACGTTTGTTCTTGGTGGTCTTTTTGGTGAGGATGTGCCGTTTGAAGGCTTGACCGCGCTTGACGGTGCCTCCTGGACGAACGCGAAAGCGCTTTTTAGCGCTGCTTTTGGTCTTCATTTTGGGCATGTGTATGCTCCTGTTTTTTGTGCTCGTGAGGCGCTGCGAACCAGACGCAGACTTGTTAGCCCCGAGACACTTGTTTGCGTGGCCTTTTACGCTGTGGCTGCTTGCGCAGTTTCAGCGGCGGGTTTGGATACGCTACCCGGTTTTTTCTTGCCCGGCGCGATCATCATGACCATCTGCCGACCTTCCAGTTTGGGGAACTGCTCGACCACAATCAGGTCGGCCAGTTCATCCCGAATTCTTTGCAATAACGCCATGCCGATTTCCTGGTGGGTGATCTCCCGGCCCCTGAATCGCAATGTGATTTTGCATTTGTCGCCATCGTCCAAAAAGCGTTTGATGTTGCGCAACTTGATGTTGTAATCGCCGTCATCTGTACCGGGCCGGAATTTGATTTCCTTGACCTCAATCACTTTTTGCTTGGACTTGGCTTCTGCTGCTTTTTTCTGTTCCTGGTACTTGAATTTGCCGTAATCCATCAACCTGCAAACCGGCGGCACCGCTGTCGGCGAAATTTCCACCAGATCCACGTCGAGTTCACCAGCCATTCGCAGGGCTTCGACGAGACTCAGAATGCCAATGGCTTCATTGTTCGGGCCGCTGACGCGGACTTCGGGAGCCATGATTTCCCGGTTAAGGCGGTGTTTGCGTTCCTCGCGTTGACGGCGATCGCGGAATTCAGTAGCGATGGTTCAATCCTTCAAAAAGTCACTGATAAATCAGCTGAAAACACCGTGCAATGGGGCTCTTAGCAACAACAAACGTCATTGTTTGGAGGCAATGTCAGAGGCTAACTTTTGGGAGAAAGCTTCGAGTGTCATCACACCGAGATCAATATTGCCCCGGGCGCGCACTGCGACGGTACCGGCTGCCATTTCCTTGTCACCCATGACGAGGATGTAAGGCAGCTTTTGCATTGTATGCTCGCGTATTTTATACGTAATTTTCTCGTTACGCAGGTCCTTGCTCACCCTAAACCCTTGATTTTTCAGCTTTTTGACCACATCCAGGGCATATTCGGCCTGTGCATCGGTGATATTGAGCACCATCACCTGATCCGGTGCGAGCCAAACCGGTAACGCACCGGCGTGCTGTTCAATCAAAATACCGATGAATCGCTCCAGACTGCCCACAATCGCCCGGTGCAACATGACCGGACGGTGCCGCGCGCCGTCCTCGCCCACGTATTCAGCGCCGAGGCGCTCGGGCATGGAGAAATCGACCTGTATGGTGCCGCACTGCCATTGGCGGCCGATGGCGTCCTTCAAGGTGTATTCGATTTTCGGGCCGTAAAAAGCGCCGTCTCCGGGGGAAATGATGTAATCGCAACCGGAGGCCTTCAGGCTTTGTATCAGCGCGTCTTCGGCCCGGTCCCAGCTTTCGTCCGAGCCTATGCGCTGCGCCGGGCGGGTGGCGATCTTGTAAATGATGTCGTTGAAACCGAAGTCTTTGTAGACTTTTTGTAATAAAGAGGTATAGGCCACGCATTCATCAAGGATTTGCGCTTCAGTACAAAAGATATGGCCATCGTCTTGGGTAAAGCCGCGCACCCGCATGATGCCGTGCAGGCCGCCGGTGGGTTCGTTGCGATGGCATTGGCCGAATTCGCCGTAGCGTAAGGGCAATTCTCGATAGCTTTTGATGCCCTGGTTGAAAATCAAAATATGCCCGGGGCAATTCATGGGCTTGAGCGCGTAGTCGCGCTTTTCCGACTCCGTGGTGAACATGTTCTCGCGGTACTTGTCCCAGTGACCAGTTTTCTCCCATAAGGTTTTATCCAGAATTTGCGGAGCTTTCACTTCCAGATAGCCGTTGTCACGGTAAACCTGACGCATGTACTGCTCGACCATTTGCCACAGCGTCCAGCCATTGGGGTGCCAGAACACCAAGCCTGGGGCATGGTCATCGATGTGGAACAAATCAAGTTCACGACCAAGTTTGCGGTGATCGCGTTTTTCAGCTTCTTCGAGTTGCGTCAAATACAGTTGCAAGTCTTCCTTGCTGGCCCAAGCCGTACCGTAAATGCGTTGCAGCATTTCGTTTTTGCTGTCGCCGCGCCAGTAAGCACCGGCCACTTTCATCAACTTGAAATGCTTGAGTTTGCCGGTGCTGGGCACATGCGGGCCGCGACACAGGTCTTCAAACTCCCCTTCCCTGTACAAACTCACGTCTTCACCGGCGGGAATGCTGCCGATGATCTCGGCTTTGTAATGCTCACCCAGCGATTTGAAATAGGCCACCGCCTCATCGCGCGGCAAAACACGGCGCAACACCTGCTCATCCTTGGCAGCAAGTTCAGACATGCGTTTTTCAATCGCCACCAAATCCTCAGGGGTGAATGGGCGCTCAAAAGAAAAGTCGTAATAAAAACCGTTTTCAATCACAGGCCCAATGGTGACCTGCGCTTGCGGGAACATTGACTTGACCGCATAAGCCAGCAAGTGCGCCGTGGAGTGGCGTATCAATTCCAGACCTTCAGCGTCCTTGGCGGTCACGATGGACACACTGGCGTTTTGCGAAATGCTAAAGCCGGCATCGACCAGTTGGCCGTCAACCTTGCCGCCCAGCGTGGCTTTGGCCAATCCGGCGCCTATGGAGGCAGCGAGTTCGGCAACCGTGACCGTACCGGGGAATTCACGCAAAGAGCCGTCGGGTAATGTGATTTGAACCATGTGTTTGAAATTAAAAAGCGCGGAAAAAACCGCGCCGTCTTCAGAGAAGTGTCAACTTGTGATTTTCCCATAAAAAAAGCCCGGCCTAGACCGGGCTTTGTGAAGCAAACAATCTCAATGGAATTGCTCTTCTTCGGTAGAACCTGACAAAGCCTTGACGCTGGATGAACCGCCTTGGATCACGGTGGTCACATCGTCGAAATAACCTGCGCCGACTTCCTGCTGGTGCGACACAAAGGTATAGCCTTGTTCGCGCGCTGCAAATTCAGGCTCTTGAACCATGTTCACGTAATGCTTCATGCCTTCGCCATTGGCGTAAGCGTGTGCAAATTGGAAGGTGTTGAACCAGTTGATGTGAATGCCGGCCAAGGTGATGAACTGGTATTTGTAGCCGAGCGCGGACAAGTCTTCCTGGAAAGAAGCGATTTGCTTGTCGTTCAAATTCTTTTTCCAGTTGAACGATGGCGAGCAGTTGTAAGAAAACAATTTACCGGGACAGGCTGCGTGCACGGCCTGGGCAAACTCGCGCGCAAAACCGATGTCTGGCACACCCGTCTCACACCACACCAGATCGGCATAGGGAGCGTATGCCACGCCACGGCTGATGGCTTGTTCAAGACCGTTTTTGACGCGGTAAAAACCTTCTTGCGTGCGCTCGCCGGTCAGAAAAGGCTTGTCGTTGGCATCGTGGTCTGAAGTGATCAAATTGGCCGCTTCTGCATCGGTGCGAGCCAGCACAATGGTGGGCACGCCCATGACATCAGCTGCAAAACGCGCAGCAATCAATTTCTCGCACGCTTCGTGCGTGGGAACCAAAACCTTGCCGCCCATGTGGCCGCATTTTTTTACAGCTGCGAGTTGGTCTTCAAAATGCACACCGGCTGCGCCCGAGGCAATCATGTTTTTCATCAACTCGAAGGCATTCAACACACCGCCGAAACCGGCTTCTGCATCCGCCACGATAGGCAGGAAATAGTCGATGAAATCTTTGTTGCCAGGCTCGATGCCGCGTCCCCATTGAATTTCATCGGCGCGCTTGAACGTATTGTTGATACGGCGCACCATGGTCGGCACGGAATCGTAGGCGTACAAGGATTGATCCGGGTACATGGTCTCAGACGTGTTGCCGTCAGCAGCCACCTGCCAGCCTGACAAATAGACTGCTTCAAGGCCTGCTTTGGCCTGCTGCATGGCCTGGCCTGCGCTGATGGCACCGAATGCGTTCACATAGCCTTTTTTGGAGCCGCCGTTGATCTTGTCCCACAGCTTTTCGGCGCCGCGTTGAGCCAGTGTGTGTTCGATGTGCATGCTGCCGCGCAAACGCACCACATCCGCGGCGCTGTAGCCGCGTTTCACGCCTTTCCAGCGGGGGTTGTCGGCCCAGTCTTTTTCAATGGCAGCGATTTGCTGTTCACGGCTTTGCGGTGTTTTGGACATGTTGGAACTCCTGAGTTGATTGAAATGATTGAGATCCGCCGCTAGGAGCCGATCAGAACTTTTATTTTATGTCTTATATAAGACATATTCAAGCTCTTGTGTCTTATAGATGAATATATTTTTCCCGCATTAAATCAGACACTTAGCAGGGTTTTTTAAGCTTGAATCAAAAAAATCAGGCTTGCTGAAAGAAAAATTGATACACGAAGGCCATTAATATTTCATATTATGAAAAATCATCTCGTTTATTGGAGAACGCTTACCTGAAAGCGTTGTCAGAGGGGGAATGAAAAACAAGAAAGACTGAAAAATTTGAGTTTTCAGAGGAGAAATCGAGATTTTTGCTATGAAAAATCAGTTTTCTCCCTTAGGATATGGATGCCGACAAAAGGTGAACCTGGCGGCATTTCAATCACTTCTAGAAGGAAAATGAAAATGGCAACTGCAAAAAAAGCGGCTAAAAAAACCGCAGTGAAAAAAGCTCCCACGAAAAAAACTGCTGTGAAAAAACCCGCAGCAAAAAAAGCTCCAGCGAAAAAAGCCCCCGCTAAAAAAGTAGCTGCTAAAAAAGCTCCTGCTAAAAAAGTAGCTGCTAAAAAAGCTCCTGCTAAAAAAGCACCCGCTAAAAAAGTAGCTGCTAAAAAGGCTCCAGCGAAAAAACGCACACCCAATGCTGCATTCATGAAACCGCTGACACCTAGCGGCGCATTGGCCGCAGTCATCGGATCAAGCCCGATGCCACGCACTGAAGTTGTCAGCAAATTGTGGGTCTACATCAAGAAACACAATCTGCAAGACAAGGTCAACAAGCGCAACATCAATGCCGACGACAAACTCAAAGCAGTTTTCGGCAAAGCGCAAGTCACCATGTTTGAACTTGCCAGCTTGATCGGCAAACACCTGAGCTGATCGATTTTCTCGATCAACTGAAAAGGGCCGCAATCGCGGCCCTTTTTGTTGTTGACCAGCTTTATGCCACCGGTTTTACAGATGTGAATAAAAACTCGCCGGGCGCGTGTATGGGATCCACGCTAACAGAAACCTTGTCCTCCGGCAGAAACTTCCCTTCAAGCAACAATTTAGACAATGGATTCTCTATCCTTTGTTGAATAGCACGCTTGAGCGGCCTGGCGCCGAATATCGGATCAAAACCGACCTTGGCCAATTCCTGCAAAGCTGCGGGAGACACATCCAGATGCAAATCAATACGCTCAAGGCGTCGACCCAGCGCGTGCAATTGAATACCGGCTATTTTCTCAATGTGCTGTGCATTCAAGGAATGGAAAACCACTGTTTCATCGATGCGATTGAGAAACTCGGGTCTGAAATGGTTTTTCAATTCATCCCATACCGCATCTTTCACATCAGCCGGGTCCTGGCCGAACATGCTTTGAATGATTTTGGATCCGATGTTGGACGTCATGACAATCACAGTGTTTTTGAAATCCACTGTTCTGCCCTGCCCGTCAGTCAAGCGTCCATCGTCGAGTACCTGTAAGAGTATGTTGAAGACGTCCGGATGAGCTTTTTCGATCTCATCCATCAGAATCACAGAATAAGGTTTGCGTCTCACCAATTCGGTCAAGTAGCCGCCTTCGTCGTAACCCACATAGCCGGGCGGCGCGCCGATCAATTTACTGACCGAGTGTTTCTCCATGAACTCACTCATGTCTATGCGAATCAAATGGTCTTCGCTGTCAAACAAGAACCCGGCCAAAGATTTGCATAGCTCGGTTTTACCCACGCCTGTCGGCCCGAGAAACAAAAAGGAGCCTGTGGGCCGGGAAGGGTCGCTCAAGCCCGCACGTGAACGCCTGATGGCATTGGCCACGGCCAGAATGGCTTCGTCCTGCCCGATCACGCTTTCGTGCAAACTGTCTTCCATCTTCAGCAGTTTGTCGCGTTCACCTTGCATCAGCTTGGAAACAGGAATGCCGGTGGCACGCGCCACCACTTCGGCAATCTCTTCAGCCCCGACTTGTGTTCTAAGTAACCTGGCCGTGTTCGATGCTTTTGCAATCCCGGTGTCCCCGGCATTGGCTTCTTTCAGTCTTTTTTCCAATTCGGGCAATTTGCCGTATTGAAGCTCGGCAACTTTGTTGAAATCGCCTTTGCGTTTGAATTCTTCGATTTGAATCTTGCAACGCTCAATTTCCTCTTTGACCATGGCGCCGCCCTGGGCTTGGGCTTTCTCTGATTTCCAGATGTCCTCCAGGTCTGCGTACTCGAGTTGCAGCTTGAGAATTTCTTCTTCAATCAAAGTCATGCGCTTGATGGACGCGTCGTCCTGCTCTTTGCGCACGGCTTCGCGCTCAATTTTGAGTTGAATCAAACGCCGGTCAAGCTTGTCCATCACTTCGGGTTTGGAGTCAATCTCGATTTTGATTTTGGCCGCAGCTTCATCAATCAAATCGATCGCTTTGTCTGGTAGAAAACGGTCTGTGATGTAACGATGCGAAAGTTCTGCGGCAGCCACAATGGCCGGGTCAGTGATTTCAACCCCGTGGTGAACCTCGTATTTCTCCTGCAAGCCACGCAATATGGCAATCGTGGCCTCCACCGTCGGCTCGCCCACAATGATTTTTTGAAAGCGCCGCTCCAGCGCTGCGTCTTTTTCAATGAATTTTCTGTACTCATCCAAAGTCGTCGCGCCTACACAATGCAGTTCGCCCCGGGCCAGCGCAGGCTTGAGCATATTGCCGGCGTCCATCGCACCTTCGGCCTTGCCGGCACCCACCATGGTGTGTAGCTCATCAATGAAGACGATCGTATTGCCCTGGTCCTTGGCGAGTTCATTCAATACGTTTTTTAAGCGTTCTTCAAATTCGCCTCTGAATTTGGCACCTGCCAGCAAAGACGCCATGTCCAGCGACAAGACGCGTTTGCCCTTGAGCGAGTCCGGCACTTCCCCGGAGACTATGCGCTGCGCCAGGCCTTCGACGATGGCTGTTTTACCAACACCAGGCTCGCCGATGAGCACCGGGTTGTTTTTGCTGCGCCTTTGCAGCACTTGAATCGCGCGACGGATTTCATCATCACGGCCTATCACCGGGTCCAGTTTGCCCAGACGAGCCCGCTCGGTCAGGTCCATGCAGTATTTCTTTAAGGTTTCACGTTGACCTTCTGCATCTGCGGTTTTGACCGGTTCACCGCCGCGCACAGCCTCAATGGCCGCATGAAGCGACTGCTTGTTGAGGCCGTGGGCACGTGCTTTATTGGCCAATTCGCTTTTAGATTCGCTGAAGGCAAGAATGAATAACTCACCGGCCACATACTGGTCACCGCGCTTGAGCGCGTCTTTTTCTGCGGATTGAAGCAAAGTGACCAAATCGCGGCTGACCTGTACCTGCTCTTGCCCCTGTACCTGAGGCAAGTTTTTGATGGCTTCTTCACAGTCCTTGAGCAGTCCATTGATATTGACCCCGGCGCGCATCAACAGAGAACGCGGCCCGTCATCTTGCTTGAGCATGGCCGCCAGCAAATGGCAGGGCTCAATAAAAGCATGGTCAGCACCCAACGCCAGGGTCTGGGCGTCTGACAAAGCTTCTTGGAATTTGGTTGTTAATTTGTCTAACCGCATGAATTACCTCATTGATTCGATTCTTATGGGGTATTTGCGGCGATCAGCCGGGATTTCAAGGTCAGCTGAAAGGCCTAGTTCCCAGCGTTGTCAGTGGCGATACCCCAGCGATCCATGGCCTGGTCGTCTGACACCCTGGCATCTACCCAGCGGTGTCCGGCTGGTGTGGCTTCCTTTTTCCAAAAAGGCGCATGGGTTTTCAAATAGTCCATCAAAAATTCACAAGCCAGAAAGCTTTGCCCGCGGTGTGCTGAAGTCACGGCCACCAGCACGATCTGGTCAAGCGGCATAAGTAAACCCACGCGGTGAATAACGGTGGCGCCGAAAATATCAAAACGCGTTTGCGCTTCCTGCATCATTTTTTGTATCGAAGCCTCGGTCATGCCGGGGTAATGTTCCAATTCCAGCGAAGCGACTTGATCGCCTTCATTCCGGTCTCTGACCGTGCCTATGAAACTGCATACGGCACCTACAGCTTTATTGCCTAGACGGAGTTTTGCAATTTCCTGAGCAACATCAAAATCCCCGGTCTGTATAACGACATTGAAGCTCATGATCAACCGCCAGTGACCGGAGGGAAAAAAGCAATTTCAGCATCGGCTTGCAATTGAGTGCTGCCATCGCTGACCACCTGGTTCATGGCCATGCGTATGGCCTTACCACTTGCCAAGGCAGCGGCATAAGTTTCCCCGCGGGAAATAAGTTGCTGGCGCAATGCATGCAAATCGATGGCATCAGTTTCTATTGTTTCCTGCGCCAGACCGATATGCTCTCTGACCGACGCGAAATAACGCAAATGAATTTTCATGAGATGCTGGATATAAAAGGAAGATAAGAAACCATGTCGCCGGGTTTGATGGTTCGCCCGGGTGGATTGTCAACCAATCCATCGCCCCAGACGGCTGAGGTCAAAACGCCTGAACTCTGGTTGTCAAACAAATCCAGCCCGCCGGAATGGTTGCGCTTGACCCGCAAAAACTCTCTGCGCTTGTCGGCTTTAGACCAGGCGAAATCTGCCCGCATAGGAAAACTTTCCAGTGCCGTCTGTGTTGCGGCCTGCAAGCTGAGCACAAACGGCCTGACCAACACAATGAATGTCACCAGACTGGAAACCGGATTACCCGGCAAACCGATGAAGTGCGCAGGCTTGTCTAGGTCCTGCTGAATCCGGCCGTATGCAAACGGCTTTCCAGGTTTGATCGCCAGCGCCCACAATTGCAATTCACCCAAGGATTGGATGGCCGGTTTCACATGGTCTTCTTCGCCGACAGAAACACCTCCACTGGTCAGCAATAAGTCATGCGTTTTGGCGGCGAGCGCAAACGCCGCCCTTGTATCGGAGAGGTTATCTGCCAATATGCCTGCATCGGTCACCACACAACCTAAGCGCTCTAGCAAAGCCTTCAAAAAGAAACGGTTGGAATTGAAGATGGCACCCGGGGGCAGATCAGCCGGCTTGACTGTTCCGGGCATGATCAACTCGTCACCGGTGGAAAACAAAGCCACCCGGGGGCGGCGTACCACGGGCAAATCCGCCAAACCCAGGCTGGCGGCAAGACCCAGGCTGGCCGGCGTTAAGCGGTGTCCACGCTGCAAAACTTTTTGTCCACATGCAATATCTTCACCGCGCATGCGCACACATTGGCCTTTGACGGGTTGCGAATTGATTTTCACGCGACCGTCTGAAAGCAATTCACAGTCTTCTTGCATAACGACTGTGTCTGCGCCTTGAGGTAGCGGTGCGCCGGTAAAAATCCGGTCTGCGTGACCGGCTTTCATTGCATCGGGAAAATGTCCGGCGGGGATACGCTGTCCGAGTTCAAGCACACCGGCAGAAGCTTTGAAGTCATCAAAACAAAACGCATAACCGTCCATGGCTGAATTGTTGAACGCCGGTACATCTAATTCCGACACCAGGTCTTCAGCCAACACGCGCGTGTCTGCATCGAAAGTAGACACCATTTCAGTGTCTGGCAGCGGCATTGCTTGAGCAAGCAATTGACTCAAGCCGTCGTCTAAAGAAAGTAACTGTGGTTTATTCATGAAATGAAATTTTAAAAACCTGCCGGAAGAACAAAACCTGAAACTGCAAAGCAAAAACTAGCTGTTGCAATGCGCTTCGATAAATTTTTTCACTTGGCCCAAATCAGGAGGCATCACTTCAAACCTCAAAGGCAAGCTTTCCAAGTCCTTGAACTTGTGCGGAACTTGCGGCATTTGCTGTATGGCTTGCATGATGGTGTCAGCGAATTTCACCGGCAAGGCGGTTTCCAAAACAATCATGGGCTCACCCGGGTTCATGTGCTCCAAGGCGACTTTCAAGCCATCGGCTGTGTGCGGGTCGACCACTTGACCGTAGGATGAATGCATGCGTCTGATGGTACGCAGTCTGTCCTCGTGGGTGCTTTTGCCGCTGACAAAACCGTAGCGGCTCTTCAAGTTGACGAAATCAGGTTCAGCAGACAAATTGAACGCGCCTTTGTTTGAGAGTTGTTGATGAAACAAATCGGCTGTCCTGACTGAATCCTGCTTGAGGAAATCATAAATAAAGCGTTCGAAATTGCTGGCTTTGGAAATATCCATGGAAGGGCTTGAAGTCTCGAAGGTATTCGCGCTGTCTCTGATTTTGTAGCTGCCGGACTTGAAGAACTCATCGAGTACGTCGTTTTCGTTGGTCGCCACCACAAGTTGAGAAACCGGCAATCCCATCATTCGGGCCACATGGCCGGCGCACACATTGCCGAAATTACCGCTGGGCACCGAGAAACTGACAGACTGAGCATTCTCGGCAGTGGCTTGAAAATAACCCGCGAAATAGTAAACAACCTGCGCCAGCAGACGCGCCCAGTTGATCGAGTTGACGGTGCCGATTTTGTATTTCTTTTTAAACGCCAGATCCTGCGAGACAGCTTTGACAATGTCCTGGCAATCGTCAAAAACGCCGTTGACCGCAATATTGAAAATGTTGTCGTCCATCAGGCTGAACATTTGAGCCTGCTGAAACCTGCTCATGCGGCCGTGCGGGCTGGTCATGAAAACCTGAACCCCTTGTTTGCCACGCATAGCGTATTCAGCAGCACTTCCAGTATCGCCAGAGGTTGCGCCCAGAATATTGAGTTGTTCGCCGCGTCTTTTCAATTCATATTCAAACAAATTGCCCAGCAGCTGCATGGCCATGTCTTTGAATGCCAAGGTCGGTCCGTTGGACAAAGCCAGAATATGCAAGTCCCCGTCTATCTTTCGCAATGGCGTGATCAGCGGATCGCCGAACACCTCAGCGGTATAGGTTTTGCGACAAATCAACAACAGATCTTCAGCTGGAATATCGTCTATGTACAAGGACAGTATTTCAAAAGCCAGATAAGCATAGCCTTTGGTGTGGAAGATCTCGCGCAGACGTTGTAACAGTTGCGAATTGATATGTGGATAAGTGGCTGGAAGATAAAGACCTCCATCAGGGGCCAGGCCTTCAAGCAAAATGTCGCAAAATTTCTGGCGGCCGTTGTAGCCCCGGGTTGAAAGATAAAACATCAGTTGAATTCTTCCTTGCGAATGCGTACCACTGAGCCCAGCACGGTCGGTAATTTCTCTATGTTTGCAATCGCAGTGTTCATCACAGCTTCGCGCGCGTGGTGCGTCAAAATGATCAGTTCGGTTTGCATTCTTGCAGAATCCGCAGGTTGTTGAATCATGGCGTCCACACTGATACCGGCATCAGCCAGTAAACCGGAAACACTGGCCAACACACCTGGCTGATCAGCCACACCAATGCGCAAGTAGTAGCAACTGGTGACCTCGTCCATGGCCATGATGCGAATGCCGGACAGGTCATCGGATTGAAACGCCATGGCAGGAATACGCAAAGCCGGATCCACCGAAGACCATCTTGCAATATCAATCACATCTGCAATCACTGCACTGGCCGTCGGTTCGCCACCGGCACCTTTGCCGTAATACATGCTGGTTCCCGTGGCGTCTGCATGAACCATGACCGCATTCATGGCACCCTCAACATTGGCCAGTAGCGATTTTTCTGAAATCAAGCAAGGATGAACGCGCACCTCAACACCTTGGGCGGAAGATTTTGTGATGCCCAATAGCTTGATCCGGTAACCCAGTTGTGCAGCGAATTGAATATCCTGCGCCTGCAATTGACTGATGCCTTCGACATAAGCAGATTCAAAGGGAATCGGAATACCGAAAGCGATGGCGGAGATGATGCTGCATTTGTGCGCAGCGTCAATGCCTTCAATATCGAATGTCGGATCGGCTTCTGCATAGCCAAGCGATTGCGCTTCCTGCAAAGCCTTTTCAAAACTCCATCCTTTTTCGCGCATTTGCGTCAGAATGAAATTGGTGGTGCCATTGATGATGCCAGCAACCCAGTGAATTCGATTTGCCGTCAATCCTTCGCGCAAGACCTTGATGATGGGAATACCGCCGGCCACCGAAGCCTCGTAACCAATCATGACGCCTTTTTCTTTGGCGGCTTCAAAAATATGCGAACCATGAACTGCCAGCAAAGCTTTGTTTGCCGTGACCACATGTTTACCGGCGGCAATGGCCTTTAAAACAATGTCATAAGCAAAGCCGTAACCGCCGATCAACTCGATCACCAGATCGATATCCGGGTTGGCAATCACCAGGTTTGCATCAGACACCACTTCACAGTCTTGGCCGACTTGAGCGCGGGCTTTGGCCACATCCAGGTCTGCCACCATGCTGATATGCAAGCTTCTGCCGAGGCGGCGTTCAATTTGCAGTTTGTTTCTTTGCAGGACCTGGTATGTGCCGTTACCGACAGTTCCCATGCCTAGAAGTCCTATTTGCAGCGGCTTCATGATGCTGCGTGTTTTCTGTAGTTTTCCAGAAATTTGGCTATCCGTGCAATGGCTACGCGCAGTTCGTCTTCGTGAGGCAAAAACACGATACGGAAATGGTCTGTTGATGGCCAATTGAAGCCAGTCCCCTGCACCAGCAAGACCTTCGTTTCCTGCAATAAATCATTGATGAATTGCTGATCGTCCTTGATCGGATACATCACAGGGTCTAACTTGGGGAACATGTACAAAGCCGCCTGAGGCTTGACGCATGTGACACCCGGTATAGCCGTGATCAATTCATACGCCAGATCACGCTGGCGGCGCAACCGGCCGCCGGGCTTGATCAAATCATTGATGGTCTGGTAGCCGCCCAATGCGGTTTGAATGGCGCTTTGCCCGGGCACGTTCGCGCACAAACGCATGGAAGACAACATATTGAGGCCCTCAATATAGTCTTTGGCCGGTTTTTTATCGCCCGACACAACCATCCAACCGGCCCTGTAACCGCAGGACCTGTAGCTTTTGGACAAAGAGTTGAACGTCAACGTGAGCACGTCTTTCGACAAACTGGCCATGGCGGTGTGATGAACACCGTCGTAAAGGACTTTGTCATACACCTCATCTGCAAAAAGAATCAATCCATGTTCACGCGCCAGATCCACAATGCTGTTCAACAAGGCATCCGAATACAAAGCGCCGGTCGGGTTGTTCGGATTGATGACCACAATGGCCTTGGTTTTTTTCGTGATTTTGGCCTTGATGTCTTCAATGTCAGGCATCCAGCCATTGGCTTCATCGCACATGTAATGCACGGGCGTGCCGCCGGACAAACTGACTGCCGCCGTCCATAACGGGTAATCAGGTGCAGGCAACAGCATCTCGTCGCCGGTATTGAGCAAGGCATTGGTGGCCATGACAATCAATTCGCTGGCACCGTTGCCCAGGTAAATATCATCCAGGTTGACGCCCTCGACACCTTGCTCCTGTGAGTAATGCATCACTGCTTTGCGGGCGGCAAAAATACCTTTGCTGTCTGAGTAAGCGGCGGCTCCGGGCAGATTGCGGATGATGTCTTGCTGAATTTCTTCCGGCGCATCAAATCCGAAGACTGCCAGATTACCAATATTGAGCTTGATGATTTTATGACCCTCTTCCTCCATCTGTCGGGCTTTTTCAAGCACAGGGCCGCGTATGTCGTAGCACACATTGTCAAGCTTTGATGATTTATGAATGGTTTTCAACGCAACTCCAGAATGGCTTCAAATCCAAAGCCTATAATTTGACCATATTTCTACGGGTTTTTCCTCTATTGCACCGACATTAATGCATGAAATTACAACCTGATCGCACTGACAGTTTGTCTATCACTGCTTACACAGCAAGCTGGATAGCCATCAATGGCGTTCGTTACACACATAACCTGCTGATCAGCTCAAACGGTTTGATCCAAGTTTGGCCAGGCCAATATGTCGGCGACATTCAAACCACACACCTGGATTTGATTGCGCCGGCAGAGGCTGAAATCGTCTTGCTGGGCTGCGGCAAAAAACAACTTTTCCCCTCTGCAGCGCTGATGGGCGCGTTCATTGAACGGCGTACAGGCTTAGAAACCATGGACACAGCAGCTGCTTGCCGTACATTCAATATCCTTGCAGCAGAAGGCAGGCGGGTTGCCGCTATTTTGCTTTTGGAAGACACCGTCAGCTAGTGATTTGATAGACTTTTCATCAGTAACTTTGTTGCACTAGGAGGCGGCATTGCATTTCGAGATAAAATGCTGTCTTACCGGAGTATTTCTTCGGGATTACTGTCACAACGGACCCTGAACCATGGCGATTGTTCTCAATAAACACCTTCCCGAATTTGAAGCAAACGCCACCGGTGGCGTCAAGGTCAGCCACCAGTCACACGCAGGCCAAATCGTCATTCTGTATTTTTACCCCAAGGACAATACTCCGGGCTGCACTACAGAAGCCATGCAATTCCGAGATAAATTCAAAGATTTCACCAAAGCAGGCGCTGTCATTTTTGGTGTTTCTCGGGACAATATGCGTTCACATGACAGCTTCAAGGAAAAACTTGAACTTCCTTTTGAACTGATTGCTGATACTGAAGAAAAAATGTGTCACATGTTTGGTGTAGTCAAAAACAAAATCATGTATGGCAAAAAAGTCAAAGGCATTGAGCGCAGCACCTTTCTGGTGGGCCCTGACGGCGTGCTCAAAGAGGAATGGCGCGGCCTCAAGGTACCCGGCCACGTGGATGAGGTTTTAAAAGCTGTTAAGGCGCTCAAAAAAGCCGCAGCCACAGCCTGATTCTCTAAGCTTATGCCACTCCCGCCTGCTCCTCGCAAGAGAGCCGATTTACTTCATACTTCTAAAACAGCGACGGCCTCGCCGTCCAAGTCTTCCACCACAGTAAAAGCAACAAACGCCAGTCAGGAAGCGACTGATTCAGTCTCAGTTGAGCGTACACCCGTCAGAAATACCAAGCCTGCAAAAGCTGCGCATTCGCGTTCCCACTCCACGGATACAACTGTGTTAACAGCAAACAGCGAAATGCTCTCAGCTTCCAAACTGAAGAAGAAAAAAAACTCTCCCACCAAACTGTTTGTGCTCGACACCAATGTGTTGATGCACGATCCGATGTGCTTGTTCAGGTTTGAAGAGCACGATATTTTCCTGCCCATGATCGTCCTGGAGGAATTGGACAGTCACAAAAAAGGCATGACTGAGGTTGCCCGCAACGCCCGTCAAACCAGCCGTACCCTGGATTCACTTGTAGGCATCAGCAACAGCGACATAGCCAATGGTTTGCTTCTGGCCAGTACCGGTCACAAGGAAGTCGGTGGTAAATTATTTTTCCAAACTGTTCCGCTTGACTTCTCTTTGCCAAGCAGTTTGCCTCAAGGCAAGGCAGACAACCAGATATTGGGTGTCGTCAAGGCCTTAGGTGATTTACATGCGCCACGCGAGGTTGTGCTGGTCAGTAAAGACATCAATATGCGCGTCAAAGCACGCGCATTAGGTCTGGCGGCAGAGGATTACCAGAACGACAAAACGCTTGAAGACGGCGACCTGCTTTATTCGGGCTCTTTGGCGCTGGCCTCGGATTTCTGGTCTAAACAGGCAAAAACTGTAGAGAGCTGGCAAAGCGGCGGCCATACCTACTACCGCATAGGCGGCTCTGTGGTGGCCGGCATGCATATCAACCAATTTGTTTATTTTGAAAGTCCTGGCGAGCCCAGTCTTTATGCCCGGGTCACTGAAATAAGAGGGAAGACAGCAGTATTCAAAACGCTGAAGGATTACAGCCACCTCAAAAATGCGGCCTGGGGCATCACCACGCGCAACCGTGAACAGAATTTCGCTCTGAATATGCTCATGGATTCAGAAGTTGATTTCGTCACTTTGACCGGAACTGCTGGCACAGGCAAGACGCTGCTTGCGCTGGCTGCCGGTTTGGTTCAGGTTCTGGATGAACGCCGATATACCGAAATCATCATGACGCGTGCCACTGTCAGCGTCGGTGAAGACATAGGTTTTTTACCGGGCACTGAAGAAGAAAAAATGGGCCCTTGGATGGGCGCACTTGATGACAATCTGGAAGTGCTTGGCAAAACAGACACCAGTGCAGGTGAATGGGGCCGCGCGGCCACCAGTGAATTGATACGCAGCAAGATCAAGATCAAAAGCCTGAATTTCATGCGCGGTCGAACATTTCTGAATAAATTCGTCATCATTGATGAGGCGCAAAACCTGACGCCCAAGCAAATGAAGACCTTGATCACCAGAGCCGGACCGGGTACCAAAATCATTTGCATGGGTAATCTGGCGCAAATCGATACACCCTACCTGACAGAAGGTTCTTCGGGTCTGACCTACGCGGTGGATAAATTCAAAGGCTGGCCGCACGGCGGCCATATCACTTTGGCAAGAGGCGAGCGCTCTAGGCTTGCTGACTTTGCCAGCGAAGTACTTTAAATATCAATAGTCGGAGCTCGGACCGGCGTAGGATTCAAATTTCGTGATCGGTTTCAGGAATGTCAATTTGACAGTACCTGTAGGGCCGTTACGCTGTTTACCGATGATGATCTCGGCAACACCTGGCTCCTTGGAATCCTTGTTGTAATAGTCATCCCGGTAAATAAACATGATGACATCCGCATCCTGTTCAATGGCACCGGACTCCCGCAAATCACTCATCATGGGTCGCTTGTCTGTGCGCTGCTCAACGCCGCGGTTCAACTGCGACAAGGCGATCACCGGGCATTGCAATTCCTTGGCCAGCATCTTCAACCCGCGGGAAATTTCGCCCAACTCAGTGGCTCTGTTATCGCCATCACTGCCGCTGCTGCCGGTCATGAGTTGAAGGTAATCAACAACCACCAAACCCAGCTTGCCGCAGCTGCGGGCCAGTCGCCTGGCATTGGCGCGCAATTCGCTGGGCGTGAGGCCGGGGGTTTCATCGATAGACAAGGAGACATTGCGCAATCGTTCCACGGCCTCAGTCAGTCTTGGCCATTCTTCGTCGAGCAACTTTCCTGTACGCAATCTGGTCTGGTCTATGCGACCAATGGAGCCAACAATACGGATTGCCAATTGTGAGGCGCCCATTTCCATGGAAAAAACCGCAACCGGCAAACCTTCTTTGAGCGCCACGTTTTCAGCAATATTGATGGCAAGTGCAGTTTTTCCCATCGAAGGTCTGGCGGCCAACACAATCAAATCTCCAGCCTGCATACCCGAGGTCATGCGGTCAAGATCAAAAAATCCTGTTGGCACCCCGGTAATGTCATTCGGGTTTTGCGACATTTCTTCCACGCGGTCTAGCAGTTGCACCACCAGATTACCCATGGACTGAAAACCCTGGCGCATGCGCGCGCCCTCTTCACCTATATTGAAGATTTTTTGCTCGGCTTCATCCAGAATCAAAGGCACCGGCTTGCCCTTGGTGCTCATTGCGGAGGTTGCAATTTCGTCGCTGACGCTGATCAGCTTTCTAAGAATCGAGCGCTCGCGCACAATTTCGGCATAGCGGCGAATATTGGCTGAACTTGGCACATATTGAGCCAATGAATTTAAATACGCCAGACCGCCGATTTCGTCCGCTTTGCCCTGCGTTTGCAAATGCTCAAACACGGTGATCACATCTGCTGCCCGATTGGCATTGATCAGCGTGCTTACGCTGGAAAAAACCAAGCGGTGCTCGTACCTGTAAAAATCAGCGTCGATCAAAACGTCGCCGATCTTGTCCCATGCAGTGTTGTCCAGTAACAAGCCTCCGATAACGCTGGATTCGGCCTCCAGGGAATGCGGCGGAATGCGTAACTGGGCTACCTGCCTGTCTAGCGACGAGGCCTCTTCATAATCTGGAAAAACGACGGACATTGTTATCCTCTAAAAGATCCATGTTATTGAATTCAGCCGGATTTGTCATGGGATAAGCCTGTTGAAAACCTCATCAACAAAGACACTGAACCTGTGAATAAGTTCGGCAATAAAAAAACCGCTCCTAAGAGCGGTTTTGATAAAGAGCACGAAAGAATTAAGCGGATTCGCCGTAAACCGATACTTGAATATCAATCAATACATCGGTGTGCAGGGAAACAGAAACCGGTGAATCGCCAACCGTTTTGATCGGGCCTTTAGGCATGCGGATTTGCGCTTTGGAAACCGCATAACCCATTTTAGAAAGTTCTTCGGCGATGTCGAAATTGGTGACAGAACCGAACAAACGACCGTCAACACCGGCTTTCTGTGTGATCTTCACAGTGGTACCAGTGAGTTTTTCGCCTTGTGCTTGAGAAGCGACCAATTTTTCGTGAGCGGCTTTTTCGAGCTCGGCACGACGAGCTTCAAATTCCTGGATGGCCACATTGGTGGCGCGACGGGCGCGACCGGAGGGGATCAGGAAATTACGGGCGTAACCGTCTTTGACTTTGACAACCTCACCGAGATTGCCCAGGTTCACCACTTTTTCCAGCAGAATAATTTGCATGTTTTTTCTCCTTAGATTTTGTGCTGATCGGTGTAAGGCAACATGGCCAGAAAGCGCGCGCGCTTGATAGCGGTATTGAGTTGACGCTGGTAAATCGCACGGGTGCCGGTCAGGCGGGCAGGAATGATTTTTCCGTTTTCAGCAATGAAATCGCGCAAGGTGTCGATGTCCTTGTAGTCGATTTCTTCCACACCGGTGACGGTGAAGCGGCAGAAACGTTTGCGTTTGAAAAGCAAAGATTGGGTGTTGCGCTTGGGGCGTTTATCTTTGTTGAATTTTTTGAAAGTTGCCATCACGGGCTCCTAGGAAACAGATTGGTACGAATGGATATGAAAAATGACTGATTTTGAATTTGTGCCGCTGGCCAGAAACCCGGTGAAAAGAAAAGTGCTGTTCAGTTCTTGAAGTGCCAGTTTTTCAGCCAGGATTCCAACTGCCTTGGACTTCAATATCAAATTCACTTTCCGTTGAATACCGGCTTCTTCCAACTGTGATTCGTGTTCTAAGCGGACTTCCACAACCGGCAAACCGGAGGGCGAATACCGCATTGAGGAAATCTGAACAAGGCGTGCTGTGAGATCGACACGGTTCACATTTGAAATTCAAACATCAGGCTTGGAATTCAGCGTGCTGGGTCTTGCGGGCTTCTTCACGCTCTACCGTTTTCATCATCAGTGAAGGTGCAGTTTCTGCTTTTTTCTTCGACACGGTCAGATGTCTGAGCACGGCATCATTGAATTTGAATGCGTGTTCCAGTTCGGCCATCACATCCTGGTTGGCTTCAATGTTCAGGCACAGGTAGTGCGCTTTGGCCAGTTTGTTGATCATGTAGGTCAACTGACGACGGCCCCAATCTTCAAGGCGATGGACTTTGCCGCCGCCATTGGTGATCAGACCTTTGTACCGTTCAAGCATGGCAGGAACCTGCTCGCTTTGATCCGGGTGGATTAACAATATGATTTCGTAATGACGCATGAACTCTCCTTATGGAATAAGCCGCCCACTGCGTCGTGGTGCGACAAGGTGAAAACCTAACATTGTACCTATTTTGCAGATACGTATTGAAATCACTTAGTTAGCAAGCGCCTGCCAAGTGGCAACCACACTGTCCGGATTAAGAGAAATGGATTCAATCCCCATGGAAACCAGCCATTGGGCAAATTCCAGGTGGTCGCTGGGTCCCTGGCCGCAGATGCCGACATATTTTTTGTGCTTTTGGCAGGCCTGTATGGCTTTGACCAGCAAGGCTTTGACGGCGGGGTCGCGCTCATCAAAGTCGGCGGCCAGCAAAGGCATTCCAGAATCACGGTCCAATCCAAGTGTCAGCTGCGTTAAATCATTCGACCCTATGGAAAAGCCGTCGAAGTGTTCCAGAAACTCTTCTGCCAGCAAAGCATTGCTGGGAACTTCGCACATCATGATGATTTTCAAGCCATTGTCACCCCGACGCAACCCATGTTGTGCAAGCAACTCAACCACCCGTTGCGCCTGCCCTAAGGTACGCACAAAAGGCACCATGACCTGTACGTTGACAAGCCCCATGTCATTGCGCACACGGCACAAAGCCTCGCACTCCATAGCAAAAGCCTGCTGAAAATCCTGACTCAGGTACCTGACTGCGCCGCGGAAACCCAACATGGGATTTTCTTCTTCCGGTTCATAGCGATTGCCGCCTATGAGCTTGCGGTACTCGTTAGATTTGAAATCCGACAAACGCACAATCACAGGCTTGGGCCAAAATGCGGCTGCGATGGTGGACACGCCTTCAGTGACTTTGTCAATGAAAAAAGCTTTAGGCGATGCATGGCCTCTGGCGACAGATTCAACGGCTTTTTTCAACTCAGTATCGATGTGCGGATAATCCAAAATGGCTTTGGGATGCACGCCGATATTGTTGTTGATGATGAACTCCAGCCGGGCTAGCCCGACACCTGCATTAGGCAATTGTGCAAAATCAAATGCCAAACTGGGGTTGCCGATGTTCATCATGATTTTGGTGGCGATAGGCGGCATTTCACCGCGCAGTACTTCAGAAATTTCAGTCTCGAGTAAACCGTCGTAAATGAATCCGGTATCGCCTTCGGCACAGCTCACAGTGACCAGACTGTCAGCCTGCAATACTTCAGTCGCATTCCCGCAACCCACGACCGCAGGTATGCCGAGTTCTCGCGCAATGATGGCGGCGTGACAAGTGCGCCCGCCCCGGTTGGTCACAATGGCGCTGGCCCGCTTCATCACAGGTTCCCAGTTAGGGTCTGTCATATCGGTCACCAGAATATCCCCGGGTTTGACCATATCCATTTCTGAAATATGGCTGACCAGCCGAACCGGGCCGGTACCGATTTTTTGCCCAATGGCGCGGCCTTGTGTCAGCACTGTGCCTTTGTTTTTTAACTTGTAACGGTGTTCGGTTTGGCCTTTTTGCTGACTCTTCACTGTTTCCGGTCGGGCCTGCAATATGTATAACTTTCCATCAGAACCGTCTTTGCCCCATTCGATGTCCATGGCACGGCCGTAGTGTTTCTCAATCACTAAGGCATATTCAGCCAGTTGCGTGATGTCATGATCGCTGAGTGAATAACGGTTGCGCATCTCTGCAGGCACGTCATGGGTAACCACCAGTTTGCCATTGGCTGCGCGTTCGGCTTGGCTTGAAAAATTCATCTGAATCAATTTAGAGCCAAGATTTTTTCTGACGATCGCTTGCTTACCCTGCATCAACATGGGCTTGTGAACATAAAACTCATCAGGATTCACGGCACCCTGGACCACGGTTTCTCCTAAACCGTAACTCGAGGTGATGAACACCACATCTTCAAAACCGGACTCCGTGTCCATCGTGAACATGACGCCTGCCGCCCCAAGATCAGACCTGACCATGCGCTGAATGCCTGCGGACAAGGCGACCTCGGCATGTGCGAAGCCTTTGTGCACTCTGTAACTGATGGCACGGTCGTTGTAAAGAGAAGCAAACACTTCCTTGATTTTCAACAGCACACCGTCAATGCCTTGCACATTGAGAAAACTTTCCTGCTGACCGGCAAAGGAAGCATCAGGCAAATCTTCTGCGGTGGCTGAAGATCTGACTGCGTAAGAAGCACTGACTGAACCATGATCCAAAATGATGAAAGCTTTTTTTACCTCTTGCTCTAATTCGGAAGGGAAATTTTGAGCAATGATCCAGGATCTAATCTCTGCGCCTGTGGCCGCCAGGTCCACGACATTTTCAGAGTCGAGTTTTTTCAAGGTTGTTTCAATCCGTTCATCCAAACCATCTTGCTGCAAAAACAAACGGAATGCATGAGCCGTGGTGGCAAAACCGGTAGGTACATTGACACCTTGCGGCAACTGAGAAATCATTTCGCCCAGACTCGCGTTTTTACCGCCGACAGCCTCAACATCAGACATTCGTAAATTCTCAAAAGGGACGACCATTGCAGTCGGACTGAACAAGACGGACATGAAATACTCCAAAAGTTAAAACTTGACAAGACAAGAACCTCTCAAGAAGTTCTGGCCTGACATGCCTCTGACGGCGCGGCAGAAAATATTCAACTGATTTCTGCTTAGCAGGACATGATTTAATTCGGTTTGAAACTTATTTTAGGCTTTTCCCGCATTGCGCCATTTGAAAGAATTTATGCTTAACCGTACCGTTTTTTTTGTTTCCGATGGAACAGGTATCACTGCGGAGACCTTTGGCAACGCTATCCTGGCGCAATTTGAAATCAAGCCACGACATATACGCTTGCCGTTCGTAGACTCAGAAGAAAAACTGCAGCAGGCTTTGATGCAGATCAATCAAACCGCTGAAAAAGAAGGGGTCAGGCCGATTGTGTTCACCACTTTGGCAAAGGATGAACTGCTCGATATCCTGGCACTCAATGCCAAGGCATTGATCATGGATATGTTCAGCACCTTTGTTAAACCACTGGAGCTTGAGCTGAACTTAAAATCCAATCACCGTATCGGCAGGTTTTCAGACATCAGCAAAACCAAGGCCTACCATGATCGTATCGAAGCCATCAATTTCAGTCTGGCCCACGATGACGGTCAGAAAAATACCGACCTGGAGAAATCAGACGTTATTCTGGTCGGTGTAAGCAGAAGCGGCAAAACGCCGACCAGTCTTTACCTGGCTATGCAACACGGACTCAAAGCCTCCAACTACCCATTGATACCCGAAGACTTTGAAAGGCAAACATTGCCGCCGGCACTATTGCCACACCTGCAAAAAGTGTTCGGCCTGAGCATATTGCCTGAACGTCTGAGCGAAATCAGGAACGAGCGCAGGCCGAATTCCAAGTACGCAAGCACACCGAATTGCCAATACGAAGTCCGTGAAGCAGAGTTAATGATGCGGCGTTACGGCATACGCTGGTTATCAACAACCACGAAAAGTATTGAAGAAATTGCGACCACCATCATTCAAGAAATCAAACCCGATAGCCTGATTTATTGAAGCGCTTACAAGCCGATAGCTGCCAAACCTGCCTTGGCAATTTGCGCATCTTCCGAGGATTTAACTCCGCTTACACCGATAGCGCCGAGTATTTGTCCGTCCTTGACAATGGGAATTCCGCCTTCAAGCATGCCTTGAATCAAGGGTGCACTTAAAAAAGAATACCTGCCGGCATTGATCAGGTCTTCATAAATTTTGGTTTCGCGTCTGCCAACGGCAGCAGTATGCGCTTTGGCAGGGGCAATATGTGCAGAAACAGGTGCCGCTCCGTCAAGACGTTGGAACCATAACAAATGACCGCCGTCATCGACGATGGCGAAGCTGACGGCCCAGTTGTTTTTGACGGCTTCTGCTTCAGCAGCGCTTGCTATCAGTTTTACATCAGCAATTTCAAGATAGGCTTTGGTTTTCATGGTTACTTGTCTTTGGATTTCAAAAACCTCAAGCATAACCGTGCATCCACCCGCTTAAGACGGGCTTTGAAGACCATATTTTGGATAGGATGAGAATCCAATCTACCCATATGGACTTAGCCAGTACTTGAACGGCCATAAATTGGTACCATATAGGTCTGTGTTCTTTCAAGGAGATTTACATGACTGATCAGGTTCAATCCATTTCCTACCGTGACCTTGGCCTCGATGCTCAGGCTAGAAATCGGGTACTGCGCAATACTTATTTGCTACTTGCCCTCACTTTGATTCCCACGGTGCTTGGCGCATGGATGGGCGTGGCCACAGGTCTGAGTTACGCACTGTCCGGCGGCTTAGGTCTGGTTGTATTCATTGCAGGTATCTTCGGTTTTGTTTACGCCATCGAAAAAACCAAAGACTCTGCCAAAGGCATTGCAGTGCTGATGGCATTTACCTTCTTCATGGGTTTGATGATGTCTAGGCTGATTGCCATGGTTCTGGGATTTAAAAACGGCAACCAACTGGTCATGACGGCTTTTGGTGGAACTGCCGGTGTATTTTTCTTGATGGCCAGTCTTGCCACCGTGATCAAACGCGATTTGTCCGGCATGAGCAAGTGGCTGTTTGTAGGTGCCATGGTTTTGATGGTGGGCAGCATAGTGAACGTCTTCGTTGGCTCTTCAGTCGGCATGATGGTTTTGTCCATGATGGCCATCGCCATATTTAGTGCCTACATGCTTTATGACATCAAGCAAATCATTGATGGCGGCGAAACCAATTACATTACCGCGACACTTGCCATCTACATGGATTTAATCAACATCTTCCAAAGCTTGTTGGCATTGCTCGGTCTGATGGGTGGCGAACGAGATTAATTTTTCTCTAGGTCATATATAAAACAGGCCCTTTGGGGCCTGTTTTTATGCCAACTCGAAAACCGCCATGCTCTCTACGTGCGCAGTGTGTGGGAACATATTGACCATACCGGCAGACACACACCGGTAACCACCCACATGCACCAGCAAGCCGGCATCGCGGGCCAGGGTTGCAGGATTGCAACTCACATAAATAATGCGTTCTGGAGGCTTCCACGCTGACTCTAACCTTGGGTTTTCGATCAAGTCAACCAAAGCCTTGACGAGTGCAAAAGCACCTTCACGAGGAGGATCAATCAACCATTTATTGGCCGACTCAAAATCCATAAGTTGATCCGCCGTTATTTCAAAAAGGTTCATGCATTTGAAATCAACCGGATGCAAAGGGAAAAGGTTTTGCACATCCGCGTCTCTTTGTTTATTCAGCTGATGGTTTGAATTTGCCCACTCCAGCAATGGCTTGCTGCCTTCTATGCCAATGACTTTTTTGGCGAATCTTGCCATCGGTAAAGTGAAATTGCCTAAACCGCAAAACCAGTCGATCAAGTTATCTTCAGCTTTAATATTCAGTAAACGAATGGCACGGCTAACCAGTGTCCGGTTGATCGCCGGGTTGACTTGAGTGAAATCAACAGGCCGGAAAAACATCCGCAAATCAAAATCAGGCAAATCATAAAAAAGTGCCGTTGGCTTAGCTTGTTTTTCATTGGCAGAGAGCAATGCAATTGAGTCTATGCCTTTAGGCTGTACCCACCATTGAACCCGGTATGTATCTGCAAAATCATGCAAATGTTGTATGTCGGTTGGGCTCAGCGGTGCAAGATGGCGCAACACCAAGGCAGTGGTTTGGTCACCGCAAGCAATTTCAATTTGCGGACATTGATCGCGAACCTCTAAACTGCCAATCAATTGCCGTAAGGGCAACAATAATTCGCTCAGGTGCTCAGGCAGTACGCGGCAAGTCGACATGTCCGCAACGTAACTGCTTTTTCTTTCGTGAAAACCAATCAACACTGTGAATTTTTTAGCCACATAGCGGACAGACAGTCTGGCTCTGAAACGGTAGCCCCAATCAGGCCCTTGCAAAGGTCTGATGATTTGCTCTGGAATCACTTTGCCCAGATGGTTCAAGTTATCTTCTAGGACACGTTGTTTGACCGCTATTTGCGCAAACATATTGGTGTGCTGCATTTTGCAGCCGCCGCAGGCTCCCGAATGTAATCCGAAATGGGGGCAAGCTGCTTGTATGCGCTGAGAGGATGGCTTGATCAATTGCTTGAGCGTGCCCTGCTCCCAGTTATTTTTCTTGCGGTGCACATTGACCGTGACCTCTTCATAAGGCAAAGCACCTTCAATGAAAACCACCTTGCCGTCATCACGATGCGCGATGCCCTGGGCATCCAAATCCATGGACTCAATAGACAAAACAGGATTGGGCTTGGGTAATTGATCTGAAGTCATATCGAAATTCAACGCGGGGGCAGGAGTTTGACAGGATCAACCGGCTTGCCTTGCTTTCGGATTTCAAAATGCAACTTGACCGTTTCAGAGTCGCTGTTACCCATTTCAGCAATTTTCTGACCACGTTTGACAGACTGGTCTTCACGTACAAGCAATGTCTGGTTGTGAGCGTAAGCAGTGAGGAAATTATTTGCATGCTTGACGATCACCAGATTTCCATAACCGCGCAAACCTGCGCCTGCGTAGACTACCCTGCCATCAGCAGCAGCATAAACGGGGTCGCCGGTTTTGCCGGAAATATCAATGCCTTTATTTTTGAGATCATCAAAACCTGCACTTAGATTTCCAGTCGCAGGCCATGAAAAGACGGTTGCATCATCAGGATTTTCAACGACTCCCGTGGATTGCGGCGTGTTTACAGGCGACGTTTTGGCCTCAGTTCCAGTATTGACCACCTGGCTTGGCGTTGTCACCGGTTTAACGATCACTGCCTCAGTTGCGGGGTCCACCATAGGAGGAAAGACGCGCAGAATCTGTCCGATGTCAATGATGTTAGGGTTTTCTATGGAATTCCAGCGAATGATGTCACGCCAATTCTGACCATGCTCCAAACCGATTTTGATCAAAGTGTCGCCGGGCTTGACCACGTAATAAGCTGATTTAGGCGGTGGTTCATTGACGACCGGGGCAGCCGGCGGAGCAGGCTTTGCATTTGATGCTGTTGCGCTTGTCGTTTTGTTTTGAACAGCTTGCTTGACGCGTTGACGATCTTCAATCGGGGCAGGTGCATATCTTCCAGACGACATACACCCGCCGAGAAAAATCAGCAGCAAAGCGAAGGGTAACCACCGGCATCGCAAGATAAAGGTCAAGGACAAGTTATTCATTAGATGATCCCCGGCTTAAGAGGAACAAATAGCACGTTCTCAAGAATACTTTTTTCAATTCCATCTTTGTTTTTGTCAATCACAACCAGACTTTGCTGCCCCCCGGCAGTGACAACCGGCGCGACAAGCCGCCCGCCAGTATCTAATTGATCAATCCATTCCTTGGGGATATTATCGCCACCAGCTGCGGCGATGATGCCAGCATAAGGCGCTCCTGCGAGATAACCTTGCATACCATCACCGAGTATCAAATGAACATTGGGTAATCTCATGGGACGCAAGTTTTCTTTCGCTTTCTCATGCAAGCCTTTGATTCTTTCAATGCTGTAGACCTCTGTAGACAACAGACTAAGTACCGCCGCCTGATAGCCGCAACCGGTGCCGATTTCAAGCACGCGCCCGAGCTTGCCGGTGATTTTTAAATTACGCCCTTGTCTGAGTAATTCGATCATCCGGGCTACGACATTGGGCTTGGAGATGGTTTGCCCAAACCCTATTGGCAAACTAGTGTCTTCATAAGCTTGATTAGCCAAAGCAGAGTCAATGAATAAATGCCGTGGAACCGTTCCCATGGCCTGAGACACAAGGTCATCATCCAAACCTGATTGGAATAATTTTTTGACCATATTGGCTCGAACAGCCGCTGAATCCAGACCAAAACCCGAAGCAGGAATGGCCTCGGGTTTTTTATTTCCTGCGCTTTTTTGACCTTGGCTCCAGCTAGGGCTGGTAGAGACGCTGCTATTTTTTGTTTGAGCAACAGTCTCTAATTTGACAGGGAAGCTGGGACGTTGTTTCATTCAAAACAGCTTCAAGTGTTGAGCAAACCGGCAAAGCCGGGTAAGTTGGCGTGGTCAGTCAAATCAACTTGCAAAGGAGTGACTGATACGTGACCTGCTGCGGTGGCAAAGAAGTCAGTGTCATGCGCTTCGTCCTTAGCAGGCCCTGCACTGCCGATCCAATACATGGTTTCACCCCGTGGGTTTTCTTGCGTGATAAATCGCTCAGCGGGATGGCGGCGTCCTAACCGGCAAATTTTCAGCGGCTTCAATTGACTTTTAGGAACATTTGGAATGTTCACATTGAGCAACCACGGTTGCTGTTCAGGCGTGTGATTTGCCATCATGGTCAGGACAAACTCCCGCGCGAAATCAGCCGCATCTTCAATATGCGTCCAACCTCTTTCGACCTGGCTGAAAGCGATAGCGGGAATGCCCATGAGATAGGCTTCCATGGCTGCGCCCACTGTGCCGGAGTAAATGGTGTCGTCCCCCATGTTGGCGCCGTTGTTAATGCCTGAGACAACCAGATCCGGCTTGTAATCCAACAAACCAGTCAACGCTATATGTACGCAATCAGCCGGTGTTCCGGTCACGTACCTGAAGCCGTTGTGTGATTCGCGTATGTAAATGGGAAAGTGCAAAGTCAATGCATTTGATTTGGCGCTGTTATTTTGTTCAGGCGCGACCACTTCAACATCTGCAATTTTCCGCATGGCTTCAAACAAGGCGATAATTCCTGGGGCTTGGTAACCGTCGTCGTTTGAAATCAAAATTTTCATGAATCATCCTGCAAAGCATGATTGTATGGTCACCCTTGCGGGCAATTTGATGAAGTTGCCGACTCACACGCAGTTTTTTATTCCTGATGAAAGTAAACCTTATGAATGTCTGGCAATGTGAAAATCCAACCGGTGTCGAAGCATTGCGCTGGGTCAATCTACCTACACCTCAGCCTGCCCCAGGTGAAGTACTTATTCGTATACAGGCAGCCAGTCTGAATTTTCCTGACCTGCTGATCGTACAAAACAAATACCAGATGAAGCCAGAGCTTCCCTTTGTTCCAGGATCAGAATTTGCCGGCATTATTGAAGCTGTCGGTGAAGGGGTAGACCATCTCAAACCCGGTCAGTCTGTAGCCTGCCTCAAGGGAACCGGCGGCTTTGGCACACATACGCTTGCTCCGGCAAAACTCTGCCTGCCACTGCCTTCGGATTTTGATCCGGTGGACGCTGCAGCCTTCATCATGATTTATGCAACCTCTTACCACGCATTGATTGACCGCGCTGAACTCAAGCCGGGTGAAACCGTCTTCATTCTAGGCGCAGCAGGTGGTGTCGGTACGTCTGCTATTCAAATAGCAAAAGCCGCCGGGGCACGGGTGATTGCAGCAGCTTCTTCAGCGGAAAAGTGCGATTTATGTTCGAAGCTCGGCGCTGATGAAACCATCAATTACAGCGAAGGCAGCTTCAGAGAAAAACTCAAAGCCATGACTGATGGCAAAGGCCCGGACGTCATTTACGATCCTGTCGGCGGTGAATATTCAGAACCGGCATTGCGATCTATCGCCTGGCGTGGCAGGTACCTGGTTGTGGGCTTTGCATCGGGCCCTATACCCAGTATTCCTTTGAACTTGGCCTTGCTAAAAGGCGCTTCAATTGTTGGTGTGTTTTGGGGCGAATTTGCAAGACGAGAGCCCGCTAACAATACAGCAATGATGAGTAAATTAATAGAATGGTATTCAGAAAAGAAGATAAAACCCGTCATCGACTGTACAATGCCAATGAGCCAACTCCCCGATGCTTACAGTCGAATGAACCAAAGACTGGTGATGGGCAAACTGGTGATGGTCAACGAATAAAACCAAACTTGTTAATCAATGGCAAAATCAACTTTTCACGTTATTTCATAACGACGACCCTGACTTGTTAACTTTAAGGATAAGGTAATTTATGGCACAAATTCTTCAATCGCTGTACAAAACATTATTCGCAGGTTTAGTCCTGCTGATCATTGTTCTGGTTATCACCACTTCAATCACAGGCAACCCTATCCAATTCAGCCATGTTTGGTCAACGTTTGTTGTTCGCTGGCTGCATGTGGTGTCCGGCGTGATGTGGATCGGCCTGCTGTGGTATTTCAACTTTGTGCAAATTCCGTCCATGCCCAGCATTCCGGATGAGCAAAAACCCGCCATCAGCAAAGTCATAGCGCCTGCTGCTTTGTTCTGGTTTCGCTATGCCGCCTTGGCGACTGTCGTGACCGGCTTATTGGTCGCCTGGATGCAGGGCTACATTGTGCAAGCACTGACCTTGCAAACCGGCGTGGTTGCCATCGGTCTGGGTATGTGGATCGCCCTGGTCATGGCCTTTAACGTCTGGTTCATTATTTGGCCGAATCAGAAAAAGGCTTTAGGCATTGTGGTTGTTGAAGCGCCCGAGAAAGCCAAAGCAGCACGCTTGGCCATGCTTACCTCACGCATTAACACCATGCTCTCTATCACGATGCTCTATATGATGGTGGCTCAGCAAAACGCTGCGCTGTAATTCCAAGCAACCGGGACTTGTGCAAACAAGTCCCTAGCAAGAAACCGCATTAAGCAATTATTGCGGTTTTTTTACACCAGCTAGAACGACCCGCTGTTCTCAAACCATTAATTGAACCCGTATGCCTTGAATCAATATATTCAGGACCTGTAAAAACAGCAGCGCCGCCAAGGGTGAAATATCTACACCTGCAATCATAGGGATGAAGTAGCGAAAAGGTCTCAGCAAAGGATTGACCAAAACTTCAAACATGTTTTTAATCTGCTCATTCGCAGAAAACCAGGAAAGCAGCGCTGAAATAAATATCATCCCGGTAACCCCGGAAATACAAGCGGATATCAACTCAAAGCAGGTTGAAACAAAAATGCCTGCGTCGGGAAGACTACCGGCAATCAGCAAATATTTCAAAAATGTGTAGAGGCACAGCACCAGGTAAGCTGCGGTCAGTGAAGATAAATCGATATTCTTGATGGCGGGAATAATTTTTTTAAGGGGCATGACAAGCCAGTCTGTCACTTTAAAAACAAACATCCCTATATTGCCACCCATCCATTTCAGGTTGAGTTTGATCAACTGACAATAAAACCTGAACAGAAGCAGAGCCGTGAAAAAAGAAACCAGCGTCTGTGATACGAACAGCAGGAGTTGGGTCAGCATCTCACGGCTATCAGGCAGCAATCGCTATTTTTTGAGCAAAGCCTAATTGATCCAACGCGGTGGACAAATGTCCAAGTGTCTGATCGATGTTATGAAGTTTTTCAAGCCCGAACAAACCGATTCGGAATGTCATGAAATCAGCAGCTTCATCGCATTGCAAGGGTACGCCGGAAGCTGTTTGCAACCCAATGGCTAAAAACTTCTTGCTACTTTGAATATCTGCGTCTGAGGTGTAACTGACAACCACGCCAGGTGCCTTAAAACCTTCAGCGGCAACGCTGACAATTCCACGGCTTTCAAGCAATGATCGAACGCGAGCACCCAATTCGATTTGTTCCTGACGCACTTTCTCAAACCCGTAGAGTTGGGTCTCGAGCATGACCTCGCGCAAACGGGTCAAGGCATCAGTCGGCATGGTTGTATGGTAGGAATGGTTTCCTTTTTCATAGCTTTCCATGATTTGCAGCCATTTTTTCAAATCGCAGGCAAAACTTGTGCTTTGCGTGGTTTCAATAACCTGCCTGGCGTGTTCACTCAACATGACCATGGCGCAACACGGGGAACCACTCCAGCCCTTTTGCGGTGCACTGATCAACACATCCACACCAGTGGCTTGCATATCCACCCACATAGCACCCGAAGCAATACAGTCGAGCACGAAAATTCCACCGTAGCTATGAACAGCATCAGTGACTTTTTTCAGGTAATCGTCGGGCAGGATCAAACCTGCGGAGGTTTCAACGTGAGGTGCGAAAACCACTGCAGGCTTTTCACGCAAAATAGTTGCTACAACCTCTTCAACAGGGCACGGCGCCCAAGGCGATTGCTTTTGTTGGCTAAGAGGTTTTGCCTTTAGGACAATGGACTCTGATGGTATGTGGCCCATGTCAAAAATCTGGGTCCAACGATAGCTGAACCAGCCATTGCGAATGACCAACACTTTTTTACCTGTACCGAATTGCCTGGCCACAGACTCCATGCCAAAGGTTCCGCTGCCGGGAACCAATACGGTGGAATGGGCTTTGTAAACCTGCTTCAAAATCTGGGAAATATCACGCATCACACCTTGAAAGCGTTGTGACATGTGGTTGAGTGCACGGTCTGTGTAAACAACAGAAAACTCAAGAAGTCCATCCGGATCAATTTCAGGGACTAGTCCAGGCATTTGAAAGCTCCGTTAATTCGGTACAAGGGGGAATAAATTGGGGTGGCTGATGGGGCTCGAACCCACGACAACAGGAATCACAATCCTGGACTCTACCAACTGAGCT